>JBJERU010000051.1:0-45168 GCA_051882415.1 Faecalibacterium sp. | reverse complement strand
ACGGCCTGATCACCAACTTCCATCTGCCGGAAAGCACCCTGATCATGCTGGTGTCGGCGTTTTATGGCTATGATAAGACGATGGCCGCCTATCAAACAGCGGTAAAAGAAAAATACCGCTTTTTTAGTTTTGGCGATGCGATGATGATCCTTTAAAGCGGTTGCATCCGGATGTGTTCTCTGATACAATAAGTTCTGCTCGCGGCGTTTGCCGCATAAACGCACGGCTGTTCTCCGTGCATGGAAAGGAATCTTGATCTATGCCTTCTTTAACGACCTACCGCCTGCTCAAGCAGGAACACGATGCCCGGCGGGGCGAGTTCAGGACCGTGCACGGCACGGTGCAAACCCCTGCATTCCAAAACGTTGCCACCGCGGGCGCCATCAAGGGCGGCCTGTCTGCGCAGGATCTCAAGCAGATCGGCGCACAGGTAATGCTGTGCAATACCTATCATCTGCACCTGCGTCCTGGCGACAAGCTGGTAGCCGAGATGGGCGGCCTGCACAAGTTCACCCGCTGGAACGGCCCCATCCTCACCGACAGCGGCGGATTCCAGGTGTTCAGCCTGGCCAAGCTGCGCAAGATCAGCGAAGAAGGCGTTACCTTTGCCTCCCATCTGGATGGCCGCCGTATTTTTATGGGGCCGGAGCAGAGCATGCAGATCCAGACGAATCTGGGTTCCACTATCGCGATGGCCTTTGACGAGTGTGTGGAGAATCCTGCGCAGCACAGTTACTCCAAAGCCAGCTGCGAGCGCACCACCCGCTGGCTGGCCCGCTGCAAGGCGGAAATGGCCCGGCTCAAGCAGGAGGGGCTGGCCGTCAATCCGGATCAGCTTCTGTTCGGCATCAATCAGGGCTGCACCTTTGCCGACCTGCGCGTGGAGCACATGAAACGCATTGCCGAGATGGAGCTGGATGGCTACGCCATCGGCGGCCTGGCTGTGGGCGAGCCTGCCGAAGTGATGTATGAGATGATCAGTCAGGTGGAGCCGTATATGCCAAAGGATAAGGTTCGTTATCTGATGGGCGTGGGCACACCGGGCAATATCATCGAAGCGGTGTCCCGCGGCGTGGATCTGTTTGACTGTGTGATGCCCAGCCGCAATGCCCGCCATGGCCACCTGAACACCTGGGGCGGTATCATCAACATCAAGAACGCCAAATATGAGCGGGACGAACAGCCCATCGATCCGGTCTGTGGCTGCCCGGTATGCCGCAACTACTCCCGTGCTTATGTGCGTCATCTGTTCAAGGCGGAGGAGATCCTGGGCATGCGTCTGGCTGTGATGCACAACCTCTGGTTCTATAACCATCTGATGGAGCGCATCCGGGACGAGCTGGATGCAGGCACCTTTACGGCATTCCATGATCGCTATGTCAAGCTGCTGGATACCAGAATTTAAGATTTTGGCCTTGAAACAGGGCGGATAAGCGATTATAATAGATGCAAACCTGAATTTTGAGAGGAGATTTTTTCCGATGCAATTTTTGACTGCTACGACCGAAAGCTATGTTTCCATGTTCTTCATGATCGGCCTGATGCTTCTGCTGATGTACCTCATGATCTACCGTCCTCAGAAAAAGCAGGAGCAAAAGGATGCCGCTATGCGCAAGAGCCTGGAGATCGGCGATCAGGTCGTTACCATCGGCGGTGTGATCGGCCGTGTGGTCGCGATCAAGGACGAGACTTTTGTTCTGGAAACCGGCGCGGATCGCGTGAAGATCCGTTTTGCAAAAACGGCTATCAGCTCAGTCGAAAAGCTGGATATGAGCAACGCTCCTGCTACCTCCAATAAAAAATGATTTAAAACATGCATTGTTTCCGCGTCTCCCTGCATAGATTGTGTGCAGGGAGGCGCGTTTTTTATGGCAGAACACAAACAAGCTCCGCCGGGGGCGGGATTTTTGGCGGCATGGCTCCTGGGCACAGCAGCGATAGCCGCCTGCTGTGCGGGAATGGCCGCAGGGATGGCCGCACAAGGGCTTGGCCGTTCCGCAGCATGGCCGTTGTCCACGGCGGCGGTATGTCTGGGCAGCTTTGCGGCGGGCTGGCTGTGCGCTTTTTGGCAGAAAAGCCGTGGGCTGTTCTGGGGCGCCGCACAGGGCGCAGCGTTTGCGGGGGTTCTGGCGGCGCTGGCGCTGTGTACCGGTGGAACGTTGGAGGGCGCGGCGGTGTTTCGGATGGGCCTGGCCGCACTGACCGGATGCGTCGGGGGCGTTCTGGGGGTGATGCGCTCCCACAAGCGGCGGCGTTCTGCGCGATGATCCCCGGCCAGTTAAACGCAACAGGCGTACCGGCAGGGTGCGCCTGTATTTGTACAGTCAGGAGGGACAAGTTGGATGTGGGTGTATCAGGAACAGGCAAGCCCGGCAATGCCTGCTGAAAAGGCAGAGGCATCCGTAAAGGCAGAGGAAAGATCGCTTTCCCGAATCGAAGAAACCGCAGCAGCGCCGCAGCAGCGCGCGCAGCCTTTGATGCGCGGCGCCCAGGCTGCGCAAAATGAGCCTTTGGCAAAACGGAACGCAGCCCGGACACCGGCCAGCCGTGCAACAAAGGATTGCATCCTGCTGGCGGCGGCGTATCTGATGGGGACTGCGGCGGCCGGAGCACTACAGGCATTGTGCGATGCACGGGAGCTGGAAGTGCTGGCCTACTATCTGGAGCGCTGGCGCGCGCTGTTTGCGGTCACTGGGGCGGAAAGCGCGGCAGCACTGTTTGGGGCGGAATACCTGGCTGTGGCCGGTGCGGTAACAGCCCTGCTTCTGCTGGGGCTTTCGGCTTTGGGGCCTGTGCTGATCTTTTTGTTTGTAATGCTGTATGGGACAGGCTCCGGCCTGCTGACGGCGCAGATCTTTGCGGGGCTGGGGTGGAAACAGGCCGCGGCGTACTTTTTCTTTGCGGGGGTGCCTGCGGCAGCTGCAGCGGGATGTCTGTGCCTGTTTGGAGCTTCGGCGCTCCAGGTCAGCAGCAGATTGCAGAGCTTCTCTTTTTCCGGAAGAAGCCGGAACCCCACTTCCTCCGGGGCGCGGGTACTGCTTGGCCAGTACCTGCTCACGGCGGTGGTTCTGGTGCCTGTATGCGGCGCGGCTACCGGTCTTGCGGTCTTGGCCGCCCGGCTGCCGCTGGGGTAGGGGAGGACTGTGCCCCTTGCAAAACGTTTTGCGTCGGCGCGGTTGATCTTGGATGGGAGGCGTCTTTCCGGACAAAAGGTCTTGACTTTCATACTTTCGTGTGCTAAAGTGTGAAAGAACACTTTTGGAACCCGCAGCACAGGAGGCAGCTATGGCAGAACGCAATCCCAGACGGAACGAAATGACCGACGCGCTGTTTGACGCGATCCTCAGCCTGGAGACCCGGGAGGAATGCTATCGCTTCTTCGAGGATCTGTGCACCGTCAAGGAGGTTTCGGATATGGCCCAGCGCCTCCAGGCGGCAAAGCTGCTGCTGGATGGCAGCACCTATGACCAGATCGTCCGGGCGGTAGAGATCTCCACCGCAACCATCAGCCGCATCAACCGCTGCATCCAGTATGGCTCCGGCGGCTACCGCGATATCATTCAAAAGACCCGCGCCTGCCCAGATCCCGATGCACAGGAATGACTTGTGACACTTGTGGTTTGGCCCGCATAGGATGGATTGCCCGAAGCTTTAGAAAGGGAAGAAAGGATGATCCATCCATGGCAACGAACAACCCCACCCTGAACTGCCCAGCCATCCCTAAAACCTGTATGGATCAGGTCGTCGTGGATCTGCTGGAGAGCATTGCTCTGCAGGAAAGTGCGCTGAGCTACATCCTCTGCGCCGAAAGCCAGAAGATGAAAACCGCGCTGAATATGGAAGAGCTGGATCTGTGCAAGCTGCTGGAAGTGAACGATTCCGCCACCAATATGGTGCATGCGGTGGCCAATCTGGAGCTGGTGCTCAAGGATAAGCTGGAGTTCATTTCCAACAATCTCTACTGTCTGCCGCCCTGCAACGGGGAAGGCGAGGTAACTGTACAGTAAGACGCTGCCTTTATAGCCAGAGCATGCCGGCAAAAGTCTCTTCAGACAGTGTGTGATGGTTCTGAAAACAGCTTCTAAGCGCCCTCCGTGCCTGCCCGCTTGTGCGGGCAGGCTTTTTTGTTGCGGTTCGATGACCAAGATGTATAAAATTTATAAAAACCATTTGTTAGAATTGCTGATAGAGATAAACTGTGCTATAATATACGATATATATGGGCAAAAGAGAGGAGTTTCAAATCTTGTTGAAATACGACGCTGTCCTGTTTGATGTGGACGGGACCCTGATCGATTCCGCTCCGGGCATCCTTCATACCCTGGAAGAGGTCTTTCGTGCAATGGGAGTGGATCCCACCGGACTGGATCTGCGGCGCTATCTCGGCCCGCCGCTGCGCAAAAGCTTTGGCGAGCATTTTTCAGATCCGGCCCGGATCGAGCAGGCCACCGAGCTTTACCGCGTCAGCTACGAGGTAACAGGCAGCCATATGTGCACGCCCTATCCCGGCGCAGCGGAGATGCTGCGGCGTCTGCGGGAAGCAGGGCTGATCTTGTGCACCGCTACCTCCAAGCCGACCGAGGTCGTGGAGCCGATCCTGCGCGAACAGGGACTGGCGGATTTGTTTGACTTTATTGGCGGCGCGTCCATGGACGAAACGCGGGACACAAAAACTGCGGTCGTCCGGTATGTGCTTGCCCAGCCGCAGCTGCGCGGCAAGCGTGTGCTGATGGTCGGCGACCGGCGCGACGATATGCGCGGCGCGGCAGACTGCGGCCTGGACGCGGCGGGCGCTCTTTATGGTTACGGCAGCCGGGAAGAGCTGCTGCCGTTTGCTCCGGTCTTGCTGGTATCCAGCTGCGCGGAGCTGGCGGATCAACTGCTGGGCGTCGTGTCCGTGGCGCAGTGATCCGAACAAATTTTCAAAACAATGGTGACAAATATGAGAAATGTACAACCGGAAAAGCAGCCTCTCACACCGCTGCAAAAGCAGTCGATCCTGGTCTGCGCAGCGTGTGCTCTGGCGGTACTGCTCACGGCGGGCATCACATACAGCATCCTGAAACAGGGCAAGAAAGAACCCCCTTCCCCCGAGATCCCGGCTTTCAGCGAGCCTGTGGAGGAGGAAGATCCGTTGGTCGATCACTACCAGATCGACCAGACATCCAGCGCATTGCTGGCCGCGACTTCGGATGCGGGCGAAAGCTATCTGAACGAAACGCTTTTCATCGGCGATTCCAACACGGTGCGTTTGTATAACAACGGCCTGATCTCTTTGCAGCAGTTCTGCGCCAAAGAAGGCATTGGCATCCAGGCTGCGCGGACAGAAAAGGTCGTTCCTTTTAAAAAGGACGATGAGCTGTATACCTTTGCACAGGCGATCGCAAAAATGAAGCCCCGCCGCGTGGTGCTCACGCTGGGGACCAATGACAACAGCATGCCCGTGCAGGACTTTATAGGCGCTTATACGGCTCTTGTGCAGGAGATCCAGACCGCATATCCGTATACGGATATCATTGTCAACACCATTCCGCCCATTCCGGAAAACCATTCCGGCTATCCGGATATCGACCAGAGCAAAATCGATGACCTGAACATGGCGCTTGTGACCATGTGCGAACAACTGGACATCAAATTCCTGAACAGCGCCGAGGTGCTCAAGGATGAGACCGGCTATGGCTTCGCGGAGTATTACACCAGCGGGGATATTCACCTGAAAAGCTCCGGCCTGAAAGCGATGCTCCATTACCTGCGCACCCATGCCTATACCACAGCGGATCGCCGCCCGGATGTCAGCAATATTCCCACCCGGACGCTGGAATACACTTCCAATCCCAGCTCTGCGGTACAGGCTCCCAGCAGCTCGCAGAGCACCGTCCAGTATGAGGCCCGGTATCAGGTGGAGAAAAAGACCGGCGGCACCCTGACCTGCGGCAAGGATACCGGCAAAACCTCGCTGATCTACAGCGTAGACGATCCGGGTGATTCTTTCACAGTCACCGCTGTTCCGGACGAAGGCTATGTCTTTGTCAAGTGGAGCGACGGCGTGACCAGCAAGACACGCACAGACACAAAGTTCAAGCAGAATCTGGATGTGACGGCAGTGTTTGCCAGCGCTTCGGTGCAGATCTCCAGCCAGGGCAGCGGCTTTTTGAATACTTTTTACACCTTTAAGGCGACTGTCAAAGGCAAATATGCCCCGGCGGACAGCATCCGCTGGTATGTGAATGGGGAAGAGGTGAAGGAAGCCGCCGGAAAAACGGACATCACCTTCTCCATCAGCTCTGCCATGCTGGGCGAGACCTACAAGGTGCAGGCGGAGATCTCTTATAACGATTGCACCGTCAAGAGCAACACTCTGGTGATCAAGATCGGCAGTGGAGTCAGCTCCGGATCCTCGTCTGACAGTGCTTCCTCGGGAAATTCATCTTCTGGAAGCTCCTCCAGTTCCTCTGGTTCTTCCAGCTCTTCAAGTTCTTCCAGTTCCTCTGGCTCTTCCAGCGCGGGCAGTTCTTCCTCCTCCGGGGCGGGGAATGCCGGCTCCAGCGCCTCTTCATCCGGCGCATCTTCCGGAACTTCCTCCGGAAGTACATCTTCTTCCAGCGGCAGCTCTTCCAGCTCCAATGCGGACAAAGAACCTGCTTCCTCGTCCAGCGCATCCAGCTCTGACGCAGAAAAGGGATCGGCTTCTTCCACCGCATCCTCGGGCGCAAGCTCCACATCCGAAAGTACTGCGTCAAAGGCAGAAAGCGGTTCTTCTTCTGCTGCTTCTTCAAAAACAGAGAACGCTTCTTCCGTTTCTTCTTCTGCATCCTCATCGGACGAGGGAAAGAAGGAAAACGCTTCTTCCGGCTCCGAAAGCTCCGCTGCCTCCTTGGAGCTGAGCGCAAGCAGAGAAGCCCGGAACACGGAGGGCTAAGCCTTTTTCGCCGCCGCACCTTTTTTCTTTGCGGCGCATAGGCTGGCGGGAGAGGAGGCTGCGCGCTATGGCTTATGATTTCAATTTCAATTACTATGAACAGCCGCGCGTCCCGGGGCTTCCCGGCGTAGATGATGTGACCGATGGCAGTGTGGATTACTATGACATGGAGTGGGAAAACGTGGAAAACGGTGCCACCGAGGAAGAAATGATCCGATGCATTCCTTCTCCCTGCGGGCCGGATGACGACAATGGCTCTACTCAATGTCAGGACAACCAGCCGGAGCAAACGGACGATGAATCGTATGAAATAGTTCTGGAATAACGGGAGGCCAGCTCTGCCGGGGGCGGGGCTGGCTTCTCCTTGTTGTATCTGCGGCGGACAGGCCGCCTAAAAATGGTGATGCCTTTTCCGTTTGTGCGGCCAAAGGCAGAGAAAGGGAATTTTGAGATGGCAAAATATTATTGTGTTTTGTTTGATGCGGACAACACGCTGCTGGACTTTGATGCGGCGGAAAGCAAAGCGTTGGCCGAAACGCTGGTCCATTACGGCATCGAGCCGGATGCCGCTACGGTGGCTGCTTATCGAGAGATCAACAGCGCCTTGTGGCAGCAGCTGGAAAAAGGCCAGATCCGCCGCGAAAAGCTGATGAACGAGCGCTTTACCCGGTTTTTGAAAGCGGTTGGCGCAGCGGGAAACGGCGCAGAGATGAACCGTTATTATCTGGAACAGCTTTCCACCCACCCGGATCTGATGCCCGGCGGGGTTCTGGATGTGCTGCGGGAGCTGTCCGAGGTGGCAACGCTCGCGCTGGTCTCCAACGGCTTCGAGCGGGTACAGACCCGCCGCGCGGCCGAATCCGGGATCCTGAATTATATGGAAGGCGTGTTCATCTCCGAAAAGGTGGACAGCGAAAAACCCAACCGCAAAATTTTTGATGCAGCTCTGCGCACTCTGGGCGTCGAGAACCGGGAGCATGTTCTGGTAGTGGGCGACAGCCTGACCAGTGATATCCAGGGCGGCGTCAACGCCGGATTGGACACCTGCTGGTTCAATCCCAACCATGCGGAAAATCCGGGCAAGGTCTGCCCCAACTATGAGATCGCCTCGCTGACCGAGCTTTACCCGCTGGTCATGGAGCCGGAAGAGCTGGCCAATGTAGGCGCAAAGAACCGCCGCCACCAGCAGTAAGCAGACTGCTTGCCGCCATAGCTTTGGGATGAGGAAAAAACGGTATGTTGATTCATTTGGAAAAACTGGGCAAGACCTTTGGCGAAAAGGTCGTCCTGCACGATGTGACGGCCAGCGTGGAGCGGGAGGACCGCATTGGCATCGTGGGCCAGAACGGTGCGGGCAAGACCACCCTGCTCAAAATTCTGACCGGGGAATATATGGACTATGATGGCGAGTTCAGCGTGACCCACGGGGTAACGCTGGGCTATCTGGAGCAGAACGCCCGCCTGGATCCCACGCTGGATATTTATGGGGAAATGCGTTCCACCTTTGCCCGTGTTCTGGACGCGATGGCGCAGATGCAGATCCTGGAACGCAAAATGGCGGCCTATCCAGAGGACGCAGAGCTGCTGGCCCGGCATGATGCGCTGCAAAATATTGTAAACGCTGCGGACGGATACAATATGGATGTAAACATCAAAAAGGTGCTGTCCGGCATGGGCTTTGCGCAGGATACCTGGAGCAAAAACATCGCGGTGCTGTCCGGCGGAGAGCTGACTCGCCTGCGTCTTGCAAAGCTGCTGCTGGAAAAGCCGGATGTACTCATCCTGGACGAGCCGACCAACCATCTGGACTTTGCCACGATGGAATGGCTGGAAAATTATCTGAAAGGCTATTCCGGCGCGGTCATGGTGGTCAGCCACGACCGTTATTTCCTGGATAATGTGTGTACCAAGATCTGGGAGATCTCCTTCCAGAGCATGACCGCCTACAAGGGCAATTTTTCCGCTTATCTGCCCCAGAAGGAGGCTGCGGATGCGCTGCGGCAGAAGCAGCATGACGCGGATGTGGCGCTGGCAGAAAAGCTGCAGGATTATGTGGACCGAAACCTTGTGCGCGCCTCCACCACCAAAATGGCCCAGAGCCGCCGCAAGCAGCTGGAAAAGCTGGAGATCACCGAAGCGCCGAAGGACGAAACAAATCAGCTGAAATTCCGCTTTGAATACGATGTCGAGCCTTGGAACGAGCTGGTGCTGCTCAAGAACCTGACCATCCGCATCGGGGAGCGGGTGCTGCTGGAACCCCTCACTTACACGGTGCACCGGGGCGAGCGCCTTATTATCGCAGGCCCCAACGGTGCAGGCAAGTCTACCCTGATGCAGGTGCTGGACGGCAAGCGCCGTCCCTCCGGCGGCATGGTGCGTCTGGGCACCGGGGCGCGGCCCAGCATCTTTGCCCAGCAGCAGAACCGCATTGGCGCGGGACGTGTCATCGATGTGATCTGGAACAAATATCCCCGCATGACCGAGCTGGAGGTGCGCAGCCATCTGGCGCGGCTGGGCTTCCGGGGCGAAACCGTGTTCAAGCCTTGCGAGAACCTTTCCGGCGGCGAGCTGGCCCGTCTGCGTTTTGCAGAGATCGTTCTGGAACGCCCCAATCTGCTGTTCCTGGACGAACCGACCAACCACCTGGACATCTATACCCGCGAGAATCTGACCGAAGCGCTGTCCGCATACACCGGTACATTGCTGCTAGTCACCCATGACCGTCACCTGATGAACCGTCTGGCCTGCCCGATCCTGTATCTGGAAGAAGGAAAGGCTGTGCTCTATCCCAGCTATGACGCTCTGATGGGCCGCTCTGCTCCGGCTTCGGCGGCCGAAAAATCAGCCGAACCTGCCAGGGCGGGCTACGGAAAAGAACAGCGCCGCCGCCGAGCCGAGCTGCGCGCCAGGATCAAAGCCTGTGAAGATGAGATGGAAGCCTGTGGCGCGCGGGAAGTGAAGCTGGAAAACGAGATCAACTCTCCGGAGATCTACAACGATCCCGCTCTGCTGCGGGAAAAGAGCGATGAGCTGAGCGATCTGCGGTTCCATCAGGAAGAGCTGTTTGCCGCATGGGAAGCCGCAGTGGAAGAACAGGAACGATTTGAACAGACCCTGAACGGCGCAGAATGAGCAGAACAAAAGGAGGGGCAGACCATGCCGCGACAAAACCATGACCGCAACTACGAAAAGACCCGCCATATTGCGCTTTCCGGCCTGCTGTTCGCGCTGGCGATGGCGCTTTCCTTCATCGAAGGCTCGCTGGTCATTCCCGGCCTTTTGCCCGGCATGAAGCTGGGCCTGGCCAACATCGTGGTGATGTACGCCCTCTTTTTCATGGGGCCAAAGCAGGCGCTTGTTCTGGATGTGCTCAAAGCGCTGTTCGTTTTTTTGGTCTCCGGTTTTACGGCGGGATTTCTGTCCCTGTGCGGCGGCATGCTTTCGCTGCTGGTAATGTGGCTTTTCTACTATATCCTGCCGATCCGCCCTACCTGGTTCATTTTGTCGGTGTGCGGTGCACTGGCCCATAATATCGGTCAGCTGCTGGGTGCCGGGGTCATCATCTCCTCCTCGCTGTCCCTGTATTATGCCCCGGTCATGCTGGTGCTGGGCCTTGTGATGGGGGCGCTCACCTCCATCACCCTGCGGGCGCTTATACCTGCGCTGGGACGGCTGGGCTTCAATACGCATGAGAATCGGGAGCGGTAAGAAAAGACCGTCCAGACGGAGTGCAATGGCTGCAAAAGCAGATCCCGAGTCCTGCCAAACCGATGGTTGCTATTTGACTGTCGATTCAGTATAATAAAAAGAACTGTTCCGCAGATCAAGCGGAGCAGGGAACATTGTATTTGCTGCATTCTCTGCCTGTAGGTCAAAAGGCCGCAGGCAGTCTGGAGAGCAGGTGCAGGGCATCGGGAGCCCCGCCCTGTGCCTGCGCCGCTCCAACAAGATAAAGCCCTCTCGCCATCTGCAAACGGCGTCCGGGCCGGGAGGTTTTCACACATGTCCGAAAAAGTTACGATCAAGGTGGAGCGTCAGGAGCTGCACCTTCCCACCATTGCCCTGCGGGGGCTGGTGGTGTTCCCGAATAATCTCGTCCACTTTGAGGTCGGGCGGGACAAGAGCATTGCCGCGGTAGAATGGGCAATGGCCAACAATTCCAATGTTTTTCTGGTGACTCAGAAGGCGATGGATGTGGACGCGCCCGATGCAGCCGATCTGTATGCCTATGGTGTGGTGGCCGAGATCAAGCAGGTGCTGCGCGTGTCCGAGGATCTGGTCAAGGTGCTGGTGGAGGGCAAATACCGCGCCAAGCTCCTTTCGCTGGACGCAGAGGGCGATTTCCTGCTGGCTTCTGTCCGTTCGGCCCCGGTGCGTGGGGTCAAAGCGGATGACGGCATCGAGATCGAGGCGCTGCTGCGCAGCCTGAAAACCAGCTTTGACGAATACCTGGGGATGAACCCGCGTTTGGGCAAGGATGTGGTGTTTTCCATCGTGTCCAGTAACGACCCGGTTTTTCTCAGCGAGTATATCCCCGCCAACCTGCTGTTCCGCTTTGAGGATAAGCAGGCAGTGATGAATGAGAACACGCTTTCCGGACGTTTGCAGCGTCTGATCGAGATGCTGCGCCGGGAGTGTCAGGTGATGCGCATCGAAAAGGAGATCGCGGACAAGGTGAACGAGTCCATGGACAAGAACCAGCGCGATTACTATCTGCACGAACAGCTGCACATCATCAGCGATGAGCTGGGCGAAGGGGACGATACCCATGCCGAGGCCGACGAGTACCGCCGCCGCATTGCGGAGCTGCATCTGGCAGAAGCCAGCGAGAAAAAGCTGCTGAAAGAGGTGGACCGCCTTTCCAGGATGCAGGGCAGCAACCAGGAGGCAACGGTCATCCGCACCTATCTGGATACCTGCCTGGATCTTCCCTGGAACAGCTCTACGGAGGATGACCTAGACATTGCGCACGCGCAGCAGATCCTGGATCGGGATCACTATGGCCTGGAAAAGGTCAAGGACCGCATTCTGGAAATTCTGGCGGTTCGGGCGCTGGTTCCGGATGTCAAAGCGCAGATCATCTGTCTGGTGGGGCCTCCAGGCGTGGGCAAGACCAGCATCGCGCGTTCCATTGCCGAAAGCCTTGGCCGCAGATATGTCCGTTTGAGTCTGGGCGGCGTGCGGGATGAAGCCGAGATCCGCGGCCATCGCCGCACTTATATCGGCGCGATGCCGGGCAAGATCATCAGCGCGATGATCACGGCCAAAAGCGCAAATCCCCTGATGCTGCTGGACGAGATCGACAAGCTGGCGGGGGATTTCCGGGGCGACCCGGCAGCCGCGCTGCTGGAAGCGCTGGATCCGGAGCAGAACAGCACCTTCCATGACCACTTCCTGGATATCCCGTTTGACCTGAGCCATGTGCTGTTTATCACGACGGCCAACGATCTGAACGCGATCCCGGCTCCGCTGCGAGACCGCATGGATGTGATCGAGCTGCCCAGCTATACCCGCGTGGAAAAGTATCAGATCGCCCGCCGCCATCTGCTGCCCAAGCAGCTCAAAGCCTGCGGCCTGTCCGGAAAGGTCACTCTTTCCCAGAGCGCGCTGTACGGTATCATTGACGGATATACCCGCGAGGCCGGTGTGCGCAATCTGGAACGCACCATCACCAGCGTTCTGCGCAAATGTGCGCGGAAGATCGCTTCCGGTGAGATGGAAACCGTTTCGGTCAACGGCGGGATGCTGGAGGAGCTGCTTGGCCCCCGCAAAGTCAAGCCGGAATTTCTCAACCGCACCAACCTGGTGGGTGTTGCCAACGGCCTGGCCTGGACGAGTGTGGGCGGCGAGACGCTGCCCATCGAGGTGCAGGTGGTGGAGGATGGCAGCGGCAAGATCACAGTCACGGGTTCTTTGGGCGATGTGATGAAGGAAAGCGCCCAGCTTGCCGTGACCTATGTGCGGGTCCACGCCGCAGAATACAGCATCGATCCGGAGCGCCTGAAAAAGTGTGATCTGCACATCCATGCTCCGGAGGGCGCAGTGCCCAAGGACGGCCCCTCTGCGGGCGTTACCTTGACTACCGCGCTGGTATCCTGCCTGTCCGGTATGCCGGTGCGCGGCGATGTGGCCATGACCGGCGAGATCACCCTGCACGGCAATGTGCTGCCCATCGGCGGCCTGCGGGAAAAGAGCATGGCGGCCTACCGCGAGGGCATAAAGACCGTGCTCATCCCCAAGGACAACGAGCCGGATCTGTACGAGGTGGATGAGGAAGTGAAAAAGAATCTTCAGTTCCTGCCCATGTCCAACCTGTCCCAGATCCTGAACGCTGCGCTGCTGCGCCCGCAGGATGCCCCTGCGCGCCGCACCCGCTCAAAAAAAGCAAAGCCCGCTGAAACGGCGCTGGTCTCCCCGGCGGCGGACAAATCCCAGCCGGGCGCTGTGTGCTGAACGTGAAAGGGAAGCAAGACCGATGAATTACAACAAAGCGGATTTTATTGCCAGCTACGGCATTTCCAGCCAGCTGCCGGAAAGCGACCGCCCGGAGCTGAGCTTTTCGGGCCGTTCCAACGTGGGCAAGTCCAGCCTGATCAATAAACTATGCTCCCGCAAGAACCTTGCCCGCGTATCCAGTACGCCGGGCAAGACGGCTACCATCAACTTTTATTCCGTGGACGAGTGCTATTTCGTGGATCTTCCCGGCTACGGCTATGCCAAGGTGAGCAACGCCGACCGCGAGCGCTGGGACGAGCTGATCAACAGCTATTTCGAGGCCCAGCGCCATCATACCCTGCTGGTGCAGCTGCTGGACTGCCGTCACGCGCCCAGCCAGGACGACCTCCAGATGCTGAAATATCTGCATTATCACGATATCCCGTTTATCGTGGCGCTGACCAAGGCCGATAAGCTGAAAAAGAGCCAGCTGGCCGCAGTGCAGGCGGAATTTGAAAAACTGTGCCTGCCCTATGGCAGCCGCGCGGTGATCCTGACCAGCGGCGAAAGCGGCTATGGCATTCCGGAGCTGCGCGCGGCGCTGGACGCAGCCGTGGCAGGAGAGGACGCGGAGTGAACAGCGATGGCCTACAATGAATTTGCCTATTTTTACGATGCGTTCAATGGGGAAGCAGACTACGATGCCCTCTATGCCCATATCTTTGCCCAGCTGGAAGCGCATGGCATTCCGGACGGCATTCTGGCAGATCTGGGCTGCGGCACCGGAGAACTGACCCTGATGCTGACCCAGGCGGGCTATGACATGATCGGCATCGATCAGTCGGAGGAAATGCTCTGTGTGGTGCGGGACAAAGCGGAACAGCTGGGTCTTTCGGGGCAGCTGCTTTTGCTGCGGCAGGATCTGCTCCAGCTGGATCTTTATGGCACTATCCGGGGTGCGGTATCCACGTTTGACACCTTTAATCATATCCCGAAGCTGGACAAGGTGATCGCCAACGCGGGCTTTTTTATGGAAAAGGGCGGCGTACTGCTGTTCGACATGAACACACCCTACAAACACCAGCAGGTGCTGGCGGACAATGTGTTCACCTTTGACGAGGAGGATGCCGTCTGTGTGTGGCGCAATCATTACGATGATGCCGACCGCCGGGTAGAGATCACCATTGATATCGACTATCGCGAAACCGGCGAACACTTTCACGAGCAGTTCTTTGAATACACCTATGATCTGGAGACCGTCCGCGCCGCACTGGAACGCCACGGTTTTGTTTTGGAAAGCGTGTGCGATGGCGAAAGCTTTGGCCCGCTGACCGAAGAAAGCGAGCGCTGGTTCTTCTGTGCGGTCAAGCAGTATACACAACTGGAGGGAGAATAATATGTCCAATTTGATCCGCGGGCTGTCCGAAAACGGTGGAGTCGTGTTCTGCGGCGTTGATTCTACCGGGATCGTCCGCGAGGCCGAGCGTCTGCATACCACCAGCGCGACCTGCAGCGCCGCACTGGGCCGCCTGCTGACTGGCGCCTGCCTGATGGGGGCGATGCTCAAGGATGACCGGGATACCATCACGCTGCGTGTTTCCGGCGGAGGGCCTGCCGGTCTGGTGATCGCCTGTACCGATGGCACCGGAAATGTGAAGGGCTGCATCGATAACCCTCTGGTAGAGCTTCCGCCGCGTGCAGATGGCCATCTGGATGTGGGTGGAGCAGTCGGCAGAGAGGGTGTCCTCACCGTCATCCGGGACAACCGCCTGCAAAAGGAGCCGACGGTGGGCCAGGTACCGCTGGTTTCGGGCGAGATCGCAGAGGATATCACTTCTTATTTTGCCTACAGTGAACAGGTGCCTACCGTTTGTGCGCTGGGCGTTTTGGTGGACAAGGATCTGTCTATCCTGTGCGCGGGCGGCTACCTGCTTCAGCTGCTGCCGGGTGCAACCGATGATGAGATCACCCATCTGGAACAGAATATCGCAGCGATGCCCTCTGTCACGGAGATGCTGCATGCCGGAAAGACGCCGCGCGATATGATGGAGCTGGCAATGGCGGGCTTTGCGCCGCAGGTCCTGGAGGAGCGGGAGGTACGTTATCAGTGTGATTGCAGTCGTCAGCGCACCGAGGAGATGCTGCTGGGCCTGGGCAAAAAGGAGCTGGAAAAGCTGAGGGATGAAGATCCCCACTGTGAGATCGTGTGCCATTTCTGCCACACCAAGTATGAGTTTGATCTGAACGAATTGCTGGAAAAAGCGGAGGAACCTGCTTGCAGCCCGGCAGAAGAGCAGGCGTGATCCAAGAAGATATCCCATCGGGAATTTAAAAGAAAAAGACAGCTGTGCATCAAAAATGCGCAGCTGTCTTTTTGAATTTTGATCGATAAAAGCTTCAATTGCAGATGTCTGCCCGGATCGTATACGCGACCCTGTAAGAAAGAGCATCCTCTGTTTGGGAAACAGCTTCCTTGCGGGCGATCAGTTCTGCGTCCGGATATGCCGCCCGCAGTGCCCGCAGGCTGTGCATCCTGGCCAGCGTCAGGGCAGATTGTTCCGTGTAAAGCACTTCCTGCGTTTCGGTGCGGTAGAAAGTCGTCTCCTTCACGCTCACTGGCAGTACAAATCCGCCTGGCTCCAGCTGGAAATACCGGACGATGCCTTGTTCTTCCGGCTCTTCACGACCGATCCATCGCGGCAGAGAAAAGCTTTTCCCCAGAAAGGACAGCTCATAATGGGCGAAGCTTTCACCGGTCAGCAGAGGGACATTTGTGCACAGCGGCTGCTCCCAGCTGGTTTCCCAGTCGAATTGAGCGGTCACTGTTCCTGCTGCGGGCTCAAAGATCAGAGTCCCGTCCCGCTCGCTGCGGGCGGTGCCGATCAGTCCTTGTCCTTCTTCCACCTGCTGTCCGGGGCTGACCAGCATGGTTCCACTGATGAGGTTGGTGTCCACCACAGTTCCCGAAGCTTTGGCCCGCAGGCCGTGCGTTGTGCCGGAAAAGATCTCCGGAACCGCTTTTGCTGCGGCAGCTTCCACGGTCAGCCGCCCGTCCAGAAAGTTCAGGCTTGCCCAGGAAAATTCGCCGCTTTGAAGCAGCGCATATTCGCCCGCTGTCAG
Source organism: Faecalibacterium sp. (assembly GCA_051882415.1). Classification (GTDB taxonomy): domain Bacteria; phylum Bacillota; class Clostridia; order Oscillospirales; family Ruminococcaceae; genus Faecalibacterium. The sequence continues at coordinate 28,694 of JBJERU010000051.1, read as the reverse complement.
CTTGGCCTCGCTGACCTGCGCCCCGGGCGAAAGATGCATCTCCCGCAGGATGACAGCGGCCCGGGCGCGCTGGCCGGATGTCAGAGAGCTGTCATCCACTGCCCAGACCAGCTGCTGAGACCACAGCAGCAGCGGCACAAAAACGATGATCCCTGCCCAAAGCCCCACACGCCGCAGCAATGGACGGAAATGAAAAAAGAGACCCATCCTGCGCCGTATCCGCAGCCGCACATGCTGTCTGCGGGCCAGAACGGACAGCGGTCGATAGTGCCAGGCGGTGCATCGGGCGCAAAATCCGCCGGGCAGGGGAGAAAGCTCATACAGATGCAGTCCTGCCGCACCCGCCGCAGATAGCAGCGCTTCGGTGCCGCCGTTTTCTGCGGTAAATTCCACCGCTGCCCATAGCTGGCTTGCGTTCATCCTGCGCGCCTCCTATTGATCGGAAAGATCTGTGCGCAGAAAGCGTCCCCGCAGCGTGATGCGGTGGATGCCAAGTGTGCAGATCTTCATGTTGTCTCCATACACGGTAAATCGTCCGTGCGCCAGTTCCAGACAAAGCTTGCTTTCGTCGTAGGTTATCACACGCCGGAAGTGCTCGATCTCCATCTGATTTCCGCACAGGTAGACCGATGGAGATCGATAAAAGCCCGCCGGGGGCTGGCGGAACAATAATTTTCCCCAGGCCCGCAGCGTAAGCCTTTTGCGCTGTTTTTTTGACACCGCTGCTCCCTCCCAACCCACCGTGCAAGGAATTGCCAAGTGCTACATATATATGGAATCGGAGGGTCTGCTTATGAGTCTTGACCGCAAAATCCGGCGCAGCGGCCTGCTGGTACTGGCCATGCTGACTGCGTTTTTTCCGTTTGCCGTTCCGGATGTGTGCGCCCGCGCGTTAAAGGAGGGGCTTTCCCTCTGCGGTGGGCCGCTGCTGGTGTCGTTGTATCCCTTTCTGGTGGTGTCTCCTCTGCTGGTACAGTGCGGTGCAGGGGAGAGGTTTGGCGTTTTGATGCGCCCTGTGGTTCGATTGATCGGCCTGCGTTCCGACAGTGCGGGCGGCGTGCTGCTTCTGGGTCTGCTGGGCGGCTTTGCTCCGGCCGCCTCTGCCGCAGCGGAGAGCGTGCGCAGCGGGCGGCTCTCTGCCCGCGAAGTCAGCGATCTTCTGCCCGCCTGCATCTGTTCGGGGCCTTCCTTTGTGATCCTGACAGTTGGCGGCCAGCTTCTGGGCAGCACAGCGCTGGGAGTGAGCCTGTATCTGGCACAGATTCTGGCGGGGATCCTGTCGGCGGCGCTGCTGCGCCGGCTTTCCATGCGCAGCAGCCCGCAGCCGGAAGAGACCGAATCTTCCGCAGAACCAGATCCTTCTCCGCGTCTGGATGTGATCTTGGCACAAGCAGCTCTGAATTATATCAAGCTGTGCGGTTTTGTGCTTTATTTTCGGATGCTGGCAGCGGGGATAGCGGCTTTTCTGCCGGATCGTTTCGCACCTTTTCCTGCCATGCTGCTGGAAGTCTGCTCCGGCTGCGATTATGCTTCCCGCACAGGGCTTCTGGCCAGCGCGCTGTGCTGTGCGGCGGTCAGCTTGCAGGGGGCCTCCGCGCTGATGCAGGTGAGGGCACTTTGCCCGGCAGAAATTTCCCTGTGTCCGCTGCTTCTGGCCCGGCTGATCCATCTTCCGCTTTCGCTGGCGCTGCTGTGCCTGTTTGCTCCCGGCGGGGAAGCGCAAGCCTTTCTGCCCTCTGATGCGCAGCTGATACCGCTGCGCCGTGTTCCACCGGACTGTGCGATTCTGGTATTTCTGTTTTGCTGCTTTACTGCCTGTGAGCTGTGCCGCGCCTGGAACACAAAAAATCAGCCCGACCCCAGAATAGCCTCAAAACGTTCAAAGTGTACAGACCCTAAAGATCAGTTCCATCCCCGCGCCGCAGGATCCAGCATTTCAGATGCGGAATAGATCATCGCATTGCAGATCGCAGCAGCCACCGTACTGCCGCCTTTGCGCCCCATAGCGGCGATGGCGGGCACACCGTATCGCTGGCAGACCTGTACCAGCCGCTCTTTTCCTTCCACAACGTTTACAAAGCCGACCGGAACGGCAACGACCAGCGCCGGCCTCAACCCGGCTTCAATGGCATCCGCCAGCGTGAACAAAGCGGTGGGAGCGTTTCCGATTGCAAAGATCGCACCGGGATGCTTCTGTGCGGCAAACTTCATTGCGGCGGACGCGCGGGTGGTGCCGGCGGCTTTTGCAGCCTGTGCCACCGCAGGGTCTGCCATATAGCAGAAGGCCTGCGCTCCCAGCTTGTTCAGGCCGGGTTTGGAAAGCCCTGCAAGCGCCATATTGGTATCCGTGATCAGAACGCTGCCGGGGCACAGAGCTGCGGCTCCTTTTGCTGCGGCGTCCGGGGTGAAATACAGTGTGCGTGCATAGTCAAGATCTGCGGTTGCATGGATGACCCGCAGCACAACGGCGGCGTTTTCCGGCGGGATCTGTGCAGCCAGCGCATGCAGCTCTTCCCGGATGATGCGCAGACTGGTCCGCTCGATGTCTGCGGGCAGACGATGTTCCAGATACTGGCTCATTCAATGTTCCTCCTGTTCCATCGCACGGTAGATGGCAGCCATGTCCAATGCGGCGCGTACTCCATCCGCCAGACGATCAAACTGCTGCTGGCGATATTGCTCCATGGACAGCGGTGCGGCTTCGGCCGGATCCAGTCCTTTTCTGCGGCATAAAAATGCAGCAAGCCTTGTGGTCAGTTCTCCGGTATCGAACAGACCGTGAAGATAGGTGCCGAATATCAGATTGTGCACACAGCCCTCTGGTGTGCCATCCGCCAGCATGCAGAAAGGTGTTCCTTCCACCGTGGTGCGGCCTGTGTGGATCTCGTAGCCTTCCATACCTGCATTTTCAAAAGGCGCAGCAACGGCACAAGCCTGTACCTGTGTGCGGCGCTTCTGTGTCGAAAAGACGGTCTCGGCCGGCAGCAGCCCAAGTCCCCGCAGACGCAGCGGGCCGCCGCTTTCTTCGCCCAGAGGATCGTCCAGCATACGCCCCAGCATCTGATAGCCGCCGCATACGCCCAGTATGGGCAGGCCCTGGGCGGCCAGCTTCTGTATGGCAGACTCCAGTCCGTTCTGGCGCAGCCAGAGCAGATCGTCCATCGTGTTTTTTGTGCCCGGCAGGATGATCAGATCCGGCGCGGCCAGCTCACGCGGAGAATGGACATACCGCACGCCCATCAAAGGGTGCTGTTCCAGTGGAATGAAATCGGTAAAATTGGAGATATGAGGAAGCCGGAGGATGGCCACATCCAGTGGTTTTGTACTGCCGCAGGCATCCAGCCGCCCGGAAAGAGAGTCCTCATCCTCAAGATCTACGTTCAGGTAGGGGACGACCCCCAGAACAGGGAGACCGGTCCTTTCTTCCAGCATGGAAAGACCGGGCCGAAGGATCTCTACATCACCGCGGAATTTGTTGATGACCAGACCCTTGATGCGGGCGCGTTCCTCCGGCTCCAGCAGGGCCACTGTGCCATAGAGCTGCGCAAATACGCCGCCCCGGTCGATGTCGCCCGCCAGCAGGACGGGCGCGTTGACCAGCCGGGCAAGACCCATATTGACGATATCGTCCGCTTTCAGATTGATCTCCGCAGGGCTTCCGGCCCCTTCGATCACGATCACATCTGCCTCCTGCGCAAGGCTCTCGTATGCCGCCAGAATATCCGGGATCAGTTCCCGCTTGCGGCGGAAATAGTCTGATGCACGCATGTGGCCGCGTACCTCGCCGTTCACGATCACCTGGCTGCCCGTGTCGCTGGACGGCTTGAGCAAAATCGGATTCATGCGCACGTCCGGCTCCACCCCGGCAGCCTGAGCCTGTACGACCTGTGCCCGCCCCATCTCCAGCCCTTCGCGGGTCACAAAGCTGTTCAATGCCATGTTCTGGCTTTTAAAAGGCACCGCGCGCAGGCCGTCCTGCCGGAAGATGCGGCACAGCGCCGCGCACAGCAGGCTTTTGCCTGCGCCGCTCATGGTGCCCTGAATCATGATGCACTTTGCCCGGCTCATGCCAGCACCTCCTTCAGAGCGTATAGCAGGGTGTTGTTTTCGGCCTCCGTGCGCACCGCAGTGCGGTACCATTCCGGGCCAAGGCCATGGTAATTCCCACAGCTGCGCAGAACGATCCCACGCGCGGCCAGCGCTTCACACAGGCCTGTCGGCCCGCGGAACAAAAGATAATTGGCACAGCCCGGAACCACATGCAGCCCCAGTGCTTCCAGTTCCCTTTGCAGGCGGGGCCGCTGCTGCTGCACGAGCGCGCGTACCGCGTCTGCATAGGCCGTTTCCCGCAGGGCAGCAAGGCCTGCGGCCTGTGCCAGAGAAGAAACCGCCCAGGGCGGCCCCGCCTTGCGCATCTGTTCCAAAAGGGTATCATCCGCACAGAGCGCATAGCCCAGGCGCACCCCTGCCATCGCATACAGCTTGGTGAAAGCTTTAAAAAGGATGAGGTTGGGATATTCCTCCACCAATGGCACAAGCGTGTGCCGGCTTCGGTCGGGCAGAAAATCCAAAAAGCATTCGTCCACGGCCAGCCGGATGCCCAGCGCGGCGCAGCGGTCCAGGATGCGCCGCAAAAGCATCGATTCTGTCAGCCGCCCGGTAGGGTTGTTCGGCTGGCAGAGAAATACCAGCTCCATCCCGGGAGAAAGCGCGTCGCAGAAAGCTTCCGTCAAATCAAAGTGATTTTCCGCAGACAGAAGCCAGTGCTCGGTGCGGCAGTTCACGGTATCAAGCGCGGCCTCGTATTCCGCAAAGGCGGGAGCTGTGACCAGCGCCCGGCACGGTTTTTGCGCCCACACCAGACGGTAGATCAGATCCGCCGCGCCGCTGCCGCACAGGACGTGAGCAGGGGAGATTCGTTCCGCTTTGCCGATGGCTGTACACAACTCCCGGCAAAAAGGATCCGGATAGCGTGCAGCGCCCGGAAGGGCTTGTGTGATCGCTTCTGCCACTGCCGGAGGAAGCCCCAGCGGGCTGACGTTGGCGGAAAAGTCCAACGCATCGCGGCCGTGCTCTGCCCGATAGCCTGCCCAGTCTCCCCCATGAACGAAAGCTTGCATGATCCTTTTTCCTCCTCACAGACAAAGTGCTGCCGCCCGCAGCGCCAGCCCCAGAAGCAGCGCCAGCGCGCTGGACACATACATCATGGTGTTTGCCCGCAGGATGTCTTTGGGTTCTACCGGGCGCAGCGGGTCGCCGATGGTCGGCTTGTCATAATATTCTCCAAAATAATAGGCAGGCCCGGCCAGCTGGACGCCCAGTGCCCCGGCACAGGCGCTTTCGGTCTGGGCGCTGTTGGGGCTGGCATGCCTGCGTCTGTCCCGCCGCCAGATGCGCCACGCTCCGGAAAAGCTGTTTCCGGTCAGAGCGGCAGCAGCCGTCCATAAAAAGCCTGCCAGACGGCTGGGCAGATAATTGGCCAGATCGTCCAGATGCGCCGCCGCCCGGCCAAAGAACAGATACCGCTCATTTTTATAGCCTACCATGCTGTCCATGGTGTTGATGGCCTTGTAGGTCAGCGCCAGCGGCGCCCCGCCCAGCAGAAAATAGAAAAGCGGTGCAATGACGCCATCGCTGGAATTTTCGGCCACAGTCTCAATGGCGGCCTTTGTGACCCCCTGTGCGGAAAGCCCTGCGGTATCCCGTCCTACGATGCGGCTGACGGCCCGGCGCGCAGCGGGCAGATCGTCCCGGACAAGCTCCGCGTAAACACAGCGGCTTTCCTGTGCCAGCCCTTTGGCGGCCAGTACCTGCCAGGCCCACAGCGTCTGCACCCCAAAACCCAGCGCCGGATGCAGCGCGGCCGCGGCTGCGCAGACCGCTGCGCTGAAAACCAGCGTCCCCATCGTCAGGACGGCGGCCAGAATGCGCCCGCCCCATAATTCTCCGGTAGAAGTGGCAGGCAGATGCGCCCGCAAAAAGCGTTCCAGCGCGGTGATGGCACGGCCCATATACACCACCGGATGGGGCATCCAATCCGGGTCGCCCAGGGCAAGATCCAGCAAAAAGCCGCAGAACGCGGCCAGAAGGATGGTCATAGGTTCTCCTTTGTGTATTGTACGGTTTTGATGACCCGCAGGGTGTGCTGCGCGGGCCAGTCCGAGGCATCCAGAACAAAGCCGCCCCCATTGGGGGCGCACCATTCATAATAGTCCCGGTGCGGCAGGACGTATCGTTCCAGCACAGCCATCTGTGTGCCGCCATGGGCTACGATGACCAGGCGCTGTTCCCCGCGTGCCAGTGCCGCATCCGTCAGCGCTGCAAAGGCGCGGCAGACCCGTTCACAAAAATCGGATCTGCGTTCCCCATCCGGGCAGCGGCTCTCGCAGTTGGCTGAGACCCAGGCAAGATACGCCGGGTCATGCTCCATCTCCCGATAATTTCTGCCTTCAAAGGAGCCAAAGCACATTTCCTGAAGCTCCCTTATGGGAACCAGCCTGGCGGAGGGGAACAGGATCCGCGCGGTCTGCGCGGTGCGCTGCAAGGGGGTCACATAGACGACCTCCGGTGAATCATCCACCTGCCGCAATGCGGCGGCTCCCGCGGCGGACAGAGGGATGTCCCGCTGTCCCTGGTAGCGTTGTTCCGCGTTGTATGCGGTCAGACCGTGGCGCAAAAGCTCAATTGTCATACGGGCAGGTCTCCTTTCAGGACGGATGGCATGCCGCAGAACATCTGCACCACCGTTTCCGCCCGTGCCGCCAGCAGACAGGCCAGACGCCCGGCCTGCTCCCGCTGTGCGCGTGCAGCGGCATCCACCGGAACGACGCCGCCGCCCAGTTCGGTGGCCGTGATGATATCGTATTCCCGCGCCAGACGGTCGGCCAGCGCCGCCAGTTCCTGCGGGGAAAGCGATGGATCGGCCAGGATCTGTGCTTCCGGCAGAAGCTGACCGCCCAGTGTTTTGGCAAAGGTGCGTTTGCCGCTGTACAGCGGCCCGGTAATAAAGATCATAACCATCCTCCCCATTGGCAGACGGCGAGAGCTGCCAGCATCCACAGCTCAGCTTTCTGCAAAAACCAGCCCGCAAGGTCGCCGGTGATGCCGCCGAACTTCTGTTTTGCGACAGCGTAATAATCGGCGAACACGACCAATGCCGCCAGCGCCAGCGCTCCGCCTCCGCCGGCAATCAGTGCGGCGCACAGTACGGCAGACAGCACCGCCAGTATGCTGCGTACCGTCAGACGGTCCGCAGCCGTGGCAAAGGTATGAGCAAGGCCGGTGTTTTTGGCCAACGGGAATGCTGTCACTGCAAACCCGGAAAGGCTGCGTTCCAGCATCAGTGCCAGCGTCCAGAGCAGGCCGCTGCGGGGGGTAAATGCCACGCAGGACGCCAGCGAAAACGTTGCGACAAAATAACAGCACAGCCGGATGACCGCAAAGGCTCCGCAATGAGGATCCTTGAGGATCTCCAGCTTTTTTTCCGGGCTGCCATAGCTGGCCAGCGCGTCAGAGGTGTCCGCGTAGCCGTCCAGATGGATCCCGCCGGTCACTGCCACAGGAACAAGGCAGAAAGCCGCTGCCCGTATCAGCTCCGGCAGACCCAATGCTGTGCAGACGGCCCCGCACAGGCACCAGAATGCTCCGCACACGGCTCCCACAAGCGGGAAAGCGCACAGCGCATACCGCATATTGCGGCTGTTCCACTCAAACTGCGGCACCGGCAGTGCGGAAAACATGCCAAATGCCACGGCAATGGTCTGAAGAAAGATCACAGGGCGCGACCTCCTTTATAATAAACTGGTACGCCGCACACCACGCGGAACACAGCATCCGCCTGTGCAGCAAGAGCGTTTTGGCATTGTGCCAGCGCCTGGAGGTAGCGTTCGGTGTCTCCGGCATACTCTGCGCCGCCGCTGAACACCTCGTTGCCCACGATGACCAGCTGTCCGCATCGTGCGGCCAGGCGTTCCACGCCCCGGAGCACGGTTTCGGCGGCATTTTTGCCCGCCCCGGCGGGGCTGTACAGCTCATTTGCAACAAGATTGCCCAGATCCTCCAGCAAAACGGTTCCGCCGGGATAGGGCAGGCGGAGTTGTTCCAGCGCCAGCGGACATTCCAGCGTTTCAAAGTGCTTCTGTGCCCGCATCGCGCGGTGTCGCTGTACCCGCGCTGCGCATTCTGCGTCCCATATCTGCATCGTGGCCACATAAAAGCGGGGAAGCGGTCCGCGCAGGACAAGGCTTTCGGCATATTCGCTTTTTCCGCTGGCCGCGCCGCCTACCACAAGGATCAGCATGGACGGCCTCCCTGCGGAGTGTAGGCCGGGATACCACCCTGCTCAAAGGAATAACAGTTCTGGTAGACCGCCAGCGCCGCGTCCCACAGCGGGATACAGGCCGCCGCGCCGGTGCCCTCGCCCAGATGCATCCCGGCTATGAGCAGAGGTGCTTTTCCCAGCTCTGTCAGAATCTGACGGGCCGCAGGCTCGGAGGAGCAATGACTTGCAAAAATGGCTTTTGAGGCATTTGGAGCCAGCCGGACAGCGCACAGGGCTGCGACGCTGGAAATAAAGCCGTCCATAATGACCGGGACTTTTTCCAGTGCGCCGCCCAGAAACACGCCGCACAGACCTGCGATATCAAATCCGCCTACCTTTGCCAGAACATCCAGCGGATCGGAAGGATCCGGACGGTTGACCGCCAGAGCCGTCTCGACCGCCCGGAGCTTGCGCTGCAGCCCGGCATCCGAAAGCCCCGCGCCCCGGCCGGTCATTTCCCACGCAGGGCGGCCCAGCAGGGCACAGGCCACGGCGCTGCTTGTCGTGGTATTCGCGATGCCCATTTCTCCGGTGGCAAGCAGCCGAAACCCTGCTTGCTTTTGGGCGCGTACCAGTTCGATGCCGGTTTCTATCGCCAGCAGAGCATCCGCACGGGACATGGCCGGGCCAAGGGTGCAGTCGGCGGTGCCGTCCGCAATGCGGCGGTTCAAAAGCCCCTCCACCGGCCCGCCTGCGATGCCCATATCCACCGGCAGGACCTGGCAGTTTGCGGCAGCGGCCATACAGCACACGCTGGTGCGGCGGAGAACCAGATTTTCGGCAACGATGCGGGTCACCTCCTGCCCGGTCTGGCTTACTCCCTGGGCGGCAACGCCGTTGTCCGCGCAGAGTACCAACACCACCCGGCCAGAGAAGTCCAGCTCCGGGCTGCCGGTCAGGGCTGCGGCGTCCTCCAACATGGTTTCCAGCCTGCCCAGCCCGCCCAGCGGTTTGGCAAGACTGGCCCAGTGCGCATGGGCTGATTTTCGCGCGGATTCATCCGGCGGGGTGATTTTTGCCAACAGGCTGTGCAGTTCGGTTTCGGTCATAGTTGTTCTCCTTGTTGAAAAAGCTCTGCCGCCCGGACAAAGCGTTCCGGCAGCGGGGTCCCCGCCCAGTAAAAATGCGGGAAGCCCGCATACAAATGTTCGTTTGTCACGCAGCAGTCCCAGCGTTTTCCGGTGATCGGCTTTTCCGCTGTCAGGCTGTCCCCGCAGAGGGTGCTGTCCCAGTGATGGAACTCATGCACCGGGAGCTTTTCTCCTGCCCGCAGCAGCAAGCTGTCCTGCTCTGCGCATAAAAAGGCATAGCCGAAGCGAACCAGCCGCCCCACACGGATCCCTCGGCCCGGCAGAACGCCGGCCATGGGCCAGCTTTGGCCCTGATCATCCTCCAGGGACTGCCCCAGATACAGAAATCCGCCGCATTCTGCCACGGTGGGAACACCGGCGTCCACCGCATGCCGGATAGCACAGAGCATCGGCTTGTTCTGTGCCAGTGCTTTTGCATACAGCTCCGGGTAGCCGCCGGGCAGATAGAGACCGCCCACGCCTTCCGGCAGTCCGGCATCTCGCAGCGGGCTGAAAAACCGAAGCCGGGAGCCTGCCTGTTCCAGCGCCCGAAGCGTTTCGGCATAGGAAAAGCAGAACGCTTCGTCCTGTGCTACGGCAATTTCTGCACGGGTCGGGATAACTTCCTGCGGGTGCGGCGGTGGAGCGGGCCGTTCGCATTGCAAAAGCAGCCGTGTCCAGTCCACTGTTTCCTGAAAGGTATCGGCCAGCAGAGAGATCTTGCGCTGCAAGTCCGCGATCTCGCCCGCCGTGCAAAGCCCAAGGTGTCGGCTGGGCAGACGGATCTCGGGCATGGGGGGAAGGTAGCCCAGCACCGGAAGCCTGGTCTCGCGTTCCAGCATAGGGCGCAGCAGGGAAAAAAGGGATTTTGTGCAGTCATTGAGCAGGATGCCCGCAAGGTGGCTCGGGGTGCGGAAGGAGTCCAGTCCCCGGATCTGCGCCGCCAGGGTCAGGCTGCTTCCCTTTGCCCGCACCACCAGCAGAACGGGAAGCTCCAGCACCTGGGCAAGCTGCCAGGCGCTGGCCTGTGTGGTCACACCGCCCAGACCGTCGTAAAACCCCATGGCGCCTTCGATTACTGCGGCACCATGCCCCTCTGCCGCAGACGCATAAAAGGTGCGCACCGCAGCCGGATCCGAAAAAAACAGATCGAGATTCTGGCTTTCCACCCCCAGCACGGATCGGTGGAACATGGGATCGATATAATCCGGGCCGCACTTGAAGGCGCAGGGAGAAGCGCCCCGGCGCTTCAGCGCCTCCAGCAGTCCGCAGGCCCAGGTGGTTTTGCCGCTGCCCGAAGCGGGCGCGGCGAGCAGAAATTGGATCATTCGCAGTTCCCCGTGATCAGAAAGACAGGATTGTTGGCGGCCAGCAGATGCAGTGTGCCCGCCGTTCGGGTGCGGCTGACTGCGATCTGGGCCACCTGTACCGTCAGCCCTCGTGCGGCCAGCGCCGCCGCTGCCGCACCTAAGGTTTCCAGCGCGATGGCGGCGATGCAGATGCGGGCGCAAGGGTTCTTTTCCAGCACTGCATCCACGATGGGCTGCATCTGACCCTTTGTCCCGCCGATAAACACGGCGTCCGGCGCGGGCAGCCGCGTCAGGGCAGCAGGTGCCCGCCCTTCCACTAAAGTCAGGTTCCATGCGCCGAAGCGCGCGCGATTTTCCCGGATCAGTGCACAGGCGTCCGGCATGCATTCCACCGCATAAACACTGCCCTGCGGTGCGGCCAGCGCCATTTCGATGCTCACGCTTCCGGTGCCGGCGCCGATGTCCCAAAGAAGATCCGCAGGCCGGACGGCCAGCTTTGCCAGTGCAGCGGCCCGCACCTCCTGCTTGGTCATGGGGACTTCGCCGCGCACAAAGGCTGTGTCTGGCCAACCGGTGCAGCGGGGCTGCGCCGGAGCGGGCGGCGTGACCAGAAGCACGTTCAGCGGGTCGAAGCTCTGCCGCGCAAGCCCGGCGACGCTTCCCTGGATCACACTCTGCCCTTCGGTGCCCAGCCGCTGCCCTACAACGGCGGATGAAGCGCCAAGGCCCGCCGCATCCAGTTTTGCACAAAGAACGGTGGGCGTGTTGACCGGATCGGTCAGAAAAAAGACCGGCCGGCCCTCCATGCAGGGGATGACCGGATCGCAGTCCCGGCCATGCGCCGAAATCAGCTTCCATTCCTGCCAGGGCTGTCCCAAAGCCGCTGCCAGAAGCTGTACGCTGGAAAGCCCCGGACAGATCCAAAACGGAATGTTTTCCTGGTTCAGGCGCTGTGTCAATGCCGATGCAGCGGAGTAAAAACCGGTGTCCCCGCTGTACAGTACCGCAAAATGCCGCTCTGGATAGCGGTGGAGCCGTTCCAGAATGGCATCCGGCAGATACACCGGCTCCCGCGGGGCGGTACAGTCTGCGGGCAGGCCATCCAGCAGGCGCTGTGCGCCCAAAATGCAGTCGGCTTCCTGCAGGGCGGCAAGGCTTTGGAGGGTCAGACAGCCCGGCGCACCGCCGCCCATCCCGATCAAAGTGAGCATCTGCTTTGCACCTCCCGGCATCGTTCCAGAATTTCGGATTCCGTCCGGCCGTTTGTTTCAGGCGGACGGCGCAAAACCACCAGCCTTGCACCGGTCTGTTGTGCGGCGGCTGCCTTTTCCAAAAAGCCGCCCGCCGTGCCGCCGTCCTTAGTGACCAGCCACCGGATCGAATATTGCCGGATGAGCGCGGCGTTCATTTCCTGGGAAAACGGCCCCTGCAGGGCCAGGATGTTGCGGTGCGGGATCCCGGCCGCTTCACAGGCGGCAATGCCCTCCTGTGTTGGCAGGACACGGGGATAAAGCCGCTCCCGCGGGAGCGCGGCAAACGCGGCCAGCTCCTTTGCACCGGTGGCCAGCAGGATGCTGCCCTCCGTGTCGGCCAGGAGTTCTGCCGCCGATGCCGCGTCGGGGCAGATCAGGCTGTCCGAAGGCAGAGGGCTGGGTCTGCGCAGCAGGCGAAGATATTCCACCGGGACCGCAGCAGCGGCTGCCCGGATGTTCCGGCTGGCCTCTGCTGCATAAGGATGGGTGGCATCAATGCAAAGTGCCGCACCTTGCAAAAGCTGTTCCATCTCCCCGGCCTGAAGCCGTCCGGCGTGTACGGTGATGCCGGGGGCTGTGCCCTGTTCTTCCGCACCCAGAGCGGTGGCGACGCTGACCGTTACCGCAAAGCCCATGGCCGCCAGCTTTGCGGCCAGCAGACGGCCCTCGGTCGTGCCGGAAAAAATCACTGCTTTCATGTCCGCCGGTACCCCCTTGGCGTTACCATGCGTCCGCCGACAGAGCGTGTCTGCCCATTGCCCACAAAAACGGTGGTAAACATATCGGCCTGCGCTTCCCGCAGGTCATCCAGCGTCAGAATATGGGTGCTTTCTCCCTCGCGTCCGATGCATCGGGCCAGGCCACAGACCGTTTCCGGCGGCTTTCCATTTTTCAGAAGGATCTCCGCTGCGCGGTGCAGCGCGTCCGGGCGGCCACGGGAGGCGGGATTGTACAAGACAAGGGCAAAATCTCCCATTGCGGCACAGGCCAGCCGCTTTTCGATGACCTCCCATGGAATGAGACGGTCGGATAAGGAAATCACGCAGAAATCATGCGCCAGCGGTGCGCCCAGCAGAGCACCTCCGCTGAGCGCTGCTGTCAGGCCGGGAACGATCTCCACCGTCACGTCCGGGTATTCCTGTGCCAGCTCCAGCAGCGGGCTGGCCATGCCATACACACCTGCGTCCCCGCTGCATACCAAAGCCACAGAGCGGCCGCCGTGTGCGGTTTCCAGCGCCCAGCGGCATCGGGCAAGCTCCTGCGTCATGCCGGTGGAATAGCATTCCTTTTCCGGATACAGGGGACGGACGAGGTCGATGTAAACCGTATAACCGCACAGCACCTGCGCTGCGTCCAGCGCAGCGCGTGCCTGCGCGGTCAGAAATTCCGGAGCACCGGGGCCAAGCCCCACGACCCGGACCGATCTTTGTTCAGCATTCATCCTGCCACCTCCAGTCTGGCAAATAGGGTTTTGCGGCAAGGGCGAAGGTCACGCCATTGCGTGCGAACTTTGGCACAAGAAGCGTCCCGCCGGAACGCAGTACCGCCGCACGTTCGCAGACATTGTCCACGCCGGCAATGCTCTGTACAAAGGACGAAGGGGAAAAGCTGCCCGGCACAGCGGCCAGCTGCGCTGCGGAATAAAATCGGATCGGCCAGTCGTGCTGGCGGCAAAACGCTGCAAGACCCGGCTCGTTCTGCTTCAGGTCGATGCTGGCTGCGGCGCAGACAGCCTGCAAAGCAAGGCCGCTTTCTGCACAGAAATCCAAAAAGACCGCTTCCAGCTGCTGTGCCGGTATACCGCGGCGGCAGCCAACGCCCAGCACTCCGATGCGGGGAACAAGGTGCAGCGCCTGTTCTCCACATCGGGTCATGCTCAGGCAGACATCGGCTTGCGCTGCGTTGCGTGCCGATTCGATCCCATGGGGCAGACGGCCGGATATCGGCCAGTCTGAGAAGATCCGCACGGTGCGCCCGGCCAGAAGTGCCCCGCTGATCCGTTTGATGCGCTCCGGCTCCAGCACCGTACAGTTCTGCCGCCTGGCCCATTCGTCTACTGCAAATATGCCGTTGACATCCGTGGCAGTGGTGATCACAGCGGCCGCACCGCAAACGGCAGCGATGCGGCGGGCCAGGTCGTTTGCGCCGCCCAGATGCCCCGACAGCAGAGGAACGGCAAACCGGGCGCATTCGTCCACGGCTACCACCGCAGGGTCGGATGCTTTGCTGCGGCAGTGAGGCGCGACAGCCCGCACCGCGATGCCCACCGCACCCACAAAGACCAGCGCGTCCGATTTTGAGAACTGCTGTGCCGTCCATCCAGCCAGCGTGATCTCTGCGCCGCAGCGGGAAGCGCTGCCGCCAAGCTGCGCTGCAAGCCGCTGCGCCAGCGCAAAGCCTTTTTCGGTAAAAGCCAGCCAGGAAATGGTCATGGCGAGACCCCTTTCCGGCAGCCGGTGGTAAAGGCAGGGTCGTACAGCCTGCTGCGTTCATACTGTGTGCCAAGGAAGTCTCCCACCACGATGAGAGCTGTCTGGGTGATACCGGCTGCGCGGGTGCAGTCGGCAAGGGTGCCCACCGTGCAGCGCACAGTCTTTTCTTCCGGCCAGGTGGCTTTGTAGACCACGGCGGCGGGGGTGTCGGGACGGTATGCGCCTTGCAGCAGTGCCTCCTGTACCTGTTCCACCAGACCGATGGAAAGGAAGATCACCATGGTCGTTCCGTGCGCGGCAAGGGCAGATAGCTTTTCGCTCTCCGGAACCGGTGTGCGTCCTTCCATCCGGGTGATGATGACCGTCTGGCTCACGCCGGGCAGGGTATATTCCGCGCAAAGAGCTGCTGCCGCGCCGCAAAAGCTGGACACGCCCGGGGTGCTGTCGTAGGAGATGCCTGCCGCGTCCAGCGCGTCCATCTGTTCCCGGATGGCTCCGTAAAGGCAGGGGTCGCCGGTGTGCAGTCGGACGGTTGCTTTTCCGGCCGATTCCATGTCATAAAGGGTGGACAGAACCTGCTCCAGGGTCATCCGGGCGCTGTTATAAATGCGGCAGCCGGTTTTGGTTAGCCCCAGCAGGGCGGGGTTGACCAGACTGCCTGCATAGATCACACAGTCTGCTTCTTGCAGCAGCGCCGCGCCGCGCTGGGTGATCAGATCCGGCGCGCCCGGGCCTGCGCCTACAAAATGTACCATAAAAGAAGCTCCTTTCAGAAGAGGCTATCAAAGCGCCCAGAGCGATAGAAGGCGCTGCGCGCCGGAAGTTTTCCCCAGCGGGCCGTTTTGCTGGGAAAACAGGACGGCACCGGTTTCAAAGGCTTCTGCTGCACGGCGATCCAGATGGAGCTGGATCGCCGCAAGCAGCGAATCCATCACCGTTTCCCGCATCCCCGCCGCTCTGAGAATCTCCAGACAGGAATCGGTGGTAACGGCATCCATAAGCGCTGCACAGACCTCCCGCGGCGCACCGCAGACCGCCGCATGAGCGCAGAACAGCTCCACCCGGCAGTCTGCCATGCGGGAATGGGTGTTCATCACGCCGCCCGCCAGCTTGACCAGCTTGCCGATATGTCCCACCAGAAGCACCTGTTCAAACTTTGCGGCGGCGGCCATATCCAGTGCATCGCCGATAAAATTGGAGCATTTGACGATGGGGATCTGCTCCAGCTCCGGCGCGGCGGCGTGAAGGTAATCCAGGCCATAGTTGCCGGGGGCCAGGATCAGCCGCTTGTCCTGTAGGGCGGCCTGATGGATGCTGATCTCGATGGTGTCCAGCAATGCCTGCTCGCTCATTGGCTCTACGATTCCGCTGGTTCCCAGAACCGACAGCCCGCCCTCGATCCCAAGCGCGGGATTGAAGGTGCGTTTTGCGGCCTCCTCCCCGCCGGGGATCGAAATAATGACCGAAAAGCCGCCTGTATAACAGGCAGCTTCGGCCTCTGCCTGCAATGCTTCGGCGATCATCCGGCGGGGGATGCGATTGATCGCCGAAGCGCCGACCGGCTGATCCAATCCGGGTTTTGTTACCCGGCCAACTCCGGTGCCGCCCTCGATCTCTGCTCCGGGCGTCGGCCGCAGGTTGACGGAAGCCGTCACAGACAGTCCTGTGGTCACATCGGCATCGTCCCCGCCGTCTTTTTGGATGGCGCATTCGGCTCCGACTGCGGTGCGGCGGCAGAAAAGCGGCTCTACCTCCACGATCAGGCCTTTTGGCGTGCGCAGAGATACGGCTGCCGGGGCAATTCCGGTCAGCAGCAGGCGAGCGGCTCCTGCCGCAGCCAGTGCCGCACAGGTTCCGGTGGTGTAGCCGCAGCGCAGAAGCTTCTGCCCGCTGCGGATATAGTGTTCAAAGCGCATCTTTTTCTGCCAGCTTTCCCTGATGCCGCGCCAGTTCCCGCAGGCGGCGGTTAGCTTCGTTGTAAGGGCCTTCGCTTTGAGGAACGCACAAGACCCGGAGGCAGCGCCCAAGCTGCTGTGCGGCCTGTTCAAATACGATATCCGGAACAGGGGAGAAGGCGGGCGCTGCGATCACCTGTCCGGCCAGCGCCTGAGCCACGGGAAGATCCAGATCGTTGTCAAAGAGGATGCCCGCGATAAAGGGAATGCCTTCCCGCTGGAGACGGCGGTAGACAGGCACGCCCTGTCCGCCCCCGCCGATCACAAAGGTCTCGGGAACACCGGCGGGACGGGCCAGCTCTACGCTGCCAAAAAGAGGGTCATAGTCTCCCTGCGTCAGGCGATACAGGGAACGGATGTTTTGGGATGTAAAGACTTTCTCCGGCCGCCCCGCATGGGATACGCCGCCGGGCGAAACGCAAGCCACGCGGTCGGCAGCTTTTTGGGCCAGATCCAGCTCATGGAGCGTGACCAGTACCGCCAGATGCTTTTCGCGGGCAAGACGGCGCAGGATGTCCAGCAGCTCCACCTTGCCGCGGATATCCAAAAAGGAGGTCGGCTCGTCCAGCAGGATCAGCTCCGGCTGCTGGCAGATGGCACGGGCCAGCAGGATCCGCTGGCGCTGGCCATCGCTGATGCAGTTGAAATCCTGCCCGGCCAGTTCCCGTGCACCTACCGTATCCAGAGCATCCCAGACCTGTTTTTTATCCTCTGCCGAAAGGATGCCCAGCCGTCCGGTATAGGGGATGCGCCCCATCGAAACCAGGTCAAAGCAGGTCGTCAGCTCGGTGCGGCGGGTATGGGGCAGCATCAGCGCCATGCGCCGGGCACGCTGCGGGCCGGAAAGAGTGATCAGGCTCTTTCCATCCAGCAGCACTGTGCCGCCCTGAAGGGCGAGCTGACCGGCAAGGCTTTTGAGCAGGGTGGACTTTCCCGCGCCGTTTGGCCCGATCAGAGCCAGGATCTCGCCGCGCTGCACCCCCAGCTCGATGTTCTGGAGCAGAGGTTTGCCTCCATAGCCGATGGTCAGATTCTGTGCGCGGCAGTAATAGTCGTATGGCAAGGCCTACACCTCCTGACTTTGACGGCGCAGAAGCAGTGCAATGACTACTGGCGCGCCGAATACCGCAGTGACCGAGCTGACCGACAGCTCGGTCGGGACAAACAGGCTGCGTGCCAGCAGATCGCACAGCAGGCAGAAGGCTGCGCCGCCCAGACAGCACCCCGGAAGAACATGCAGCGGCTTTGCGCTTTTCAAAAGTCCCTTGATCAGATGGGGCACCGCGATGCCCACAAAGGAGATCGGTCCCGCAAAGGCCGTGACACAGGCCGCCAGCAGGCTGGAAAACCCTACCAGAGCCGCAGAAAAGGCCCGCACCGGTACGCCGACGCTGCGGGCATAGCTTTCCCCCAGCTGGTACGCGGACATGGGCTTGGCCAGCAGCAGCGATGCGGCCAGCGCGGGCAGGATCACCCAGGCAGCAGCACGGACGTTGGCCCAAGTCATGCCCGAAAAGCTGCCCATCGACCAGTTGTGCAGGTTGACGATGCTGGAATCCTGTGCAAACGCAACGACAAGATCCGTGATGGCGGAGCAGATGTAGCCGATCATGACGCCGCAGATGACCAGAATGCTCATGCGATGCACCCGGCGGGCCGCCGCAAGCACAAAGCCCATAGAGGCCAGTGCCCCCGCAAAAGCTGCCAGGATCAGCAGGGTAGAAGTAGTCGGACGGCCTGCGGCCAGACAACCGACCATGGCCAGCGCTACCGCGAGCTTGGCTCCGCTGGAAACGCCCATGACGAACGGCCCTGCAATGGGATTGGCAAAAAAAGTCTGAAGCAGATATCCTGCCGCCGAAAGTGCCGCGCCCAGCAGCGCCGCCATCACAGCGCGGGGCATCCGCAGCTGCCAGAGGATGTTCCGGGTCAGGGCGTCCCCGCGCCCCAGCAGGGCGGCCGCCACTTCTCCGGGACGCAGCGCAGCGCTGCCACAGAAAAGGTTGAGCGCAAACAGCGCGGCTGCGGCCAGCGCAAGCAGACTATAAGCTCCAGCCAGACGTTTTCGGTTGATCATGTGATGCAAAGCGCTCCTCTCAATCCTGAATGTGGGATAAATAGTGCAGGCTGCTCTCCTCCGGAAGCGCTTGTCGAAATACCGCATTCAGATCCGCGATAAAATCCCCCAATCCCATCGTCTGCTGGAACAGGCTGGGAGATACACACCAGATGCGCCCCTGTTGTACTGCGGGAAAATCAGCCAGCAGCGGACATTTTTCGATCAGCTGCGCCTTGGATGTGATCTCGCCCAGGATCGTGCCATTGTAAAGAAGCACGTCCGCACCCTTTGCACCGGCACAGAACGTTTCCAGCGGAAGGTTCATTGTGCCAAGAGAGTTGCTGTCGTCGGCCAGACCGGAGAAAACATAGCTTCCGCCTGCCAGCTCGATGCAGCGGGCAATGTAGTCCGAGCCTTTCCGCACGGTGGCAAGGTGGCTGGTGGAGATGGCAAAAAATGCTGCGGTGCAGCCGGTGGAAGGCTGATCCAGCACCGGCTCCAGCTGTACCAATGCCTGTGCAAAGATCTGTTCTGCCTGTTCCTGCCTGTCCAGCAGGATGCCGTAAAGCTTGATCCATTCCATCCGGGCCAGCGGGCTGCTCTCATAGCTGGAACGCTCCAGCAAGACCGGAATGCCAAACCGTTCCAGCTGTTCCAACACTTCCGGAGTGTGATAGATCATGGTGTTTTCTACCGCAAGGCCGCAGCCTGTGGAGAGGATGCGCTCGTAATCCGGAGCGCTGTATTTGCCGGCATAGGCAATGCGCCCGTCCTCCATGGCCTGCCGTGCTTTTTCCACATACCAGCCGTCTGTACGGGTTCCGGAAAGCGCCACACAGTCCAGTGCGCCCAGCGCACAGATCAGATCCATCGCCGAAGTGGAAACCAGATAGATGTTTTTCACTGGTTGGCGCACCACTGTGATCTCCGCCGGCAGAGATCCTGGCAGCGGTGCGCCTTCCGGTACGACCAGCAGCTGCCGGTCGGCGATCGTGACCAGCGTATAGCCGCCGGAACACACGTCCAGAGAAAACTGCTGCGCAAATTCCAGCGGCATCCGCTGTTCCACTTCCAGTGCGAGGGAAGCAGATCCCTTTGCGGCAGACGGGCTGCATCCGGACAGCACCAGCGCTGCCGCGCCGCAGGGAGCAAGGCACAGAAATTCCCGCCGCCGCATATTTTATGCCTCCGGCGCGAGGGTATCGCTGGAAAGGAGGATGGTGTATTCCACTTCGTGTGGGGTGCTCATGGCGATCGTATCGCCGACGACCGCAAGCGGTGCATCAAAGCCCGCTGCCGGAATCTCAAACACAGAATTGCCTTGTGTATTTACGGGCAGATACTTTTCGCCGTTTACCAGCATATAGTCATAGTTCGGGCTGTTCCAGACGAGGGTCAGGGTAACAGCTCCGTTTTCCACGGTCAGCAGGGACGGAGTTTCGATACCGGAGCGGCCGCTGCCGCCTTCCAGGGTCACTTCGCAGGTATAGATGCCGTCTGCAAGGCCCAGCTGTGCTGCGGTGACAGGCTGATTGTCCAGGGGCTGCGGATCAGATACGATCACTTTGTGGTCATACCAGGTGCCCTTGGTGCCCAGCAGGGCAAGGTCGAATTCCTCGTCCAGCACGGTCACGGGAATGTCAAAGCCATAGACCTCCTCGCTCAGCCCGTCCGGATAGGTAACGGTGTCGAGGGTCGGCTCCAGGACGGCTGCACCGTCCAGCTCCGCCTGTTCCGCCATGCCGGGGAACAGATTGATGATTTTTTTGGATGTCAGGCTCACGTGGAGGGTCATCGAGCCGTTTTGCACGGTCAGCGTGCCGCGGCCATCGCAGGCTTCGTTGACGTGGAACATTCCGCTGTCTGTATCAAAGCGAGCGGTATAGAGGCCATCCGGCAGGACAGCTGCCTGCACCTCCAAGGAGCTTTGCGCGGCTTCTTCTGTATTGGATACAGAGGCTGGAAGGCTTTCGCTCACCGTGCTGGATGCGGCCGAAGATGCGGTTTCTCCGCATCCGGCCAACATGCCAACACAGAAGATGGATACGAGGAACAGAGTGCATTTCTGGAACGGATTCATAAGGATTTTCCTTTCTGCAAAGAACGCCCGAACAGAGTGCCTCCATCCGGGCAGCATGACATGGTTTGGAAAACGGGTTCTAAAATCTTTTTCGTAGTTCAATCTGGCAGGCTTTCGATCGCTGCCTGGGTGTGAGAGATGTACAGCTGCTTCACGGCGTCGATACAGCCCAGTCCTTCGATCTGCGCATCGATTTGTGCAAAGCATCCGGCAGCCTCGAACTGGCTCTTCCAGGAGTCATCATCTTCGCCGGCCATATCGTTGTTGGCGTGGTCGCCGGCAACGACCATCAGCGGCCGCAGAACAACTTTGGTGTAACCTGCGGTTTGAACAGCCTGGATCACCGCTTCGCAGGAGGTCTGCTCAGGTTCGCCCTCTACGGTGCCGATAAAAACATTTTCATAGCCCAGCTGTTCCATCTGGGTCTGCATCTGGCTGTAGCTCACCTTTGCAACATGCGCAGTGCCGTGCCCCATGAACACAAACGCCGTGCCGTCTGCGGCGGCTTTTTCCAGACTGTCATAGCCTGCGGCCTTCACTGCTTCCTCCGTGATGGCTTCGGCAACGACCTTTTTGTCTGCGTTGATGACGGTGGCATCCGTGCCCACCTCGCCCAGCAGAGGCTCGGCTACAGCAAGGCTCTCAAATTTGTCGCTGTAGGCTGCCAGTGCCTTCATCATTTCGTCATATTCGGAGCCGTGCATCAGGTGCGTGGGCTGGACGACCAGGGTCTTGACGCCGTTTGCCACGGCACGCTCCAAAGCCTGCTCCATATTGTCGATCCCTTCGCCGTCCCGGGCCTGAACGTGATTGATGATGATCTGCGCGGTAAAGGCGCGGCGCACACTCCAGTCCGGATAGGCCTCCTGCAGCGCATCCTCGATCCCCTTGATGTCCGCAGCGCGGCTGTCATTAAAAGAGGTGCCAAAGCTCACGACCAAAAGTTCCTTGTCGCCAATGCCGTCCCCGTTGCGCGGGTCATCCAAAGAGGCATCTCCCGTATCGCGGCCAAAATAATCGGGATCGGCATTCTTGCCCTCCACCAGTTCCTTCTGTGCATCGGTCAAAGCATCCCATGCCTGCTTTGCGGCAGTGCACAGAGCGTCTGTTTGCGCGGTGCGCTGCTGAACATAGATCGCGTCGATCAGATCGGCTACCTCCTGTGCGGCAGCCGCATCCGTATCTGCGCTGGCTTGCGCCATCGTGCTGCTTGCGGGAAGCGCAGAAGATGCACTCGAGGCCACAGTGTTGTCTGCTCCGCAGCCAGTCAGTGCGCCTGCGCACAATGCAAGCGCAGCCGCCATGCCAGCGGCCTGTTTCCAATTTGCGTGTTTCATGTGTCTGTTTTCCTTTCTGCTCGAAAATGTATTTTCCGATAGACAGGTACAGAGGGATTGCGGGCCTGAAAAAAGCGGGGTCTTTTTACTGTAGCTGGCATAGTAAAAAGACCCCGCTTGAAGATGCAGGCTCTCGGTACGACCAATTCCTCGTGATCTGGAGCGCATGCTCCTGTACCAACAGCAGGCAGGTTTCCTGGCTGAAAGATCTTCACCCACAGCCGCCTTCCCAGGCAAAAGCCCAGTGACCGGCGCAAACGCGCCCTGGCTGCGGATTCCCTTATCACAGTGACGAGATCGTGCGGGATTTGCACCCGCTTCCCTTTTACCCTCTGCACCATATCCGATATGGTCAGAGGCACCTGCTGTTTTCTATTCAGTTGTGTGCAGTATAGCACAGCGTTTTGTAAAACGCAAGGCGGAGAAAACAAAAGCGGGGAGCCTGACCGGACGGTATTTCATAGGGCATCAACGGCCCGGATGACACTGGGGGTGTACTTGGATGTATTCGGGGAGGGGGAGATTTATGAGTCCATAAAAATTTTTGCGGAAAAGTATGTCTAATCCTGTGCCGATCACTACACCAATTTCACAGAACTTCGATAGAGTTGTATGGAAACATCCAGACATGTTGCCAGAGCATCCGGAAAAACGATCGGATTATCGTGATATACAGAATTTTATGGACTTGTAAAATACTGCTTGAAGTCCAAAGGGCACTTGTGGTATAGTATATACAATCATTTTGGCAGGTTCACACATGAATTTTTTTATTGCTGTTTTGATGGGCGGCATTGTGAGAAAAAAGGAGATTTGGATATGGCTTATTATTATGAAGAACCCTCCCGTACCTTTGGCGAATACCTGTTGGTACCGGGCTATTCCTCCGCAGAAAATGTCCCTGCGGCCGTAAGCCTCAAGACCCCGCTGGTCAAGTACCGCAAGGGCGAGGAAAAGTGCCCGCTGGAAATGAATATCCCCATGATCAGTGCCATCATGCAGTCGGTCTCCGGCGATCGCCTGGCCATCGCGCTGGCACGTCAGGGCGGCGTCTCCTTTATTTATGGCTCTCAGAGCGTTGCGGACGAAGCCGCTATGGTGCGCCGCGTCAAGAGCTATAAGGCAGGCTATGTGGTTTCGGATTCTAACCTTGCCCCCAGCGCCACCCTGCATGACGTGCTGGAGCTGAAGGCCCGCACCGGCCACTCCACCATTGCGATCACGGAGGACGGCACCCCCAACGGCAAGCTGCTGGGCATCGTGGCTTCCCGCGATTACCGCGTGAACCATACCCCCGATGACGCTTGCGTCACCACCTTTATGACCCCGCTGGAAAAGCTGGTCACTGCCCCGGAGAACACCTCTTTGCACGACTGCAACAACATTATCTGGGACAACAAGATCAACACTCTGCCGCTGGTGGATGCAGACGGCAATCTGAAATATTTTGTGTTCCGCAAGGACTATAACTCCCACAAGGAGAACATCAACGAGCTGCTGGATGGCAACAAGAGCTATGTGGTCGGCGCAGGCATCAACACGCGTGACTATGCCGAGCGCGTTCCCGCTCTGGTGGAAGCCGGTGTGGACGTGCTGTGCATCGACTCTTCCGAGGGCTTCTCGGAGTGGCAGAGCCGCACCATCGCCTGGATCCGTGAGAACTATGGGGATAAGGTGAAGGTCGGCGCAGGCAACGTGGTGGATCGCGAGGGCTTCCGTTTTCTGGCACAGGCCGGCGCGGATTTTGTCAAAATCGGCATCGGCGGCGGCTCCATCTGCATCACCCGCGAGACCAAGGGCATCGGCCGCGGCCAGGCCACCGCGGTCATCGAGGTCGCCAAGGCTCGTGACGAGTATTTCAAGGAGACCGGCGTGTATGTTCCCATCTGCTCCGACGGCGGCATCGTGCATGACTATCACATCACTTTGGCTCTGGCGATGGGCGCAGATTTCGTGATGCTGGGCCGCTACTTTGCCCGTTTTGACGAAAGCCCCACCAATAAGGTGCGCATCAACGGCCAGTATATGAAGGAGTACTGGGGCGAAGGCTCCAACCGTGCCCGCAACTGGCAGCGCTATGACCTGGGCGGCGCTTCCAAGCTGACCTTTGAGGAAGGCGTGGACAGCTATGTTCCTTATGCAGGCTCTCTGGCCGACGGCGTGCAGACGACTCTGTACAAGGTCAAGAGCACCATGTGCAACTGCGGCGCTCTGTCCATCCCTGAGCTGCAGGAGAAGGCCAAGCTGACCGTGGTATCTTCTACTTCTATCATCGAGGGCGGCAGCCACGATGTTGTGCTGAAGAATGCCACCTCAAGCGTGATGAACGTCTGATCTCTTTGTGGATCGCCCCGCTGTGTTTTGCAGCGGGGCTTTTTGCGTCAGCGTGATATGTTCCGAGAAGAGGGAACCGGTCTTTGAAGATCTGTCATGACAGGAATCCTGACACTTTTTCTGGAATTTGCCCTGAAATTTATAAAAGCACTTGCACCTCGCCCCAAATGATGCTATCATGATAAAAACCGCCCTGCCGGGGAGAGATGGCTGTGCCTGTTCCCACCCCAAGCGTGTAACAAAACGTGTAAGGATCTGTTTCCATAGCCAGACAGCGTACATTGGCCAGGAAAAACAGCTTCTAAGAATGCAGGGCCTGCTCCGGCGAACATGCATCCGCATGGGTTCTCTGCCGGGAGGAAAGAAAAGAGGAAAACTTCTATGGAAGAGATCAAAGTTGTTCCCTATATTCCGGATGAAGACTACGACAACCCCGCGATGGTTGTGGATTTTTATGAGTTTACGATGGCCAACTGTCTGTTCCTGCACGGATACAAGGACACTACGCTGGTGTTCGATATGTTCTTCCGCAAGAACCCCGATAACCAGGGCTATTCTATCAGCGCCGGCCAGCGCAAGCTGACCCGCTTTTTAATGAACTACCATTTCAATGCGCAGGACATCTGGTGGCTGCGCACCAAGGGCATGAGCGAAGAATTTTGCGACTATCTGCGCACTTATCGCTGGAAGGGCGATATGTATGCCATGCCGGAGGGCACGGTGTGCTATCCACATGTACAAATGGTGCGCATCGAGTGCGACCTGGTAGGCGCGATCCTGATCGAGACCTATCTGCTGCAAACGATGAATTTCCACAGCCTGATCGCAACCAAAGCCACCCGTGTGGTAGGCCTGAACACCAAAACCCCCCGCAATGTCATGGAGTTCGGCACCCGCCGCGCCCAGGGCGAAAGTGCAGGCAACGATGGTGCCTATGCCGCTGTGCTGGGCGGCTGCATCGGTACGGCCAACTGTCTGGCAGAGATGAAGTATGGCGAAGAAGTCAAAGCTGTGGGCACGGTGGCACATAGCTTTATCGAATTTTTCCCCACCGAGTTCGAGGCATTCAAGGCGTATGCAGATACCTATCCGGACTCGGTCAGCCTGCTGCTGGACACCTATAATATTATGGAAAGCGGTCTGCCCAACCTGATCAAGCTGGACGATTATCTCATCGAAAAATATCCGGATGATCCCAACAAGCGTGTTAAGGCTGCCCGTATCGACTCCGGCGACCTGGCCCGTGGCTCCAAGCGCCTGCGCAAAGCCCTGGATGCAGCCGGAAAGCCCTATATCAAGCTGGTTGCCTCTAACGGCCTGGACGAAAAGAAGATCGCCAACATGGAGCTGTATGAGCATGCGCACTTTGACTCTTATGGCGTGGGCGAGAACCTGATCACCTCCGCTTCCGATCCGGTGTTCGGAGGCGTGTATAAACTGGTGGCCGTCAAGAAGCCGGACGGAAGCTATCAGCCCAAGATGAAGTGTTCGGATTCGGCCAGCAAAGCGATCATTCCGGGCAAAAAGATGCCCTGGCGCCTTTACGACGAAAATGGTCAGGCGCAGTGCGATCTCATCGCGATGGACGGCGAGATCATCGAGGCGGGCAAGCCGATCAAGATGGTGAATCTGGACTCGGATGCGATCGAACGCACCATCACCATCACTCCGACGGCTGTCAAGCCGCTGCTGGTGCCGCACATTGTGGGCGGCCAGCTGGCTATTGAGCTGCCCTCCATCTCTGAGAAGAGGGAGTATATCGTCCGCCAGCTCACCGATGAGACTTGGGAGAGCGAGCTGCGCCTGGAGTGTCCGCACAAGCACTATGTCAATATGACCCCTGCCGTAGCGGACTGCCGCAGCCGCATGTATGCCGAGCTGCACGGCGGCCGCGTTTGAGTGCGGGCGTTTCTTGACAAAAATTCTGTTTTATTGTATTCTATAGAAGCTGCCGCAGAAAACTGCGGCAGCTTTGCCGGGCCGCTGTGGTGAAATTGGCAGACACGAGGGACTTAAAATCCCTTTCTGGAGACAGAGTACGGGTTCGACCCCCGTCGGCGGCACTGAAAAATAACGCTGTTATGCGTTAAAATTTGCGCTCTTGACCTGTGTGAAAATCCACATTGCAACCCACTTCAGGACAGAAGCACGAACGAAACCCTCAGCTATCCGTTCTCCGGGCAGCTGGGGGTTTTGTCTGTTTGATCGCAAAAGGGCAGGGGAAGATAAAAGACCTCTTTGCACTGGGACGTTGCCTTTTATGCGTCAAAATCGATTTCCGTGCTTTTTTTGGCCCTTATCTTGCAAAACGGGGCTGGAAATAGTAGAATAACGGTATATGTATTCTATGCTGGGAGTCTGCGCCTTCGATGCTGCCGGCGTGCCCTGTGCCCGGCATTTTGAAATCTGGTTAAAAAGAAAAGGAATCGCACATGATTTTAAGTATGACTGGTTTTGGCCGGGGAACGGCCGTGCGCAATGGCCGCGAGATCACGGTGGAACTGCGCAGCGTCAATTCCCGCTATTTTGAGTATTCTTCCCGCATGCCCCGCACCTGCAACTATATGGACAGCCGCCTGAAAAAGCAGATCAACGAGCGGGTCAGCCGCGGAAAGGTGGAACTGAGCCTGACCGTGCAGAATGTGGAGGCTGCCGACACGGTGGTTGCAGTCAACCTGGAACTGGCCCGCAGCTACCAGCAGGCTTTGCGCGAGCTGTCGGAAGAGCTGTGCATCAAAAACGATATCTCTTCCGGTCTGCTTACCCGCTTTCCGGAGGTGCTGGCTACCCGCCATGCCGATGTGGATGAGGAACAGCTGTGGGAGGATGTTTGTGCGGTAACGGCCCAGGCACTGGATCGCTTCATTGAGATGCGCGCCGCGGAAGGCGCAAAGATGAAGGCGGATATCGAGAACCGACTGGCATTTTTAGAAGAGCGGGTGGGCCGTATCGAGCAGCTTTCCGCCGGCAGAGTCGAGGCATATACCGCCCGCCTGTACGAAAAGCTCAAGGTCATTCTGGAAGATCGCGATATCGATGATGCCCGGGTTTTGACCGAAGCCGCGATCTTTGGCGATAAGACCGCCGTGGATGAGGAAACCGTTCGTCTGCGCAGCCATATTGCGCAGTACCGCGATATTTTGCAGCTGGCGGAACCGGTGGGCCGCAAACTGGACTTTTTGACCCAGGAGCTGAACCGGGAAACGAATACCATCGGTTCCAAATGCCAGGATCTGGATGTCGCCCGTATCGTGGTGGATATGAAAGCGGAGATCGAAAAGATCCGCGAGCAGATCCAAAACCTGGAGTGATCCCTGCGGCAAAACAGAGGGGGATTTTATGCAGCTTATCAATATCGGCTTTGGCAATATGATCAGTGCGGGGCGGTTGATCGCGGTCGTCAGCCCCGACTCTGCTCCGGTCAAGCGTCTGGTCAAGGAAGCGCGGGAACGCGGCATGCTCATCGATGCTTCCTATGGACGCAGCACTCGTGCGGTGCTGATCATGGACTCCGACCATGTTGTGCTTTCGGCCCTTCAGCCGGAGACGGTGGCCGGCCGTGCTGCCGGTCAGCCGGAAAGCCGTGCATCTGAGGAGGAACCAGCACATGGAGAATGAAAAATATCTGTTTGTGGTGTCCGGGCCTTCGGGCGTGGGCAAGGATACCGTGGTGGGCGTTCTGCGCGGCCAGCACCCGGAGATCAGCAAGACCGTTTCCGCCACCACCCGCGCCCCGCGTCCCGGCGAGCAGGAGGGCATCAGCTACTACTACCGCACCAAAGAAGAATTTCTGGCTCTGGTACAGGCGGATCAGATCGTGGAGTATAATCTCTACGGGGGCAATTATTACGGCACCCTGCGCAGCGAGATCGACCGCCACCTGAATGCCGGTTCCTTTGTGGTGCTGGTGATCGATGTGCACGGTGCGGCCAACATCAAGCGTCTGTATCCCGGCTGTACCACGATCTTCCTGCTGCCGCCCTCCGCCGAGACCCTGGAGCAGCGGCTGCGGGGCCGCGGTACCGAGGACGAGGCCAGCGTACAGCGCCGTTTGGAAGAAGCCCGCGCGGAGCTGGCCTGTGCGCCGACGTTCGATCTGCGGCTGGTCAACACGGAGATCGACTCCTGCGCCGATCAGCTTTATCGGCTGATGGCCCAGCGCGCCGGTCTTGCGGCGGAATAAAATCTGCGAAGGAGCATGATCCATGCCCAAAACGGTGGGCGTTGCGGTCAGCAACGCGACCTTTCATTTCGATAAACTCTATACCTATGCCGTCCTGCCGGATCAACAGGACGCCGTGCGCCTGGGCAGCATGGTTCTGGTGCCTTTTGGCAGAGGCAGCCGCGCCCGCATGGGTGTGGTGCTGGCCTGTGATGCCGAACCGGAAAACTCCAAGCTGAAAAGTTTGTTTGATGTTGCCCCGGCCTCGGCCTGCCTGACGCCGGAGCTGCTGCGCCTGGTGCATTTTTTAAAGGAACGGACATTTTGCACCTGGTACGAGGCGGTCAAAGCGGTCATTCCCTATGGGGCACAGTATAAGCCT
>JBJERU010000050.1:0-10936 GCA_051882415.1 Faecalibacterium sp. | reverse complement strand
ACCGGCTATCGATTGAATAACAGGGCATAAGCCTGCCCCATCCCGTCCGCGATCTATAAGGATGCATCTCCGATGCCGCTTGCACTTTCCTTTGCCGCTGCCCTTACGCCTTCATTCTTCCCGTATGCACCGGCTTCCAGCCGTCGATGCCGCTTTCCTGCAATGCATGCAGCGTCTTTTGACGGAACGCATGATCGGTGCGGCAGCGCTCCCGGACAAAATCTTTGGTTTCTTCGCGCACGGTCACGCCGTCGGCGGGACAGCGGCTTTTGACGATGGGAAAGCTTTCCTCCCGCACCGCACAACGCACTTCCTGTTCGGTGGCCAGCAGCATGGGGCGGATCAAAGTCAAATCTCGGCGGGAAAGATAGGTGACTGGAGAAAAACATCCAATGCGCCCTTCCCGCCAAAGATTCATATAAAATGTTTCAACAGCATCATCCAGATGATGACCAAGAGCCACCTTATTGCAGCCCAGCTCCTGGGCGGCGGTGTGCAGCGCGCCGCGGCGCAGCTTGGCGCATAGGGCACAGGGATTTTTCTCCTGACGGTACTCAAACACCACCGGCCCGATCTCGGTGCGGCGTACTTCATGCTGCACGCCGTAGCGGGCAAACAGCTCGGTCAGCGCGGAGTAATCTACCGGCTGATGGTTGAACTGGGGATCCAGCGTGACGGCCGTTACCTCGTAGTCAAAACCGATGTACTCCCGCAGAATGGCCAAGCCTACGGTCAGGGCCACGCTGTCCTTGCCGCCGGAAACGCCGACCAGCACCCGGTCGCCCGGGGAGAGCATCTCATAATCCTGGATCGCCTTGCGCATCAGTCCGCACAGGCGCTGCATCGCTCTGGGATCGCTCATTCCAGGGTCACGCTTTCCACCAGATTGAGGATGTCGTTCACCGAGGCCAGCTTGGTCAGGGCAGAAACATAGACAACGTCTCCGTCCGGATACTCCAGCGTGGCAAGGATCGCATAGTAGACCTGGATATCGAACCGTTTGGCGGTGACTGTCACGCCCTCCATGTCCAGCTTCAGCTTGGAGGACTTGGCTACGCCGTAATCGGCTTTCAGCTCTCTTTCGGACTGGGCAAGAAAATCGTCGTAGGTGCTTGCGTCGCCGCGTTGGAGCATGACCACCTGGTAATAATCATCATCGCTGCTGCTGGAGGATGCCAGCTCCAGAACCTGATATTCCACCGGGGTGCCGTCCGTGCGCAGAACTTCTTTCACAGTGTCGTTGCAGACGGGCCACATGGCGCTTTCGTAGTAGACCGAGATGCCGGTTTCGGAAGTGAAATGGGTGTCCGGATTGGCGGGATGGCGGCGGGTGGCAACAAGGCTCAGGATAAAATAGGCGGCTGCACCGAGCAGCACAACACCCATGGCGATGGTGAGCAGACGGGTGGTGCGCTTTTGCGCGGCGGCCTGGCGGTCGATGTCTCTGGGCATGAATGTGTTCTCCTTTGTGTGCGGTTTGCCCTGCCGGAGATGCGGACAGGGGGATACTTACCTATTATAGCACAACCGCTGGCAAATTTATAGCGTCTGGCTGCGGGTTTGCGGCACGCGGCTCAAATTTTGCACAAAGATCAGGCAAAAAGCCTGTGAAAAATGCGAACTTAGAAATAACGAGATTTTAAGAGAAAACAAGAGATTTTAAGAGGATTAAAAATTTGAGCTGAAAAAATCAAAAAATGTTGTTGACAGGCGTGTTTTTGTGATGTATACTGACACTCGCGCCCCCAAAGGCGCCTGAAACGTTCAAAAAGCTTATCAGGAGGAAATAGATATGAGCACTACTCTCGTCAAGCCCGCTGAAGTCGAGCGCAAGTGGTATCTGCTCGACGCTGCCGGCAAGTCGCTGGGCCACGTCGCTGCCGAGGCTGCTGTTCTGCTGCGCGGCAAGCAGAAGGTTGATTTTACCCCCAATGTGGACTGCGGTGATCACGTTGTTGTCATCAACTGCGATAAGGCCGTTCTGACCGGCAAGAAGGCCGAGCAGAAGTTCCACATCACCCACAGCCTGTATGTTGGCGGCCTGAAAAAGGTTCAGTACAGCAAGCTGATGGCTGAGCACAGCGACCTGGCTATGACCTATGCGGTCAAGGGCATGGTCCCCTCCAACACCATCGGCGCAAAGGCCCTGACCCGTCTGCACTGCTACCAGGGTGCTGAGCACGCTCACGCTGCTCAGAAGCCCGAGAAGATCGAGTTCTGAGAAGGAGGCAATTGAATTATGTACGAAACCAAACCTTATTTCTACGGCACTGGTCGTCGTAAGGATTCCGTTGCCCGCGTTCGCGTGTACACCGGCACCGGCAAGATCACCATCAACGACCGTGACATCGACAACTACTTTGGTCTGGAGACCCTGAAGCTGATCGTCCGTTCTCCGCTGGTTCTGCTGGGTCTGGAAGGCAAGTATGATGTGGTCGTCCGCGTTTCCGGCGGCGGTGTTTCCGGTCAGGCTGGCGCTATCCGCCACGGCCTGAGCCGCGCTCTGCTGCAGCAGAACGAAGAGAACCGTCCTGCCCTGAAGAAGGCTGGCTTCCTGACCCGCGATCCTCGTATGAAGGAGCGCAAGAAGTACGGTCTGAAGGCTGCCCGTCGTGCACCCCAGTTCTCCAAGCGCTGATTTTTCCCCCAAAGCTTTCTTATACCGCTGTCCGCTGGGACGGCGGTATTTTTGTATCCAGGCGCAACAAAAAAAGCTGCTGCAACAGCCCAAATAAAAATGAGATAGGCTTTCCCAAAAGGGTCTGCCTATCTCATTTTTGGGTTTTATACCCTGGTTTTCAGCTTTTCCGGGGTGAACGATTTTGCAACAGCCCCTTACCTGAGGGAGATCGGTTCTTTGGGCTTGTTTTCGGTACGGGCACTGGTGCGTCCCTCGGGCGCGATCTCTCCGGCAGCGGTCAAAGACATCTTGGTCAGAGTCGGGCCGACCAGTTCATACACCAGCACCGAGAAAAGCACCACATTGCGTACCACTGCGCCGTCCGACAGGCTGGCAGCGGTCAGGGCCATGCCCAGCGCAACACCGGCCTGCGGCAGCAGGGTGATGCCCAGATGCTTTTGGATGGAGCTGCTGCAATGGGTCAGGCGGCAGCTCAGATAAGAACCGGAGATCTTGCCGCTGGAACGGGAGATGATGTAGACTACACCGATCAGCAGCACCAGCGGATTTGTCAGGATCTGAAGATCCAGCTCTGCACCGCTGAGCACAAAGAACAGGATGTTGATAGGGGAAGTCCAGCGATCCACACGGTCCATCAGCTCTTCCGAGGTGGGGCAGATGTTGCAGAACACGGTGCCGGTCATCATGCACACCAAAAGCAGCGAGAAGCCGCAGCGTACCGGGCCAACATGGAATTCCACCATGGACAGGCCCACCGTCAGCAGCACAAAGGCCACCGATAAGGACATGCGCTT
Organism: Faecalibacterium sp.; assembly: GCA_051882415.1. Lineage (GTDB taxonomy): Bacteria > Bacillota > Clostridia > Oscillospirales > Ruminococcaceae > Faecalibacterium. Next base: position 7,501 of record JBJERU010000050.1, on the reverse strand, counting down.
GGAACGGGAATGAAAATAGATCTCCAGCAGGTTGAGCACAAACCCGGCCAGCGCGCCCAGACCCAGCGAGAGAAAGATCTCTACGATCGGCTCCACGATCACACTGACCGGATCGATGCGGCCCTGCTCCAGGGCGTTTGCGATGCCAAAGGACACCGAGAACAGTACCAGACCTACCGCATCGTCGATGGCGACCACCATCAGCAGCAGGCGGGTGAGAGGGCCGTTGGCCTTGTACTGCTTTACGACCATCAAGGTGGCAGCCGGGGCAGTGGCCGAGGCGATCGCGCCCAACGTAATGGCAGAGGATACCGAAAGGATATCCGGCCGCAGCAGGTGCAGGACGATCAGGGCTGCATCTACCATCAGGGTGGTGATCACTGCCTGAAAAATGCCTACCGTGATGGCCTGTCGGCCCATACTTTTGAGCGCGCCAAGCCGGAACTCGTTGCCGATGACAAAGGCAATGAAGCCCAGCGCGACCTGGGTGATGATCTTATAGCTGTCCACTGCTTCCAGCGTGGCAAAGCCTATGCCCGGAATGCCCAGCCGACCCAGAAAAAAGGGGCCGAGAAGCAAGCCGGCGATCAGATAGGAAGTGACGGCGGGCAGACGGATGGATTTGGCTGCGCGGGACGCCAGCAGACCCGCGATCAGTGCAACGGAAAGACAAATCAGAATCTGTTCCATAACTACGTTTGGGAAAGCCGCAAAAATGTTGTTTTCCTTTATGAACCTCCTGTGATATGGTTTTGCAAAGGCCGCAGCATTGTGCGGCCCGCACAAAATTATACTCCTGAACAGGGCGAAATGCAATAAAACTTTAGGGAAGATGCTATGATTCTACGGAGAAAATTTGTGCATTTTCCCGTCAAAAAGATGAAAAAAGACCCGGAGGGGATCCCTCCGGGCCTTTGGTGGGGTGCTCAGTTGAACTTGACGACCTTCTGGGCCAGGCGATAGCCGCCCAGGATCACCTTGTCGCTGCCGGGGAAGCGCATGTTGGTCATGCCGCCCAGACTCATCCGCACCGAGCGGTAGACCTTGGGGCTGACATGAGTGCGCAGATACTTCCACAGCTCGTCCTTTTTGGCATAGGCTTCCTTGCTGCCGTCCAGAAGCAGGAAAATGTCGCTGACGGTCATCATCATGGACAGGTAGTGCAGCATATAGGCGCGCAGACGGGGACGGTCGTTCAGATCATCCAGATCCTGGCAGTCGATCATGTGGCGAGTGACCCGCAGCTGCTGGTCTACGCGCTTGACCATGATGCTTTCGTTCACGCTCTGGTCGGAACGGCCAATAAAGTACCGATACAGATCCAGATCCATGTAATACATGCTCTTGACAAACGGAAGCGGCTGATAGACAAAAATATTGTCCACATAGAAGGTGTGCTTGGGCAGAACCATGCCGCAGGCACGCACCACTTCGGTGCGGTAGATGACCGAGTGCATCAGCAGGTTCTGATCCGGGCGGAAGCGGCCTACATGTGTCCAGGTGAACAGGCGGTTCTGCGGGAATACGTTGGTATAGCGCACCGTGTGGGTGGTGTTGTCCTCCACATGCTCATAGACGTAGTTGCAGATCATCAGATCGGGGGCGCTGTTGCGGGAGATCAGCTTTTCCAGACGGTCCAGCACCTGCTTCAAACAGTCGATGTCCAGCCAGTCATCGCTGTCCACGACCTTGTAGTAGATGCCGGACGCGTTGCGGATGCCCTGATTGACACCCTCGCCGTGGCCGCCATTCTCCTGATGGATGGCTTTGACGATGGTGGGATACTTAGCTGCGTATTCGTCGCAGATGGCAGGGGTGTCATCTTTGACAGAGCCGTCATCCACCAGGATGATCTCGGCCCGTTCCCCGGCAGAGAGCAGAGTTTCGACGCAGTGGCGCATGTACTCGGCCGAGTTGTAGCAGGGGACGGCAAAGGTGATCAGTTTTTGTTGCATAGGGATATTCTCCTTTGATCGCTTCCGCCCAAAGGCGGGTCAAGGCGGGCCGAAGCAGAGCAACCGGCGGCCGCAGTGGAAGATTGTATCCTTAGTATAACATTTTCCACCGCGAAAAGCTATCGCTTCCAGAAAATCCATCGAAAAAAGAGGACTTTTGACGGAAATCTGCGCTGCGGTTGGCGCGGCAGGCCCAACCGTGGTATACTTGTACAAGCAAGGATGGAGGACAGCACATGGAACAAACGCATGAGATTTTGAAAAAGGTGTTTGGATATGATCGTTTCCGCCCCGGTCAGGAGGAAATCGTCGATCGCCTGCTGTCCGGGCAGGACGTTTTGGCGGTCATGCCGACGGGTGCAGGCAAATCGATCTGTTATCAGATCCCGGCGCTGCTGCTGCCGGGCATCACGCTGGTGGTATCGCCGCTGGTCAGCCTGATGAAGGATCAGGTGGGGGCGCTGGTGCAGGCAGGGGTGGCTGCTGCCTTTTTGAACAACAGCCTGACCGATCATCAAAAGGCTCTGATGCTGCACCGCGCCCGGGAAGGCTGGTATAAGATCATCTATGTGGCCCCGGAACGCCTGGAGATGCCGGGCTTCCAGCGCTTTGCACAGGAGCAGAAGATCAGCATGGTCACGGTGGATGAGGCTCACTGCGTCAGCCAGTGGGGACAGGATTTCCGCCCCAGCTACCTGCGCATCCGCGCTTTTGTGGACAGGCTGCCCTCCCGCCCGGTGATGGGCGCGTTTACCGCCACGGCTACCGCCCATGTGCGGGAAGATATCCGTACCCATCTGGCTCTGCGGGATCCATATGAGATCACTACCGGCTTTGACAGGCCCAATCTTTATTTTGAAACGCGCCGTTCCCTGCCCAGCCAGAAGCCGCAGCAGCTGCTGGAGCTGGTGCTGAAAGAAGGAGATCATACCGGCATCGTCTATTGCAGCACTACGCGCCAGGTGGACGAAACCGCCCGCCTGCTGCAAAGCCGGGGCATCCGCGCGGCGGCTTATCACGCCAAGCTGGAACCGGAGGTGCGCCAAAGGAACCAGGATGATTTTCTCTATGACCGGATCCAGATCATGGTGGCGACCAATGCTTTTGGTATGGGCATTGATAAGCCCAACGTGCGCTTTGTCATCCACTATAATATGCCCAAGGATCTTGAAAGCTATTATCAGGAGGCGGGCCGCGCCGGGCGCGATGGTCTGCCGGCCCGCTGTGTCCTGCTCTACTCCGGAAGTGATGTGCGGACAGCCCGCTTTTTTATTGAAAAGGAGCAGGAGGCCGATAATGGCCTGCCTGCCGATGTAAAAGCCGAGGCTGCCCGTAAAGCGGAGGAACGCCTTAAATATATGACGTTCTATTCCACAACAGAACGCTGCCTGCGGGGGTTCTTTCTGCGCTATTTCGGTGAGAATGCCCCAGAAAAATGCGGCAACTGTTCCTGCTGTCTGGCGGAGAAGCGCCGGGCACAGCGGGAAACGCAGGCGACAGCCCAAAGAGAAAACGCTCCGGCGCTCCGCCCGGCGGCTTCCGCCCGGCCGCGCCGCGCGGTTCGCGGCACTCTGCCGGAACTGGAGGGATCGGAAGCAAAGCTTCTGGACAGCCTGTATGCGTTGCGCAAACGCCTGGCCAGTAAGCAAAAGGTTCCGGCCTATATGGTGTTCAGCGATGCTACCTTGCGGGAGATCTGTGTGAAAAAGCCGGTGACAATGGATGCGTTTTTGGATATCACTGGCGTGGGCGAGAAAAAAGCCGCCCGGTATGGCGCGGCTTTTCTGGAGCAGGTGCGGGAGATGGTGGAGTGATTTTTGTTCCTTTTTCGAGAAAAAGGAACCGAAAAAGCTTTTTGATCTTTCTTTTCCCGCTTTTTGAAAAAAGCGGGGCAAAAACTTTTCAATCGGCCCATGCATCCGCATGGGCCAGGTTTTTCATTCGCATAGGGCAGGCTTCGACCTGTTTGCAAGGCCCGGGCGGGCTGTACGCGGTGCATTCAAAAGGAAACGCCCGGTTCTTAATCCATCGTATGCGTCGAGAACACCGGCTCATCCTCCCACCAGACCGGATGCCCGGCGGCAAGGGAGCGGGGCACATCCAGCAGGCGCTGATTGGCGCTGCCCCGGAAGCGCAGAGAGATATCATACTGCGCCTGCACAAATCGGCCATCTACCAGCACGTCCAGCAGCTTCAGCAGCGCATCTGTGGCTTCGCACCGGGCACGGCTGGGCGCTGTGCCGATCAGCTGCTCCCAGGTGTAGCCGGAATAGCACCACACCGTTTTCTTGGGATACAGCACTTTGAAGTTGCGCACAAAGGGCAGCAGCTCCCGCTGGTTTTCCGGTTCCATCGGTTCGCCGCCTAACAGGGACAGCCCCGCGATGTAGTCCGGCTGGCAGGAAGCAAAGATCTGGTTCCTTACTGTCTTGTCAAAGGGTTTTCCATAGCCAAAATCCCATGCGATATCGTTGAAACAGCCGGGGCAGTGGTGTGTGCATCCAGATACAAACAAACTGGTGCGTACTCCCGGCCCGTTGGCGATGTCATAATATTTGACGTTGGCGTAGTTCATAAGAACCTCTCCTGTTGAAAAGGCTTCCCTCGAAAGGGAAGCCTTTGTTTTTTAACGCTCCGCTTTCCCGCCCAGCGGCGCAGCCGCCGCGCACGGGAGTGCGCAAAAGTTTTGCTGTCCAGCCAACCGAAAACCCGGTTATCAGGTGCAAAATGCAAAGCATTTTGCGAGAAAAAAGTTTTTCGGTTCCTTTTTTCAAAAAGGAACAAACCCCAGGCAACAAACCCCTTCGCCTTACAGATGCAGCACCCGGTCTTTGATCTCCTGCGTGCGGCCCTGGTTCCAGAACTGGGTGCCGATATAACCGCAGGTGCGGCGGGCAACGTTCAGCTTGTTCTGGTCATGGTTGCCGCACTTGGGGCACTGCCAGACCAGTTTGCCGTCATCTTCCACGATCTGGATCTCGCCGTCATAGCCGCAGCACTGGCAGTAATCCGACTTGGTGTTCAGCTCGGCATACATGATGTTATCATAGATGAACTGAAGCACGCTCATGACCGCTTCCAGATTGTCCTGCATATTGGGCACTTCCACATAGCTGATGGCGCCGCCGGGAGAAAGCTTCTGGAACTCGCTCTCAAATTTCAGCTTGGTAAAGGCGTCGATCTCTTCCGAAACATGGACGTGGTAGCTGTTGGTGATATAATTCTTATCCGTAATGCCTGGAATCAGGCCAAAGCGCTTTTGCAGGCACTTGGCAAATTTATAGGTGGTGGATTCCAGCGGCGTGCCATACAGAGAATAGTCCATATTCTCTGCCTTTTTCCACTCCTGACACTTATCGTTCATGTGCTGCATCACGCTCAGAGCAAACGGCTTGGCATCTGCGTCGGTGTGGCTCTTGCCGGTCATATATTTGACGCACTCATACAGGCCCGCATAGCCCAGGCTGATGGTGGAATAGCCGCCAAACAGCAGCTTGTTGATTTTTTCTCCTTTTTTCAGGCGGGCCAGTGCGCCGTACTGCCACAGGATGGGCGCGGCATCGCTGGGGGTATCCATCAAGCGCTCGTGGCGCGCCTGCAATGCACGATGGCACAGCTCCAGCCGTTCGTCAAAAATCTTCCAAAAACGTTCAAAGTTTCCGCCGGAGCTCAGGGCCACGTCTACCAGATTGATGGTAACAACGCCCTGATTGAAGCGTCCATAATATTTGGCCTTACCGGTTTCGGGGTCGACATAGGGTGTCAGAAAGCTGCGGCAGCCCATGCAGGTGTAACAGTGGCCCTCGCCGTTTTTGTCCACTTTCAGCTCCAGCATCTTCTTTTCCGAGATATAGTCGGGCACCATGCGCTTGGCGGTGCACTTTGCGGCCAGCTCGGTCAAATAATAATAGGGGGTGCCGGGACGGATGTTGTCCTCTTCCAGAACATAGATCAGCTTGGGGAATGCAGGGGTGATCCAGACCCCGGCCTCATTCTTGACGCCCTGATAGCGCTGGCGGATGGTCTCTTCGATAATAATGGCAAGGTCGGCCTTTTCCTGAGGAGTGCGAGCCTCGCCCAGGTACATAAATACCGTGATGAAAGGAGCCTGACCGTTGGTCGTCATCAGGGTGACAACCTGATACTGGATGGTCTGGACGCCGCGGTTGATCTCGGCCCGCAGACGGCGCTCTACGATGGCGCTCTTGCGCTCGGCGGAAACATCCAGGCCTTCCATTTCCTGCTCCACTTCGGCGGCGATCTTCTTGCGGGAGACGTCTACAAAGGGAGCCAGATGGGTCAGGCTGATGCTCTGGCCGCCATACTGATTGGACGCGACCTGTGCAATGATCTGGGTCGCGATGTTGCAGGCGGTCGAAAAGCTATGGGGCTTTTCGATATAGGTGCCGGAGATGACCGTACCGTTTTGAAGCATATCCTCCAGGTTGACCAGATCGCAGTTGTGCATATGCTGCGCAAAGTAATCGGAGTCGTGGAAGTGGATCAGGCCCTCGTTATGAGCTTTGACGATCTCCGGCGACAGCAGCAGGCGGGAAGTGAGATCCTTAGAGATCTCACCAGCCATATAGTCGCGCTGCACACTGTTGACAGTAGGATTTTTGTTGGCGTTTTCCTGTTTGACTTCCTCGTTCTGGCACTCGATCAGGCTCAGGATGCGCTCGTCCGTGGTGTTGGTCTGACGCTTCAGGCTCTGGACATACCGATAGGTGATATAGTGGCGGGCAACGTCATGGGCATGCGCATCCATGAGCTGGTTTTCCACCATGTCCTGGATCTCCTCCACGCTCACGGCGCGGTTCAGCTGCTGGCACTGTTCGGTCACGGCGGCAGCGATCCGGGTGATCTGATCCTGCCGCAGACGGGATTTGTCCTCTACGGATTCATTCGCCTTTGCAATGGCAGTAATGATCTTTGTAATATCAAAAGGGACCTCTGCGCCGTTGCGCTTGATGATCTTCATAGTGCTCCTCCGTGCCTGCTTTTATAGTGGGGGTAAAAAGATGCTTCCTCTATGGGGAAGATCAGGGTTCGTTTTGTGAGTTTGCTCAAGCGATGTGATATTATCATATCACTATTTAGTGATATGTCAAGCTCATAACCACAATATCTTGTATTTCGTGGCTTTAGACAAAATTTGAAATGGATTTTCAGAGCAAAATTTTCGCTGTGCCTCTTGACAGGAAAAAAGATGTGAAAAAGAGAAAATAAAACAAAAAAATTGATCTTTTTCCTATTATAAGAGGTATTATAATATCCTATATACAGTAAAAAGCAGAAGTATTGAAACAACAAACTCTGCGTCAAAGTGAATGGTATTTGCGCATGAAAACTATCCAAAACGCCCAAAAGAGCAAAAAAGATCGAAAAAAGCGAAAAAAGGGCTTGCCAAAGCGAGGCAGGTGTGGTATTATACTCAAGCGCCAAGGGCACGGCGAAAGAATGACTTCTAAAAGAGGGCATCCAGAGCCGTAGAAGATGAAAGAGAGAACCAATCAGAGAAGCAGGAATGCAGCTCTCACGTTCGA
>JBJERU010000049.1:0-11001 GCA_051882415.1 Faecalibacterium sp. | reverse complement strand
GTTGTTTCTGTATCGTTTTCAAGGTTCGGTGCCGCTCGCTCTCGCGAGTCAGCTTAGATATAATACCACCGTTCTCCGGAATTGTCAAGCGGTTTTTTAACTTTTTCTCAACATTTTTTGCTTCTTTGCAATAGACGGACTTATATGTTACAGTTTGATTACGTGTTCGCCTATTGACAGACGATCGTCATGCACGCTTCGCCATTCGTTCGTGTTTATACCGCATAGGCGCTGGACCAGGCATGCTTTCCTTCGGCGTCGGTCACCTGGACGCGGACGAAATGATCCCCCGGCTGGATGTCGTAGACGGATTCCGTCATGCCCTTGCCCATGCGCGCGCGGCCTGCCACCCAGACCTGGTTGGAATAGAAAACAATCCTGTCCGCCGGGGAGCATGTCACCCGCATCTGCCCGTCCGTAATCTCCAGCTGACGGATGACCGGCCCCTGGGTGGCGTAGAAGCTGCCCCGGTCCAGGGCGTCCAGCACGGCGGGAACGGTCAGCGCGTCGGCCTGGAGCATCGTCCAGCCCAGGGCCACCTCCGCATCATAGGCGTGGGTATCGTCGTTGGCCACGAAGGGCAGCGGACGGCCCAGGGCGGCGGTCACGTCCAGCAGGGAGGAGGAATCCGCCCGGTCAGCGTTCATGGGCAGGGTGGAGACGCTGTTCCACACCTCCACGGCGGACAGGCCCGTCAGGGCAGCCATGGTCTCCGGCGTGTTCAGCGACCAGGCGGGATGGGCCAGGATTGCCCGGCCGCCGCAGGCACGGATGTCGTCAATGGCCTGCTGGGGCGTACCCATGGGCCGCCAGCGGTGGATGATCCGCCCATCCACGCCGATGCCCAGCAGATGCACCGCCTGGGTCTGAAGCATGAAGTCCAGCTCCACCCCCGGCACCAGCAGCAGACCCTCCGGCGCGGGGATTTCCGTCACCTTCCGGTGGTCGGTGATGGCCAGGATGTCATAGCCCAGGCTCCTGTACAGCGCGGCGGCTTCCTCCGGGGTGCGGCGGCCGTCGCTGCGGATGGTGTGCAGGTGGAAATTCGCCCGGTAAACCGGCTTGCTCTCGTCAAACAGCTTCATCGGTTCCTGTTCTCTCCTTCTTATTGAATGCTCAGGCGCTGAATCCGCCTGACCTCCTCCACGGTTTCCTCCGCCCGCAGCCTGCGGCAGACCAGCAGCAGCCGGTCGTCCCCCAGGCAGGTGGAGAGCGTCAGCAGCGCATCGGTGGACTTCACATCCAGATAAACCTGATACAGCGCGCCTGCGCGAACCTTATCCATATAATAGTTGAAGGCGGCATCGCTGTCAAAGACCGGCATGCCGATGTAGGGGATCGCATCCGCCCGGGACATGTCCTCCGGGGTCATGGCCACCGCCACCACCGCGTAGGTCTCCTGATCGTAGAGGGTGCTGAAGGTCACAACGCCGTGCTCCAGCACGTAGGACTTGCTCCTGTAATGGGGAAGCAGGCCGAACATGCTGCCGTCGGTCATGTTGTGCCCGTGGATCACCAGGTGCTGGGTGGTGCTCTTCAGGGGGTGATGCACATCCAGGAAGAGCGCGCCGCTCCGGCTTTCCTTCCTATTAAAATCGTGGTTCAGGTAATAGCTGTTGTCCCGGTAGACCACGGGGAGATCCACCACGCCCGGGATGCTCAGCCAGCCCACCAGATCCTTATTTCTCTGATAGAGGGCCTGCATGTCGGGGAGCATCTCCCCGGCCAGCCGGTGGAAGATTTTCTCCTGGGGCAGGGGCGTGACGGTAACCAGCTGCACGGGGGTGCGCTGGGGCGCGGTGACCTGCACGGGCGCGGCGGTGGCCTCGGGCTGGGCATAGGGCGTCATGATGGGCGCCTGGGTCACGGCGGAGGTCATCTGCGCGGCCTCCTCCCGCAGGGCGCGGAGCTCCCGGTTGGTCTGCCAGGTGGAGAGGGCGTTCCAGCCCCAGCCGATCAGCTGCACCAGCGCCGCCACGCCCATCACCGCGCACGCCAGGGCGATGAGCAGGCGCAGGTTGGGGCGGGGTCTTTTCCTGCGGCGGGAGGTGCGGTAGGTGCGGTGCACCTGGCCGGGCACCTCCAGGCCGTCGGGCTCGTCCCAATAATCCCGGTTGCGCATGGGCGTCGCTCCTTTCCATGGGGATGAATTCGACACGCAGGCCCGAACTCATGCCTGCCGCGTGAAAAAAAGAACCACAGCGCGGGGAAAGCTGCGCTGTGGTTCGGGGAGAACGGAGGTTCATTACACGCGGCGCTTGCGCAGCACGGTCAGGCACACGGCGCAGGCCAGCAGCGCGCACAGCCATACCAGGGGCATGCTGTCATCGCTGGTCTTGGGCGGATCAACAGGCTTGGGCGTAGCCGTGGGCACAGCGGTGGGCGTAGGCGCGGCCGTGGCCGTAGGCACGACCGTAGGCGTGGCCGTGGGCGCAGCGGTGGGCGTGGGCGCAGCCGTCGCCGTGGGCGTGGCCGTGGGGGCTGCGGTGGGCGTAGCCGTGGGCGTGGCGGTGGGAGCCTCAGTGGGTGTGGCCGTCGGCGTGGCGGTGGGAGCCTCAGTGGGCGTCACCGTCGGCGTGGCGGTGATTTCCACCGTAGGTTCGGGCGTGTTAGTAGATTCAGGCGTGTTGGTGGGTTCAGGCGTGGAAGTCTCGATGGGTTCGGGGGTCTCAGAAGCACCGGGGGTCTCAGATGCGCCGGGAGTCTCGGAGGAACCGGGGGTCTCAGATGCGCCGGGGGTCTCGGAGGAACCGGGGGTCTCAGATGCACCGGGGGTCTCAGATGCGCCGGGAGTCTCGGAGGAACCGGGGGTCTCAGAGGAACCGGGGGTCTCGGAGGAACCGGGAGTCTCGGAGGAACCGGGCGTCTCGGAGGAGCCGGGCGTCTCGGAGGAGCCGGGCGTCTCAGAGGAACCGGGAGTCTCAGAGGAACCGGGGGTCTCAGAGGAACCGGGGGTCTCAGAGGAACCGGGAGTCTCAGAGGAACCGGGGGTCTCGGAGGAATCGGGTTCAGATTCAATCACATCATGCGCCGCCTTCAGCGCCAGCTCGCCCTCCAGCGCGCCGGACTCCACATGGACGATGTACCGTTCATCCGCATCCTCGGCATCGGCGTTCCAGCGGAGGCCATCCTTCAGGCCATCCTCGTACCAGCCGTCGATGGCGTGAATCTGGCCGTAGCAGTCCGGCTCGCCGTCCAGCTCCCAGCCCTCGCCGGTGGGGCCGAAGGTGATGGCGCCGCTGTTCTCAACATAGATGTCATCACCCATCAGCTTCGCATGGTTGTTATAAATTTCCGTCGAATTGGACAGCAGGGCCGTTGCGCCACTCCGCACCACGATGCCGCCGCCCTTGCGGGCCAGCTCCTTCTCCTCCGCGTAATTTGCCTGCTCGGCATGATTGCACGTAATGAGGACATCCGCGCCTTCCTCAACGGTGAGCTGAGTGTCGCTATACAGGAACACACCCGTCACAAGGTTATCGCGAATGGTCATCGTGGTATCCTTTTCGATAAAGCCCGTCGCGTAGCTGCTTGTCGCACTCGAAACAGCCAGCCGCAGGCCAGCGCTCCAATAGCTTGTACCCTTCGTTCCGGAAATTGCAATCGTCGAAGCATCCAGGAATTCGCCCTTCCCATAGAAGGTAATGCCGGTAATCCCATTGTTATTGCAGGTCAGGGTAGAATCAGAAATCGTAATATTGCGGGCAGACATACCATGCGAGCCGTTACCGCTGATGTCAACAACGGATTTGTTGCGAATATAGTAGTCGGCACCGTTGGAACCGTTCCCGCGATGGTTGCTGTTAATCAGCGTGGAACCGTCAACCGTAACCTGCAGAGCAGCCGTCAGGCCTGCGTAGCAGCCCGAGGTTTCCACGCGGGAACCATTCAGAATATTCAGTTCAGTAGTATAAACATTACCGTCATCGTTGACGTCTGCGCTGAAAGCGCTGTCCGTCATGTCCTTGACAACCACGCCGGAGGCATCCAGGTTAATCTTGCCCCCTTCATGATAATACAAGCCTGCGCCAGGCAGGTCCGATCCGCCTGCCATTTGGAGCGAGGAGCTCTTCAGGTTCAGCACGCAGTCATAATTGATGACAACCTCAGCCCACGAATAGGCCGTCCCCGCAACCGCAGGAGTACCTTTGACAGGATTCATAACAATATGGCAGTTTTCGAAGGTCAGCACCGCAGGAGCATTTCCCTTTACAAGGTAAATGCCGTAAGTATTGAAATCAAGCCTGTGCCCCTGGCCGTCAATGGTCAGCGTCTTTCCGTCGATACCAATGCCATTCACTGTCTCGAGGTCCGCCAGCAGCTCGATGGTATCGCCATCGGCCGCATCCGCCACGGCAGCGTCAAAGGTCTCATAAACGTTGTCGCCAATCTTCGCCACCTCCGCCAGCGCCGCGGACGTACACAGCGCCAGCGCCAGCGCCAGACCCAGCGCCAGCAGCATCCTTCTCTTCATTTTTTGTACCCCCTGTTGTTGCCGATCCCCGTTCCCCGCAGAGATCTGCTTTCCTATTTGCAATTACATATTCTACAATTTTCCATCCGGCATGTCAATGGACAGGTAGAACAAATTGCCCGCCTTTCCGCGTGCTGTCACCATACGCATCCCACAGGCGTATTTTTCCCGCTTGTGAAGATTTTTGCAAAAGGACGCGCTTTTCCCCCTTACCCCCTTGCAAAACAGGACGAAATTGGGTACAATATTGGATGGGTAACCCCGTGCAGTGAAATTGAAGGAGGTATCATCCAATGTCCGTCAAGGTTGCTATCAATGGTTTTGGCCGCATTGGCCGTCTGGCTTTCCGGCAGATGTTCGGCGCTGAGGGCTACGAAGTGGTCGCCATCAACGACCTGACCTCTCCTGCCATGCTGGCTCACCTGCTGAAGTACGACACCGCTCAGGGCGCTTACTGCGGCCACATCGGTGAGAACCTGCACACCGTGGAGTCCACCGAGGATTCCATCATCGTCGATGGCAAGGAAATCAAGATCTACGCCGAGAAGAACGCCGCTGACGCTCCCTGGGGCAAGCTGGGCGTGGACGTGGTGCTGGAGTGCACCGGCTTCTACTGCTCCAAGGACAAGGCCATGGCGCACATCACCGCCGGCGCCAAGAAGGTCGTCATCTCCGCCCCCGCCGGCAAGGACCTGAAGACCATCGTCTACAACGTCAACAACGAGACCCTGACCGCTGATGACCAGATCATCTCCGCCGCCAGCTGCACCACCAACTGCCTGGCGCCCATGGCCAAGGCTCTGAACGACGCCTTCCCCATCCAGAGCGGCATCATGACCACCGTGCATGCCTACACCGGTGACCAGATGATCCTGGACGGCCCCCATCGCAAGGGCGACCTGCGCCGTGCCCGCGCTGGCGCGCAGAACATCGTTCCCAACTCCACCGGCGCTGCCAAGGCCATCGGCCTGGTCATCCCCGAGCTGAACGGCAAGCTGATCGGCTCCGCCCAGCGCGTGCCCGTGTGCACCGGCTCCACCACCATCCTGGTGGCTGTGGTCAAGGGCAAGGACGTGACCGTGGACGCTGTGAACGCCGCCATGAAGGCCCAGGCTTCCGAGTCCTTCGGCTACAACGAGGAGCCCATCGTCTCCTCCGACGTGATCGGCATGAAGTTCGGCTCCCTGTTCGACGCCACCCAGACCATGGTTGCCAAGCTGGATGACGAGACCTTCCAGGTGCAGGTTGTGTCCTGGTACGACAACGAGAACAGCTACACCTCCCAGATGGTCCGCACCATCAAGTACTTCGCCGAGCTGTAATTCGCAGGAATCAAGGCTTTGCGGGGACTGGGCTGATGAAGCGCGGTTCTCCGGATACGAAAAATGTTGAAGCTGGCCCGTAGGCATTCCAAGGGATGCCTGACGCCGGTACGATAAGCATTCCCCCCCTTTTTCCAACTGTTCGCAGGCGGAGGAAGGGGGTTTTTATATGCGCTTTTCGCCTGCCATCACCGAGTACAGCTTTGACTGCAAGGTAAGGAAGATGTCAGCCAGAACCATCGGCAATTACCAGAAGCAGCTAAGGTATCTGCAGCGGTATCTGGAACAGGAGTTCCAGGTCGGAGAAGTTGAGGAGGTCAGGAGCTTTCACATCAAGCAGTTTCTCTCCATGATGGATGATAAAGGGAAAAAGGCGAGGTATATCAACGACTTGCTGAAAGTCTTCAGGACATTCTTCAACTATCTGAAAAGGGAGGGTTCCATCCAGGAAAGCCCGACGGCCCATATCAAGAACATGAAGCAGCCCAATGTCAGGATCATGACCTTTTCCGAGGAAGAAATCCGCAGGCTGCTGAACTACTTCTCCGGGCGAACCTTTCTGAGCATACGCAACAGAGCCATCCTCGCCATGTTCTTCGACACAGGCATGCGGCTGTCTGAAGTCACAACGCTCTGTCCCCATCAGATTCGCGAGGATCACATCATCGTTCACGGGAAGGGCAACAAGGAGCGACTGGTTCCTGTCTCGCCTTACCTCGCCAAGACCCTGATGCAATACCGGATGGTCAGGGAGAGCTATTTTGAGGGCAGGCTGCCGGAAAAGTATTTGTTCGTCTCCCATCGTGGCAGGCAGCTGACGCAGGAAGGCATAACCAAGTTCATGAAGAAAGCCGCTCAGGAAACAGGCGTCAACTGCAACATCAGAATCTCCCCTCACACATGCAGGCACACCTTTGCACATCTTCAGCTCAAAAACGGGCTTGATCTTTACAGCTTGTCGCGGCTGATGGGGCATGAGAGCGTGTCCATCACCCAGCGATACCTTGAAGGGATCAGGGACGATCAGGTGCTGATGAAGGCACAGAAAACAGGCGTGCTGTCCAACCTGTGAAGAACCTTCTACAACTTTCTACAAGGCGGCTTGCACTTTCAGCAAGTCGCCTTGATCTTTTTGCGACCAGGTACAAAAGTGTGTGGTTTTGCTCTGAGTAAATACTTATCTTTTATTCGGAGCAAAAACGCATACTGTTTTATGCTGAAAACAATTGCCACCGCAAATGACAGAGTACGATTTATAGGACGCAGCATAAAGTATAATGCAGTCACAAGGTTGAGAGAGGAACAACCTTGAAGCACAAACAAGAGAAACGAAAGGAAGTAACAAACCATGACTAAGGCTCAGCAGTACGAAGTGGATTTCATCAATAGCAAGATCGTCCTGATCAAGAAGTTCTACAAGGCCGCAACCATCCTGAACACCCCTGAGTACACCACCCTGATGCAGCTTCGCCGCGACAATCCTGGTTTCGCCATTGAGCTCCGCGAGATCAAGAAGAAGGAAGGCAAGAAGTCCTACCGCAACCTGACCTACAAGAACATGGAAGAGTACATCATCACTCTTGAAGGCGAAGAGAGCGAAAACCTGAAGGAATTCAACAATGTGTTGAAGCTCTCCAAGGTTCAGGCTGGCCCCTATGCCTATGTGAAAACCTGGTTCCTGAAGAAGTACGGCGATGCCTTCAAGAGCGAAAGTGAAGTTCCCTACGCAAAGCCTGACCTGAAGCTGATCTCCAACAACTAAAGACCGAAATAACGGACATCCCATCAAGTATAATAAAGTCACAAGGTTGAAAGAAACAGCCTTGAAGATAAGAAAGAGAGGAAACCACCATGAATAAGCCTTATGCGATCGACTTTACCACGAATACCGTCACCGTCACCAAGAAGTTCCTGGAAGCCGCCAGCATGATCGGCACCACCGAGTTCAACACCATGATGCAGCTCCGTCAGATGAACCTGACCATCGTCACCAAGGCCCCTGCCAAGAAGAAGTCCAAGCTGACCTATGACAAGATGCAGAAGTACATCTCTCTGCTGGATGAGGCTGAGAAGTATCAGTCCGAGTTCGATGTGGTGCTGAATGAGTCCAAGGCCTACGATGCCTCCTACGCCTATGTGCTGAAGTGGTTCAGGAAGACCTTTCCCAACTACGGCAAGCAGCCTGAACGAGACGCCAACCTCAAGATCGTCAACACCCCTGTGAACTACGACGAAGAAGCGGCCTAAAGTCCTGATTATCGGACAGACCATGAAGTATCATACAATCACAAGGTTGAGAGAAACAACCTTGAAGAACAAAAAGAAAGTTGAGGTAGCATAGCCTTTTGTCTCCATTGCAATAGTGGCTCGCATGACGAAATCATCACAGATGAATTCGCTTTCTTCTTTTGTAATCAGGCCGATTTCAAGAGCATCCGAAACACTCATGTGGTCAATCGCCGCAAGCGAATCCCTGCAAGAAATGGGCCATCTCTGATTGATTTTGTTTATGTTCATCTGCCCAGCCTCCCAATCGAGTCAAACAAATCCTTGATTGCGGCCTTGGCTTTGTTGAGGGATTGCTTATCGATCTCAATGCCGACTTTGCGGTGGCCCACCGCTTTTTCAACTGCTTTCTGAACCTCTTCAGGGATGTCTCGCCGAACATCATCGGCAGCAGCTTCCGCAGTCGCATCGGCATACTCACAATAATCTCTGATGTGTTGGGCATGGTTTCCTTCGCCATTGGCGAATGCTTTCATTTCCATCTAACTTTTAAGAGCTGATGCTCTCATTCGATTTATATTCATCATTCAAAGCTCCTTTTTACTCTTGATACGGCAGAGCCGCTGCTGTGCAGCGGTCTGCCCAGGCTGCTGGTTTCGCAAAGCGAAACCGCAGCCGTTGTCTTTCTGGAAAAGTGTGTTTTTTTGCCCCGATTATTATTTCTATTTTTTTAGGTGCATTTTCACACACTTTGGGCGACGAGGGGTAACGATGAAGACGATTCATTCATCCAGCCAAGCTTTGACTGTAATGGATGATCCCAAACAGCGATAGCCCCCATTGGCTGAGATGGTTGTTCTTCTCTTGCTGATGATGGCCTGAATGTCTCGCTCCAACGCCTTCTTTGCTCTTTTGACACTGTCTGTTGACATGCCTAACTCTAATGTGATTTCTGATGTTTTGATGACTTCTTTTTTGTTGTCGATCAGATACAGCCAGACCTTCAGAAGATTCATCCAGCTGATACTGTTGTCTTCACTCTTGTAGCCCTTGGCGATCTCAACCCATTCCTTTTGAATGCTGATGACGCGCTTTCGCTGTTCTCTCTTCTTGGACAGGGTGAGAGTGAAGGTTCTTCCATCCTTGATCTGCTTCAGGAGGCCATCCGCTTCCAGCTTGTCGATGGCTGCTTTGATGTTTTTGTTGTTTGTTGAGCCACCAGATTTCACTCCGAAAAATTCACACATGTCTTTCAATGTGCCGCGATAGGCCAGATTGTTGTCAGCCAACACTGCAATCAGGGTGAGGATTTTGAACTCATACTTTTGTCGTAGCAGCCATTCAAATTCAAACTCTGCTTCGTTTTGTGTCTGTGTCATTTTCATTCTCCTTGATGAATCTGCGGATCAGGCTCCGCAAAATCTGTGAAATGGTCAGGTCATTGGCGGCGGCACAGTCCGCAAGCACCTGTTTCTCTTGTTCTGTGATACGAATACCAATCTGTGCCATGGAAATCAACTCCTTTCCAAAGAAACATGCGAAATCAACTGGTCATATTGTCTCACTCTGTCCAACGGTATTATCCTTGTTCCTTCTCGATATTATTATATCAAAATTTTTTACGTTCTACAAAAAAATTGAACCACTACAAAAATATGCCTGCCAGAATCAAAACTTATGGGATAATTAAATGAAGAATGAAAGATTTGGAGGCAGACAGATGGAAAACGAAATGGAACCTCATGTTGAAGAAGCCCTAAATCAATTCGCCGAACTGATTAATCTATGTCGTGACGAACTATCCAAGCTAACTCTACTCGAAGGACGAACATACGAATATGCCCTTATTCGCGTGTACAGTAAAGTTTTATTGACATGCTGTGAGATATATACACTATTAAGAGCAGGCTATCCCGAAGGTGCTTTTGCCTTATCAAGGAGCATGTATGAAGCTTTGGTTATCACTTCAACCCTGCTGGAAGGGAGGAAAAATAGTGATGAACTATTGATTGATAAATTTTTTGATGCTTCCATAATCAGTACACTAAATATATATCTTGACAGAGCAGAATGGGAGGTTAAGCATGATCCACAAAATGCTATAGCACCTAAAGCGAAAGAGGAACTGTCACATATGCTGCAGAAATTCAAAGATAAATATGACCATAAAAATTTTCGAGATGCGTACTGGTGGGCCAACGCATCAAATTTGGGGGAATTGGCACAGAGAAGCGGTTTTTCCAAATCGCCTATGTATAGCCGTATATCTGGGAATATTCATTTCAACACATATGATGTCTTCACATATATTAATAACGAAGAACCATGCGTTTTGATTGGGGAAACCTTCAAAGGAATTGAACTACCACTTTGGTATACTGCACTTTGTTTGCACTGTATCTGCGGTTTGTTGCACGGAAGTTATCCCAATTTCGTGTCGGAGAATACATATAAACAAACTCAAGTGTGTGCAGACCAGTTTTTCTCACTTCATCGAAATGGAATCAACAATAGGATATCAAAACATAATGTTTACTTACATAATGATCTAAATACTTCAACCTAAGTTGCAATGAGTTGTACCATGGCGAAGTCTGAAGGTCAGAAGATGAAGCTGTTTGTCCTGAAGGACATCCTGGAACGGGAGACAGATGCCACTCACGGCATTACGATGGCCCGCATTCTGGAACTCTTGTCCATGCGAGGGATCAAGGCAGAGAGAAAGAGCATCTATGATGACCTTCGTGCCTTCAGAGAGCAGGACATCCTGGATGTGACTGTGCCGCAGGGACAGAACCGCGAGTATGCTGTCGCCAGCCGCACCTTTGAGCTTTCCGAGCTGAAGATGATGATTGATGCCATTCAGTCATCAAAGTTCCTGTCCGAAGCGAAAACCCGCGACCTCATCAAAAAGCTGGAAGGCATGTGCAGCAAGCATGAGGCGAAGGAGCTGAATCGCCAGGTCATCATCGCCAATCG
>JBJERU010000048.1:0-2130 GCA_051882415.1 Faecalibacterium sp. | reverse complement strand
ATTGCGGACGGCAATCCCGGCAGACGACCGCTGACTGTTATCGACTTTGGTGACAGCGCGGCTGACCTTGAGGGTCAGGAAATGCCGAAGCCGTCCGAGTTTCTGTCTGCCCGGCAGAAAGACGGTTCGACCCTCTGTGCCGCAGAAATCTATGAAAATGTGTGGAAGTGGCTGGCGGAGCGCGGCTGCGCGGCACTTGTTTCACCGCAACTCATTGAACGCTATGCCATGGCCAGCGCCCGGTGGATTCAGTGCGAGTCCATCACCAGCGAACTGGGCTTTCTGGCAAAGCACCCTACCACTGGGGCGGCGATCCAGTCCCCCTATGTGGCGATTGCGGACAAATACATGACCCAGGCAAACCGCCTGTGGTCGGAAATCTATCAGATCGTCCGGGAGAACTGCACGGGAGAATATAATGGTGCCAATCCCCAGGACGATGTCATGGAACGATTGCTTCGCGCAAGGAAAGGAACGATGTGAATGTTTGAGAAAGTGAACCCTTCCCACCCGGACAAGCTGGCCGACCGCATTGCCGGTGCCCTGGTGGATTACGCATACACCAAAGAGCATGACCCCAGAATCGCCGTGGAAGTTCTGCTCGGCCACGGCAAATGCCATATCATTGCGGAAACCTCGGTGCATATCCCCACGGATGTTGTGGTGGCTGCGGTCTACCGCATTGCCGGATGGCATGAGGTTGATTATGTAGAAGTGCCGCAGGATGCCCATCTTTCTGAGAACCAGGCGGACGGCATTCGGTGCGGCGATAACGGCATCTTCAAGGGAATGCCCGTAACAGATGAGCAGAAAACCCTCTCCCATATTGCCCATATCATCTACGACGAATATGAGTATGACGGCAAGTACATTCTGGACGGCATCCGCCTGATTGTCTGTCAGAGCAATGCGGACGCGGACGAACTGGAATGCTGGTATCCCGGTGCTGAAATCAATCCCCTCGGCGACTGGACCGGCGGCACCAATGTGGACACCGGAGCCACAAACCGCAAGCTGGGCAGCGACATGGCTGACAGTGTGACCGGCGGCGGTCTGCACGGCAAGGATCTGTCCAAGGCTGATGTGTCCGTCAACATCTATGCCTGGCTGGAAGCCCAACGCACTGGTGAGCCGGTGGAACTGTGCTGTGCCATCGGTGATGAGACGGTCGGTGGGATTCCGTATTCTGAAATTGTGGAAACAGCAAGAGAATACATCCGCTCTGTGGGCGGCTTTGAGGCTTTTGCTGAGTGGGGTCTGGTATGAACATTGAGAAGAAAAATGTGAAAGACCTGCTCCCGGCTGACTATAACCCCCGCAAAGATCTGAAGCCCGGTGATCCGGAATATGAAAAGCTGAAACGCTCCATTGAACAGTTCGGCTATGTGGAGCCGGTTATCTGGAATAAGGCCACCGGGCGCGTGGTCGGCGGTCACCAGCGGCTGAAAGTCCTGATCGACATGGGCATCTCCGAGGTGGAGTGCGTGGTGGTGGAACTGGATGAGGAAAAAGAAAAAGCCCTCAACATCGCCCTCAACAAAATCTCCGGCGATTGGGATAAGGACAAGCTGGCACTGCTGATCGCCGATTTGCAGGGCGCGGATTTTGATGTATCCCTTACCGGCTTTGAGCCTGCCGAGATCGATGCGCTCTTCAAGGACACCCTGAAGGATGGTGTCAAAGAGGATGATTTCGATGTTGATTCGGAACTTCAGAAACCCACCATCACCAAACCGGGGGATGTGTGGACGCTGGGACGCCACCGCCTGGTCTGCGGGGACGCCACCCGCGCAGAAACCTATGAAACCCTTATGGGCGATACCAAGGCGAACCTCATCATCACCGATCCTCCGTACAATGTGAATTATGAGGGTTCCGCTGGGAAAATCAAAAACGACAACATGGCATCCGAAAAGTTCTATCAGTTCCTTTTGGATGCCTTCACTTGCATGGCGCAGGCACTGGCGGAGGATGGTAGCATCTATGTGTTCCATGCTGACACCGAAGGATTGAATTTCCGCAGGGCGTTTGCCGATGCGGGTTTTTATTTGTCCGGCTGCTGTATCTGGAAAAAGCAGTCCCTGGTGCTGGGCCGCTCTCCTTACCAGTGGCAGCACGAGCCGGTTCTGT
>JBJERU010000047.1:0-11085 GCA_051882415.1 Faecalibacterium sp. | reverse complement strand
TGGCTCATGGAGGCAAAGCGCTGGGATATCGTTTCCTCGTCCGGCCGGAGCTGCAGAATCAGATACACATCACCCGCCGCCTGCTGAAAGCGCTGGAGTGCATCCGGCTTGGGACTTCCGTCCATCGTTGTGTTCCACGTCTCCCGCATACTCACCTCACCGTTCCGGCCCGGTGCTGCGGGAGGGCTTAGGAGCTGGCCTGCTCCCGGCCAGCTCTGCCAGCCGTTCCAGCGTGGAGGTGCACTCGTTTCCGCCCAGCTCCTCGCAGTCCGCGGCCTTTTCTACCACGCGGTCAAAGTCCTGCACGATGCGCCGCCCTTTCTCAAGGTGGTGATCTTCCAGAATTTTTTCTCGGGCCTCCTGAATGGTCAGCTCCGGGGCTTCCAGCCTGCCGCTGTCCATCCAGGAGTAATCGCTGTGATACAAAGCATAGTCCCAGCCATCTTCATGGGCGTGAATGGCCAGATACCCTTTTCCGCCCAGCTCCCAGGCACCCTTTTCCTCCGTGGTCAGCACTTCCGGGAAATACTCCGCACCATTGCGCTCCATGATTTCGGCAAACTGACAGATGTGAAAGACGTTCCCCAGACCGCCCAGGTCAAAGTGGTAATCATCCAGATAGCTGCACCTGAGGGCATAGCTGCGGCCATCCGGGTAATCCAACTGGACCACGCCGCCGTTCGGGATGCGGTAGAGGTCCTCATACCGGCTGTCGATGAGCCGGATATCATCCTGGGGCAGCGTTTCCGGCTCCCAGATGCGCCGCCTGCGGATACCGGAATCCCGGACAGAATCCAGAATCTTCACGCTTTCGAGCTGGGAAGTTTTGCGGTCGCCCTCCAGAACCTCAAACAGATACCAGTTCCGGGCCGCGGCGAGGGCGTTCCTGCCATCGGGCGGCAGATTCATGGCGGACACCTGCCCCTTTTCCAGCGCCTGACCGGTCTGCTTGCTGTAGGCGGCAAAGTCAACGCCGGACCCATTCTCCCGCAGATGCAGATAGCGCTCGTTGTTGATGAGATAAACTGCTTCCTTTTCCATCAGCGATCCCCCTCAAATTCCAGTGTGAATTTTGCCCGGCCATCCGCTTCGGTGGACAGCAGGACACTGGCGTTATAGTTCTTGCCCGTTCTGGTGCTCTTGCAGTCCTTGAGGCGGACACGCCCATCCCGCAGCAGCCGGTCTGCCATCTGCCCGGTCAGGCGCTTGCCCAGCCGCCCGAAAAAGGCGTTGTCCTTCCACAGCACAAAACGGCATGGCCGGTTTTCGCAAAACCAGCCCTTTTCGCGCTCCACAACGTCCGTCCCGCAGCTCGGGCAGACACCAACGATCTTGTTTTTCATAAGCACCTTTGCTCCTTTCACGGCTCCGCTGTGTTCCACCAGCGAAGCGACCATCTCCTTGATCTCAGTCATGAATCGTTCCGGTTCCAGTTCGCCGCACTCGATGCGGCGCAGTTTCGTTTCCCAGTCGGCGGTCAGCTCTGCCGACTGGATCTCTTCGGGCATTACGGTGATGAGGGCCTTTCCCTTGTCGGTGGGCAGAAGCACTTTGGTCGTTTTTGCACCCTTGCGCTCCAGAAAGCCTTTCTGCACCAACTTTTCAATGATAGCGGCGCGGGTGGCCGGAGTACCGATGCCGCGCCGCTCAGCATTGTCCGGCATCGCCTGTGCGCCTGCGGATTCCATCGCCGCCAGCAGGGTGTCCTCGGTATAATGCTTGGGCGGGGTGGTTCTCCCTTCTTTCAGCTCGGCGGAGGTGATACCGCATTCGTCTTTCTCCCGGAACTCCGGCAGGGGTGCAGGCTGTTTTTCTGCTTTGCCCAGCTCTGAAAGAAGCCGACGCTCGACGGCTTTCCAGCCCTCGGATAAAACCGTCCGTCCTTTGGCGGTAAAGGGTTCCCCGGCGCACCGGATGCGCAGTGTGGTCTCCTCATACCGGTACGGTCGGCTGACCGCCATCTGCATCCGGGCAAGGATGAGCCGGAGGATATTGCGTTCTCCTTCGGGCAGGGCATTCTGGTCAAACTCGGCCAGACTGCGGGTGGGAAGAATGGCGTGGTGGTCGGATACCTTTTCGTTCCGCACGATGCGGAGCAGCGGTTCCTCGTCATCCTCATCTTCGTCGGAATCCTCTCCGAATAGCGCCACCAGCTCGCCCAGCATTTCCGCGTCTGCGTCGGTGATATAGCAGCTATCTGTGCGCGGGTAGGTGGTCAGCTTCTTTTCGTAAAGGGATTGCAGATAGTCCAGCGTCTGCTTGGCGCTGTACCCCAGCAGGCGGTTTGCGTCCCGCTGCAGGGTGGTCAGGTCATAGAGCAGAGGCGGGTGTTCGGTGCGTTCTTTTCGCTCGATGTTCTGGATCAGGCTCATCAGCTCCTTTCGGCAGGCAGTAAGCAGCGCCTGCGCTTCTTCTTTTCGGGCGAAACGGCGGCTGGACGCGGTGCCGCCGCCCGCCAGCTCCAGCGCGACCGTATAAAACGGCTCCGGTACGAACGCCGCGATCTGCGCTTCCCGCAGCACGGTCATGGCCAGCGTCGGGGTCATGACCCGGCCCACGTTCAGCGGCTGACCGTACAGGCAGGAAAAAAGCCGGGACGCATTGATCCCGACCAGCCAGTCGGCGCGTTCCCGGCACAGCGCTGCCTTGTACAGCGCATCGTATTCCGTTGACGGTTTCAGATTTGCAAAGCCCTCCCGGATGGCGGCATCCTCCATGCTGGAGATCCACAGACGGGAAACAGGTTTTGTGCAGCCCGCCTGCTCATAGACCAGACGGAAGATCAGCTCCCCCTCGCGCCCGGCATCCGTTGCGCAGATGATACTATCCACGTCCGGGCGGTGCATCAGGCTGCGCAAGGTCTCATACTGCTTTTGGGTGGATGCAGACACGAGATATTGCCAGCGCTCCGGCAGGATGGGCAGGTCGGCTTTGCTCCATTTGACAAAGCGCGGGTCATATGAGCCGGGCGGAGCCAGCTCCACCAGATGGCCGATGCACCAGCTCACCAGCCAGCGGTCGCTTTCCAGATATCCGTCACGGCGGGTCTGGACCCCCAGAACTTTGGCGATGGTCTGGGCGACAGAGGGCTTTTCGGTCACGATCAGTTGCGGGATAGGCATCACTCCTTTTCGAGGCCGTTTATATAAGAGAACGGCAGCGGTACATTATGAACCGCTGCCGTTAAAAGTGGAATTTATCAGGTTATGTTTAGCAAATCTTGAAAGAGTAGCATTAAAGATATAGCCCAGCTTCACAACGGCTTTGCGCACGATATCGTTGTTGACTTTCAACTGTAGCGTATCAATGATCTCCTGCAGTGTGATGTCAAACTGGTTTTGGACCAGCGCGTCAATTCGGTTGAGGTCTTCCGCACTCAATGAGGGTTTCCGCCCACGAAGATTGGTTCTGGTTTCAACAGAGCCGGTATCATCCATCTGCTTTTTCAGACGGTAGACCGTACTGATGTGTACAGAGAAACACTTTGCAACCTCTTTTGCGTTATGCGTGGTTTCCAGTGCCTTGAGCACTAACTTCGTCGCTTCGTTGTGCAGCATATCAATCGCCTCTTTGGCTTCATAGAACTACTGCTGTCAAGATTTTGTTTAATACCTCCATTTCAGTGTTCATACACGGCTTTCTATTACAGGAAAGAATCAACAAAATCTTCCGTGATTCTGCTCATTTTCTTTTCTTCCTATTGTTGATTGGTAAAATTGTTGCTTTTCTATGTGACATGTGAGAAGGGCGCCGCTCGATACCTGATTCCTTCTCACTGCCGAAAGTTATTTAAGATTACTTTTTACCATAGGTCGTCATCATCGTTAGGGGTGGGTGTTGTAGAATCAAAATCGCCGCAGTCAGTGTACCAGTCTGTAGTTCCGTCATCATTATCAGAACCCCAGAAATGCATTCCGTCGCTTTCGTTAGTATATTCCCGGTCGAAAGCACCCCAACCAAAAGGATCCATATAATTCCATCTCATTTATAAACTCCTCCCTCGGACAGTTTTTAGAGCAGCAATGCAAGAACTTCTTTCCAAGCATCAGCTTTTGCGTAAGCATTCTGCGAAGCAATGTAGTAGGACTGGGCATTCTCCTTCGAGTCAGTTGTTTTGTATAACCGATAGTTAGTAGCGGCTATTTTTTTATAGTCCTCTGCTTTCTTCCTGGCATATTCGGGAGACTTGCCATTTCCCTCCAACATAATTTTTTCGCGGATATCGTTGTGATAACCCATAATTTTACCTCCTGAATTTGTAATCGTGTTTTGCTTTCGCAAGATTATCATAGCGCATATGTGTTCAATCGATTGAAACTATCCACATCTGAATACTTCAATTTCCACCAGAACAAAAGATCCTCCAGCAATTTATCGGGAGGGGCCTCTGGCGTATACAGCAGAAAATGCTTACCGGATTCTAACCCATAGGGTTTATCGCATTCAAGATAATGACGCATTACAAAACGACATCTTTGCGATATGCAAACCTGTTGCCGCCGCATTAAATAGTTGGTCTGCTGTAGTGGCGTATATAACTATTGTAGGTTTCCTTTCATTAAGTAGGTTTTGTATCGCGGTCAGCCTTAATTCTTACCCTTTTTGCACCTCCTTGATAGTATTTTCAAGTGGTTGGGTCATAGATCGAAGCGCCTTTTGTAAAAGTTCAAGTTGCTTTTGATCTTCTGCGAGCTCATTTTGCAGCTGAGAAATAGTGGCCTCTTTTTTGTTGATATCAGATTTGCGATCTTCTATCAAAGACGTCAAACATTGAGCGAGTTCCGTCACACTGGTATTGAACTCACTACTTTTTTTATCTGCATAATGAGATATGGCAAGAGAACTGACTAAAGTTCCCAGAGCTAATGATGGTCCAACAAATGGAATAGACATTGTTGCAGCGGCTATTCCGGCATACTTGGGAGATTCTTTTAAGAAATTTTGAAAATCTGTTTCTGAAACACAGTTTCCGCCCTTTTTTGAAACCTGCACCGCTTTAAGTTTTCCAGAACGTATCCATCTGCGAACCGTTTCGGGATTGGTGCCTAAAAGTTGGGATAGTTCTTTGACCGTATACGTTTTCATTTTGAGCGCTCCCTTCATTACAAATGATATCACATTTATAGTATAACGTCAAGCATATTTGTATTATAAAAAGAAAAAGTAGCATTAAATTTGCTACGTTATGTAGAGGGCGGCCCTGCCGCCCTGACTGATTACCTTACACAGGCTCCATGCCTGTTTCCTCGTTTTCCGAATCCTCCGCTGCCGGAACCTCAAAATTGCCCTTGTCCTCGGTATAATCCACATCGGGGTCAAGAGCTTCTTTTTCGGCCTGGATGCGCTGCCTGCTCTTCTGGAACAGCCAGAACCCGCCGCCTGCGGCCAGCGCCAGCAGTACGACCACACCCAGCATCGCCGCCGCGATGTTTGTCAGGCTGTTTCCTTTCGGAGGAGTTTCTTTTTCCTGTGCAGCCTTCTCCGCAGCTTTGCGGGCTTCTTCCTCCGCCTGCCGGCGTTCCAGCTCCGCTTTCAGCGCGGCCTCCTTCTCCGCGTTGTGGGCATCCACCTGTTCCTCCTCCATCAACGCCAGCAGGTCGGCCTCGTCCACCAGATTCATGAAGTGGACGGTCTGCTGTCCTTTGGCGCTGCGGTCAATGACCAGATAGAAGGTCGCGCCGGATTTGGACACCAGTGTAATGAACTGCTGGCCGGAACCGTCCGAATAGTCGGTGTAGTAATCATCTACCAGCGTCAGATTGCCCTCCGGCGTCAGCGGGCCGGATGCCTCCCCCGTCACGGTGATCTCATCCTCGTCCATGACAGGCTGTTCCACCTCGACCGTCTCGCCGCCATACGCAAACGCAGGCACGGCAAGGCTGCTCACGCACAGCGCCGCCGACACCAGCAGCGCGCCAAATTTCTTACTGATCCCCATGGGTAAACTCCTCCTTTGCATTGTCCTTCTGCGCCGCGGCCAGGGCATCGGCGCTCGGCAGTCCGCCCGCCGTCTGCCGCAGCAGTGCGGCGAGCTGTTCCGGGGTAAGGTTGGCGCAGCGCACCATCTCGCTGACCTCTACCTTTTCCGCCTCCGCGATGCGGCGTTCCAGCAGTTCGATACGGTTGTTGAGCTGAATGCGCCGCTCCCGCGCTCTGGCCAGATCAGCCCGCAGCTTTTCCAGTTTTTCGCTCATAATGCCTCCTTATTCCTTGGAAATCCTGCCGAAGCCCGACAGGTGTTTTTCCCAGTACGATGAGTGGATGTTCGAGTATTTGACGGGGTCTCCGGCGTAGAGCCGCCCCAGACGTAGGGTGTGCCGAGGTGCTTCTGTGCCTCCTGCATCAGGGAGGCAAATTCCGGGTCGGTCAGGGCTTCGGCGGAAATCTGATAATCTGCACCCGAACCGCTGTCTACGCTCCATAAACTACCGGTACTGCCCGAACTGCCGAACAGCCCTGAGAACAGCCCGCCGCCGAACAGATACGGCCTGCCGCCCTTGGTTTCCTGAAAAACGCCATAGCGCTTCTGCTGGTCTGCATCCAGCTCCTGATAAATAATCGTTTCCATCCCCTTGTTCACCAGCTTCGTGTGGAAGATGCGGTACTCATAGGGCACCTCCACAGGGTAAGGGATGAGGGTAATGGGGTCGATAAGCCAGATCGTCTTATAGCGAATCTGCACCTCCACCCAGGTGGTCAGGACATACTGCTTCTGGAACAGTGCCTGCATGGTACCCTGCACCTCGCCCCAGGTGTAATCGTCGTGGAGTGTGGTCAGGTAGGACGTAAGCTGCCAGGGGTCGTGCTCGATGGGGTCAAGATGATACTGGTATTCGTTGTAGCCGGGGTGATCCAGCGGGGTGCGGTCGATCTTCTGTTTCAGCTTCTTCTCCAGTTCCTTGTAATCCTCCTCCGCGCCCTGGATATCGCTGTCTTTGGCGGTATAAAACACCTGCCCGCTGACCTGCGTGGAACCGCCGAACAGCACCGCGCAGGAGGAAAACGCCGATAGCGACAGCAGAATCAGCAGGAGCATTGCGCCAATGACCACCAGCAGATGAGCGTTTGAGCGGGCAACTGTGACCACACCGCTGGCCGCAGACTGGACAAGCGTTTTTCCCTTGTCCACGATCTGCCCGAAACTGTTTTGGCTCATGGATACTGAGCTGGATGCGGCTCTGTGACCGCCGGCGGCCTGTGCGCCCGACCGGGCGGCGGCATGGAACCGCTTCTGGATGTTCTGCCGCTGTTTCCAGCGGGAAAGCGGATGGGACACATCTGCATCTTGTACCGATCCTTTGTGGGAAGCTGAATATTTTGTGGTATTGCCCTTTTTCTCCTGCGCCTTGCGCTGCTTTTTCAGCTTGCGGGCATACCGGCTTTTGGAGATGCGGTCGCTGGTTTCAAGGCCCTTTTCGGCTTCGTGCAGGCTTTTCACGCCCGCGTTTTCGTCACCTTCCCGCGCGATCTTCTGGTGTACCGCAGACCGCGCCGCAGCCGCGGCATACATTTCGCATTTCTGCGCTTTGGTCATGCGGGAGGCTTCCTCCACTGTGATCTCCGCCCTGCGAAAGCGCAGGTGCTCCGCGCGTTCGCGCACCTTGTCCGCGTCCAGCTTCAGCTTTTTCTTCGGGGGCTGGGACGGCCCCAGACGGGTGCGCTCCGGAGGTGAACGGGTGCTGTGCTGTTCCGGCTCCTCCACGAATTTCAGACGGGGCTTTTTCCGGCTCATTCAGTGCTGTCCTCCGCGACCTCGTTCAGCTTGGTGGTCATAATGCGGTACAGCTCCAGTTCGGTGGGGAACCGATCCACAAAGGGCAGAATCACGTTGCCATAGAACAGCAGCCCTTCGCCCTCACCGGAATGGGTCACATAGGAAAGCTGGTGGGGCGAAATGTTAAGCTGTTTCGCAAGGATCTGGCGGTCGCCCGCGGCCTGGTTGAGCATATACACAAAGTCAGAATTTTCAAAAATATTCGATACTTCGCGGGAAGAAAGCAGGTCCTTGACGTTCTGCGTTAAACCTGTCGGGATGCCGCCCCACTTGCGGAAGCGCTTCCAGATCTCCACGGAATACGCCGCTGTCTGTTCCTCTTTCAGCAGGAGGTGCATCTCATCCATATAATACCGGGTGCACTTGCCGCTGCTGCGGTTTGCCGTGACACGTCCCCACACCTGATCCTGCACGATGAGCATCCCCAGTTTCTTCATCTGCTTGCCCAGTTCCTTGATGTCATAGCAGACGATGCGGTTGTTCACGTTCACATTGGTGCGGTGGTTGAACAGATTCAGACTGCCCTTGACGTAGATCTCCAGCGCCGTGGCTACATGATGGGCCTCTTTTTCCTCCTGCTGGAGCAGGGCGTTGTACAGGTCCTCCAGCAGCGGCATATTCTCCGGGCGCGGGTCGCTGAAATAGTCGCGGTAGATGAGATGCACACAGCGGTCGATGACCGTCTTTTCCACCGGCAGCAAGCCTTCTTTTCCGCCCACCACCAGCTCACACAGGGACAAAATAAAATCCGCTTTCAATGCAAGCGGATTATCTTCTTCGCTGTAGTTGCTGTTGATATCCATGGGGTTGATGAACTGGGTGCTGTTGGGGCTGATTTTGATGACCTGCCCCTTCAGGCGGCGGACCAGAGGGGCGTACTCTCCTTCGGGGTCATTGACAATGATATCATCGTCCGTGACCAGAAACGCGTTGGTAATTTCACGTTTTGCCGAGAAACTTTTTCCTGAACCGGGAGTGCCCAGGATCAGGCCGTTGGGGTTTTTCAGCTTCTTCCGGTCTACCATAATCAGATTGTTGGACAGCGCGTTCAGGCCATAATACAGGGACTCTTTTCCCGACTGGAACAGCTCCTGCGTGGTGAAGGGAATGAAAATAGCGGTCGAGCTGGTGGTCAGGCCGCGCTGGATCTCCACCTGATTGGCTGCCAGCGGCAGGCTGCTCATAAGGCCCTGCTCCTGCTGGAAGTCCAGACGGCAGAGATTGCAGTTGTGCTTTTGGGCAATGCTGGATGCCTGGAACACGTTGGTTTCCAGTTCCTGCTCGGTGCGCCCGGTGTTCAGCACCAGAAAGGTAACAAGGAACATCCGCTCGTTCTGGCTCTGCAATTCCTTCAAAAGCGCTTTGGCGTCCCGGCCATAGGTGGCAAGGTCGGAGGGGATGATGTCGATGTCATACCCGGCGCGGATAGCCTTCTTCTGCTCCTCGATCTTGCTTCTGTCCAGTTCCGTGATGGTGCGCTTGACCGTCTTGATAGCCTTGTTCTGATCCACCGACTGGATGTGCATGGTCACGATCTGGCTGGAATCCATGTCCAGAAAGTCTTTCAGGAGCTGGTCGGAGATGTCCGATGCCGTAATGCTCAGGAAGCTGACCGCGCCGTAGATGCCACCCATCTGGAAGCTGCGGCTGTTTTTGAAGGCAAAGGCCGTGGGAGCAATGGCGTCCTTAACCGTCAGGCCGCTGGGGACAAGGCTTTTCCAGTCAAACTGGAATTTCGCTTCACCGTCCATGTGGAACATCTTGTGCATAAGGGCAAGGCGCTCGGTTCCGTTGAGGGGCTTTGCCTGTACGCCCAGACGGTGGAAGTTGTTCATCAGGTCGTTCTGGATGTGTTCCAGCCGGGGCCTGATCTGCTTCATGCTCTCGCCCTCGATGCCAAAGGTGATGAATTTGGTCTTGGTCAGGCCGTTGTTGCCCTTGGCCAGCTGCTGGCGCAACATCTGGCTGTACTCCGCGCGTACATCATCGAAGCCGTCCTGCTGGAACGGGATGCGGATGCTTTTCTCAAAGCTCTCGGTATCCGTGGCCAGATTCATAAAGGACAGCTCGAAATGGATAGACGAGTCGAAGAAATTGAGGAAAGAACACCACTCTTCAAAAATAGCGGTCTTGTCCTCCTGCTGGGCAAGCTGGTAGTTGATATCCTGATACTGGATGGTGCGGGTGTAGTAGTTGGCCCGGACGCGGCAGGTGCCGTCTTCAAACATCCGCTGAAACGGGATGGACTGCTGTGCCGTGCGGGGAATGCCGGGCCGGGCGTTTTTCCTGCGCTTCTGCGCAGGCTTTGCCTTGCCGGGCGTTTTGGATTTATCGGACTTTTTCGGAAACAGATTCATGGGCAGGACCTCCTTTCGTGAGCAGAGAATAGTAGTTGGTAGTCTGGTAGGGGCGCACCTTCGGGCGCAGGAACCGCGCCGCCGCATAGTACGCCGCCAATTTTTCCAGCGGCTGGCCGTTTTTCTCGTACATAGCCAGAAAGAACAGCGGCAGCATGACGATCATCATGCCGAGGGTGGCGGCAGTGTTGCCGCCGTACTCCCGGAGAACGAAAAACAGCGGCACTCCAATGAGTACCGCTGTCCCGAAGCAGACCAGCTGCCGTTTGGTCAGATTCAGAAAAACCTTTGCCTTGACCCGCGTCAGATCGCGGGGAACCGAGATATAAGCTGCCATTTTCTCGCTCCTTCCTTAGTGGGCGTTGAGGACGCTGCGGGCCACCGAGCTGGTCTTGAACAGCGTGAAGCAGAGCAGCACCGTATAGCCGACAATGCTCCAGATGGAGGATACCGCGTCCCCCGAAATGCTGATATTCTGGATGAGAACAGCATAAATTGCCACGCAGACCAGAATGAGAAAGCCCTGAAAGCCCAGCGCAAACAGACTGCGCAGATAGTTCTGCCCCATGTGGCTCTGTTCGTGATTTCCAAAGGTGGAAAACGGAATGGGGGCCAGGCTGACCACCATATAAATTTCCACCATTCTGCCGTACACGATGACAAAGATCACGATACCCAGAATCCGCATGGTGATGCCGATGAAGAAGCTTTGCAGGAACAGGCCGAACAGCTGTCCGACCTCCATGCTCATCATGCTGCTTTCCAGCATGGCCAAGCCCGCTTCACTGACCTGCGTGTTGCCCGCGATGATGCCGCTGGAACTGGCCACCACCTCCTGGGTCAGGTCAAATACGCCCATGACGATGTCAAAGGTGTTGGAGATGAGCCAGACCGAAATAGCGGTCTTGAAGATCCATTTGCAGATCAGGGCAGGCTCGAACTGGGCCATGTTGT
>JBJERU010000046.1:0-11277 GCA_051882415.1 Faecalibacterium sp. | reverse complement strand
GGCACTGTTACACCAGCGCCCCATGGCCCGTATCGCGCGTACAAAGTGCGACGAAACCTGCCCTATGCGAATAAAAAACATGGCCTGTGCGTATGCACAGGCCGATTGAAAAGTTTTTGCCCCGCTTTTTTCAAAAAGCGGGAAAAGAAAAAAGCTTTTTCGGTTCCTTTTTCTCGAAAAAGGAACAAAACCCCGTACCCTTACATCGCGTAATCGCTTCCCGCCACCCATGCGTTGTTCGAGTTATACTGAGCATGATTACGCAGATAAGTGACCCAAGCGCCATATCCATTTCCAGCGGACAGGTGCACGCCATCGGGGGCGGAGCAAACCTCTTTCAGATTTCCTTCGCCATCGGCCAAAGCTTCCCAGAGATCCAGATAGACGCATCCTTTTTCATCTGCCAGATGTGCCAACCGCTCATTGACTGCGCGCAGATTCTCCGAGGCAAGGCCAGGTTTTTCGGCAACAGCCGCCGGCCGCACCGGAGGGATGGACTGCACATAGATCACGCACTCCTCCCCCAGCGTCTGGCGCAGCAGATCCAACATCTGTCCATAATACGCCAGGAACCGTTCTTCTGCGCCCTGTGTCGTCAGGGTATTTGTTCCCAGCAGGACATACAGCTTTTTGGGCTGTGCAGCGGCCAGCACATCCAGCGCCACTTCCTGACCGCGCACGGTGCTTTTGACCGAGCTTCGATTTACGATCGAGTCCGGCCCTGCGCCCGTATATCCGCAAACCAGTGCCCCACCCAGGTTGATGCTATAATCCGTGAACCCAACCGTCAGGCTATCTCCCAGGAACGCCGCATCCGCAAAATAGCTCAGATCCACCTGTCCGCAGCCGGGCTGTCGGATCACCGTGCTGTCATAAGCGCGGATCGCATACGCCCCCGCCGTCTGGCGCACAGGGCCAAAGCTTTCCAACTGCACCGCCTGGGCTGCGCCGGTGTTCCCCTGTTCCTGCATGGGCAACGGGGCCAAAATTTCCTGCACCGTGCCGCTGGGCTGATAAGTGATCGTTTGCTCCGGCTCCGGATTGCTGCTCTCCAAGATCGCTGTGATGGCCAATGCCACCAGCAGAATGGCCGCCATGACCCCGGCCAGGCGCAGCGCAGTGCCCAGCTTATTGCTGCGCGGCGCACGGGGCGCGGCATGATATTCGCGTGAAATACCCATAAATTTCCATATCTCCCACAAGACAGCCGCCGCCACAGGGCTGCAGCCGCCTTTTTGATTTGTTTGTGACCCATTCTATCATAATTTTTTTGCCTGTGCAACCAATTGGGGCTTGCATACAACAGCCAAAACGGTTATAATCGAATTGGGTGGAAATTTGCACATATTACAAAAAGTGCATTCACATCTACAAACTGTTTTTGTACGACTTGCAGTCACCTGTTTTGTTGGCCGCTGGGCCTGGCGCAAAGTGCAGGGCGTTGGGCCGCATAGAAGGGATGCGGCGTGGAGGAGACTGCCAGAGGTGCAATTCTGTTTTACGATAAGAAGGAGGATCTCATGGCCAAGAATGTGATCATCGGCCAAAGCGGTGGCCCCACCGCCGTTATCAATTCCAGTCTGGCGGGCGTATACAAAGCCGCCCGCAGCCTGGGCGCGGACAGAGTTTATGGCATGAAATACGGCATTGAGGGCCTGTTGAAAGAGGAACTGCTGGAGCTGAACGTCCTGCTGGACGACCGCATGAGCATCGAACTGCTCAAGCGCACTCCTTCCAGCTATCTGGGCAGCTGCCGTTTCAAGCTGCCGGATCCCGAAACGGATTCCACCCCTTACGTCAAGCTGTTTACCCTGTTTGACAAATACGACATCTGCGCGGTGTTCTACATCGGCGGCAACGATTCGATGGACACCATCGCCAAGCTTTCGCGGTATGCCCAGCGTGTCAGCAGCACGGTGCGCTTTATCGGTGTGCCCAAGACCATCGACAATGACCTGTGCCTGACCGACCATACACCGGGCTTTGGTTCCGCCGCCAAGTACATCGCCACCATCCTGAAAGAGGTCATCCGGGATTCCTCCGTCTACAACATCCGCAGCGTGACTGTGGCCGAGATCATGGGCCGTCACGCGGGCTGGCTGGCCGGTGCCGCATGTTTGGCTGCGGGCGAGGACTGCGACGGCCCGGATCTGATCCTGCTGCCGGAAGTCCCGTTTGATGCGGAGCGCTTCCTGAAGCGTGTGGACGAGCTTCAGCGCACCAAACCCAACGTCATTATCGCGGCCAGCGAGGGCGTCAAGACCGCCGACGGCACATATCTGTGCGATCTGGTCTCTACCGCCGGTCAGCTGGACGCTTTTGGCCACAAGGCCGTACTCAGTGGGACCAGCCGATATCTGTCCGAGCTGATCCACAACAACCTGAACTGCAAGAGCCGTGCCATCGAGTTTTCCACCTTGCAGCGCTGTGCCAGCCATCTGGCCAGCCGCACCGATGTGAACGAGGCTTATGCCGTGGGCGGCGCGGCGGCAGCGGCAGCCTTTGCGGGCGAAAGCGGCCGCATGATCGCGCTCAAGCGTACTTCCAGCTATCCTTATCAGTGTGTCACCGAATCGGTGGATGTGCAGCAGGTGGCCAACCTTGAAAAAAAGGTTCCGCTAGGCTGGATCGCGCCCGACGGCATGCAAGTCACCGCAGCTTTTGAGGAGTATGCCCGTCCCCTGATCCTGGACGAAGTGACTCCCGTCTATGTCAACGGCACGCCCCGGCACATCCGGCTCTGAGCGTGCCCCTGTTCCCCGCCCCGGCAGGCTGTGCCGGGCGGCTGCCTCATTTCCCACGTCTGTTTTCGTGCTCCTGCACGAAGCGGCGCTTCGCACCCTGCGGGCGCTGAGATAAAAGCCGAAACAGAAAACAACAAAAAGGAGAAATCATCATGGGTAAAAATGCAATCGTTGGTCAGTCTGGCGGTCCTACTTCCGTTATCAATGCAAGTCTGGCAGGTGTGTACGAGAGCTGCAAAAATCGCGGTGCGGACATCGTCTATGGCATGTGCAACGGCGTTGCCGGTCTGCTGGAGGAGCGCGTTGTGGATATGTCCACTCTGCTGAAGGACGATCTGGACATCGAGCTGCTCAAGCGCACCCCGTCCAGCTTCCTGGGCAGCTGCCGCTACAAGCTCCCCGACTGGCATGACGATGAGCCTGTGTACCAGAAGCTGTTTGCCATCCTGGAGAAGCTGAACATTGGTTACTTCTTCTACATCGGCGGCAACGACTCGATGGACACCATCGGCAAGCTGGCTGATTACGGCGCACATGTCAACAGCGATATCCGCTTTATGGGTGTGCCCAAGACCATCGACAACGACCTGATGGTGACTGACCATACCCCCGGCTATGGCTCTGCTGCCAAGTACATCGGCGTTGTGATGAAGGAAGTCATCCGTGACGCTACCGTTTACGGCACCAAGTATGTTACCATCGTGGAGATCATGGGCCGCAACGCCGGCTGGCTGACCGCCGCCGCTGCCCTGGCCAAGGGCGATGACTGCGAAGGCGTTGATATGATCTGCCTGCCCGAAGTCCCCTTCAATGTGGATCGCTTTGTGGAAAAGGTCCGCGTGATGCAGGAGAAGAAGCCCAGCATCGTGATCGCTGTTTCCGAAGGCGTCAAGCTGGAGGATGGCCGCTATGTCTGCGAGCTGGCAGACGATGTGCATGCCGTTGACGCATTCGGCCACAAGGCCCTGACCGGTACCGCACGCTTCCTGGCCAACACCATCGCCCGCAGCCTGGATACCAAGACCCGCTGCATCGAGCTGGCTACCCTGCAGCGCTGCGCAGGCCACCTGACCAGCCGCACCGACATCACCGAGGCTTACCAGGTGGGCGGCGCTGCTGCCAAGGCAGCCTTTGAGGGTGTCACCGGCCAGATGGTCGCCCTGAAGCGCATCTCCAACAATCCGTATCAGTGCACCACCGAGCTGCATCCCATCAGCGAGGTTGCAAACCTGGAGAAGAAGGTGCCCATGAGCTGGATGAACGAGAACCACACCCAGATGACTCAGGACTTCTTGGATTATGCCCGTCCCCTCATCCAGGCTGAGCTGACCCCGCTCTACATCGCAGGTCTGCCCCACCACATCTACATGAACAAGTGATCTCTCTGTCTTTTTAAAACCAAAGGGCTATAAGAACCCCCGCGCACAGCCATTTTTCGGCCTCTGTGCGCGGGGGTTCTGTTTGGGTGGTTCTTAAAAACGGATCTTTCTGCTGTGGAAAAGCGGGAAAGGAAGCAAGCTCAGATCATCATCGCCTCATGCGACAGATGCGGCGCTCCGCCCGCGATCTGCTCCGCCGTAAGAGGCAGAGCCTCGGCTGGCTCTTCCAGGCGTTCCTTTGCCACGGCCAGCATCAATTTGATACGGTTTTCCTGATTGACCTTGGTCGCGCTGGGGTCATAGTCGATGGGGGTGATATTGGCGCTGGGATACAACGCGCGGATCTTATTGACCATGCCCTTGCCAACGATATGATTGGGCAGGCATCCAAACGGCTGCGCGCATACGATATTGCCATAGCCGCCCTGCACCAGCTCGATCATCTCGGCGGTCAGCAGCCAGCCTTCGCCCATTTTGGCGCCCAGAGAGATCACGCCGCGGGGCTTTTCCACCAGCTCCTTAAAGGGGCCGGGAGCATAAAATCCAGCATCTGCGGTAGCCTTGAGCATCGCGCGCTCAATGCCATCCAGCCAGTTCAACAATTGATCTGTCACTGCCTTGGTCGCAAGCTTACCGCCATAAAGCACATGATCCTCGCCCATATTGAAGATGCAATACTGGCAGAAGCCCATCAGCCCGGGGAAGTTCACCTCGCAGCCCTGGCTTTCCAAAAAGTTTTGCAGGTCATTATTTCCCAGCGGGCTGTACTTGACGTAGATCTCGCCCACAACGCCCACCTTGACCTTGGGCACGCGGGTGAGCGGGATGGAGGCGAAGTCCTTTGCGATCAGCGGGAAGGTATGCTTCATCTCGCGGGCGGTAAAGCCCTTGCCGGCCAGCAGCACCCGGCCCAGGCGCGTGACCCACAGATCCACCATGCGATCCGCAGCGCCCGGTTCATTTTCATAGGGCGCTACCTGATTGCGCAGGGCGGCCAGCATATCGCCATAAAATACACAGGCTACGGCGCGGCGGATCAGGGGCAGCGTCATCTGGAAGCCGCTGTCCTTTTCCAGGCCGGAAAAGTTCAGGCTGGCCACCGGGATCTGGGGATATCCGGCTTTCACCAGCGCCTTGCGCAGCAGATGGATGTAATTCGACGCGCGGCATCCTCCGCCCGTCTGGGTGATGAGCAGAGCGGTATGATCCAGATCGTACTTGCCGCTGTTCAGCGCATCCAGGAACTGGCCGATGACCAGCAGAGCCGGATAACAGGTATCGTTGTGGACGTATTTCAGGCCCAGCTGAGCCACTGCGCTGCCGCAGTTGCCAAGGATCTCGCACCGATATCCATCGTATTCCAGCGCATATTTCAGCAGGCGGAACTGCGTGACCGCCATATTGGGGATGAGGATGGTGTGGGTCTTTTTCATCTCCGGGGTAAATTTGGGGTATTCGTATTCCATTAAGCTCCTCCTCTGCCTCAGACCGGCTGCGCGGGGGCATGCTCCGCCTTTTCCGCGGCTGCCTCGTCCCGCTCGTCCAGCGCGGCAAACAGACTGCGCAGACGGATGTTCACTGCACCCAGATTGGTGATCTCATCGATCTTGAGCTGGGTATACAGCTTGCCGCCTTCCTGCAGGATCTCGCGGGTCTCGTCGGTGGTGATGGCATCCACGCCGCAGCCAAAGGAGACCAGCTGCACCAGATCCATATCCGGCTGAGTGGTGCAGTATTTGGCCGCCGCATACAGGCGGCTGTGATAAGTCCACTGGTTCAGAACGCTGGTGGGGAATTTGTTCACCCGGTCCGAAACGCTGTCCTCGCTGACCACCGCCGCACCGTGGCGGGCGATCAGGCGGTCGATGCCGTGGTTGACCTCCGGATCCACATGATAGGGGCGGCCCGCCAGCACGACGATGCGTTTTCCCTGGCGGCGTGCTTCGTCGATGATCTCTCCGCCGCGCACCCGGAGCTTGGCCATATGTGCGGCATACTCGGCATACGCCATGTCCGCAGCCTCCTGCACCTCGCGCTGGGAGATGCCGCCAAAATACTTGGGCAGCACCTCATGGGCCATTTTATGCACAAAGTCCTTGGGACGATGAATGCCCACATAATCGCAGATGAACTTTTTGCCCTCCAGCTCCGGGCAGTTGCCCAGCAGGACTTCGGGGTAATAGGCCACCACAGGGCAGTTATAGTGATTATCGCCCAGGCCCTCGTCAAAGTTATAGGTCAGGCAGGGATAGAAGATGGCATCCAGGTGCATCTGGCTCAAGGCCTTGATGTGGCCATGGCTCAGCTTGGCCGGGAAGCAGGCCGTATCGCTGGGGATGGTGGCCTGTCCCGCCAGGTACAGTCCCCGGCTGGATACCGGGCTGACATGCACCGCAAAGCCCAGCCTGGTCCAGAAAGCGTGCCAGAAGGGAAGCATCTCATAAAAATTCAGGCACAGCGGGATACCGATGGAGCCGCGCTTTCCGGGCACAGGCTGATAGCCGGCAAGCAGCTCCTGCTTATAGGCATACAGGTTCAGGCGGTTATCCTCGCTCTTGCCAGTCACAGGCTTATCGCAGCGGTTGCCGGAGATGAACTTGCGGCCATCCGCAAAGGTGTTCACGGTCAGCTGGCAATGATTGCCGCAGCCGCCGCATTTTACGCTGACCACCTTTTGATCAAAATGCTCCAGCTCGTCCTGCGTCATCATTCCGGAGCGCTCATTGTGTGCATTTTTGCTCTGGTGCAGACCGTACAGCGCTGCGCCATAGGCTCCCATCAGGCCCGCGATATCCGGGCGGATGACCTCCACGCCCATCTCCTTTTCAAACGCGCGGAGCACAGCCTCATTGTAGAAGGTGCCGCCCTGCACCACGATGCGGCGGCCCAGCTCTTCGGGGCTGGAAGCGCGGATCACCTTATACAGCGCGTTCTTGACCACGCTGATGGACAGGCCCGCAGAGATGTTTTCGATCGAAGCACCGTCCTTCTGCGCCTGCTTGACCGAGCTGTTCATAAACACGGTGCAGCGGCTGCCCAGATCCACCGGCCGATCCGCAAACAGGCCCAGCGCGGCAAATTCCTTGACATCGTAGCCCAATGCCTGGGCAAAGGTCTGCAAAAAGCTGCCGCAGCCGGAAGAACAGGCTTCGTTCAGAAAGATATTGCTGATGGCGCCGTCCTCGATCTTGAAGCACTTCATATCCTGGCCGCCGATGTCGATGATGAAATCCACATCCGGCATAAAGTACTTTGCGGCGGTAAAGTGAGCCACCGTTTCCACAAGGCCGTAGTCACAGCGGAAGGCGTTTTTGACCAGCTCCTCGCCATAGCCGGTGGTGGTCACACTGGCCACCTGGAGACCCGGATGCTCGCGGTAAAGCTTGAGCAGCTGCTCCCGGATCAGGGGCAGCGGATTGCCAAGGTTGGGCTGGTAGTTGGTATACAGGATATTGCTCTGGCCGTCCACCACGACCAGCTTGACGGTGGTAGAACCGGAATCGATGCCGATGTGCACCGGGCCGCACTGTGCGCCAAAGGCCACGCGGGGCACGCTGTGGGACATATGACGGGTATGGAACGCCTCGTATTCCTCGCGGCTGGAAAACAGCGGCGGTTCGCTGGCATAGGTAGCGGCGGCAGCATACTGATCCAGCGCATCCGCAACCTGGGCCAGGCGGAACGACTGATCGGCGTAGAGCGCCGCACCCAGCGCAACATACAGCAGGCTGTTTTCCGGGCAGATGCCGGTAACGCCCAAAGCTTCGTCAAAGCTCTGGCGCAGCACGGTGCTAAAGGTCAGCGGGCCGCCAAGATACAGGATATTGCCCTGGATGGGGCGGCCCTGGGCCAGGCCTGCGATGGTCTGGTTGACCACGGCCTTATAGATGCTGGCGGCGATATCCTCGGTGCGGGCACCCTGATTGATCAGGGGCTGAACATCGCTTTTGGCAAACACGCCGCAGCGGGATGCAATGGTATAGGTGCGCTGGGCCTTTTTTGCAGCCTGATCCATCTCGTCGGCGCTCATCTTGAGCAGCGTGGCCATCTGGTCGATGAACGCGCCCGTGCCGCCCGCGCAGCTGCCGTTCATGCGCACCTCGGTGCCCCCGGTCAGGAACAGGATCTTTGCGTCCTCGCCTCCCAGCTCGATCACACAGTCGGTCGCAGGCTCAAAGCGCTTGACCGCCACGCGGGTGGAGAACACTTCCTGCACAAAGGGCACGCCGCAGCTGTCCGCCAGGCCCATGCCCGCCGAACCCGAAATGCTCAGCAACGCCGGGCTGCCATGCAGCTGCTCGGCATCCATACGGCGCAGCAGTTCCTGCGCCTTTTCCAGAATATGGCTGTAATGCCGTTCGTATGTAGAATAGATCAGATGTTCTTTTTCATCCAGCACCACGCATTTGATGGTAGTGCTGCCGATGTCAAGGCCAACTCTCACGTTTATATTTCCTCCCTGGAACATTGGCGGGGCTTTGCCAGAATTGTTTGTTAGCGAATCAATTGCACGGTTCGCATTCAGCTGTATTATAAACCAAATCGACCGGGGAATCAATCGATGGTTTTTATTTTAAGGTCGAAAAATGGTTTTTTCTGCGGGAAAGAATAAACAATTTGTGAATTCTTTCTCCCCAGGTCATCATTCGCTCTTGGGTGATAAAGGCTGGGCACCCCGGTTTTGGGACGCAAAAAAACCGCCCTGTCCCCGTACCGGGGCAGAGCGGATAACCGCCTGTCTGCACTTACGATTCTATTTTGGGGGTCGCTCTCCCCTCCATCAGGGGCACAGTGCGCATCTCCCGCACCACCAGCCCCTGCAAGCGGGCGCTTTCGCAGGAGCTGGTATAAAACTCTGACCCGCGCAGCTCCAGTGTCGGGCCGCCCAGCTGTTCCGCACACAGCGCAGGGATGGTCACGACCGCCTGCGTACCGCCCTCCGGCCGATCCCGCAGCGCAAGCTCCCAGCCCATCAGACGGCTGTACTCCCGGCACAGCAGCAGACCCGCATGCGCACCGCCCAAAAAGCGGCGGCGCTGTTCCAGCTGCAACTCCCGATCCTTCAGCCCGTTCATCCCGCAGCCATTGTCCACAACGGATATCTGCCATCCCTCTGGCACAGCGGCCAGCTCCAGCCAGATCTCGCCACCAGGACGACTGGCCCGCAATGCATTGGACAACAGCCGCAGACAGATCTGCTCGGCATATTCACGGTTTGCCATCGCCTGGCAAAAGCTTTCTCTGGGCAGGCTGCAATGCAGCGTGATGCCAGCGCCCGCTGTGCGCAGCACCGGGCGGGCCGCCCGCACGATGCATTCTACCATCGCGCGCAGATCCAGCGGTTTCAGCTCCGGCTGCTGGCCGCGCACACAATCCAGCAGGCTCATCAGCTCGGTCAGCGTATGCTCCAGCCGAGCGCTGGCCACCGCCATATCCGCCAGAGCATCCAGCACTTCCGGGTCCGGGTTTTCCATATGGCACAGGTGCTGCTCCAGATATTCCCGGTTCCGGTCGATCAGGCCCAGCGCATGAAAGCATGCCGCCTCGATCGTGTCCTGCGGGAGATCCCGCAGGGTCAGCCCTCTATCCAGCCCCTGCATATTCTCCATAGCCGTTCCCTCCTTCGTTCCGCGCTCTATTTCTGCGGCTTGCCGCTGAGAAGATATTGTTTTGCTGCATAGATCAGTTTGCCTGTGGTGGGCCTGGCTTTTCCAAATCCAAATTTTTGCTTAAAGGCCAACCATCCCGGCGTTGCCGCCTCCTCCAGTTCATCCACCATCCGGCGGATGCCGCTGTCCACCGCCGCCACCGAGACCCGTTCCTGCTCGCTGACGGCCTGCAGGATCTCCTTTCGGATGGCAAGCTTGCGCTCGGAGCTGCACGCAATGCGCAGCGCACTGGAAAAATATCCACAGTTGGCGTCCTGCCGGGGCACGCCCCACTTTGCATACATCCTGTTCAGCTGGCTGTCTGTCACATGCCCCGGATACCCCGGCAGCTGGGACAGCTCCTGCATCAATTCCTGCAAGCTGGCATGCATCCGCCTGCTGCCCGGGCACAGGCTGTCCGCAAGATCGCTCCGGCGGCATCCTTCGTCAAACAGCAAAAGCAGCGGCTTGCATCCCAACGGGCGCAGATTTTGCAAAAACTGCACCTCGTCCATATCCTCCAGCTGGCTGCCCAGAACGATCACATCGAAGCGCACCCCTTCTTTCAGCGTGTCCAACAGCTCTTTTCCACTTTGGTATCCGCTGATCCGCAGACCGGGCGCCTGTTCCTGCAGGTAATGCTTCTGCACCCGGATCTCGCGCGGGTCATAGCTGGCCAGCGCGATCCGCATCTCGGTGTTGTTCCTATACTTCACACATCACGCCGCCTTTCCCTCCATGCTCTGTCAAAGGCAGCAGCTCCGCGATCACATCGTGGAATATCTCTGGCTGCACCGCATTTTCGCACAGGAATTGAAGAAGGCGGCATCCAGCTTCCGGCGCGGCAGAAAGATGGACCGTTTCGGTCCGGGTCTCCCTGCCCGTGCGGTGCAGCGTCAGCTTGCAGCCCGTCGATCCCTCTGTATACAAAGAATAGACCAGCGTATAAGATATCTGCAAGCCTTCGATCGCTGAGAAATGTCTGGTAAATGACGAAACCACTTTCTTCATGAGATTCCTCCCGACTCCAGATCTGATACGCCCCTTATGTGGAGCGTCTGCTTTTGCCCTGTTTTTTCCTATTTTAAGGAAGGGTGTCGAAAGTTGCAATGAAAAAAATGCGTCAAAATGTGTCAGAGCGGTGATTTTTGTTTTCCGGGGACATTTCCTCCATTGCGTCCTCAGAAAATAATTTTGCGTCGCTGTTTTTTCAAATGCAAAAATGCTCTCCTTTTATTTGGGAGGCGGCACGGCAGCGGGATCCGGCTTTTTGGGGGGTGGTTTTGTGCCAGATGTAAGATCTTCCATTTTAAAGATACCATGCTGTCCTGGCAAAATCAAGCCCCGGACGTGGGCGCAGCAAAAAATATCCCCTGTTTTTTCCTTGCAAAGCGTTGTGTGGAAAAGCAGGTTATTTTCCAAAACTTTCTGCACGGAAGAAACGGTTTGTTCACGCGCATTGTAAAATGAAGTTGCGCATTTAGACAAACAAAAAGGTCCATAGCG
>JBJERU010000045.1:0-2175 GCA_051882415.1 Faecalibacterium sp. | reverse complement strand
AACCACCTGACCGAGCAATGGGCCTCTGAGTTTCTGCGGCTATATCCCTCCGCCAACATCCTTGTGACTACCAAAAAGGACTTTGAAACCCACCGGCGCAAGAAGTTTTGCGCCAGGATTGCCACCGGCGATTACGATGCAATTATCATTGGCCACTCCCAGTTTGAGCGTATTCCCATCAGCAAGGAGCGTCAGGAACGACTTCTTCAGGAACAAATTGCAGAAATCACCGAGGGCATTTCTGAGGTGGAATCCAGCGGCGGCGAACGGTTTACCGTCAAACAGCTGGAGCGTACCAAGCGCGGGCTGGAAGCACGGCTTGAAAAGCTGCAAGCCGATCACAGAAAGGATGATGTGATTACCTTTGAACAGCTGGGCGTTGACCGGCTGTTTGTAGATGAGGCGCACAATTATAAGAATTTGTTCCTCTACACAAAGATGCGGAACGTGGCTGGCCTATCCACCACGGATGCCCAGAAATCCTCCGATATGTTCGCCAAATGCCGCTACATGGATGAGATCACCGGAAGCCGTGGCGTGGTCTTTGCTACCGGCACCCCGGTCAGCAATTCCATGACCGAGTTATATACCATGCAGCGGTATTTGCAGTATGACCGGCTGCAAGAGCTGGGCATGACACACTTTGACTGCTGGGCTTCTCGGTTTGGAGAAACCGTCACCGCCCTGGAGCTGGCCCCAGAAGGAACCGGCTACCGGGCAAGAACCCGATTCTCCAAGTTCTTCAATCTGCCGGAGTTAATGACCCTGTTCAAAGAAGTCGCGGATATTAAAACATCCGATCAGCTGCATTTGCCGACACCGGAGGTGGAGTATCACACGGTTGTGGCAAAACCCACAGAGCATCAGCAGGAAATGGTGCAGGCCCTGTCTGAACGCGCTGCTCTGGTACATGGAGGATCAGTTGACCCCTCCACCGACAATATGCTCAAAATCACCTCTGATGGCCGAAAACTGGGCCTTGACCAGCGAATCATCAACCCGCTGCTGCCCGATGAAACAGGGACGAAAGTCAACCAGTGTGTTGCAAACATTATGCAGATTTGGCGGGACGGGCAGGCTGAGAAGCTGACTCAGCTGGTATTCTGCGACATTTCCACGCCAAAACCGGCACCGTCCAAAAAAGTTGCCAAAGCCGTCAGCGGAAATCTGGACAGCCCGGAGATTCACGCTTTAGAAACTGCTATTTCTATGCCGGAGCCGGAACCGGAATTTTCCGTCTATGAGGACATCCGTCAAAAGCTGATTGCCGGGGGCGTACCACCGGAGCAGATTGCTTTTATCCATGAGGCCAATACCGAGGTGCGGAAAAAGGAGCTGTTCAGCAAAGTACGCACCGGCCAGGTGCGCGTTCTGATCGGCAGCACATCCAAAATGGGAGCCGGAACCAATGTGCAGGATCGCCTTGTGGCACTCCATGACCTGGATTGTCCCTGGCGGCCCGGCGACCTGGAACAGCGCAAAGGCCGTATTGAGCGCCAGGGCAATCAAAATGAGCGTGTCCATGTGTTCCGTTATGTGACAGAGGGTACATTTGATGCCTATCTCTGGCAGACCGTGGAGAACAAACAGAAGTTCATTTCACAGATCATGACCAGTAAAAGCCCGGTGCGCTCCTGTGACGATGTGGATGAAACGGCGCTGTCCTTTGCAGAAATCAAGGCCCTGTGTGCCGGTGATCCCCGCATCAAAGAGCGTATGGATTTGGAAGTGGATGTGTCCCGGCTGAAGCTGATGAAAGCTGACCACCAAAGCAAGCAGTTCCGTCTGGAGGACAATCTGCTGAAATACTTCCCGGAACAGATCGAAAAGGACAAGGGCTTTATCGCCGGG
The DNA here is from genome assembly GCA_051882415.1 of Faecalibacterium sp. Lineage (GTDB taxonomy): Bacteria > Bacillota > Clostridia > Oscillospirales > Ruminococcaceae > Faecalibacterium. Next base: position 324 of record JBJERU010000045.1, on the reverse strand, counting down.
CTTCAGGCGGATATGCAAACTCTCGCCGCTCATCCCCACCCAGAGGACGGATTTGCTGGAATGGAAATCCGGGGTGATACGCTGGTAGACAAAGAAAACGCCGGTGCCGCGCTTTTGGATGCCTGCAAAGAAGTAAAAAGCTCCGAGCCGGTGCAGATCGGCAGCTATCGGGGCTTTACCATGTTCGTCAGCTTCAACGCTTTCGAGAAGCAGTATGAGCTGACGCTGCGGGGGGAAATGAGCCATAAAGCAATGTTGGGTACTGATCCGCGCGGCAATCTGATCCGTATCGACAACGCACTGGCACAGATGCCTGGGCGTCTT
>JBJERU010000044.1:0-48604 GCA_051882415.1 Faecalibacterium sp. | reverse complement strand
AGCAAAATAAAAAGATGCTTTTGTCCGTTGCTGTATTTTTATGAATTGCTATAAGTCCCCTGCGACACAAGGCTTTCAGGGAATCTCTGTCCTCTTTCCCCTATTGATGGAGAAGGTTTGTCATCTCTTTTCAGAATATGTGCAACAACCTTTTCAATTGCACGACTTATTGTACCTTATCAGTGTCGGTACGGTCTTTTTTCAGCAGACTGAGCAGCACCGCGCCCAGCACACTGCCTGCTGCCAGCGCCACACAGTAGAGCAGCGCATGATCGACCACCGGGAAAACGAAGATGCCGCCGTGAGGCGCCCGCAGAGCACAGCCAAAGACCATGGAAAGGGCACCGGACAGGGCCGCACCTGCCACGCAGCTGGGCAGAACGCGGAGCGGGTCAGCCGCCGCATAGGGAATGGCGCCCTCGGAAACAAAGCACAGGCCCATCACATAGTTCACAATGCCGTTGCGTCTCTCGTCGGGGGTCCATTTGCGGGGGCAGAAAGTGGTGGACAGCGCAATGGCGATGGGCGGAACCATTCCGCCGACCATGACCGCCGCCATGACCTCGAAATTGCCGGAAGCCAGTGCCGCAGTACCGAACACATAAGCTGCCTTGTTGACCGGGCCACCCATATCCACGCTCATCATGCCTGCCACGATAGCGCCCAGCAGCACCCGGGAGGTACCGCCCAGAGCGTTCAGCCAGTCGGTCATTGCGGTGTTGATGATGCCCATCAGGGGGTTGACGCCGCACATCACAGCGCCGATGGCAAGGATGCCGCCCAGCGGATAGATCAGCATGGGACGGATTCCGTTGAGGCTGGCGGGGAGCTTTTCGGTAATGCGCTCCAGGAACAGAACGATGTATCCTGCCACGAAGCCAGCCAGCAGCGCCGCGAGGAAGCCGCCGGAAATGCCGGTGGTCTGTCCGTTGGCCAAATCAGCAAAGTTGGTGCCGTTCATGGCCAGAACGCCGCCGGCAAAGCCCACAGCCAGACCCGGACGGTCTGCAATGGACATGGCGATGAAGCCGGCCAGAATGGGCAGCATATAGCCGAAGGCCGCGCCGCCCACCGTCTTGAAGAAGGCGGCCAGCGGGGTATTCATGCCAAAGTTTGCGGGATCGATGCTGTAATCATCCAGCAGGAAGGCCAGCGCGATCATGATGCCGCCGCCCACGATAAAGGGCAGCATATGGGACACGCCGTTCATCAGATGCTTGTAAATGGTGTGGCCCAGCGTGTCGCCTGCACTGCCGGTGCCCTCTTCGGCCTGTGCGCCGCCCTTGGCGTGGTAGACCGGCACCTCACCGTGAGCCACTTTTTTAATCAGTTCCTCGGGCTTGTGGATACCGTCATCCACCCGGGCAAAGAGGACAGGCTTGCCGTCAAAACGGGCCGTCTCCACGTTTTTATCTGCCGCCACGATGATGCCATCGCAGGCTGCGATCTCCTCTCGAGTAAGGATGTTCTTTTTGCCGTCCGAACCATTGGTTTCCACTTTCGTGGGCAGCCCCAGCTTAGCTCCCGCCTTCGTCAGAGCCTCGGCAGCCATGTAGGTGTGGGCGATTCCATTGGGGCAGGCTGTAACGGCCAGGATGCGATAACCGCTTTGAGGGATCACCTGCTCGGTAAAGCTCTCCTGCCCGAACTGGGCATCCTCCTGCGCATCGATGGCCGCCAGGAACTCGGCGGGCGTTTTGGCGGCGCGAAGCGTTTCCACAAAGTCCTCGTTCATCAGCATCTGCATCATCCGGGCCAGCATGTCCACATGCAGGCTGCCGTTTTCCGGCGCGGCGATGGCAAACAGCAGATCGGTCTTGCCGTCGTCTTCGGGATTGTACTGCACCGGCGCGGTCAGGCGCAGCGCTGCCAGGCTGGGCCGGGTGACACAGGCTGTTTTTGCGTGGGGCACCGTGATGCCGTTGTCCACATAGGTGGAGGCTTCTTCCTCGCGGGCATACAGTGCTTTTTTGTACTGCTCCTTGTTGGTGATGTTGCCGTGGGTGGCCTGCAGCTCCACCAGACGGTCGATGATCTCCCCGCGGTCCTTTGCGGCGATGTCCAGTGCGATGGACTGCGCTGTAAACAGCTCGGTAATACGCATGATCTTTTTCTCCTCTTTTTCTTGTGTTTCAAAACGGAAGGATAATCCGTCTGATCTCATCTGCTCAAAGCGTTGCCAGAAGCGCTTCGATGTCTGCTTTTTTCGCCAGCCCCAGGCTGAACGCCGTGGCGCTGCCGCAGGCTGTGCCCAAACGCAGCGCCTGCTGATAGCTGCCGCTTTGCAGATATCCGGCCACAAAACCGGCCACCATGCTGTCGCCGGCGCCCACGCTGTTGACTACCTTGCCCTTGGGCGTGCCGATGCGGTGGGCCTCGCCTTCCTCGTCCAGCAGCAGAGCACCATCCCCTGCCATGCTCACCAGCACATTGCGTGCGCCTTTTTTCTGCAATTCCCGCGCGGCTTCGATCAGTTCATCGTCGGTGGTCAGCGTGCGGCCTGCGATCTCGCTCAGCTCGTGATTGTTGGGCTTGATGAGGAAGGGCCGGTAGCGCAGCACGTTGACCAGCAGATCCCGGGTGGCATCCACTACGGCCCGAACACCGCGGCCGTCCAGCCGGGCCAGAAGCCGCTCATAGGTGTCCTGCGGCAGGCAGGCCGGGATACTGCCCGCCAGGATCAGAAGATCATCCTTTTCCAGACGGTCGAGCTTTGCTTCCAGCTCCTGCACTGCCTCCTCGGGGATATGGGGGCCGGCGCCGTTCAGCTCGGTCTCCTCGGCGGATTTGATCTTGACATTGATGCGGGTCATGCCCTGGGTCAGGTGGACAAAATCGGTGCGGATGCCCTGCGCTGCCAGCCCGCGCTCCAGCCATGCACCGGTCTCCCCGGCTACAAAGCCCAGCGCCACGCTGGGACAGCCCAGCTCGGCCAGCACGCCGGATACATTGATGCCCTTGCCGCCCAGCACGCAGTCCTCTCCGGAAGCACGGTTCACCTGACCCACGGCCAGCGGGCTGTCCAGACGAACCACATAGTCGATGGCAGGGTTGAAAGTCACGGTATAGATCATGATTCAGTCTCCTTTATCAAAGCATATTCCCGGTATTTGGGGTTGGGGCAGTGGTCGGTCAGGATCGCACCCTCGTGCAGCGGTGCAATGACCGCGGGGTAGATGCGCGAGAATTTGGAGTGATCCACCAGGAACCAGGCTTCCCGCGCTGCCCGCACCGCAGCGGATTTGACCGCCGCTTCTTCGGGGTCGGGGGTGGTGAATCCCGCCTCCAGCGTGACGCCGTTTGCTCCCATGAAAGCCTTTGTAAAACGGTAGCGCTCCAGGGAGCGCAGCGCCGCCGCGCCAATAATGGCTTCCGTCACTGGGCGGAGCACACCGCCCAACACGAACACGCTGCATCCCTTTTGCACCAGCACCCGCGCATGGGCGATGCCGTTGGTCACATAATGAGCCGCCAGTGCATCGCCGCTGACTGCCTGGGCCACAAGCAGCGTCGTGCTGCCTGCATCCAGATAGACAAAGTCCTCTTTCCCGATCAGCCCGGCAGCTGCCTGTGCGATGGCTCGTTTTTCCGCAACCGCCAGTCCTTCCTTGTCCGCCATGGTCGGCTCATCGGCCAGGAACTGGCTTTCCGGCAAAACCGCACCGCCATGGACCTTGTTCAGCCGCCCCTGCCGATCCAGCTCGTTCAGATCGCGCCGGATGGTGGACTCACTGGTCGCCAGCTCTTCGCACAGTTCCTGCACCGTTACCGCCCGCCGCTGTGCCAGCAGCTCCAGGATCAGCTTGAATCGTTCTTCTGCTAAAATGATACTCACCTTCTTTTTGATTGATTTTGGCCGAAATCGATTGAAATTGCTTCTTATGGCTTTATTATAGCAAAATTTCCTTCAAAGTCAATCATTTTCATTCAAAATCAAGCAACAAAACTTTCTTTGAATTTTGTGCAGAATCACAGATTCCCTCGTTTTAAAGGAGCCTTGAAATAAAAGTGCTGCCTTTTTGAGTACAAAAGATGCACTCTCCGATCAAAATCCGTCACATTCCATCATTTCGCTTCAGCTTCTGCACACTGGATAGAAAAAAGAGGACTTGGTCAAAAAATCAACTCTCCTGCATCGCCCGCTCCTCTGTATCGTGGTCGACAGATTCCCGCTCAGAGAAGATTTCTGAGCAGATATGTTCGGTATGCCTGATGAAGCTCTGGCTGTTTTATGAAAAAGTGAAAAAGCAGCGCAAAAGAACACCCCCGGAAGCTGTATCCGCTTCCGGGGGCACTTTTTATCTGAAAAAGCAGGAGATCAAATATAAAAACCAGTTCTCAGTGCAGGGAGGCCTCCTGTTTGGCCGCGGCTTTTTTCAAAGCGAGCAGCAGCAGGATCATTCCGACACCGGTGAGAATGTGTCCGATGCCTGCAATGCCGGAGATGGAGGCGCTGGCTCCCTTGGAAAGTTCCATGCCCAGCACCTGCGTTACACCGCGTACCAACAGCATCAAGGCCGTCAGCGGCACGCCAATGTTGTAAGTGACCATAAAAATACGGAATTTTTTGTCGCTCTGGAAGTCCAGCTGTTTCGTAAACAGCGCAACCAGGAGAAACACCAGCATCCCAAGCAGAAACAGATGCGTATGAACCTTGCCCAAAGCTGTCACGCCGGTATAACCGTTGAACTTGGTGAACTCACGATAAAAGACGCCGCCGGCCATGGCAGCAACAGCATATCCGAGAGAAATGTCGATGTATTTTTTCATAGTGGTTTTAATTCCTTTCTTTCATGGAGCGATAACCGATAAGGACAGTCCAGATATAGGCACAGGTCTTGGGAACCATCAGCATCCCAACGGCGGGCACACGGTCGGCAAAAAGCACGACTGGGAGATAGAATCCAAAACTCAGCACTACAGTAAGCCACAGCCAGCGGAAAGGGACATCCTGCTGTTCTCTGGCGCTGCGGAAAAACAGCACGACGATGAGCGCCCCCAAAATGGTAAAGGGGATGTTCCGCAGGATGCCCCAGCTCAGCGGCGCGTTGGGGCTGGTCCAGGCATTCTGCGGCGCAAGGCAGAGCAGGATGCGGCAGACTGCAAGCGCCCATACGGTGGTCGTCAGGCCGCGCCGACCACTCACGCGGTAACGGCAGCGCCAAACATCGTACAGCAGCACATAAAAAGCTGTCATAGTGACGGAAGTGATGAGCTTTCCAATGCCCAGCGCAGCGGTATAGTTTTCCAATCCAGTGGTACAGAGCGCCACCGCGCGCGGCACCAGATGGAATGCATCACCGCAGCCCAGCGTTACAGCCATGATGCCGTACAGCGTATCCTGCCGCCGACCCTCCGCGCCGCGTATCATCCTGATGCCCAGCGTGATGACCAGAGTCAGATACACAAGGTCAAACAACGTTTCAAAGATCGCCTGCATTCAAAAACTCCTTTCCTGGTTTGAACAAGGTTCATGTTCGGCCAAAAAAATTCCTGCTTTATGGGACAGGCCATTTATAAAGCAGTCGACGCAGCAGTTCCACCAGTGCGGCACAATCTGTCTGCCCCTGCATGAGCAGCAGCAGGATATGATCCAGCGCAAAGTCTACCACCTCGGCTTCGCTGAGGCCGGGCGAGAATACCCCGGGACGCACCGCGCTGTCGGCGCGCAGCACCGTGAGCATCCCCGCTTTCATATGCTCGAAATAATGCTCCCTCGTGCTTCTTGCCTCGCCCCGGCGCGCTTTGGCGATCAGGAGAGAATGTCCGGTGAAAAAGTCCGGATATCGGGCTGCACCCTGCTGGACACAGTCGAAAAGATATCCCACATATTCCGGAAAGCTCAGCCCCGTGCGGCATTCCTGCCCCATGTGGAATATTTCTTTCCAGATATCTTCCACAACGGCCAGCAGCAGTGTATCCTTGTCCGTATAATAGTTGTAGAGCGTGCCCAGCGCGACACCGCACTCCTGCGCTACCGAGCGCATATTGATCGCCGAAAGGCCTTTTTGCGCCACAAGCCGACGGCAGCTACTCAAGATAGCTTCCTTTGAGGTGATGCTGGGATTCAGTGGTAACACCTCCTTTCTGAACATTGTTCATTTTACCATGCAGGATACAAAGTGTCAAGCTGGCTACTTTGCATCCGATTTCCCCAGAAAAAAGCTATTTCCTGCTCCGGGCATGAGGATGCAGCGCACTATAAAACCCAAACGCGGTGCCGCAGATACCGCCAACGAGATGCATGAAATTTGCCACATTATCCCGCACGAACAAAATATCATATACCTGTTCGCCCAGATACAGTGCGGCCACCAGCAGCATCGTAACCGGGATGCCGCCGCTGAAACCTGCCAGCGACGACAGCATGATGAGCATGAACACAATACCGGAAGCCCCCAGAAGCGCCGTGTGCGGAAACAACAGGCATTGCAGCACACCGGAAACCACCGCTGTGAAAAGAATGGCGCCCAGCAGCGGACGGCTGCCATACTTTTCCTCCATTGGAGGACCGATGACCAGAAGAAGCAGCATATTGCCCATAAAATGCTCCCAGTCGGCATGGCCCAGCACATGACCAAACAGGCGGACGTAGAACAACGGGTCTTTGAGGGATGAGCGATAAACGCAGAACAGATGCGCCGTGGTCCAGCTGTCGGTCCAGCTGTCCAGGAACAGCGCCGCCAGCGACAGCAGAAAAAAGGTGAGGATGACCGGCGAATTGTATTGCAGCCGCAGGGTGAATTTTGAGTGTTTCGTATCAGATCTTCCTTTCCGGCCCGCAGCGGTGCAGCAGGCAGATGATAATTTGATTGTAGCACACCATACATCGCTTTTCTATGGCTTTGCGGCAGATCCAATGGTTATCCTTACCGTATAGATCCGCCTTTTCCTGCGCAAAATTCGACTCTTTGCCCTTGGACAGTGCTTTATAATTGTGGTATAATATTCATAGATACGTTTTTTCAATAAAGTTTTCATCCTGTGTGCCGCCCTGTCCCGCGTTGTCGCCGTGCACACAGGCAGCGCTGTTTTTCCAGCCTGTATAGTCCAAGACACGCGGAACTGAGGGAGGCCGCTCATGTTTGAAAAAGGAGACCACATCGTTTACGGCAATCTGGGTGTGTGCCGGGTACAGGATATCGTCACCCGCAAATTTGAAGGGCTGGACGCAGCACATCCTTACTATGTTCTGGAGCCGCTTTATCAGGGCGGCGTGCTCTACGTGCCCGCTGACAACCCCAAAATTTTTCTGCGCCCTGTAATTTCTGCCGATGAAGCCAACCGGCTGATCGATACGATCCCCACCCTGCAGGGAGAGGCCTTCCACAGCCGCAGTGCGCAGGAGCTTTCCGCCCATTACGAACAGGCCTTGCAGAGCCACAGCTGCCGGGATCTGATCGAACTGACGGTTTCTATTTACCACAAAAAGGAAGGGCTGGCCCGTCAAAACAAAAAATTTGGCCGTGTGGACGAGCACTTCATGCGCCGGGCCGAGGATACCCTGCACGGAGAGTTTGCCGTTGCGCTGGGCATCCCCAAAGAGTCCGTGCCGGACTACATCGCCCGGCGGGTGGCCGCAAAGCAATAACGCGCCCTGAAAACAGATCCTAAGACCGCTGCTTTTCCGGCAGCGGTCTTATTGTCTGTATACAGCGGTCCGATCACTTCCCTGCCGCATTCCCCCGGGTCGCTTCCCAATAAGCGCCCATGCTCTGGCCAGGCTGACCAGTTACCTCATGATCCAGATATTCTGCCACTCCGCAGGAGGCAGGCTGCCAGCTTTCCGCCTGAAACACACTGGAAAACTCCACCTCCGCATACCAGAAAGCAGTTGGCTGGCCTTCGTCCACGCAGTTCACTTCCAATGCCAGTCCATCCGGCAGCATATAGGTACGGCGCACCTTTTCGATCAGAGGCTTTGCAATGATCTTCTGCTCCAGTTCCAAAAAAAGCTGTGAGTCGATGGCACGCTCGATCTCCTCCCGGGCAAGCCCGCCTTCGGATTTAAAACAGAGAATATATTCTGTTTTTCCGCCGCTCTCCGCTTCCTCCCGGATGCGCACCGTGGGCCGCACACTGATATATCCCTGCCGCATCCGGTGTTCTTTTTGCAGCAGCAGTCCCTTCGGCCAGCCGCTTACCAGCCATTTGCGTTCAATTTCCATGTTGTTTCTCCTTTTTTCACTCCGCCGTGTCGTCCCGCAGCAGGCTTTCGGTCAGGCTTTTGGCCAGCGTCGTATACAGCGCCGCCGTCAAAGCCGGGTCTTCGCCGCCGATAGGCAGCAGCAGCTCTTCCGCCGGGGCCGCCGCATGGCCGCAGAACGCTTTCCGCGCGTCCCGAAACTGTCGGACAAATCGCTGGTACAGCGCCTGCACCTGGGCCTCATCCCCTGTGTCCGGCAGGATGCGCCGGACGCTGGCAATGCTCAGGCTCTGCTTGAGGGTGCACAGGATCACCAGCTCTGCCAGATGGACCCGGGAATACTTCTTTTTTGTCGGCGGGGGCACGATCTTCATGCGGACATAATTGTTGATGGCACTGGCTGTGATCCCTGCGTCCTCGGTGCGAAAGCAGGGTGCCAGCCAACGGGTCAGCAGCTCCAGCAGTTGATCCATATACAAATCAAACTGGGGCAGCTGCTCCCAGTCCGGCAGTTCCATCCGGGCAAGCTGCTGTCCCCAGTCCGCCATCCGCTGCGCGGTTTCCTGATATTTATCAGACATGATGCACCTCCTTTTGCTTCAGTATACATAACTTTGACGCCGGATTCAATCGCTTGCGGCTCATCTTTTGACAAAATCTGCTTGACATATTTTTAAAAACGTTCTAATATAATATTCAATATTAGATTCAACGATTTTTTAAACCGGAGGGCAAAAGAATGGAAAACAAAAAAGTTGTCCGCAAGCAGACCACGGGGGAAGAATTGGCGAACACTCTTTCCCATGGGGCCGGAGCATTGGCCGCGCTGGTAGGCGCTGTGCCGCTGATCCGCCGCGCCGCTCTGAGCGGTTCTGTTACTGCCGTATTCAGTCTGGGCATCTACGCTGCCAGCCTGGTGCTTCTGTACACGATCTCCGCTGTCTATCACGGCGCACGCAGACCCAAGGTGAAGCATATCCTTCAAATCCTGGATCACTGTTCCATCTTTTTGCTGATCCTGGGCAGCTATCTGCCGATGTCTCTGCTGGTCATCGGCGGACGCATCGGCTGGGCCTTATTCTTGGGCGTGGCTGCGCTGGCCGTGGTGGGCATCATCCTCAACGCCATCAGTCTGGAACGCTTTGGCAAAGTCAGCCTGATTCTGTACGCTCTGATGGGCTGGCTGGCGCTCTTTGCACTGAAAGCGATCGTGGCTGCGCTGCCGCCGCTGGGTCTGTTCCTGCTGGTCGCGGGCGGCGTAGTGTATACAGTCGGCATTGTTTTCTATAAATCGCAGGGACACTATATGCACTTTGTCTGGCATCTGTTTGTGCTGGCAGGCAGCATCCTGCACTACCTGTGCATCGCGCTGTACTGCCTTTAACCAGATCTTTCCTTTTTTGCGGACAAGCCGTCGGAAGCTCTTTTTTCCGGCGGCTTTTTATGATACAATAGGCCCAAAATCCCCTTCAGGAGCGTGAAACGATGAAATCGACCCGCACTTATCCTATCTATAAAGTAAGCAAAAAAGCCGAAGCCTCCCTCGTGGCCGGTCATCCCTGGGTCTACGAAAACGATATTCTGGAACAGCCCTCCGAAGTGCCGGAAAACGGCACCCTGGCCGATGTCGTCAGTCCAAAGGGCGCTTATCTGGGCACCGGCTTTGTTTCTCTGCACAGCAAGATCCGGGTGCGGATATTTTCTCGCAACGCCAACGATGCCTTTGACGCAGCCTTCTGGCGGCGGCGGGTGGAGTACGCCTGGGCTTACCGCAAGACGGTTCTGGAACCCGCCGATCTGACCGCCTGCCGCGTGATCTTCGGCGAAGCGGATCAGTTTCCCGGCCTGACGGTAGACCGTTTCAACAACATCCTGGTCACTCAGACCCTGAGCGCAGGCATGGAGCGTCTGAAGCCCGTGCTCTTTCCCCTGCTGGCTCAGGTCCTGCGGGAGGACGGCCAGCAGATCGACGGCATCTATGAGCGCAACGATGAAGCTTTGCGGGGCAAAGAAGGGCTGGAGCAGAACAAGGGCTGGTTCGTCCTGTCCGGCGAAACACCCCCGGCCTCTACCGAAACGGAGATCTGTGAAAACGGTGTGTATTACCATGTGGATTTTGAAAACGGGCAGAAAACCGGTTTCTTTCTGGATCAGAAATACAACCGCCGGGCCTTGTCCCGTCTGGCGGCCGGGCACACGGTGCTGGACTGTTTTACTCACACCGGCAGCTTTGCTCTGAATGCCGCCAAAGGCGGAGCCGCCCGTGTGACCGCTGCCGATATCAGCGCGGATGCCATTGCAATGGCCCGCCGCAACGCCGAGCGCAACAGCCTGACCAACATGGACTTTTTGTGTGAGGACACCTTTGAGCTTTTGCCCCGGCTGGAAAAAGAAGGCTGCCCCTACGATTTTATCATTCTGGATCCTCCCGCTTTCACCAAGTCCCGCCGCACTGTGGACAACGCCATGCGCGGATACAAGGAGATCAACTACCGCGCCATGAAGCTTCTGCCCCGCGGCGGCTATCTGGCCACGGCAAGCTGCTCTCACTTTGCCACCGAAGAACTGTTTGTCAGGATGCTGCACGCCGCTGCCCGCGATGCCCACCGCCAGCTGCGCCAGATCGAAGCACGCCAGCAGTCTCCGGATCATCCCATCCTGTGGGGCGTACCAGAAACCAGCTATCTGAAATTCTATCTGTTCCAGGTGGTCTGACGCGAGGAGACATTAGTCATACTATTCTGCGTTTCCGCGTCTTTTTCCTGCCCAGTCGAAGCGTTTGCTCCAAAATTCCAATTTTGCCCTCCGGGAAAATCGTCATTTTTGTCAATTGCGTTTTGGCCGGGGTCGGGCTATAATCATTGCATAGACAGCAACGGCGCTGTGGGTCACCTCCTGACTCGCAGCGCCGTTTGTGTTATAAGGCTTTTTCGCTTTGATCTTTCCGCCTTGTGCGGGAGATGCAGCGGTATTTGCACTTGGGAAAGAAAATCAAGATCAAGTAAGGAGTAGGATTTATGGCAGCAAATGTTATGGAAATCTACGGCAGCAAGGTCTTTAACGAGTATGTGATGAAGGAGCGTCTGCCGAGCGCTACTTATAAGAGCCTGAAGAACACCCTGCACAAGGGCGCTCCGCTGGATCTGGAAGTCGCGAACGTTGTGGCCAGCGTGATGAAGCGCTGGGCAATGGAGCAGGGCGCTACCCACTACACCCACTGGTTCCAGCCTTTGACCGGCATCACCAGTGAGAAGCACGACGGCTTTATCAGCCCTGTGGGTGACGGCACCGCTATCATGGAGTTCAGCGGCAAGGAGCTGGTTCGCGGCGAGCCGGACGCTTCCTCCTTCCCCTCCGGCGGCCTGCGCGCCACCTGTGAAGCCCGCGGCTATACCGCATGGGATCCCACCAGCTACGCGTTTGTAAAAGATGATGTGCTGTGCATCCCGACCGCTTTCGTCAGCTACACCGGCGAGGCTCTGGACAAAAAGACCCCGTTGCTGCGCTCCATGAATGCGCTGTCCAACCAGGCTATCCGCATCCTGAAGCTGTTCGGCAAGACCGTTGATTATGTTTCCACTACCGTCGGCCCTGAGCAGGAATACTTCCTGGTCAAAAAGGAGGACTATGAGGCCCGCCAGGATCTGATCCTCACCGGCCGCACCCTGTTCGGCGCTCCTTCCGTCAAAGGTCAGGAGCTGGAAGAGCACTACTTCGGCGTGATCCGTCCTGAGGTCTCCGCATTTATGAAGGAGCTGGACGATGAGCTGTGGAAGCTGGGCATCCCCGCCAAGACCAAGCACAATGAGGTTGCCCCCTGCCAGCATGAGCTGGCCCCCATTTACGATACCACCAATGTCGCCATCGACCACAACCTGCTGACGATGGAAATGATGAAGAAGATCGCCCCCAAGTACGGCCTGATCTGCCTGCAGCACGAAAAGCCCTTTGAAGGCGTGAATGGCAGCGGCAAGCATAACAACTGGTCGATGGGCACTTCTCACGAGAACCTGCTGGATCCGGGCGATACCCCGATGGAGAATCTGCAGTTCCTGGTGTTCCTGGCTGCGGTCATCAAGGCAGTGGATGAGTACGCCGACCTGCTGCGCACCTCTGTTGCCACCCCGGGCAATGATCATCGTCTGGGCGCTAACGAAGCTCCCCCGGCCATCATTTCCATCTTTGTCGGCGAGGAGCTGGAGGCCGTTATCGATGCCATCGCTTCCGATTCTCCCTATGCCGGCCCTGTCAAGATGAAGATGGATCTGGGCGTCGACGTCCTGCCCAAGTTCAGCAAGGACACCACCGACCGCAACCGCACTTCCCCCTTTGCCTTTACCGGAAACAAATTCGAGTTCCGTATGCCCGGTTCTGCCGAGAACCTGAGCGATGCCAACACCATCCTGAACACCGCTGTCGCCAAGGAGCTGAAGGGCTATGCGGACGAACTGGAGGGTGCTGAGGACTTTACCAGCGCTGTGATCGCTCTGGTCAAGCGCACCATCCGCGACCATCGCCGTGTCATTTTCAATGGCAACGGCTACAGCGCCGAGTGGGAGGCCGAGGCCGAAAAGCGCGGCCTGCCCAACAAGAAGTATACCCCCGCCGCTCTGCCCGCACTGATCGCACCCAAGAACATCGCCCTGATGGAAGAGTTCGGCGTGCTGACCAAGGTCGAGATGGAGAGCCGTTACGAGGTCGAGATGGAGCACTACTCCAAGATCATCAACATCGAGGCTCTGACTATGCTGGAGATGGCCCGCAAGCAGCTGCTGCCCGCCGTGAACAGCTACATGAGCGAGGTCGCCAACACTGCCGCTTCCAAGCTGGCCGTCAGCGAAAGCATCAGTGTCCGCAGCGAGACCAAGACTCTGACCAAGCTGTCTGCTGATGCAGACGCTATGAGCGATGCGATCGATGCTTTGCAGGCTGCTGTGGATGCTGCCGAGGCTGAGACGGATGCTAGCCTGAAGGCCAACGCCTTCCACGATAGTGTTCTGCCCGCGATGGACGTCCTGCGTGCCGCAGCAGACGATGCCGAGACGATCTGCGGCGAAGACTACTGGCCTCTGCCCAGCTACAGCAAGATGCTATACTACGTCTGATCCCGCTTTTCCCGATGCCTTGCAGCTTTCGGCCACCGCTGCGGCGGGCTGATGCCATGTACATTTTGGATCCCGTGCATCTTTAGGCTGCGGGCACTCTGATAAGCCATTCTCCTTTTCCTATTTCTTACACCAGCCTAAAGACCTGCCTCCGAAAGGGAGCAGGCCTTTAGGCGTTTTTTGGATATTTCCCATCTTTATGCCGCTTTACCTATTTCTGGTATCCAAACTGAAATGCCCGCAGACCTGCGCGCTGCGGGGTGGAGGTGTATTATGAACTATACGACCCAGCAGGATATCCTCGATTTTGTGGAGGACAACAACGTCAAATTTGTAAAGTTCGCTTTCTGCGATATCTTTGGTACACAGAAAAATATTTCTGTTCTTGCAAGCGACCTGACCAAAGCTCTGGAGGAAGGCGTGTGCTTCGATGGCAGCTCTGTGGCAGGCTTTATGCATGTAGAGGAAAGCGACCTTGTCCTTCGGCCGGATCTGTCCACTGTGACCATTCTGCCCTGGCGCCCCGCCGAAGGCCGGGTGATGCAGTTTTTCTGCGATGTGGAGCGGCCGGACGGCCAGCCCTTTGGCGGCAACTGCCGCGGCTTTTTGCGGAACATAACCCGCCGCTTCAAGCGCCTGGGACTGACCTGCAACGTGGGCGCAGAGTGTGAGTTCTACCTGTTTGAGTGCGATGACCGGGGCCGGCCCAGCCGGATCCCCATCGACTTTGGCGGATACCTTGATGTTGCTCCGCTGGATGCAGGCGAAAACCTGCGCCGCGATATCTGCCTGACGATGGAGCAGATGGGCCTTGCGCCCCAGCACAGCCATCACGAAAGCGGCCACGGTCAGAACGAGATCGATTTCCATCACGCAGGCGCGCTGAAAACTGCCGACAACGTGATGATGTTCAAGCAGATCACCCATGCTGTCGCCGCGCGCAGCGGTCTGCATGCCAGCTTTCTGCCAAAGCCTTTGGCAGATCAGGCGGGCAGCGGCCTGCACGTCAACCTTTCGCTGTATATGGACGGCCACAACCTGTTTGAGGGCGATATCGCCCCGGATAGCATCGCGGGCAGCTTTATGGCCGGCATCCTCAAGCACAGCCGGGAGCTGACTGTATTCACCAATCCCCTGCCCAATAGCTATCTGCGCTTTGGCTGCGATGAGGCCCCCCGCTATGTAAGCTGGAGCCGCCAGAACCGCAGCCAGCTGGTGCGCATCCCGCAGGTACATGGCGACAGCTGCCGCATGGAGCTGCGCAGCCCTGACCCCGCCTGCAATCCCTATCTCGCTTTTGGCCTGATCCTGGCCGCCGGTCTGGACGGCATCGAAAACCGCATGCCGCTGCCTGCGCCGGTCAACAAAAATCTGTTCAACGCAGCCGAAACAAAAGGTCTTGTGCTGGAAACCCTGCCCGCCTCTTTGGAGGAGGCTGTGCAAGCCGCGCGGGAAAGCGAATTTCTGCACAAGTACCTGCCGGATAATCTGGCTTACCGCTATCTGGCGGAAGAACTGCGGCGCTGCGATCAGCTCAAGCAGGCTGCGGATCCGGAAGAGTATGAGCGGATCCACTACTTCAATGCCATCTGACTCCACGCGGCCCTTTTGCGGCCGCGCACAGGAAAGGAGCAATCAATATGGGACGTGCTCTGATCGTCAGTGCGGGGGCAAGCTCCAACGAGTACCTGTCCACCCATCTGGCAGAGCTGGGGTATTCCCGGCCTATCATCGTTCCCAGCGGGGCGGAAGCACGGCGGCGGATGTTGGAATCGAATTATGAACTGATCGTGGTCAACGCTCCCCTGCCGGACGAATTTGGCCACGAGCTGTGCATCAGTGCGGTGGAGCAGACCGACGCCGGCGTAGTTTTTCTGGTCAAGGCGGCCGCAGCCGAACAGCTGATGGCCCCGGTCAGCAACCAGGGCGTGCTTCTGCTAAGCAAACCCTTTACCACCACGATGTTTTTGCAGGCTATCCACATGGCGGCGGCCAGCAACCACCGGCTGAAGCGGATGCGGGCAGAAAATCTTCGTTTGCAGGATAAAATCGCCCAGATCCGGCTGGTGAGCCGTGCCAAGTGCTGTCTGATCGAGACAAAACAGATGACGGAGGCCGAAGCCCACCGCTATATTGAAAAGCAGGCGATGGATACTCGGCGGGATCGGGCAGAAATCGCGCAGGAAATCCTTGATTCTTATGATGGTTCTGGTGTATAATATAAAACGTATGATTTCACGCCAGGAGCGCGCTGTGATCGTACCATCCGAAAGGATGGAACTGCGGGAGCAGCGTGCTCCTTTGTTTTGGATAGATGAAATGCGACCGAATTGAAACAAGGAGGAATGCGAACTATGGCAACAAAATATATCTTTGTTACCGGCGGCGTAGTCTCCGGCCTGGGCAAGGGCATTACAGCGGCTTCCCTGGGCCGTCTGCTCAAGTGCCGCGGGCTGAAGGTGGCCAGCCAGAAACTGGATCCCTATGTGAACGTAGATCCGGGCACCATGAGCCCGCTGCAGCACGGTGAGGTGTTCGTCACCGATGACGGCACGGAAACCGACCTGGATCTGGGCCACTACGAGCGCTTCATTGACGAGAATCTGAACAAGTACTCCAACCTGACCACCGGCAAGGTGTATTGGAACGTGCTGAACAAGGAGCGCCAGGGCGCTTATCTGGGTCAGACGGTCCAGATCATTCCCCACATCACCAACGAGATCAAGAGCTATATCTACAATCTGGCCTCCTCTACCAACGCGGATGTCGTCATCACCGAGATCGGCGGCACCACCGGCGACATCGAGAGCCAGCCCTTTCTGGAAGCCATCCGCCAGGTGGGGATCGAGCAGGGCCATGAGAACTGCTGCTATATCCATGTCGTTCTGGTGCCCTATATCTCCGGCTCGGACGAGTACAAGTCCAAGCCCGCCCAGCATTCGGTCAAGGAACTGCAAGGCATGGGCATTGCGCCGGACATCATCATCCTGCGCGCCGATGGCAGCGTGGGCGGAGATATCCGCCGCAAGATCAGCACCTTCTGCAACGTCAAGCCGGAATGTGTCATCGAAAATCTGACCATGCCCAGCCTGTACCAGTGCCCTCTGATGCTGCACACCAACGGCCTGGACGATGTGGTGGTGCAGAAGCTGCATCTGGATGTGCCCGCAGCTGATCTGACCGAGTGGAAGGACGTGGTTTCCCGCATCGCCACCCGCAGCCGCACCTGCACCATTGCTCTGGTGGGCAAGTACGTCAAGCTGCACGACGCATATCTCTCGGTGATGGAGAGCCTCTACCATGCCGGCTTTGAAAACGACTCCCAGGTGGAGATCAAATGGGTGGACAGCGAAGAACTGGAGACTATGGAGGACTGCCGCAAAGCCTTTGCAGATGTGGACGGCATCATCGTGCCCGGCGGCTTTGGCGACCGCGGCATCGAGGGCATGATCCACGCTGCGCAGTATGCCCGGGAGAACAGCATCCCCTACTTTGGCATCTGTCTGGGCATGCAGATCATGGTGATCGAGTTTGCCCGCAATGTTCTGGGCTTTGCAGACGCCAATTCCAGCGAGTTCACCCCCTCTGGCCAGCACAATGTCATTGCTCTGATGGCCGACCAGCAGGGCAACATCCCCAAAGGCGGCACGATGCGCTTGGGCAAGTATCCATGCAAGGTACAGCCCGGCACCAAGATGGCCGAGTGCTACGGCTCCGCCGATGTCTGGGAACGTCACCGTCATCGTTATGAGTTCAACAACCAGTTCCGTCAGGAAATGCTGGATGCTGGTCTGGTCATCTCTGGCACCAGCCCGGATGATCGTCTGGTAGAGACCGTGGAACTGCCCGGCCGTGAGTTCCACCTGGGCGCTCAGTTCCATCCGGAATTCAAGAGCCGCCCCAACCGCGCACATCCCCTGTTCAAGGCATTCATTGCGGCTTCGCTGAAAAAACGCATCAGCGAACAGCGCAGCATGATGCACCTGTAAATTTTAAAATACCGCTCTCCTTTTTTTGCAGGAGAGCGGTGTTTTTTGCGTTTTCCGGCTTTGGCATGGCCAGAGCGCGCTGCTAGAGTGGATACAACACAAAAAAGCTTCCGCCGTATCCCTTTTCAGGGGTGGCGGAAGCTTTCATGTAGGATCAGACTTTACTTCGCTTTGGAACCCTTTTTGCACTTGGAAGAAGCGCGCTTGCTGGTCTTTTTTGCAGCAGGCTTCGCAGCGGCCTTTTCAATCTTTGCAACAGGAGCAGCTGCCTCAGCCTTGGGTGCCTCTGCCGCGACAGCGGGAGCGGCTCCCTCAGCCTTGGGTGCTTCCGCCACGACAGCGGGAGCGGCGGCTTCCTCAGCCTTGGGTGCTTCTGCCGCGACAGCAGGAGCGGCTTCCTCTGCCTTGGGTGCTTCTGTCGCGACAGCGGGAGCAGTCTCTTCGATCTTTGCGGCGCGCTTGACGCGATCCTTTACTTCAGAGATCGTCCACAGCTGATCCTGGCCGGGGGTCTCCTCCCAAATCTGGAGGATCGCGCCCACATCCGAGCCAAGACCAACGGTATCAATGCATTTGCCGCTGGCCCAGGAAGAACGCAGGCGCACAGTTCCTTCCGGGGTCGGGATCATCTGCCACATCTGAGAGGTGCCGCTGGCCGCCTCCCACAGGTGCAGCCAGGTGCCATTGACGGTGCCGGTCATCATCAGATCGATCAGCTTGCCGTTGGCGCGGTTGCGGATGCGATATACGCCATCGCCCTCCCGGATAAAAGCCCATTCCTGCTCGGGCTTGTGCTCATATTTGCCCAGGCGGATATCCCCGCCATTCTCTGCGCCCGTTACGGCCTGAACTACATTTCCGCTGGCGGCGGCAATCGTATAGAAATGATCTGCATCGATCATCGTCTGTGCCATCGTTTTCATCTTTCTTTCCTCCATCGTTTCCCACCTGCACAGTTTCAGGTGTTCTTTGTATAAATTATACCACCTGACAGATTTATGCACAAGAGATTCCCCATTCCTTTGTCAATTTAGACAGAATCCGACAGGTCGCCAAGCCCATTTTCCCCTCTGGCGCCAAAATTCCATCTCTCTTTTTGTGGAAAACTTTGTGTCAGTTTTGCTCTCGACAATTGTGCCCTGCCGCGTTATACTGGTCTTGTTTCCATCCACTTTTGTATATCTGTGAGGCATCCGACAAATGAACTCCACCCGAACTACTGAACAGCAATTCCACCGCATGACAGAAACCCCGATCCCCAAGCTTGTGCTCTCTCTGGCCGTGCCTACCATTTTAAGCATGCTGATCACCAGCATTTACAATTTGGCCGATACCTTTTTTGTCGGCCAGATCTCCACCAGCGCGTCCGGCGCGGTGGGTGTGGTTTCCAGCCTGATGTCCATCATTCAGGCGCTGGGATTTATGCTGGGACACGGCTCCGGCAGCATCATCAGCCGCAGTCTGGGCGAACAAAACGCCCCTGCCGCCACCCGGTTTGCCTCCACCAGCTTTTTCACAGCACTGGCTCTGGGCAGCGTGCTGGGCATCGCGGGGTTGGCTTCCCTGCCCCACTTTATGATGCTGCTGGGCAGCACCACCACCATCCTGCCCCACGCATGCGCATACGCCCGGTACATCCTGATCGCTGCGCCGCTGATGATGTCCAGTCTTGTGCTGAACAACATCCTGCGCTATGAAGGCAAAGCCAATCTCGCGATGGTGGGGCTAGTCACCGGCGGTGTGCTCAATATCTTTCTGGATCCGGTACTGATCTTTGGCCTGAGGATGGGAACAGCAGGAGCCGGAGCTGCGACCGCTCTAAGCCAAAGTGTCAGCTTTTTCATCCTGCTGTCCATGTTTCTGCGCGGCAAAACGGTAAGCCGCTTGCAGCTGCGGTCTGTGACACGCAGCTTTGCGGAATTGCGGCAGATTTTGTTCACCGGTCTGCCCAGTTTTGGCCGTCAGGGGATGAACAGCATTGGCGGGATGCTGCTGAACATCGCCGCCCGGCGCTACGGCGATGCTGCGGTAGCAGGCATGAGCATCGTATCCCGCATCTTCCAGTTCATCCTTTCGGTCGTCATTGGTGTGGGACAGGGGTTGCAGCCGGTAGCAGCGTTCAATTATGGTGCCCGCAAGTACCATCGGGTGCGGCAGGCAGCGCTGTTTACCATCGCCGCAGCTTTCTGCCTGGTCAGCGTGCTTATCGCGGCATGCTGGGCGGACAGCACAGCTCTTATCCGCCTGTTCCGCGATGATCCGGATGTGACCGCTGTCGCACTGCCTGCGTTCCGTTTTCAATGCCTGGCGATGTTCTTGCAGCCTGTGATCACCGTGACCAACATGGTCTTTCAAAGCACCGGTCAGGCGGGCCGGGCAACCTTTCTTTCCTGCTGCCGCCAGGGAGTGTGTTTTGTTCCGCTGATCCTGCTTCTGCCACGGCTGTTTGGCTTGGAGGGCGTGGAGCTGTGTCAGCCCATTGCGGATGTACTGACCTTTTTCATCTCGCTGCCCTTTCTGCTGCGCTTTATGAATCAGCTGGATCGGATGGATGCAGCGGTGCAGGCCGAAAATTGAACCATTGTCATCAAATTGTAATTTTTGACGGGCAGATTCTGCATGAAACGCCTGGCTTTTTTCGTATTCTAGAAAAAACGGGGTGTGGAGCTGCCCGCCCTTCTTTCAAACTGCACACGCTGTGAGGTATTTTGTTATGAAACACATTTTTCCTTCTCTTAGGCGCGCAGCGCTCTGTATCGGGCTTTCGGCAGTCCTGCTATCTGGCTGTACATGGCATCCCGCGGACAGTCGTCCCGCTGTTTCCCCGATAGAACCAGCGCTTCGCTATGATGTTCAGCCTTTGGAAGATGGCCAGCTTCGGATCCTGGATCCTCAAACCGATGCCGCAGGGCCAACGATCCTATGCGGCGGCAAAGTGCTGTATCAAGCTTCTTTTGTCGAACGGCTCACGCTGGTGACGGATACTCTGACCGGGCAGCCGGAGTTCTGGCTGCGCAGCTGGCCGGACGATACCGCACCTTTGGGCCGCCGCACCACCCTGTACGACCGGAACGGAGCCGCTCTGCTGACCTTTGACACCGAAGCTTCTGCCGGGTGCACAGGCAGCCTGCTGCTGGTATCGGAGAACACGACTCTCGATTTTTCGGAAGGCTCCGGGTTTACGAACCGCTGCCGGGTATTTGATCTGACCACCAGCGAAGAGCTGCCTGTGCCGGAAAACGCCTTTGCCTGTGTTGCTGCCGGGGAAGTGCTGGCCTTTACCTGCTATGACATGCCCGCCGATATTGAAAATCCCTGGGAAGAGTTCAATCCCTATCTCCACTGCCGGGTCGTGCTGCAAAACCGGGACGGCATTTTTCTGGGAGAAGAAACCGCCTGTTATGCTTCTGCCCTGCCGATGGGCACCGGCCCGGATGGATCACAAACCTTTTGGCTGGAGCTGATGTACAGCAGCGCTGACAGCTACGAATTTACAAACTGCCTGTATGACCCTGTCACCGGCCAGACCCTGGACAATTTCAAGCAGATCTGCGGCGGACAGAATGGGCTTGTATGCCTCTCCACATCGGACGGGCAGTATGAGCTGGTCGATCTGTCCAATCCCTCCCAGCCCGTCCTTGGGGTATATGATATCCCGGTAGAGTATGCTCTGCCGGGGCTGCGAGTCTTTTGGCGGCAGACAGATTCCTACTATTTTGAACTTCTGGACGAAGCCAGCGGCACCCGCGAACCGTTGGCCGCGATCTGTTACGGCGCCGCGGGCGACCCCCTGGCCGTCTGCACAAGCAGCGGAAGACTGTTACTTTATGATGGAACAACCGGCACATTGCAGCTGGATGTGGAGCTGGGCCTTGCCGAGGACATGCTGGATCGCAGCTCTTTGCAGATTTTGAGTGAAGGCTATGTGCTGCTGACCATGTATGACGAGAGCTACGCCACCAGCTCTTGCCGTATCTACGGCCCGGAGGGACTGCTGTATGACAGCAGCCAAAGCTCCGATACATCAAAATATATTTATTATACCTCACTGACCAATACTTCCGCAGGCCCTCTTCTGGCGGGCTGCTATCAAGGCCCCGGAAACGCATTCCTATACGATGTTCTGGACTGCCGCGGTCAGGTGCTGCTGCGCGGACTGGGCAATTGCAGCGCCGCCTACAACGGCAGCTTCCCCCCGGACTGCTTTGCCGCCCGCCGGGGGTATGACTATGGATGGATGGATCACACCGGGCGCTGGCTGTATTGTCAGAGCATCTTTTCCTCTCTCAGTGCGGAAGAAGGCATCGTCTATTACTGGTAATGAGAACGATAAGGAGAGTCACATGAAAGATCTGAAGATCACCCGCCGTTCCTTTCTGGCAGCGTTGACCGCCTGTCCCGTGGCCGGGCTTCTGTCCGGTTGCAGGCAGACCACGGCATCCTCTGTCCCCTTGCCTGACACGGATACGGAGAAGATGCCGGAGCCGTTTTTGACCGAATCCGAGTTTCCCCGGCTGGATGGAAGCACAGCCTGCATCCCGCTGATGGCCCGGATGATGGCCGAAACCACCGGTCTTGATCTGGAGACCGCCCAAAGCTGTATCACTGTTTCCACCACCGCCTACGCCTGGGAGAACTTTGGCTTATATCCGGACGAGGAGACCGGCGCAAAGCTTTTGATCGTATACGAGGCCCCGGATTATGTACAGCAGGAACTGCGGGACGCAGGTGCGCAGCTGGAACAAAAAGCCATCGGCCGGGACGCATTGGTGTTCATCGTCAACGAGGACAATCCAGTCCAGAGCCTGACCCGGCAGCAGCTGCGAGATATCTATGCCGGCCGCATCACCAACTGGAAAGAGCTGGGCGGAGAAGATCTGAAGATCATCCCCTTTCAGCGCGGAGAGGACTCCGGCAGCCAGACACTGTTCAAAAAACTGCTGATCCAGGGCGGCGAGCTGATCCCGGCTCCTACCCAGCTGGCCCCTGCCGATATGGGCGGCCTTGTAGACCGCATTGCGGAATACAATAACAGCGCCAATGCCATTGGTTTTTCAGTGTACTATTACATCGACCAGATGTATTCCAAACCCGGCCTGCGTCTGCTGGCCGTGGATGGCGTTCTGCCCTCCAACCAGACCATCGCGGATCAGACTTATCCTTTGTGCAACGAATTTTATGCTGTGCTCCATGCGTCTGCGCCCTCCGACAGCCCGGAGCGTCAGCTTTACAACTGGCTTTCCACCGATGAGGGCCGCGCCTGCATCGAAGGATCCGGCTATGTAGCGGTCAGTCCCGAAGCGACAGTCTGAAGCTCTGTTTTCATAATCATAGTACGATATCAGACGGCCTTTTTGCCGGCATCCGGCGCCGCTTTCCCTTGCGCACCGAGTACATGGCATGGTATACTTTTTACAGAAAGAATACCATGAAAGGAGTGTCCCTCTATGAAAAATCTGTTTGAGATGGGCAATCAGTACATCCGGGAAAGCGACTGGAAGGATCTTGCCCTCATCAAGTTCTGTCTGTGCGCCATCGGCATCCTGATTGGGGCCAGCCTGCCCGAAAAGCATCGCAAAACAGCACTGGCTGCGGCGGCGGGAGCGTTTGCCGTCACCTACATCCCGCTGATGGCAAAATTTTTTGAGATCGCTTTGCGCCCCAGCGACCCTTGGGACGTCCGCCGCCGTTGACATTGTATCCAAGTTCTGCTAAACTAAAAACAACTTCACAGTTTTTCGGGTAAAAGTGATCCTTTCCCGGAAGAAATGCACAAAAGAAAGCGAGGCTGTTTTTATGGATTCTACTCCTCAGCAGAACACCCCGGTCCAGCAGCATGCGGCGCACCTGCACGCTCCCGTCCTCTGGGACGAGCATCGGAACCTTCAGCTGCGAAAATTCACGATCCACGGCGCAGAGCTGCTGGAACTGCTGGTCGCGGGCCTGGTTCTGATCGGGCTGCTGCTTAGCATCTTCCCGCTGATCCGCTGGATGCCCGGCCTGTTGATGGACGGAAACGACGTCGAGATCCGCACTTTCCTGGAGCGGGCATTGGACATCGTCATCGGTGTCGAATTTATCAAGATGCTGGTCAAGCACAACCCCAGCAGCAGCCTCCAGGTTCTGCTTTGCGCCATTGCGCGGCACATGGTTGTGGGCCACAATTCTGCAATGGAAAATCTGCTGAGCGTGGCTGCCATCGCCCTTATCTTTATCATCCGCAAATATTTCTTTGTGCCTTCTTTTGGTACGCACCTGCATGCTCCCCATCCCACCCCGGAATCGGGTTCTGAGCCAAGTCTCCTTTCCCGCCTTTTTCACATGACCAGCGAAACAACGAAAGCCCCGTCCCCGGAACCGGCTACCGCGTCTGTGGCTGAGGACAAGGAGGAAGAAGAGGAACCAGAGGACGAAGACGAGGAAGAAGATCCTGAGGAGAATGACGAGGACTGCGAAGTGGGAGAACTAAAGATCCACTGTTGAACCTGTCTTTTTGACACACCTATAAATAAACAAAACCGGCCCGCAGATCTGCCAAAAGGCAGCGCTGCGGGTCGGTTTCTTTCCAATCGGATCGGGTTCTTGCTTATTTTGATTTTCCTGTTTTTTTGGGGCCGAAGAAGCGGTACTCCTTGCCCTCGCGGATGCGCTGAATATTGGAGCGGTGCATATACACCACCATGCCGCCAATAACCGCCGCACCCAAAGTGCAGACCACCAGATCTTTTGTGGCCATACCCAGCCAGATGCCGTAGATCAGAGTCAGCACCGGATACAGAGCCGCCATGACCACGCTGCCCAGCGAAACCATGCCGGTGGGCAGCAGGCAGATCAGGAAAATGAGCGTCAGGAACGGGAGCAGGATCGGCTGGATCGCCAGGATCGTTCCGCCTGCGGTCAGAACACCCTTGCCGCCCTTGAAGTGGAAGTAGATCGGCTTCAGGTGGCCGATCACGACAAGGATCGCTGCAAGGTAGGTCCCCAGATACGGAGAGATCACGGCATCTGCGGGCAGATAATGGAACAGCCACCGGCCGATGCACACCGCCGCTACACCTTTGAGCACATCGCCTGCCGCCGTCATTGCTGCGGCCTTTTTGCCAAAGGTGCGCAGCATGTTGGTCATGCCCGCCGCGCCGCTGCCGTGGTTACGCACATCATCGTGGTACAGATACTTACTGACCAGGATGCCAGTGTCGATGCTTCCCAGCAGATAAGCCTGTGCCGCCGTCAGTAAAACGATCAGAATAGTCATTCCCATATTAAAGTTCCCCCTCAAAAGGTTACTGATCAGACATCCTTGGCGCGAACATCGCCCGAACCACGTTCCCGGACCACAAGTCGAATGGGCGTGTGCTCCAGGCCAAAGCTTTCGCGGATCTGGTTAATAAGGTAACGCTGATAGCTGAAATGGAACAGCTGCTTTGAATTGACAAAGGCCACAAACGTGGGCGGGCGGGTAGACGCCTGGGTCAGATAGAAGATCTTCAGGCGGCGGCCCTTATCGCTGGGCGGCTGCATACGGGCTGTGGCGCGGGCCAGCATCTCGTTCAGCACACCGGTGGGCACGCGGGCACCGTTCTGGCTGTCCACATCACGGATCAGCTGCATCAGCTTATTGACGTTGTAGCCTGTCTTTGCCGAGATGAAAAGGATGGGCGCGTAGCTCATAAAGCTGAAGTCCTCGGCGTAGCCCCGGCGCTGCAGCTCCATCGTATTGGTTTCCTTGCCTTCCACGGCGTCCCACTTGTTGACCACGATGATACAGGCCTTGCCCTGTTCGTGGGCGTAGCCCGCCACCTTGCTGTCCTGCTCGGTAAAGCCTACGGTGGCGTCCACCAGGATCAGTGCCACACGGCTGCGTTCCACCGCGGCCAGAGCGCGCACCACCATATAGCGTTCCAGATCCTCCGAAATATTGCTGCGCTTGCGCAGACCGGCGGTATCGGTGAAGATGAACTTGCCGTAGGCGTTATCCACCGGGGTGTCGATGGCATCGCGGGTGGTGCCCGCCTCGTCCGCCACGATCATGCGGTTCTCGCCCAGGATGCGGTTGGTCAGGCTGGATTTGCCCACGTTGGGGCGGCCAATGATGGCCACCGGAATGCGATCCTCTTCCACGATCGTCTCGCTGAAATCCAGATGTGCGCACACGGCGTCCAGCAAGTCACCGGTGCCGTGGCCGTGCACCGAGGAAATGGGCAGCAGCTCATCAAAGCCCAGGTTATAGAACTCGTACAGCTCTGCCGGGGGATCGCCCACCTTGTCGCATTTGTTCACAGCCAGGATGATGGGCTTGTGGCTGCGGCGCAGCATATGGGCCACATCCTCGTCCGCAGCGGTCAGGCCAGAGCGGACGTCCACCACCATCACGATGCAGTCTGCGGTATCAATTGCGATCTGGGCCTGCTCCCGCATGTGGGCCAGAATGCCCTCGGTCGCCTTCGGCTCGATGCCGCCGGTGTCTACCAGCAAAAATTCATGGCCGTTCCACTCGCACGGGGCAAAGATGCGGTCGCGGGTAATGCCCGGGGTATCCTCCACGATCGCCAGGCGCTGGCCGCATAGTTTGTTGAACAGGGTGGACTTGCCCACGTTAGGGCGGCCCACCACTGCTACGATGGGTTTGCTCATGGGGTTTCCTCCTTTGTTCCTTTTTGAAAAAAGGAACCGAAAAACTTTTTACCGGCAAAATGCATCCGCATTTTGCGGGGGAGGTCAGGATTCATTTCAATAGAAAGTTGTTTTTATACGCAGAATGTGCCGGATGGACGAGGATTTTTGTCGGCAGGCCGGGGCTTATTTTTTCTTCGGCGGGAAATACGCAGACCCGTGAGCAGCATCGCGCGAACCAGTTCGCCGCCGCCCGTGGGCAGGATCTCCACCTTGACCCCCAGCTGCTGCGCCAGCTCATCCACCGAAATGCCATCCAGAAACAGGTCTTTTTCCTCGCGCAACATGACTCTGGGCACGCCCAGTATTCCGCTGGACAGCTTGCCTTTGCACTGGGCGATGATATCGGTGCCAGTGACCAGACCCGCCACCCCTACATTGCCGCCAAAAAAGTTGTTTTGGATGGTATGCACTGTCACGGTGATCATCGGGTACAGAGACTGAAGCTCCTGCATCATATCCGTGATCAGCGGGGCTGCCATCGTACCGGTGACAACATCGATCTCCTTGGTCCCATAGACTCGGTGGGGCTTGTCCAGCTCTGTCAGGAATTCCTCATGGAAAAGTCTCCACATCCCCACGCCGTTTTCCAGCTGGGCATAATCCTCATAGAAGGGTTCCGGAGGGATGGGGCGGCCCGCTTTCAGATACCACTCATCGCTGGGGTAAACGATGCGTTTGCCGTGAAGCTTCTTGCACTGATCGCCGAATTCTTCCAGGATGTCGATCACCTCGGCACTGGCCGCTGCATCGTAGGGGATCTGAGGATACAGCTTTTCGCGGTAATCGGTGATGCCGCAGGGCACCGCCGCAATGCTTTGCACCATCGGGGTCAACCGCAGCAGATCGGTCAGGGTGCGGCGCAGCTCGTCGCCGTCATTGATCCCCCGGCACAGCACCAGCTGGCAGTTGAGCGCGATCCCGCCCTCTGCCAGACGATCCAGATACTTCAAGGTCTCGCCGCCCCGTTTGTTGGCCAGCATCCGCACCCGCAGCTGGGGATTGGTGGTGTGCACCGACACATTGATCGGCGAGATATGCATCTTGATGATGCGGTCGATCTCGTGATCCTGCATGTTGGTCATGGTGATATAGTTGCCAAACAGAAAGGAGAGCCGCTCGTCGTCATCTTTAAAGTACAGGCTTTCCCGCATGCCGGGAGGAAGCTGGTCGATAAAGCAGAACATACAGTGGTTGGCGCAGGAATGCTTTTTGTCCCCCAGATAGGTGGCAAACCCACAGCCAAAAGGCCCACGTCCTTTCCGCTGCACCTTCCATTCCCGTATCCCCTCCGGCACTCGTGCCGTAAGGCAGAAGCGGGAGCTTTCGGTATAAAAATCGTAGTCCAGTGTGTCGTTCAGCTCATGGCCGTCCACGCTCAGCAGTTCGTCTCCGGGCGCAAGGCCCAGCTGCTGTGCAGGGCTGTTTTCCTCCACATATTCAATTTTCAGGGACATGTGATTCCACCTCCTGGAAAAGGATCCGGACGAGAAAATCCCCCAAACAGCACAAGAAGGGGAAGGCATGCGCCCTCCCCTTCTGTACATAACACCAATGTGCCACCAATTTTGCGCAAATTAGGCCTTCTTGATGACTTCCTCGCCCTTGTAGTAACCGCAGTTGCCACATGCCTGGTGGGGGAGCTTCAGAGAGCCGCAGTTGCTGCACTTGACCAGCGTGGGGGCCTCCAGCTTCCAAACATTGCTGCGACGCTTGTCGCGGCGGGCCTTGGAAAGATGTCTCTTAGGTACTGCCATATTTTTGCACCTCCTTGATGGATGATCAGTTCAGCAGTGATTTAAGGATCGTCAGCCTTGCGTCTATGGGGGCAGCAGCTTCCTCTGCCGGAGGGCAGGTACATTCCGCCGCTTTCTTGCCGCACCGGGGGCAAAGCCCCTGACAGCCGGCGCTGCACAACAGCACCGTGGGGATCTGGAACAGAAACTCCTGGGCAAGCCAGGCATCCAGATCCAGATGGCCTTTTTCGGTCAGCGGAAGATCAAAATCGGGGTCATCCAGATCCCTCTCTTTGGCTGTCCACTCCGCATCGACTGTCTCGTCCCGTGTGACAGGATCCAGACAACGGGCGCACTCGCCATGCACCAATGCGTTTGCCCGCAAGGTCATCCGAACCTCTTCGCCATCCGTCTCCGCTTCAAAAACAGCGGAAACCGGTTCAGGGATTCTGGTTC
Organism: Faecalibacterium sp.; assembly: GCA_051882415.1. Lineage (GTDB taxonomy): Bacteria > Bacillota > Clostridia > Oscillospirales > Ruminococcaceae > Faecalibacterium. The sequence continues at coordinate 20,499 of JBJERU010000044.1, read as the reverse complement.
CGGCAAAATCCCACGCGGATAAATCACAGAGAAACTCCGTGTGGTAGGGTCGTGCGCCGGAAGCGATAAACTTTCTCAGGTCAAATTGCATAGTACACCTCTAAAAGGCTGCTTTGTTAGTATAGCGCCAAAGCACCTCTTTGTCAACAGGAAAACAGGCAGAAACCCGAAAAATTTTAAAAATTCCCCGGTTTCTGCCTGTTCCTAAGCACACTGTGCCATGCTGCGCCCGGGCGCAGACGGCGGCAGCGGCAGTTTACAGGTACTTTTTCACATCGTGGGGCAGGGCAGCCTCGTCAGCGCTGACCGTAACAGTCACCTTGACCGAGTCGCCTGCAATGGCGGCCACCTCGTCCAGCACCACGCCCAGACGGTTGATGTCGTGATCCAGCACCTTCAGGATGCCGTCGATGTACAGATCGGTGATATCATAGTTGCTTGCCATCAGGCCTGCGACAAAGCCGTACAGCATCTCGCCGCCGTTGATCTTATACTCGTCCAGATCGATCAGACGGGCAGCCGGAGCAATATCGTAGGTGAGCTTCATGCCCTTTTCCACGACGACCACATTGCCCTTGGTAGTCTTGACCGAGTCGTTGATCATATCGATCATGGCTTTTGTCTTACCAGAGCCTTTGGCGCCCACAATCAGTTTAATCATATTCAATCCTCCTGTATTTTCCACGCCCCCAAAAGGAGCGGGAGATCATCTGTTGCGCGGGGATCAGAACTTGTTTTTGATAGCCAGTGTCGGATGGACGCGGATCTTTGTCGGCGGACAAGGCGCTTTTCCGCAGCGATCCTGACGGACCGCAGGAGAAAGCAACACTGGATGCGGGCAAAAAGACCGTCCGGACAGTGTGCAATGATTATGAAAACAGTTCCTTATTTCAGCTTCGCTTCCAGCTCGGCGGTCAGGCTCTCGTAGCCCGGCTTGCCCAGCAGCGCGAACATGTTCTTCTTGTAGCTTTCAACGCCCGGCTGGTTGAAGGGGTTCACGCTGAGCAGATAGCCGCTGCATGCGCATGCACGCCAGAAGAAGTAGATCAGATAGCCCACATTGTAAGCACCCAGATCGTCCACTTCGATCAGGACTTCGGGCACGCCGCCATCGGTGTGGGCCAGGATGGTGCCTTCCATCGCCTTGCGGTTGACCACGCTCATGTTCTGATCCGCCAGGAAGTTCAGGCCGTCAAAGTTGCCTTCCAGCGTATCGATGAACAGATCCTGGGCAGGATTCTTTACGTCCACGATGGTCTCAAACATGGTGCGGGCGCCTTCCTGGATAAACTGGCCCATAGAGTGCAGATCGGTGGAGAAGATGCAGCTTGCGGGGAACAGGCCCTTATTGTCCTTGCCCTCGCTCTCGCCGAACAGCTGCTTGTACCACTCATTCATCAGGGTGAAGTCCGGCTCATAGCACTCCAGGATCTCGATGCTCTTGCCCTTGCGATACAGGATGTTGCGCACAGCGGCATACTTATAGGCATCATTGTCCGGGCTGAGCACAGAGAAGCGCTCCATGGCGTCGGCAGCGCCCTTCATCAGCTCGTCGATGTCGATGCCGGCAGCTGCGATGGGCAGCAGACCCACAGCGGACAGGACCGAGAAACGGCCGCCCACATCATCGGGGACCACAAAGGTCGGCCAGCCCTGGCTGTCAGCCAGCTGCTTCAGGATGCCGCGGCTGCGGTCGGTGGTGGCATAGATGCGCTTGTTGGCTTCTTCCACGCCCATCTCGTCCTCCAGCAGCTTGCGCAGCACACGGAAAGCCAGAGAAGTCTCGGTGGTGGTGCCAGACTTGGAGATCACGTTGATGGAGAAGCGCTTGCCCTTGCACAGGGAGATGATGTTGTTCAGATAGGTCGGGCTGATGCTGTTGCCGCAGAAGTAGATCTTCAGGCCGTTTTCCAGCTCGTTGTGGAACTGGCCCTTGACTGCCTCGATGACGGCGCGGGCGCCCAGATAGCTGCCGCCGATGCCGGCCACGACCAGCACATCGGAATCCGAGCGGATCTTGGCTGCCGCTTCCTTGATGCGGGCAAACTCTTCCTTATCATAATCACGGGGCAGATACATCCAGCCCAGGAAATCGTTGCCGGGGCCATCCTTGGCCTCCAAGTGCTGGTGCGCTGCCTCGACCTGAGGATAAATGGCCGCATATTCCTCGTCCTTGATAAACTGGGACAGATGCTTCGTATTCAGAGTTACGCTCATGTTATTCCAACCTCCAAACATTGTTCCGGACATTCGCTCCGCAGGGGGGAGCTTGTTTGGTATAAGTGTACCGTTCCCTCTCCACAAAGTCAAGGCCAAAATCCTTGGATTTCATACATTTTTAATAATGTTCAAGGCGGCTTCCGCACATCTTTTGTTCAGGCAGTAAAGGCCCTCTGGTTTTCCCGGAGGGCCTTTTGTGCGCTGTTCCGCCTGTTTTGTTCCTCAGACCCCGGTCAGGCTCTGCCAAAGCAGCTTCAGAGCGCCGCCAAAGTCCAGTTCCGGCGCATCCGCCGCAGCCGAAACAGGCCAGCTGCCCAGCGCGGTTTCGCCGCTGAAAAGAGCCACCTCGCCTACTTGCTCTCCCTGACGCACCGGCGCGCTGAGCTTTTCAGGCAGTGTGATTTGCGCAGTCAAAGCACCGCTTTCGCTTTTTTTCAAAAGCAGGCTGGACGGCAGAGCAGAATAATCAAGGGGGACACTGTCCTCTGCACTGCCCTTTACCGCCAATTGCAGGGGCCTCTCTTCCAGTGCAGGCACCGGTGCGGCCTGATAATTTGCAAATCCGTAATCCAGCAGCGTGGTGGCCGCATCAAAGCGTTCGGCGCTGGAGGGAGAGCCCAGCACTACCGCCACCAGCTTCAGGCCGTCCCGTTCGGCGCTGGCGGAGATGCAGACCCCCGCCCCGCCGGTCGTGCCGGTCTTGAGTCCGGTGATCCCATTATAGCGCTTGAGCAATTTATTGGTATTGACCAGCTGGGTCTGGCCGTCGCGCAGACTGTCCGTCCAGATGCCGGTGTAATGCAGCACCTCCGGACAGGTGTTCAGGATATAGCAGCTCATGATGGCCACATCCCGCGCAGTGGACAGATGCCCTTCTGTGTCCAGCCCGCATGCATTGTGAAAGGTCGTGTTTTCCATGCCCAGCTGGGCAGCGCGGGCGTTCATCTGTTCCACAAACACTGGCTCGCTGCCGCCCACCAGCTCCGCCACAGCTACAGCGGCATCGTTGGCGCTGGACACGCAGATCGCCCGCAGCATCTCGTCCAGATTGAACTGTTCTCCCGGTTCCAGCCAGATCTGGCTCCCGCCCATGTGATAGGCGTGTTCGCTGATCGGCACCAACGTGTCCGTGCTCAGCTTGCCCGCGTGGATGGCCTCGAAGGTGAGAAGCAGGGTCATCACCTTGGTGATGGAGGCAATGGGCATCTGCTCATCTGCGCTCTGCTCATACAGCACCGTCCCACTGGACTGATCCACCAGGATCGCCGCGCGGCAGCTCAGATCCAGGGCGGGCTGTTCCGCAGGCACGGCCTGTGCGTCAGCCGGAGCCGCTGTCTGCACGGCCGAAGCCGCCGGGCTGTCCGCCCGCAGGATCCCCCGCAGGCCCCGCCCCTGAGCCGATCCAAAGGCCAGCGCAAACAGCCAAAAACAGACCGCCGCCCCACAGACCCAAGCCAAAATCCTCCGTTCCATTATTTCAGCCTCCTCTTCCGGACAGCGGCAGACGGATGCCGCACATGTTCTTTGCCAGCATTTTATGCGCGCAGAGGCAAAGCTATCCCTTTTACATTCAGAGCAGAATCTGTTATACTGTTGTTTTGATATCCGTATTTTCCCCTGATGGAAAGGATCCGATCCATGCGAGTTTGTTTTTATACCCTTGGCTGCAAGGTGAATCTGAACGAGACTGGCGCGCTGGAGCAGCTGTTCCGCGCCAACGGCTTTACAGTGGTGCCGGACGGCGAGCCCGCCGAGGTATTTATCGTCAACAGCTGCACCGTGACCAACTTCGGCGACCAGAAAAGCCGCAAGTGGCTGCGGCGCAAAAAGCGGGAGAATCCCGGCGCGGTGACTGTCCTCACCGGATGCTATCCCCAGGCTTTCCCCGAGGAAGCCGCACAGTTCCTGGAGGCGGATCTGGTCTGCGGAAACGGAGACCGTCATGCCATTTTGGACAACGTGCAAAAGCTTCTGGACGGCCAAGAGCGCATCGTAGCCATCGCCCCGCACACCCGCGGCGAGCAGTTCGAGGAGCTTCCGGTAGAACGCTTTGAAACACACACCCGCGCTTTTATCAAAGTAGAGGATGGCTGCAACCGTCAGTGCGCTTACTGCGTGATCCCCCGCGCCCGCGGACCGGTGCGCAGCCGCGAAGAAGCCAGCATCCTGGCAGAGCTGCGCAGCCTGGCAGCTTCCGGCTATCGGGAGGTGGTGCTCAGCGCCATCTCCCTACCCAGCTACGGCCTGGACACCGGCACCAACCTGGTGGAGCTGGTAGAGCGCTGCGCTCAGGTAGAGGGCATCGAGCGCATCCGTCTGGGCAGCCTGGATCCGGATATGCTCACCCCAAACGCCATCACCCGGCTGGCTGCGGTGGATAAGCTCTGTCCCCAGTTCCATCTCAGCCTGCAAAGCGGCTGCACCTCTACTCTGCGCCGCATGCGCCGGGTCTATACAGCAGAGCAATACGCCCAGGTAGTAGAACAGCTGCGTGCTGCTTACGGCAGCCGCGCGGTCAGCTTTACCACCGACTGTATCTGCGGCTTCCCCGGGGAAACCGAGGCTGATTTTGCGGAAAGCTGCGCCTTTTTGGAGCGCATCGGCTTTTTAAAAGTACATGTGTTCCCCTATTCCCGCCGCAGCGGTACCCCTGCCTATGATTTTCCGGATCAGATCCACGAGCGGGAAAAGCAGGCCCGCAGCCGCCGCATGAACGAGCTGGCAGAGGAGATCCGTGTGCGCGTTCTGGCGGGCTATGAAGGCACGGAGGACGAAGTGCTGCTGGAAACGCCTTTGTCCGGCACATTGTTCACCGGCTACACCCGGCTGTATGTGCCGGTGGTCGTGTCGGCACCGGGCTGCGCTTCCGGGCAGATCATCCGGGTACGGCTTGGCCGCTATGACGGCGAGCGCGTGCGCGCCGAGCGTGTGTAAAAACTCCGATCTCTCCGCAGGATTTGCCAAATATCCGTTTTTTCCTTGTTTTCCATTTAACGAATTTTAAGCTTTTCTCTTTTCAATCCTGCGCTTTTATGGTAAAATGAAGCCGGATTCTGCGGGAAGGGCGTCGTCCGCTTTGGGGCGGGCCTGGCCCGTTTGGGCCGCACGGGAGCAAGGCCCCGTCGGTAGACCTTTTTTGTGACAAGCAAGGAGTAAATTGGTATGAGTTTTAGAGGTATCAACACAACGGTCATCCAGATCCGCCGTCAGGTGTTTACAGAGGTTGCGCGCATGGCGTATGCCAACGTCAAGGGCGATCAGGCCAACCACATGATGCGCAAGATCCCCTACACCATCATCCCCGGTGAGGAAGGCAAGCTGCGCAAGGACATCTTCCTGGAGCGCGCCATCGTTGAGGAGCGCGTCCGCCTGGCGATGGGCCTGCCCACCCGCCGCATGGACGAGCACAACAGTGTGGTCTCCGGTCTGGAGGATGCATCCATCGCAGACAAGTATTATGATCCCCCGCTGGTCAATGTGATCAAGTTTGCCTGCAACCGTTGCCCGGAAAAAATGGTCAAGGTTTCCGACCTGTGCCAGGGCTGTCTGGCCCATCCCTGTATGGAAGTATGCCCCAAGGGAGCCATCGCATGGGAGAGCGGCCGTTCCACCATCGATCAGGAAAAGTGCATCAAATGCGGCCGCTGCGTAGACGTGTGCCCCTATCACGCCATCGTCAAGACCGAGCGTCCCTGCGCCGCTGCCTGCGGCATGGGCGCGATCCATTCCGATCCTCTGGGCCGCGCTGAGATCGACTACAGCAAGTGTGTATCCTGCGGCCAGTGCCTGGTCAACTGTCCCTTTGGCGCCATTGCCGATAAGGGCCAGATCTATCAGCTGATCCAGGGCTTCAACCGCGGCGACCGCATCTATGCTCTGGTCGCTCCCGCTTTCGTCAACCAGTTCCCCGGCCTGTCTGACACCTCCAAGCTCAAGGCTGTGCTGAAGGAAGTGGGCTTCTGCGATGTGGTAGAAGTTGCCATCGGCGCAGACCTGTGCACGGTGGACGAAGCCAAGGACTTTCTGGCCGAAGTGCCCGAGAAGCTGAACTTTATGGCGACCTCCTGCTGCCCGGCATGGAGCATGATGGCCAAGACCGCCTTCCCTGCCCTGGCCAAGAACATTTCCATGACCATGACCCCGATGGTGTTCACTGCCCGCATGATGAAGCAGGCCGATCCCGAGGCCCGCATGTGCTTTATCGGACCCTGCGCCGCCAAAAAGCTGGAGGCTTCCCGCCGCCATGTGCGCAGCGACGTGGACTTTGTTCTGACCTTTGAGGAACTGGCCGGCATCATGCAGGCCCGTGATATCGATATGGACAGCTTGGAGCTGGATACTGCGGATGAAGGTCTGCAGTATGCCTCCGGCGCCGGCCGCGGCTTTGCACAGTCTGGCGGCGTCGCCAAGGCTGTGGCAGATAAGATCCATGAATGGTATCCTGACAAAGAGGTCAAGATCGCCTCTGCACAGGGTCTGGCCGAGTGCAAGAAGCTGCTGATGCTGGCCAAAGCCGGCAAGTACAACGGCTATCTGCTGGAGGGCATGGGCTGTCCCGGCGGCTGCATCGGCGGCGCGGGCACCATCGCCGATCCCAACAAGACGGCTGTGCAGCTGAACAAGTACGTAAAGGAAGCACCCTTCTCTGACCCGGAGGAGAGCGCCTTCATGACCAGCATCCACTTCCTGAAGGACGACCCGGATTTTGAGCCGTAAGCTTTCTGCCCTGTTTTTGCCGCTCCTCCCACCCGGAGGGGCGGTTTTTGAATACAGTACGAGCGTTTTTTATCCCGGCTTTCTCCTTCGTTGTTTTTATCCTATTTTCTATACCCAAGAGCAAAATGTGCAATCTTTTTGTGAAACTCTCACCAAACACGTTGACTTTCCTTTGCGGATGTGCTATGGTGGCAGTAACAGGCAGGCTGATGCGTACTGCATTCCGCAGTGCGGGCCTGCCGGACAGGTGAATCTTATGACGAACAGTCTTACCTTTGCAAAGCGCTGGGCCGTGCTGACGCTGGCCGCGCTGATGCTGGCAGTTCTGGCGCTGCAGGCCCATGCTGCCAGCGCCCTCAAGGTGGGGGCAGCGTTCTGGAAAGAGCAGTCGGACAAATATTCTCTGGCCAACGAGTGCATCGACTCTGCGCGTCAGGCGACCTTTACGCGTCAGACCAACGGCACTTATACTCTGGAACTTCCGGTTCAGCAATGCATGGTCGGCCAGGTGTCCGGATATCTGACCGGCATCATCATCGGTGATATCAGCTACGATGGCGTGCTGAGCGGTGATCTTGAAAAAGGCACTGCTCAGCTCAAGCTGGAAAATCTGCCTGCTTCGGTGCTGACCGGCAGCGACCCCTCGCGGTCTCTGACCGTTACCTGCCGTTTGCAGACCGATGTGAACCTGTTGGGAGAGATCAGCCTTCCCACCCGCATGGGCGTTTGGATCCAGTAGATCCTTTTTGCCTGACAGTCAAAGACCGCGGCTTTTCCCTTTCGGAAGCCGCGGTCTTTTTGCACTGTGCACTGGCGGAATTATTTTGCGCTGCGGCGCTCCATCATATCCCCCATCATCTGATCCAACTGCATCACTGCATGCTCTGCGCCTTTGGCCATTTTGCGGGCAGCGCGGCGCACCTGGCGCTGATTCTGCGTGGCGGCCATCACGCCTACCGCACCCAGGGCTGCGCCTGCGGCCATTCCAAGGATCAGGCTCGGCGCCTGACTGCTGTGTTGTTCTCTCATGCTGCAACTCTCCTTTCCTGAACCGGCGAAACCGGGATACAGGGATAGTATTTCCTGCAAAGAATCTGGTATGCGCTTTTTTTATGGCGAATTTTATGCTATACTATATTTATCTATAAAAAAGAAGCCGATACGAAGGGCGGCTTTCCTTCTCTCTTGCCGGGAGCAGCGTGCCGCCAAGGAGGTATTTGTTTGCTGAGACCAACGGAACCCAAAAAGATCCTGTGCATCCACGATCTGTCTGGTGTGGGCCGGTGCAGCCTGTCGGTCATCCTTCCGGTGCTGGCTGTGATGGGAGTGCAGCCGATCGCTCTGCCCACCGTAGTGCTATCCACCCACACCGGCGGCTTGGGGACACCCGCCCGGCTGGATGGCTCTGTCTATGGGCTGGAGGCTCTGGAGCATTACCATGCTTTAGGGCTGGAGTTCGATTCCATTTACACCGGCTATCTGGGCGGCGAAGCCCAGGTCTCCATTGCGGAAAAAGCGTTTGAGCTGTGGCCCCAGGCCTTCAAGATGGTAGACCCGGTGCTGGGAGATGGCGGCCAGCCCTATTCCAGCGTGACCCCTGCCCTGATCGACCGCATGGCCGGACTATGCCGCCGGGCGGATCTGATCCTGCCCAATTATACAGAAGCCCATCTGCTGCTGAAACGTCCCCTGCCGGAAGGATCTCTGGATGACCAGGCAGCACAGCAGCTGGCGCAGGAGCTGGTGCAGCTGGCCCCCAGCGCGGTGATCACCGGCCTGCCTATGGGCAAGTACATCGGCTGCGCAGGCGGCGGAAAAGACCGCTTCGTAGTCAAAAAGCTGCACATCCAGCGCGCCTTCCCCGGCACAGGGGATCTTTACGGTGCAGTGCTGCTTGGTTCCCTGATCCAGGGCAATGTGCTGAGTGCTGCTGCCGACAATGCCGCGGAATTTGTGGCGCTGGCCATCCAGCAGACCCCCGCTGGGCAGGACACCCGCTTCGGGGTATGGTTTGAGCTGTTGCTGCCCCGGCTGTGCCCTGCGCGGGAAAGCTGAGGTGCGTGTGTGGAAAAACCAACTTTGAACATCGTTCTGGTGGAGCCTCGCATCCCCCAGAACACCGGCAACGTAGCCCGCACCTGCGCCTGTACCGCCTGCCGTCTGCATCTGGTGGGGCCGATGGGCTTTACCATCGATGACAAAAAGCTCCGGCACGCCGGGCTTGACTACTGGCATTTTCTTGATATAACATATTATGAAGGATTGCAGGATTTTTTTGCCCGCAATCCCGGCCCATTTTTCTATTTTACCACCAAAGCGCCCCGCCGTTATACCGATGTGGCCTATCCGGATGGTTCTTATCTGGTTTTTGGCCGGGAGGACGCCGGGCTGCCCGAAGCTCTGCTGGCGGCCAACCAGGAGCAGTGCATCCGCATGCCCATGCGGGAAGGATGCCGCAGCCTGAACCTGTCCAACAGCGTGGCTGTGGGCGTATACGAAGTTTTGCGCCAGTGGGATTTTCCGGAACTGCTGGACCACGGACACCTACGAGATTATGAATGGAAATGAGGAACATTATGAGCAAGATCGCGATCCTGACCGACTCTTCCTGCGATATCCCGCAGGAAATGGCTGAACAGTACGGCATTGACATCATGGGCTTTCACATCCTGCTGGACGGCGTGGATTATCTGGAGCGGGAAACCGTCACCAACCAGGAATTCTACGACCTGATGCGCAAAGCCAAGGGTGTGCCCTCCACCGCGGCCATTACCCCCATCCAGTTCTGCGAAAAATACTGCCAGTATGTGGACGAGGGTTATACCGATGTGATCCATGTACCTATCAACCGCTCCGGCAGCTCTACCTATAACAACGCTTTGATGGCCCAGGATATGCTGCGCGAGGAGCGCCCCGAGCATCACATGAAGATCCATCTCATCGACCCGCACACCTACTCTATGGTGTTCGGCTGGTATGTGTGCGAGATGGCCCGCAAGCTGCGCAACGGCGCGGAGATCCGCCACGTTATCAGCGAGTTTGAGGACAAGATGAACCGCATGGAGATCATTCTGGGACCTTACAGCCTGAAGCAGATGAAAAAGAGCGGCCGTATCTCTGCCGCTGCCGCTTTTGCGGGTGAGCTGCTGGGCCTGCGCCCCATCATCACCCTGATCGATGGCCAGACCAAGGTGGAAAACAAGGTGCGCGGCGATGAAAAAGTGGTGCCTGCTATGGTTGAGCTGTGCAAAAAGCGCACCGAGGGCCTGGAGGACGTGGAGTATCTGCTGGGCTACACTGATATCGATCAGATCGAGGATCTGACCCGCGCCTGCCGCAAGGCCTTTGGACACCCGCCGCTGATGACCTTCCATGTCGGCGGCGTGATCTCCGCCAACACCGGCCCCGATATGCTTGCATTGGTATATGTGGGACATCCCAGAGGATAACAGATTTTTTGAATTATCCCTTGACAATCCGCGCTGTACTTGCTATAATAAATTGCTGTCTGAACAGACATGCCGCCCAGTGTGCGATACCGCGCACCGGGCACCTTGGTCCCGCAAGGGGCCCTTAAGTCCAAAAGGAGGTGCTACAAAATGGCAAAGTACGAAACCATGCTGATTACCAGCGCCGCTCTCGACGAGGAGGCTACTTCTGCTCTGGTGGGCAAGTTCAAGTCTCTGATCGAGGCAAACGGTACCATCGATTCCATCGATGAGTGGGGCAAGCGCCGTCTGGCCTACCCCATCAATGATGAGGAGGAAGGCGTTTACACTGTGATCAACTTCACCAGCGAACCCAGCTTTCCCGCTGAGCTCGACCGTGTGTACAAGATCACCGAAGGTGTTATGCGCAGCCTGATCATTGCCCACGAGGAGTGATCTCCCCCGTGTTGGAAAAGGAGTCCGTAATATGTTGAATGTTGTTGCTATCATGGGCCGCCTTGTGGCTGACCCGGAGCTTCGCACCACCCAGAGCGGGATCAGCGTTTGCAGCTTCCGCATTGCGTGCGACCGTAATTATGCCCGTCCTGGTGAACAGCGGCAGGCCGATTTTATCGACATCGTCGCATGGCGCCAGCAGGCAGATTTTGTGACCAAGTATTTCCAGAAAGGCAGTCTGATTGCCATTGAAGGCAGTCTTCAGACCCGCCAGTATCAGGACAAGAACGGGAACAACCGCACCGCAGTGGAAGTGGTGGCCAATAACATCAGCTTTGCAGGCCCCAAGAACAGCAATGCAGGCGGCGGCACATATCAGAACAATGCGCCGTCTTACCAGAATCAGGTTCCTGCCCGCCCCGCTGCTGTGGAGGCTGCTCCCAGCTATGCGTCCGGCAGCGCAGATGATTTTGCTGTCATTGATGACAGCGATGACCTGCCGTTCTGATCCTTACGGAGTACCGTACAAAATTCAAACAGGAGGTAATAAGCAATGGCTTTTGAAAAGACTGAAGGCTCTCGCCCCGCACGCCCCATGCGCCGCGGCCGCAAGAAGGTTTGCAGCTTCTGTGTCGATCGCATCGACACGATCGATTACAAGGACGTGCCCCGTCTGCGTAAGTATGTTTCCGAGCGCGCGAAGATCATTCCCCGCCGCGTTACCGGTACCTGCGCTTACCATCAGCGCGCACTGACCATCGCCATCAAGCGTGCTCGCCACGTTGCTCTGATGCCCTACGTCAGCGACTAATCTTTGAACCAACTACCCGTTCAAAATAATCAGCAATCCGTAAAACCCGCCCCCGCTGCCGACACAGCGGGGCGGGTTTTTTCTGATACACCGCTCCCCTTTCATGCACTGCAATGCCTTTTTGTAAAAGACGACTCAGTGCAATTGTTTTTGAAACGACAGAATGCTGCGCCATTCTCTATATGTTTTGCTGATTTCAGCAAAATCAGGGCGGATTGCTTGATTTTTTTCGGCCAATGATGTATATTTATGGTATCTTATTATGAATCAGGAGGCGTTTCCCATGAATCGTTTACAGGATAAGGTTGCAATCGTTACTGGCTCTACCAGCGGCATCGGCATCGGCATCGCCAAGCTTTATGCTGCCGAAGGCGCAAAGGTCGTTATCTGCGGCCGCCGCCAGGAAAAGGGCCAGGCTGTGGTGGATGAGATCGTTGCCGCAGGCGGCACCGCCATGTATCACTTTATGGACATCACCGATCTGTCCAGCATCGACTCTCTGCTGGCCGACACCGAGGCTGCGTACGGCCAAATTGACGTTTTGGTCAACAACGCTGCGAATGTGGCGCTGAAGGACGGCCGTGTGGACGAGCTGACCGTTGAGATGTGGGATGCCATTTTCCAGAGCGATCTGCGCGGCACTTTCTATATCACCAAGGCCGTTCTGCCCTATATGCAGAAGAACAACAGCGGTTCCATCATCAACATCGGCTCTATGGCTTCTGCCGGCGGCGACATCAGCTCTACCGCTTATGCCTGCGCCAAGTCTGGTGTGGATATGCTCACCCGCATGGTTGCAACCCAGTACGGCAAGCAGGGCATCCGCTGCAACTGCGTGCGTCCGGGCCTGATCGTTACTCCGCAGAACGAGGCACATGTGCCCCAGTTCCTGAAGGACATCTTCCTGTCCAACATCATGGTGGATCGTTACGGCTGCCCCGAGGATATCGGCTATATGTGCCTGTATCTGGGTGCTGACGAGAGCAAGTATTTCACCGGTCAGGTCGTTACGGTCGACGGCGGCCTGAACAGCCATGTTCCCACTGTTGCACAGTTCCGTGCCCTGAACTCCCGCACCTGGTAATTCTCTTCCCTTTTTGTATTTTGCAAAGCCGCTGCACCCTTCCGGTGCGGCGGCTTTTTGCGTTTCAGAAGATGAAAGCAAACCGGGAACCGCTCTGTCTCTGCCGTGCTCTCCGGAACCATGCCGCTGTGCCATTGCCCCAGGATCGGATCCTTTCAAAAGCATTTCATCTCTCATAAAAATCCCTGTTGCGGCCCTTTCAGAGCTTTATCTGCGGCCCGGACAGGCATGGATATCCCCTGTAAAAATGACAGAACGGTACGATAATTTCCGGTTATTCCCGGTACTTCCGACATCGATCTGAAAATGAAAAAGTTTTTGATGGATGTGCAAACCAATCTGCACAAACTTTTCTTTCCGGGACATGCAGATTTGACAAAATTTATTTAGGGTGATTGATTTTTTCTTCGGAATATGCCATACTATAAATGTCGGTAACGTTCCCGAAAACGTTACCGATGCAGTCGTTCCTCAATTTATGCTGCCGGGAGGATGATCTTATGACCATCAAGGATATTGCGCGCATCAGCGGCTGTTCTGTCAGCACCATTTCCCGGGTGATCAATGACCGGCCAGATGTCCGCCCGGAAACCAAAGAGCATGTGCTCCGCATCATGCGGGAGGTTGGCTTTGAGCCAAATTCCAATGCCCGCCAGCTGAAGATCCAGCAGTCTCGCAGCGTGGTATTTGTGATCAAAGGTACGCGCAACATTTTCTTTGCAGATTTCCTGGTGCAGCTTCAGCGGGCTGCCACGTTTTATGGTTACAATGGCATCGTCTCTTATCTGGACGAAAACGCCAATGAGGTGGATGCCGCCGAAAAGATCCTGCGCGAGATCAAGCCCAAGGGAATGATCTTTTTGGGCGGCAGCGTGGAAAACTTTGAGCGCGGATTTGCCAATATCAATATCCCCTCTGTGCTGGCCACCATCGTCACCGACGAACTGCGCTTCCCGAACCTTTCTATGGTAGGCGTGGATGACCGGGCTGCGGCCTATACTGCCGTGTCCTACCTGATCGGGCAGGGACATCGCCGCATTGCAGTGCTGGGCGGCCCTTCCAACAGCTATCCCAGCCGGATGCGCCGCCTTGGTGCACAGCAGGCAATGGAGGATGCGGGTCTTGTTTTTGATGACCGGCTCTATGGTCTGTCCAAGTATGATTTCGAGTCTGCTTACAACGCCATGAACGGTCTGCTTGCTCGGAGGGCAGAGTTTACAGCGCTGTTTGCCATGAGCGATGTGATCGCTTTTGGCGCAACACGGGCGCTGGTCAGCGCGGGACTGCGGGTGCCGCAGGATGTATCGGTCATCGGCTTTGACGGCATCGCCATGAGCCGCTTCTGTGTACCGGTCATGACCACCATCGTCCAGCCCAGCGAACAGATCGCTTTAGAAAGCGTGGAACTGCTGGTCAAGCAGATCGAGCATGGTGCGCCTGCTTTGAGCGTTACCCTCAAACCGGAATTGCAGGTGGGCGAAAGCGTACTGCCCTGCCGGACTTGAATTTCCTTGTCTTATCCGCCCCTGTGGACGGACAAAATACAGCAACCCATTGATTCACACAAAAAGGAGAACCTGGTATGAAAAAGATGATCTCTCGTCGTAATTTCCTGGCCGTTGCAGGCGCTTCTGCTGCTGCTCTGGCCCTGACCGCCTGCGGCGGCTCTTCCAGCTCCACCGCAGCTTCTACTGCCGCTTCCGCCGGCGGCTCCTCCGCTGCTCCTGCCAAGTCCGGCAAGGTGTACTATCTGAACTTCAAGCCTGAGCAGGATCAGGCTTGGCAGGATCTGGCCGCTGCCTACACCAAGGAGACCGGCGTGTCTGTCACGGTTGTGACCGCTGCTTCCGGCCAGTACGAGACCACTCTGATGAGCGAGATGGAAAAGAGCGAGGCTCCCACCCTGTTCCAGGTCAACGGCCCCGTGGGTCTGGCAAACTGGAAAGACTACTGCTATGATCTGTCCGGCAGCCAGGTATGCGGTGAGCTGACCAGCGATTCCTTCGCTCTGAAGGATGGCAGCGCTGTTGCCGGTGTGGGTTATGTTATCGAGACCTACGGCATCATCTACAACAAGGAACTGCTGTCCGCCGCTGGCTACACCCAGGACGATATCAAGGGCTTTGCCGACCTGAAGAAGATCGCCGATGACATCCAGGCTCGCAAGGCCGAGCTGGGCGTGGACGGTGCCTTTACCTCCGCCGGCATGGACGGCTCTTCGGACTGGCGTTTCAAGACCCATCTGGCCAACCTGCCTATCTACTATGAGTACAAGGCAGACGGCATCGGCTCCACCGATGCTATCAAGGGCACCTATCTGGACAACTACAAGGCCATCTGGGATCTGTACATCACCGATTCCACCTGCGATCCCAAGCTGCTGGCCAGCAAGACCGGCAACGACGCTGTGTCCGAGTTCGTCAGCAAGAAGGCTGTCTTTTATCAGAACGGCACCTGGGCTTACAGCGATGTGAAGGATCTGGGCGACGAGAATCTGGGCATGCTGCCCATCTACATCGGTGCTGAGGGCGAGGAGAACCAGGGCCTGTGCACCGGCTGCGAAAACTACTGGTGTGTGAACAACACCGCCAAGGATGAGGACATCCAGGCTACGCTGGACTTTATTTATTGGTGTGTTTCCAGCGACAAGGGAACCAGCGCTATGGCAGACGAGATGGGCTTTGTCATCCCCTTCAAGAATGCCAAGGATTCCACCAACCCCCTGGTCACGATCGCCAGCGATTATATCGCAGCCGGCAAGACCAGCGTTGACTGGTGCTTCACCACCATGCCCTCTGAAGAGTGGAAGAACGGCCTGGGCAGCGCTTTGACTGCTTATGCCGCAGGCACCGGCAAGTGGGACGGCGTCGTTTCCGCTTTCGTGGACGGCTGGGCCAAGGAGTACAAGCTGGCCAACGGCTGATGTCGGCCCCTTCTGATACATAAGGACCAGGGGGAGGCGGACAGAGTTCTTTGTCCGCCTCCCCTTTTTGTTTGTTTTCCATCTTTCATCCGCAGCGGTATTTGAAAAAGGAGGTTTCATTCATGCAAAAGGCCATCAGCAAGTATTGGCCGGTATTCGTGCTGCCAACGCTTATCGCGTTCTGCATCGGATTCATCTGGCCCTTCATCTGGGGCATCTACCTGTCCTTCCAGCGCTTTACCACGGTGTCCAAAACCACCTTTGTGGGTCTGCAGAACTACATTGCGGTGTTCCAGGACTCGTCCTTCCTGCACGCTTTCGGCTTTACAACGGCATTCACCATTGTATCCACCGTGCTGATCAACGTGTGTGCCTTTGCCATCGCGCTGGTGCTTACCCGCGGCATCAAGGGCACCAACCTGTTCCGCACCGTCTACTTCATGCCCAACCTGATCGGCGGCATCCTGCTGGGCTACATCTGGCAGATCCTGCTCAACGGTGTGCTGGCCAACCTTGAAAAGCCTCTGCTGGCGCTGGACGCCAAAGCCGGTTTTGTCGGCCTGATCATCCTGATGTGCTGGCAGCAGATCGGTTATATGATGATCATCTACGTTGCCGGCCTGCAAAGCGTGCCCGGCGATATGCTGGAGGCCGCCAAGATCGACGGCGCTTCGGAAAGCGAGATCCTGTTCAAGATCAAGATCCCCATGGTCATGCCCAGCATCACCATCTGCACCTTCCTCACCCTGACCAACAGCTTCAAGCTGTTTGACCAGAACGTGGCCCTGACTGCCGGCGAACCCGCCAATATGAGCGAAATGCTGGCCCTGAACATCTATAACACCTTCTACGGCCGCTCTGGTGCACAGTGGAAGGGCATCGGCCAGGCAAAGGCTGTGGTATTTTTCCTGATCGTTGTGCTGATCTCTCTGATCCAGCTCAAGTTTACCCGCTCTAAGGAGGTGCAGGCATAATGGCAAAACAGCGTAAAATGACAGACAACATCCTCACGATCGTCATGTCTCTGCTCTGCCTGCTGTGGGTCTATCCCATCGTGCTGATCCTGCTGAACAGCCTGAAGATCGAAGGCACCTTTACAACTTCCACGGTCTTTGCGCTGCCCACCAGGGAGACCTTTGCAGGCCTGTCCAACTACATCTATGGCATCACCAAGATGAACTTTTTGTCCAGTCTGGGCTACAGCCTTGTCATCACCATCAGCAGCGTGTTCCTGATCCTGCTGTGCTGCTCCATGACCGGCTGGTACCTGACCCGCGTGAACAACAAGCTGAGCAAGTTCATGAACATGCTGATCGTCTTTTCGATGGTCGTGCCCTTCCAGATGGTCATGTTCACCCTGTCCAAAACGGCCGACACCCTCAAGCTCAACACGCCCTGGAACATCTGCATCATCTATCTGGGCTTTGGCGCAGGTCTGGCCGTGTTCATGTTCACCGGCTTTATGAAGAGCGTTCCTCTGGAAATCGAAGAAGCCGCGATGATCGACGGCTGCAACCCGGTGCAGATCTTCTTTAAGATCGTGTTCCCCATCCTCAAGCCCACCATGATCTCCACCGCGATCCTGGAAACCATGTGGGTATGGAACGACTACCTGCTGCCCACTCTGGTGCTGGATATTAAAAAATACCGCACCATCCCGATGGCGATCCAGTATTTCCGCGGCGGCTATGGCCGCGTGGAGCTGGCCCCCATGATGGCCTGTATCATCATCGCCATCATCCCCATCATCGTCCTGTACATCACCTGCCAGAAGTACATCATCGAAGGCGTTGTGGCAGGCGCTGTCAAGGGCTGATCCTTACACCCGCTGATTTTACACCAAAGGAGGAACATCCCATGCGTGCTTGCGGGATCCTGATGCCGGTTTTCAGTCTGCCCGGCCCCTTCGGTATCGGCACACTGGGCAAGGAAGCCTATGCGTTTGTCGATTTTCTGGCCGAGGCAAAGCAGACCTACTGGCAGATCCTTCCCATTGGCCCCACCGGTTACGGTGACAGCCCCTACCAGAGCTTTTCCGCATTTGCGGGCAATCCCTATTTCATCGATTTCCGCATCCTGGCCCAGCAGGGCTTTTTGAAGGCGGAAGAAGTGCCCACTGCCCAGCCTGAAGGCCCTGTCGATTACAGTGCGCTGTACGCTGAGCGTCCGCCGGTGCTGGCCAAGGCAGCTGCACGGCTGCTGACCGATCCCACTCCAGCCTATCAGTCCTTCTGCGCGGAGCAGAGCTTCTGGCTGGAGGATTATGCCCTGTTCATGTCCATCAAGGCGGAACACGGCCAGGCGGGTCTTGCAGACTGGCCGGATGATCTGCGCACGCGCCAGCCCGAAGCGCTGGCCCAGGCAAAGCAGCGTCTTGCCGAACAGATCGATTATTATAAGGCCGTACAGTTCTTCTTTTACGACCAGTGGACAGCGCTGAAAGCTTATGCCAATCACAAAGGCATACAGATCGTGGGCGACATCCCCATTTATGTCAGCCCGGATTCCAGCGACCTGTGGACCCGGCCGGAGCTGTTCCAGACGGATGCCGAAGGCCATCTGACCCAGGTGGCGGGCTGTCCCCCGGATGCCTTTGCCGCGGACGGTCAGCTGTGGGGAAATCCCCTGTATGACTGGCCCAAACACCAGGCCGAGGGGTTTGCCTGGTGGAAGCGCCGGATGAAACACGCTACCTCCATCTATGACGTGGTGCGCATCGACCATTTCCGTGGATTTGAAAGCTACTATTCCATTCCGGCGGGCAGCACCACCGCACAGGGTGGACACTGGGAAAAAGGCCCGGACCGCGCTTTCATTGATGCCATGCACGAGGCGCTGGGCGAGGGCGGCATCATTGCCGAGGATCTGGGGTATTTGACTCCGGAGGTCAAGGCGATGCTGGCGGCCAGCGGCTATCCCGGCATGAAGATCATGCAGTTTGCATTTGACAGCCGTGAGTCCGGCAACTATCTGCCCCATACCTATCCCCACAACAGCGTTGTGTACACCGGCACCCATGACAACGTGACCACCGCAGGCTGGCTGCAAAATGCCAGCGCCGAGGATGTGGCCTACGCCTGCCGTTATCTGCGCTGCCAGCCGGAAGAGCTGACCGAGGCCATGATCTGTGCCTGTCTGTCCAGCGTTTCGGATATGGCAGTGATCCCCCTGGCTGACTGGCTGCATCTGGGTCCCGAAGCCCGCATCAACACCCCCAGCACTTCGGGCGCGAACTGGCAGTGGCGGCTGACCCAGCCCCTGACGGGCGAGCTGGCTGGGCACATCGCCCAGCTGACCGTACTGTACGAGCGCGTCCCGGCGGATCCGGCATAATCCTGTGCGCAAAAAGCTTCCCTTTGCAAAGCAGAACTGTTCTGCGGCAAAGGGGAGCTTTTTTGTATGGCAGCAGGGGCGCTTGTTTTGTGCTGCTGGCAGCATGCAGAGCACCATTTTTGCAGCGGCCTGGTCAGTTAACAACTATTTCGTTTTTATTTTGTTCTGTTTTACACGGATTCTTTGATTTTTGGAAAACATATAGTTGTATTTTGGCAAAGAATATGGTATAATAACAACCACAGAGAGAATCTTGCAGCGGAAGGAGAACACGCTATGGACGCCAAACGTTATTTCGCCGAGATGCACAAAGCTATGGGCCCTCAGATGGCAGGCATGGAGCTTTTGCTGACCGTTCAGGTGCAGGACTGCGCCGGGGCGGATGCCTATCTGGAACTGGGATGCAGCCCGGACAGGCGTGTCTGCCGCGTATCTTATTCCACAATGGGCCGCCGCGCCATCGATTTTCAGTTGTTCCGCCGGGGATGGCAGACCTGCCACAATGAGGCCGGAGAGATGACCGGGCAGTTCCCTTCCAGCGCCAAAAATCTGATCGAAGATACCGATTTCCACGCCTTTGTCCGCAGCGATCCTCTGGATGCCGGGCGCGCCGGGCGCATCCTGTGCGAATTGCAGCGCCGCTCCGGTACATACTACGATGCCGCTCTGCCCCGGGATATCCATTCCGGCGCAGTGATCACGGTGGACAGCATGCTGGGCCGGGGCGCGCACTGGCGCTACTGGAGCGGTGACTGCTGCGGCTGCCTGCCCATTGCGGCGATCCTCTGCTGGCTGGCCGATGTGCTGGCGGGAAGCGAGCGCCAGCTGCTGCAATCCCATCCCCAGGCCTCCGCTCTGGCTGCCCGCTGGGACGCAGAGCTGCGCTCTGCCGATCCTCCTCCGGTGGATCTGCGCCCCCACACGGCCGCGCGGCCTTCCGCAGCAGCCCGTTCCCGCCCCCACTCCGGCCGGGCTGCCCAAAATGACCGCTGGCAGAGCATCCTTGCGGTGTTGAGCACCGTGTGATCTCCTTCCCTTTTACAGGCCGCTTCCTTTGGATACAAAAAGCAGCTGCACAACGATCGTGTGCAGCTGCTTTTTGCAGTATATCAGGCTTTACAATTCCTCGCCGTTGGTGGCAATGACCTTCTGGTACCAATAGAAGCTGTCCTTGCGCTCGCGGGACAGATCCCCGGTGCCATCGTCAAACTTGTTGACATAGATGAAGCCGTAGCGCTTGGCCATCTCGCCGGTGGAAGCGCTCACCAGATCGATGCAGCCCCAGGGGGTGTAGCCCATCAGATCCACACCGTCCTTGACCGCCTCGCGCATCTGCTCGATATGCTGGCGCAGATAATCGATGCGGTAGCTGTCGTGGACAACGCCATCCTCGCCCTTTACATCGTGGGCGCCCAGGCCGTTTTCCACCACCATCATGGGGATCCCATAGCGGCTGTATATCTCATTCAGCGAATAGCGCAGGCCCTTGGGGTCGATCTGCCAGCCCCAGTCGCTGGCCTTCAGGTAG
>JBJERU010000043.1:0-48999 GCA_051882415.1 Faecalibacterium sp. | reverse complement strand
AACCGCGGGCGGGGTTTGGTGTTTCCCGCCTGCGGCTTTCGATGGTACTATTGTACTGCTTTTTTTAGTGGCTTTCCATGGTCAAACGCTTAACAGCCGCGCTGTGCAGGCGATAGACCCAGCGCAGGTCAGTGTCCATCTCCACTGCGATCTTCTCCCAGCGCTGCCCCAGAATGTACCTGCGCCGCAGCACTTCCTGCTCTCTGCCGGGCGGCAGCGCGGCGATCACGGCGGAAACCTCCCGCCGCACCGCGTCACAATGGGCCACTGCCTGCTCCAGCTCTGCCTTGGATTCCAGCAGGCGCTCCACCGCGCGGGGCAGAGTTTGTCCGTCACCGCCGCCGCCCCGCGCCCCGGACAGCAGCGGTGTGACCCGCTCAGCGCTGCTTTGCAGCTGCTGCACCTCCAGTTCCAGCTCCCGTTGGGTGCACAGGGCTGTCTGGTACCGCCGCAGCCAGGATTTTTTCTCTTCGTAGATCATCGGGCACACCTCCCATCACTGCACCATGCCCATGCAATGACCATTCCGTCATTGTCCGCGTCTTCAGCGTTCATTCGGCTTCCTCCGTTTCTCTGGCGTAAATGCAGTTTTCGCAATCTTCGAATTCGCCCGTATCAATCGGGCAATCCTCTTCCATAGCCCATTCGGGCTTTCCGCATTCGTACTTCATGTTATATCCTCCGTTCGCGATATACTCAACCTACCACCCCGCCGGGCCGTCATCGTCTGTGACGGGGCGGAACTCATCTTCGTTGTAATTTTCAGCCGGGTCAGGAGCAGGCTGCCACTCGTGATACTGCGGCTGCCACCACATAGCCACCCGGCCGGTTTCCCCCTCGCGGTTTTTGCTTACGCGGAGATCTACGCTAAAATAATCATTAGGGCCTTGCAGCCGGCGTTCGCCGGTAACTTGGCTCTCGATAAATACCACAGCATCAGCGTCCTGCTCAATGGTGCCGGAGCCGCGCAGATCGCCCAACGCCGCTTTTCTAGCCCCGCCGCTGCGGTCAACGGTGCGGTTCAGCTGCACCAGCTCCACAACGGTGATCCCAGTTTCCATGGCCAGTTCTTTCAGGCTGCGGGTCACATCTGCCAGGCGTTCAAATTCTTTTCGGCCCGGCTGTGTATCTGTGATCAGGCCGATGTGGTCGATAAATACAATGCGGGGACGGTATTTCATGACCCTGGCCCGGATATCGTCCACTGTCATACGGGTGCCGTCATCGTAGATCAACCCGGTATGCCCCTTTATGAGGGAAAACGCATTGTTCAGGCTCTCCCGCTCCTCCGGTGTGATTTTCCGATCACGCAGCCGAGTGGAGTTGATACGGGTCAGCTTGGACATGGTGCGCATCATCAGCTTGCGCCGATCCTCTTCCATGGTCAGGTAGTAGACCTGACAGCTGTTGCTCAGGCGCAGAGCCAGTGCCAGCGCAAGATCTGTTTTTCCGTGTCCGGGGCGGCCTGCCAGCACCGTGACCATCTTTTCGCCAAACAGACCCAGCTCGTCCAGTTCCCGCCATGCCATTCTGACGTTGGTGGCCGGTTTCTCCATCCAGTACATGGTCTCGGCCCAAACCTCGGCAAAGGCCTTGACGTTTGCGTCCACGGATTCCTGCCGCAGATGATCCTGCGCTTTCAGTGCCTCGCTCAGCTCACGGCATATGCTGTCTGCGTCCGCCGCGCTCATGCTTACACGGACAGCCAGATCGGTCAGCAGGCGCTTGCGGTAGTCCTCCATCACAAGTGCCTCATAGTCCTGCACATGGCTGAGAGTGGGCACGGTTTCCGCCGCAGTCACGATCAGCGGCCGAAAGTCCGTCCCCAGCATCTTTTCCAGTATGACGGCATCCACATTGTGGCCGGTTTCCAGCTGCAACTTGATGGCCCCAAACAGCTGACGGTATGGCCCATCCTCAAACATTTCCGGTGTCAGGTGCTGTACCGTATCTTTACAGGCCGCCGGGTCGAGGATCGCCGCGCCGATCACGGCCAGCTGATGCTGCTGGGCCATGGTGATCTTTGTCATGACCCAGCACCTCCCAGCAGATCCGCCAGGGTCATATCCCTGGTGATGAGCCGGGGCTTATCCGGCTCTGGCATGGTATGTACCTCCGCCGGAGAGCGGTCGATGAAGTCCTTGGCCGCAAACACACCCGTCCATCCGTTTTCGATGCTCTGATCCAACATGGCAATCATATACCCGATACGATTTCGCACAGCTGCTTCCCTGGTCAGACGCTCCAGGCTTTTACAGATCTTCCGGGCCGCCAAAGCCGTCCACGGCTTTTTCTTGTCCCGCGATGCCAGGCTGCGGCGATATTCATCAAATTCCCGCAGGCCCTCAAGCAGAGCACTGTTCCCTTTTGCAAACTCGACAAAAACAACATCCGGGGTATCGGTGGTGTCCTCTCCGCGCCCGCGCGCGCGGGTTTTATTATTACTAGATTTCTCTTTAGTATTCTTGGGTTGCATTTTGCAACCGATCTGGGTTGCATTTTGCAACCGATCTGGGTTGCATTTTGCCACTGGTCTGAGTTGCATTTTGCCACCGGTTGTATTTTGCCACTGGTCATTTGTTGCATGACAGTCAGGCTCCGTGATGACTGCATAGCGGTTCGTCATGACGCCGTTGAAAGGCTCTTGCCACTTCCGGATCAGGCCTTTTTCTTCCAGCTTTTTCAGCACACGCACTGCTGTGGTCTTGTCAATGCTCAACCACTCCATGACGTACTGATAGGAACCGTAAAAGCAGGACTGATCATCCTGGGAGAAGCCGTAAATCAGGGCATAGGCCAGCAGTTCATTGCCTTTCAGGTGCAGATCTGTAATCATCCAGTCCTGAATGGTGAGGTAACTTCCTTTTTTCATGGCGTTCCGCCCTCCGGCTGCTTAAAACGGCAGGTCATCGTTGTCATCGATCACGGCGAAATCATCCACGCCGCTGTAATTTGCAGGCGGGTCGGCCTTGGGCCGGGCATCCGAATGGGGTGCAGCTCCGCCATCTTCCGCCAACTTTGCGCCGTTGCCTTTGGAGCCGCCGAAGTTGATGTTTTCGGCCACGATGGAAAAAGCGGTACGGTTCTGGCCGTTCTTATCCTGATAGGGACGCGTCTGGATCCTGCCCTGAATGGCGATCAGACTGCCTTTTTGAAAATAGCGGCACACAAAGTCTGCCTGTGCGCGCCAGGCAATGATGTCCACAAAATCGGACTGCCGCTGTTCGCCCTGCCTGGCAAAATTGCGGTCACAGGCAATGCGGAACTGGCAGACGTTCACGCCCGCCGGGGTGGTGCGAAGTTCAGGGTCAGCCACAAGGCGACCCATAATTGCTACAACGTTAAGCATTGCGATAATCCTTTCCAACGGTGGCCATCCATGCAGCGTGTGCGCCGGGGCCATTCCTTTCTTCATACTTCACTTGCGCGGTGGATTTCAGGGCCAGCGCAACGGCGGCATTGTGGTGTGCCGAAAATCCCGGCTCATTGTGGTGCTGGTGACAAAGCCAGACCTTGAGCCCGTGGCGCTCGGAAAAGCTGCGCAGCGGCCCGGTCAGGACGTGGTGCTCCTCCAGCCCGCGGGTGGTCTTGACTGCGTACCAGCGTCGGCAGATGTAGCACTCCTTGTCAGCCTGGATGATGCTCTTAGACAAGCAGCACACCGTCCTCGATGAAACTCTTGCATACCTGCGCATAGGGATGCGCCTTGGCAAGGCAGTACTCAGCCCTTTCGGGGTTGTAGAACAGCACAAGGGTTCCGTGGCTCTCGATCGCGTGCCG
This sequence comes from Faecalibacterium sp., assembly GCA_051882415.1. Taxonomy (GTDB): domain Bacteria; phylum Bacillota; class Clostridia; order Oscillospirales; family Ruminococcaceae; genus Faecalibacterium. The sequence continues at coordinate 45,219 of JBJERU010000043.1, read as the reverse complement.
CAGTTCCGTGAGATAACCAATCAGCCACTGCGCATTGTTCCGGCTCACACCATGAGCCATCAGCAGCTTTTTGAAACGCTTGCGGGTCAGCTTCTTATTCTCCATGTCAATACTCCTTCCATTCCTGCCAACAGGCAGTCGCCATGGGATCATTCACGCCCATCTCTGCAAGACGGTCAAAGATCCCATCGATCAGATTTTTCATCTCGTTTGCATCAAAGGTACTGCTGCCCTGGGTGCACTTGACTGTGCAGCGGTTGTTGTCCAAAATCTCCACCACATGGACAAGGCGGTAGCACCCGCGCAGGATATCCAGAGAACCCGCCGGGGCTTCCAGATAATCCACTTTGGCGCCGTACTCCTCCAGCATATCCAGATAGCAGTCCTCCGGGGTCACGCCGCCGGTGCGTCCGGCATTGTAGTGATCTGCCATGATGGTGAGCAGCGCCCACATCATACGGTTCTGCGCTATGCTGCGGCCTTTATGCTCCGGCTCCACGGTCAGGGTCAGATGCAAAGGCTTGTCCTTTGCCAGCTCATCCAGCCGCTGGAAGAGCTGGATTTTCACAAACTCCCCGGACTTTTCCACTTCGATGCGGTGGGATTGCGGGTCATACACCACCGGCAGTCTGCCGATCACTCGCCCTGCCATATCACTTTATGCTCACCTTGCAGCAGCTGCACACTGATGATGCGTCCATCCTCGGCCCGCAGCAGCTTGTCCACGGTCAGAGCGCCGTGTGGACGGTAGCCTGCGACAACAGGCGGATCATTGGGATTTTTGGCCGGTTTATGTACCGGGTCAATAGCAACCTGATCGGCGGCAAAGGTCATGGAGGGCAGGGCCATCAGGTCGCCGCCGGCGCCCCACAGGGCAGCGGCAGCCAGAAAGCTGCCGTTTTCCTTCCATTTGTCGGGATTGCTGATATGGAATTTGCCCGCCGGGGGCGCTGCGTCCTTGACAGCGTAATTGCCCATCACAGGGTTATACACTCCCACACCGCACCAGAGACGCCCATCTGCGAAGTAATAGCGCCGTGTCCATCCCAGAGGGCCAAAAGCCTCATCCAGGATGCGGACGACGGCAGCGGGGTCAGGCAGCAGCCGAATGCGCACGGCTTCCTCACTGCACTCGCATAACACCACCTGAGCCTCATCAGGGGCCGTCTGACGGATTTTTGGGAACGGCAAGGGGACTTGTACCACCGAGGCCGCCGGGCGCTCCTGCGCACTCTGCAGGGGCTTTTTACGTGTATTGCTCTTTGCGGGTGTAGGCATTATGTAAACGCTCTCCTTTCTCGTTGTAGGCTCTCGGGTCGGCCAGCGGGTGCAGCCACCCATATCGAAGGGCAGCCTGCGCTGCCGCACGCGCCGCCGGGGACGCTCTCCACAGATCATTCATTTCATCCGCCGTCACATTCTCGGCAATGTGGATGTACCTGGTACCGGGGATCATGCAGATCACGACACCGTCTGTCGTAGTGGCGTAGACCACCGGCGGCATCAGGTGCCGGATCTCGCAGAGAAGTTTTGTCTGCCTGGTCTGTGCCATGGGACTGGGCCACAGCCAATCCTCATCCAGCAGCCAAACTGGTTTACCTCCCCGGTAGATTTTCTGTGCCTTTGGCCATGCGTTGGCGCAGATCTTTCGCCTGACCGCGGCAGGTGCCCTGCCGTGGATCTCCGCCCACTCCTCGACCGTGACCATACGGCCCATTGAAATCACCTCTTTCTGTGCGTTATTTTCAATTCCCGCCCCTGCGTAGGGGCGACCATCTACATAGTCCGCCGCTTCCATCAACGCATAGCGTCCATCTTCCGGAGCAGGGCCGGGACATTGATCTTGATGCTGCGGCCGGACATTACATGCGGGATATTACCCTTTGCCAGCTCATGGCGCAGGTAGTATTCCGACAGGCCTGTGACCTGCGCTGCATCCCGGACGCTCATGAACGGGGTGTCCGGCTTGGATTTCGATTTCGCTTTTGTCTTCATGGTTTTCTCCTTTTATTCTCTTGCGCCCGGCCGCCGGGGTGTGGTACACTTGTGGCAGCAGGGCATTTTTCTCTGTTCTTGCTGTTTTGGCCGTTCCGGTAGTGCTAGTACCGGGGCGGCCGTTTGCTTGTTTCTATATTTCCTTGTGTGGCTGCTCCTTTTCGTGCTGTCAGGTTGACTTTCTTTTTCTCCCTTTTTATACTGAAAGCACAGGCTGATACCATCAGCCGAGTTCTTGTATAAAGGTTATTTCCGCATGAGCCTGCTGGAATGCTTGTCTCCCCTGTACTGGGTTCAACTGATTCTTTTCCTGCCTAGCAAATTATGCGAATTCATAGGTGTTTCTGCTGACAAAGTTGCAGTTAAAGTTGTACAGATTGTTTATTGGGTCTTAACTCCGCTTTTCATTTGCTTCCGCTCTCAGCTCTACGAGTTCATCGTCCAGTTGATTCAAAAGGCGTAAAATGAATCGGCTTAATAAAATCAAACCCTTGGCATCCACCATTTCGGAGGATGCCATATTTTTTGTGCATCCAGAAGGGTGTCAATCACTCTATCTGACAATAACTTTTTGAGTGTAGTTTTCAATCCTGTTCACCTCCTTTCACGCTACGGGGCGGTTGTTGTCCAGCTTCTTCAGACTGGCCACCAGCTTGATGGACGCAGCAGCGGTTTCCATCTGTTCAAAGGCTTCCTCGTCCATGTCCTTGCACATGGAATGGATGCGGATCACGCGATCTACATCCTGTTGCGTCAGGTCATACATTGCGGGGTTCAGGGGATTGGTCTTTCTTATCATAAATATGTACTCCTTTCTGTGGGTGACTTCCACGAATTTGTCTTAATGTTTGTACGGGATGTCAGCTAAAGCAATTAGCTTGGCTATATCGTATCATAGCTTAGTTATTATGTCAAGCGTATAATTCTTAGCTGGGCTAAATTTTTGTCTTGACAGGGCAGTCGTCACATGGTACAATCCGAATGAAAGGAGGTAGCACCTTATGAACGAACGTATAAAAACAATTATTAACGAGCTAGGATTAAAAAGAGTTGATTTTGCGGCTCGATTACGCATCTCTCAGCCTTTTGTGTCGGAGTTATGTTCTGGAGCAAAGGCACCCAGCGATCGAACAATCAGCGACATCTGCCGTGAGTTCGGAGTGAACGAACTGTGGCTGCGCACTGGTGAAGGTGAAATGTTCAAGGCCAAATCACCAGCATCCGACAAGATCATGGACTTTGTATCTTCGATTGCGCGCAACGATGATGCAGAGTTTCGCAAGCGTTTTGTGGCAATGCTGGCCGATCTTGATCCTGCGGACTGGGAGCTTCTGGAACGGATGGCCATCAAGCTGACAAAAAAAGAGGAAGCCCCGGAAAAGGCTCCCTCTGAAATGGAGTAATTATTTTATAAGGTTACGGGCGGCGATCCAGATAAGGCGCAGTGCTTCGCTGTCGGCCTTTTCCAGAAGTTCGAGAATAGCGTCTATCATTTCCTGTTGCGTCATGCGGATAACCTCCTAAAAATTGTTTTATTTTTTACAATATTATACAACTAAATGGAGTATTGCGCAAGAAATATTAATCGTGCAAAAATCGAATGAAAATCACGCTTGGCGTGTTTTTCAGGGTCGCCCCTCACGCGGGGGCGTGAATTGAAACAATTGAAACATGGAAGTACGGCGAACATATTAATCAGGAGGTAAATTCTTATGGCAAAATGCGGTCATTGCGGTAAATCCGGATTTTTCTTGAAATTAAAGGATGGCCTTTGCCCAAATTGCTACTCCACCGCCTTGATGGAGCGGGAGCAGGCGGAGCTGAAAGCAAAAGCACAGGCTGAGCTTGAATCTCTGGATGCCCAAAAGCGTGCAATTCTGGCCGAAACCTCCGATGCGCAAGCCCTGTACCATAAAATCGAGGAGGAAGCAAAGGCAAAAGCCCTGGAAGAAGCAGAGCAGGAAAAAGCGGCTTTGCTGGAAAAAGTCCGGGAGCTGAATCTGCTGATTGCCGATGAACAAGCCCGCCTGAACACGTCCAGGGATGAAAGCGCTAAACTCCAGAAAAATGTAGAATCTCTGACCCGCAAGATCCAACGTGGCCGCGAGCTTGTAAAGGCGATCCAGCATGTCTCGGATGAGTATGATTCCGGCACGCGTCCTGCTGACGGAGGGCAGCTTTGCACCGACACAGAGGAGTTCCTGACCCCGACTGTCCAACTTGATCCGCAATGCCTGGATATGCGGGAGCTGCGCAAGCGCTATCGTCAGAACGAAAAGGCCATCGAGGAATGCCTGAACAAGTATAAGAGCCGCTACACTACCAAGGGAAACATTACCATCTATCGTCTGATGTGCCTTGCTCTGGCTGCGGAATTGCAGAATATCCTTTCCAGTATGAAATTTGGCAAGCTGGAGGATGCACTTGCGGCCGTTACCAAGATGACCGATAAATACCTTCAGATCGCTTCGGACGGAAACCAGAGCATTGCTCCAACGGTCAAGCGCTTTATCGGCGAGATCGACTACTACTATCAGGAAGCGGTCAGGATCGAATACGAATACTACGTCAAAAAGGAACGGGCTAAGGAAGAACAGCGGGCTATCCGGGAACAGATGCGGCAGGAAGCCGAAGAACGCCGGGAGCTGGAGCGTCAGAAGAAGCAGATCGAAAAAGAAGAAAGCAAATATAACGACCAGATCGCTCAGCTTCGCGCTCAGATGGCTGCCGCAGATGCCGAAAAATCCGCCGTGTTTGAAGCACGCATTGCGGAACTTCAGGCCCAGCTTGCCGGCGTTGCGGAGCAGAAAGAAAAGATCGCCAACCTTCAGAATGGCAAGGCGGGCAATGTGTATGTGATCAGCAACCTGGGTTCGTTTGGCGAGGATGTGTTCAAGATCGGCATGACCCGCCGCCTGGATCCGCAGGAGCGTGTGGATGAGCTGGGCAGCGCAAGTGTACCGTTCCCGTTTGATGTACATTCTATGATTTTCTCCAACGATGCGGTCGCTCTGGAAACTGAGCTGCACCATATCCTGAATGATAAGCGCGTCAATAAGGTAAACCTTCGCAAAGAGTTCTTCCGCGTATCCCTGGATGAGCTGGAAGAGCTTGTAGGCCGGATCGCCCCAACTGCGGAGTTCAAACGCACCATGCTGGCCGAGCAGTATCGCCAGAGCCTTTCCATCGATCACGTAGAGGATATTCCGGAGCCTGCTGAAGAGTCTGAAGAAGAAGCAGAAGAAACAGAATAAGAAATCCCTGTATTCGCTTAAATAAGTAAAACAATAAGGAGCCTTTCCATGGGATTACTGAGTTTTATCAAAAATATCTTTGGCGCTCCGAAAGAAGTATATTTGGATGATCGCGCCCCGGAATCCAACGCATCTGAGGTAGAAGCACCCACCCCCAGCGCCCCGATCTATAATGTGATCGATGTGGAAACTCCAAATCACCGCAATGATAGGATATCCTCCATTGCCTTTACCAGGATGCAGGGTTCTGAAATCCTGTGGACAAAGTCCACTTTGGTAAATCCCGAAACCAGCTTCGATTCCTTCAATACCGAATTGACCGGTATTTCGGAGAAGGACGTTCTCCAAGCTCCAACCTTTGCGCAGGTCTGGGACGAATGGGGACGCGATTTGCAAAGCGGTATCCTTGTGGCACACAATGCACTTTTTGATTTGTCTGTGTTGTTCAAATGCTGCAACGCATATAAAATTTTCCCTGCGGAGGTGCAGTATATCGACACCCTTCGCATTTCAAGGGATATGCTGCCGCAGCTTAGGCACCATCGGCTAAATGATATCTGCAACGAATTTGGGATAGCATTGAATCACCACCAGGCAGACAGTGATTGCAGAGCTTGTGCCAAAATCCTTCAAAAGTTTATAAACCGGGGAGTACAGGTAAACAACTATACCTGTACATTTGAACAGAAAAGCATCCTTCAAACCGAACTGCGCCCGGCCCGTACTGCTGATTACCGGAACAGGAAGCCCACAAACCTTTCCGAGAAAACCAAGTGCATCAATGAATTGCTTTCCCTTTTGCAAGAAGTTTCTTCCGATGGAAAAATCACCGAGGAAGAAGTACATATTCTGGAAGGCTGGATGAATCGGCATCTGGATTTGAAAGGCAACTTTCCCTTTGACCAAATTTACGACTGCGTATCAAAATCTCTGGAGGACGGCAAGCTCGAGCAGAGCGAGCTTCAGGAAATTCTCCAGACCTGCCTTTATCTTGTTGATCCCGTAGGAAAGGCTGCTCATGTGGATCATCTGGATTTGGAAGGAAAAGTCGTATGTATTTCTGGCCAATTTGATTATGGTACAAACGAAGCGATGACTGAATTTTTGACCCAGCGTGGTGCCATAGTCAAGCCCCATGTCCTTGCAAACATGGATTATCTGATTGTTGGAAACTACAGCTGCAAAGCCTGGAGCTCGGAAAACTATGGAAGCAAGGTCAAGAAAGTCATCGAATGGCAGGGTAAAGGTAAAAACATCCAGATCGTCCGGGAGGACGACCTGATGGATGCGCTGCAAAAATAAACGAAAGGAGAGTGCGCCACATGGCAAGCATCAAACAGAAAACCGACAAAAACGGCAATGTGATCTATCAGGTGCAGGCCAGCAACGGACGCGGGCGGCGGGTCTGGCGCACCTTCCGGCCGGAGCCGACCTGGAGCAAGCGCACGATCCAGCGGGAACTACAGCGCTTTGCGGCAGAGCTGGAAAGCCAGCTGGAAGGCAGGGAAGTGCTCACCCGGGAGGAAAACCTGCAGAAAGCCGCAGAGCAGGCCCTGGAAGCCGCAAAAATCAAAACCCTGCGCCAGTATGCCGAATCGGTTTATCTGCCGGAGAAGGCTGCATCTGTGGCGGAAAAGACCCGTGCCAGCTATGCGCAGCTGCTGGAACAGCATGTGTATCCCGCGCTGGGGGATGTACCCATGACAGAGATCACCCCCGCCATGATCAAGGCGCTGCTGTCCAGCCTGCCGGAAAAGTTCGCTTTTGCCAGCAGGGTGAAAGTGTACGCAGTTCTGCACGGGATGTTCAAGTCTGCTGTGATGGACGATACTCTGAACATCAACCCCATGGATAAGGTGCCAAGGCCCCGGCAGTCAAAGGACGCGGCAGTTTCGGCAGAACACAAGGCCTTTACTGCGGAGGAAACGCGGTATATCCTGCACTGTCTGGAAAACGAGCCACTTAAATGGAGGGCGTTCGTCCTGCTGCTGATCGACACCGGATGCCGCCGGGGAGAGGCTTGCGGTCTGCAATGGCAGGCGGTGGATCTGGATGCCGGCACGATCACCATCGAGAGGAATCTGCAATATACATCAGCCAGGGGAGTGTATGAAACTCTCCCGAAGAATGGAAAGACCCGTATCGTGGACATCTCTCAGGATGTGGTGGAACTGCTTCAGGAACTGCGCCAGACGCAGCCGGTCACGGTACGCTGGGTTTTTACCCAGGAGGACAGCCCGGAACCGATGCACCCGGATACACCGACACGTTACTTCCAGCGATTCGGCAGGCGGTACGGGATAGAACACTTTCATCCGCATAAGCTGCGTCACACGTCTGCCAGTCTTGCGATCACAGGCGGTGCTGATGTGGTAAGCGTTGCCGCCCGGCTTGGCCACTCTGATAGCAGTACAACCCTACGGATGTATGCCCACGCCAATCAGGAAAGCATCCGCCGCGCCGGTCAGACTGTGCGGGAGGCGCTCCGGGAAACAGCCGAAAAGAAAGCATAAAAATACGTATAACGCCCTGTGAGAACGTTTCACAGGGCGTTTGATTTTGATTCATGCCGTGGGATGTGTTGCGGTTTTTGTTGCGGTTTTTTCAAAGTTCCGCTGGAACAAAAAAGAAAAAATCCACGATTTTAGCGTTTTTTCAACGCCAAATCGTGGATTTTTTTGGAGCTACTGACCTGATTCGAACAGGCGACCTGCTCATTACGAGTGAGCTGCTCTACCGGCTGAGCCACAGTAGCATATCTTTTTTGTTCTGCAACGTGTGCTATTCTAACACAAAACTTAAAAATTGTCAAGACTGCTTGTCTACTTTCTGCATGATCCACATATTATCCGATTGTTGAAGGAAAATCCTGCCGAAATGGAAAAACCAATTGAAACAGGCATTATATTTTGTGCAACTTTCATAGTTTTCTAAATTGGACTTTGGTGGTACAATAGAGATATTGAAGTATTTTTGTTTGGGAGGACATTCATGGCCGAAAAAAGCATTGAATTGGAAAGTGTCGAGGCAGCAGCTGCCGTATTTGGAAATTGTGACTGCAACATCCGCCTGCTGGAAAAGGAGTTCTCCATTACAGCAGTATGCCGGGGTACGGTGCTTCGTCTTTCCGGCGAAGCGCCCAACGTGGCAGCAGCTACCCGCGCAGTGGAGGGAATGCTTCTTCTGCTGGAAAACCGCACGCCGCTGGAGGATCAGACCGTGCGCTACTGCATGAGTCTGGCACACGATGGAGAAGAAAAACGTGTCCGGGAACTGACCGAAGATTTTGTCACGGTTACGGTAAAGGGCCGCCCCATTCGCCCCAAAACTCTGGGCCAGAAAGAATACCTCAATGCCATCCGCACACATGCCATTACCTTTGGCGTAGGTCCGGCAGGGACTGGAAAAACCTATCTTGCTGTAGCAATGGCGGTCAAGGCCTTTAAAGCAAAAGAAATTTCCCGCATTGTTCTGACCCGCCCTGCGGTGGAAGCAGGCGAAAAACTGGGCTTTCTTCCGGGAGATTTACAGCAAAAAGTGGATCCCTATCTGCGTCCGTTGTATGACGGGCTGTTTGATATGCTGGGAGCTGAAACTTATGAACGCCTGATCGAAAAGCAGATCATCGAGGTTGCGCCGCTGGCTTACATGCGCGGACGCACATTGGACGATTCCTTTATTATTCTGGACGAGGCACAGAACACCACCCCGGAACAGATGAAGATGTTTCTTACCCGCATGGGCGTTGGCTCCAAGGTCGTTGTCACCGGCGATGTGACCCAGATCGATCTGCCGGATCGTACCCGCAGCGGTCTGGTGGACGCGCTTCATGTCCTCAAGCATGTGGGCGGGATCGCCCAGTGCTATTTTACCGAAAAAGATGTCGTGCGGCACCGGCTTGTGCAGGAAATTGTAAAAGCCTACGAGTCCGCTGCACGCCCGACCAGAACCATACGGGAAGAAAAGCCCTGACTACAGGGAAGTACCTCATATTAGAAAGGAGCGGGCACTTATGTCCAACAAAGTTTTGATCACCAACTCCCAGAAAGCTGTCAAAGTCCCTTCCGGACTGCGTATTCTGATCCGCCGCGCCTGTAATGCTGTGCTGGAGTTTGAAAATTTTAAAACTCCAGCAGAGATCAGCGTTACCTTTGTGGATAATGCCACCATTGCAGAGCTGAACAATCAGTACCGCAGCAAGCCTATGCCCACCGATGTCCTCAGCTTTCCTCTGGGAGTGGATGGAAAATATGATACCGATCAAAATAACGGCTGCAAAATGCTGGGTGACATCGTCATCAGCATGGAGCGTGCGCAGGAGCAGGCCACTCTTTACGGCCATCCCTTGCAGCGTGAAGTTGCTTTCTTGACGGTACACTCCATGCTGCACCTGCTGGGCTATGATCATGAGAACGGCGGTCTGGAAGCAATGCGAATGCGGGAAAAGGAAGAGGCCGTGCTTACTCAGCTGGGCCTGCCCCGTTCGGTGAGCTACACCATCAGCAACGATTAAGGATCTGTTTATTAGGGATAGGATGCGTGTATGCCGCGCAGAGAAGGGAAACGATAGGAGCTGTATTTTGAAAAACGAGATGCAAGCACAAAGCCACTTTGATACATCCTCGGTATTTGTGGCGGTGATTGGACGTCCAAATGTAGGCAAATCCAGCCTGACCAATTGGCTGGTGGGGGAAAAGGTGGCCATCGTCACCTCCAAACCCCAGACCACCCGCACCCGTATCACGGGTGTCATCACCCGCGGGCCGCTGCAATACGTCCTTTTGGATACGCCTGGTGTACACAAGGCCCGCAATAAGCTGGGCAAGCGGATGGATAAAACCGCCAGTGATTCTATTGCCGATGTGGATGTATCCATGATGCTGTTTGAACCATATGGCGCATTGAATGAATCGGAAATGGCGCTGATCGAAATGCTGCAGCACAGCGGCGGCCCGGCCATCGCGGTGATCAACAAGACCGACCTGGTCAAAGATCCTGCGGATCTGGAACAGCGCAAGGCGCAGCTCAGGGAGTTGGGCGTATTTGATGATATTTATACCATCAGCGTCCGCGCCGAAAAGAACTGCGAAGTGTTGTTCGATGCACTGAGCCGCTACGCGGTGGAAAGTCCTCATTATTTCGATGACGATGCTTATACCGATATGCCCGAAAAGGAACTGGTTGCAGAGGTCATCCGCGAAAAAGCCCTGCTTTATCTGCGGGATGAGATCCCGCACGGCATTGCAGTCGTGGTAGAGCGCTTTAAAGAGCGCCCGGACACAGATTTGGTGGATATCGATGTGAATATCTACTGTGAACGGGACAGTCACAAAGGTATGGTGATCGGAAAAGGCGGCGCGATGCTGAAAAAGATCGCCAGTGCAGCCCGTGTCGATTGTGAGGAATTTCTGGGATGCCGTGTCAACCTTCAGTGCTGGGTCAAGGTCAAGTCGGATTGGCGGGACAATGAGTTCCTGTTGAACAATTTCGGCTTCAAACAGAATCCGGCTTCCCGTTGAGCGCCTGTCGAAGGAGAGATTTCCCGCGGATAGGATTCTGCGCATGCGGCAACACTGAACAGGAACAGGCGGCATATCCGCCGGAAAGAGGTGCTGCTGCAATGGACACACAAGCAAGCTGGCAGGCCTTTGCCTGCACAGGAAAGATCGAGCAATATCTGGCTTACAGGCAGCAGACGGTTTTGCAGCCGTCGGCTGACCCGGCAGGAGACGATACAACAGATGGAACCCTTTGTGACCACCGGTCTTGTTCTGCGGGAGATCCGCTATAAAGAATCCGACCGGATCCTGACGCTGTTGACGCCGGGGATGGGAGTGGTTTCTGCAATGGCACAAAGCAGCCTGCGGCTGAAAAACAAATTGTTCAGCGCCTGCGGGCTTTTTTGTTATTCGGAATTTACGCTCATCCCCGGACGCAATATGTTTACAATACGGGAGGCTGAGCCGAAAACAGTATTTCACGGCCTCTCCGCCAGCATCGAAGGCATGAGCCTGGCGATGTATTTGTCCGAAATGGCCGTAGCTCTTTCGCCCACAGGAGACGAAGCGGAAAAAGAACTGCGTCTTTTGCTCAATTGCCTGTACATGATCAGCGAAAAGAAGGCGGATCTGCGGGTAGTCAAGGCCGTGTTTGAACTGCGCACGATGAGCGAATGCGGTTTTTTGCCCCAGCTGCTGTGCTGCAAAGGATGCAGTGCCTACGATGGGCAGTCTTTTTATCTGGATGTGCAGGAGGGGTATCTGCTGTGTGCGGACTGTGCAGCAAAAGAAGGAAAGACCTGCAATCTGGATGCCGGAGCGCTGTTTGCACTGCGGCATATTTGTCTGGTGGAAGATAAACGTATTTTCGGTTTCCGGATCTCGCTGGGAAGCCTGCAAAAGCTTTCTGCCGCAGCAGAGCGTTATGCTCTTGTCCATCTGGACAAACCGCTGAAAAGCTATGATTTTATGAAATCGGTGCTGCCGTAAAATAAGGGCAGCATTTTTAAAGGATCAAAAAACGATATGGAAACAAGTTATCTCAAAACATTGGAGCTTGACAAGATCATCGCCCGCGCAGCGGAAGGCTGTGTGTGCAAAGAAGCCAAAGCCAAGCTCCTTACGATACAACCGCAGTGTGACCCGGACGAAGTCCGCTTTGCGCTGGAACAGACCGATGCGATCAACACGCTGCTGATCAAAAATGGATCGCCCCGCTTCGGAGGCGTTGAGGGTGTGCGCCAGCTGACAGCCCGTGCCGTGAAAGGCGGCGTCCTTTCGATGGGAGAACTGTTGATGGTGGCGGGCGCGCTGCGCAATTTTCAAAACCTGACCGCCTGGTATGGTTCCTCGGAGCACGATGCTCTGCCTACGGACGATTTGTTTTATGCATTGTCGCCCCAGCCGGGGCTGGAACAGGAGATCAGCGCCTGCATTCTGGCACCCGATCAGATGGCTGACACCGCTTCCCGCACTCTGAACGACCTGCGCAAGAAGATCCGTGCCACCGAAAACAGTATCCGTGATCGACTGGAAAGCATGGTGCGCAATCTCGATACTTCCAAGTACCTGCAGGAAAGCGTAGTCTCCATGCGCAACGGACGGTATGTCGTCCCGGTAAAAAGCGAGTACCGCGGAGAGGTGAGCGGCATCATCCATGACGTATCCTCCACCGGCGCGACCGTATTCGTGGAACCGCAGGCAGTGGTAGAAGCCAACGCCCGCATTCTGCAATACCGTGCTCAGGAAGCTCAGGAGATCGAGCGCATTCTGGAAGCGTTGACTGCACAGGTGGCCGCCATCGAGCCGCAGTTCCAGTTCAGCTATGACGCCATGCTGGAAATCGATCTGCTGCTTGCAAAGGCGCGGCTGGCGCTGGAGCTGAAATGCTTCAAACCTTCCGTGCGCACCGATGCTTCGTTTTCTCTGGTCCGTGCACGCCATCCGCTGATCGACTCTAAAAAATGTGTGCCGGTCAGCATCCGGCTGGGCCAGGAATACGACTCTCTTATCATCACCGGCCCGAACACCGGCGGTAAAACAGTTACTCTGAAAACGGCAGGCCTTCTGTGCGCAATGGCGCAGTGCGGCTTCCTGATCCCGGCAGATGAACGCAGCGAGGTCTGTGTGTTCGAGGAATTTCTGGTGGATATCGGCGATGAGCAGAGCATTGAGCAAAGCCTGTCTACCTTCTCCGGGCATATGAAAAAGATCACAGGGATTCTGGAGCTGGCCATGCCCCGCACACTGGTCCTGCTGGACGAGCTGGGCGCGGGAACTGACCCTGCCGAAGGCGCAGCGCTGGCCATTGCTATTTTGGAAGAACTGCGTCGCCGCGGTGTGCGCATGATGGCCACTACGCACTATGCAGAGCTGAAGGTCTACGCATTGGAAACACCCGGCGTGGTAAATGCCAGCTGCGAGTTCGATCTGGAAACGCTGCGTCCTACCTATAAGCTGAGCGTAGGTGTTCCGGGCAAATCAAATGCTTTCCTTATCAGCGAAAAGCTGGGGATCCCTCAGCGGGTGATCGAAGCTGCACAGCAGCATCTTTCGGCGGATGACAAGCGCCTGGACGCAGTTCTGGGGCAGCTGGATGATCTGAAGCTTCAGCTCAAAGCCAGCCAGGACGAGGTCGAACATCTGCGCAGCGAAGCTTCTCATCAGCTGGAAGCCGCCCGTGCCAAGCGGGACGAACTGATCCGACAGGGTGAAAACGAGCTGGAAGCTGCCCGTGCCAAAGCCCGCACACTGGCTCAGCAGGTGGAAACGCAGGCCTATGCGCTTTCGGACGAGCTGCGCCAGCTGCAAAAGGATGAGCGCATGTCCGCCCAGCAAAAGGCGTTGCGGGCACGGGAAATCGCCAAAAAAGAAACCGAGCGCCTTCTGGTGGGCACCGATCCGGTACACAATCCGGTAAAAGAATTCACACCGCTGAAAGAGGTTCGGATAGGGCAGGAGGTCTGTATTGCCGAGCTGGGCCAGCTTGCCACTGTTCTGGCACTGCCGGACAAAAATGGGGATGTGCTGGTGCGGGCAGGCATCATCAAGACCAAAGTTCCGCTCAAGGGCCTGAAACAGCCGGAAAAGCTGGTAAAGGAACCAAAACCCCAGACCAAAGCCCAGCAGCGCTATACCCGCCAGACCGGAGACGCAGGGCATTCCGGCGGCAGGGTAGAGCGGGTGCAGCGATCCGCAAAAATGGAGTGCAATTTGTTGGGCCTGACGGTGGACGAAGCGCTGTACGAGGTAGATTCTTTCCTGGATCGCGCGATCCTCAATGGACAGACGATGATTTATCTGATCCACGGCAACGGTACGGGCGCTTTGCGCACCGCCATTCACAAGCATCTGCGGGGGCATCGCATGGTCAAGAGTTTCCGTTTGGGACGCTATGGCGAGGGAGAAAGCGGCGTGACTGTGGTCGAACTAAAATAAAGGATTTTCTCACAAGCTGTCCCGGCTTTTTGCCGGGATCGCTTTTTTGAGGGGAAAGCAAGGATAACAGCATGGCAAAAAAATCTTTTCTTATCGATCGAAAACGGAGCAGGCGGGGGAAGAGCCGGAAAAAGAGGGGACACGCCGCGATCCGCTGGCTGTTGCTGGGCCTTTGGGCTGCTCTGCTGGCTGGATTTTGCATCTGGTCATTTGCACCAAAAGCGCAGCCGGTCAGCGCAGAGGAAGCTCCGTCCCAGGAAGGAGGATTTCGGCCGCAGATCGGGGAGCCGCCCTATACCATTGCTGTGGATGCGGGGCATGGAGGAGGCGACCCTGGAGCCATCGGCCTTGTGGAAGAAGCCCAAATGACCAGACAGACTGCACAGCTCCTTTGCCGCTGGCTGGAGGCTGACCCCAATTATATTGCTGTACATACCCGCGAAACCTATGACACATCCGCGGCACCCAGCGAACGGGCAGCCTATGCCAACACACAGGATCCGGATCTTTTGATCTCCATTCACGGAAATTCTGCACCGGAAGGGTCGGAGGCATCCGGATTTGAATGCTATCCGGTGGTTCCGGGGCGCACCTGGCATCAGGAAAGCTTTTACTTTGCGCAGCTGCTTGCCAAAGGGATGCAGTCGGCAGGAGCGAGCTTGCGCGGCAATGGGGGCGTGCGGTACATTTATTATCTGGAAAATGGGGAAAAGAAGATCCTGGACACCAACTATGCACAGGTACGGGAGGAACGGACGTTCAGCATTTTGGAGGACGCAGGCTGTCCGGCGGTGCTGGCGGAACAGTGCTTTGTAACAAATGCGGCGGATCTTGACCAATTCGGTGATGAAGATGGCTGCCAGCGCACGGCGCGCATTTATTACGAAGCCATCTGTGGGTACTTTGATACGCAGCCGCTGGTGCAGGATCGAAACTTTTAAAAGCAAGAAAGCGGAGCGTGCGCCAGAAAAAATTTTTTCTGGCAGCTCTGCACACACAGGCCTTTACGGATCCATGCGTCCAAACGAGCAAACCGGCTGCATTGGATAACGGACGCATGAGAGGAGGGGCCTCTTTTTTGCATGATCTATATTTCGTATAATGCACGTTATACGAAATATAGGGGAGTGAAAAAGCCCTCTTTCCAGCCTTTTTTGATTTCCAGCCCTGGACTGTCATTATTTTCCAGCTTGCGGCACCGTTATGATCTATCTGTGATCAGTGCAAATTCTTCGGATAAATCAAAATCTTTTTGTTTCAAAAACTCCGGCACAAGCTGGACATCTTTCAAGGCTTCCACATGCAGCCATTCAAACAGATGTGTCCGAGTGCCTTCCTGAGTCAAAAATATCGGCTGCTTGTGCGGCAGTCCGGAGGCGTCCATCCAAAAATAAAAACAGAGTTCGTGACAGCGCGTATGAGATACAGCTTCTGTGTAAAAATTCTGGCATACCCACAATGGCCGCAGTATCTTAGCCGCGATGCCCAGTTCTTCCTGGATTTCCCGCACAACGGCTTGTTCGACGGTTTCATGCAGCTGGACACGTCCGCCCGGCAAAGAATATTGCACTCGCCCCGGACCGCCTGACAACGCCTTGCGCTTGGCCAAAAGCTTTCCATCCCGATAAAAAACAGCGCTTGTACGAATATTAAATGTTCCTTCGGCCATCAAAAACGTCAGATCCACCCCCAAACACCTCCTTGTTTGTTAATTATATAACGAAAAAGCCTCCTTTTGGAACGCATCCGGAGGCTTTTTCGGAAAATCTTTCCGGTACAAAACGATCCGGGCCAGAAGATACCACATAAAACACGGAGTCTTTCTTCAAGATTCCTGCGCTTCCTGCATCAAATCTGCGACGTCTGCACGGATCCCTTCCAGCGCAGCACCAGAAAACGCTTTCATTGGTTCGGACGGTTCGTCCTCTGGCGGCTGCTCTGGGGCCGTTTGTACTCCCCTCTCCCCTTGCATGGCTTCTGTTGTATCCAACGCACCTTGCGCATCCTGTCCAGCAGCGTCCCTGCCAGACCGAACCTCGCCCAGCGGGTTGGCTTCGATGGCCGCCCGAACCTGAAATTCCTGCAAGTGGGTGTAAATCTGCGTAGTGCCTACATTGCTGTGGCCCAGAAGCTGTTTTAAAGTCAGGATATCGACGTTTCCGGTCTGATACATCAAAGTGGCCGCCGTATGGCGCAGTTTATGGGTGGAAAAGCCTTTTAAGCCAGCCGCTTTCATTGCGCCTGTCACCAGCTGTTCCACTCGCCGGTTGGAAATGCGCTCTTTGCGCCGCCGCGTCACAAACACAGCTTTTTCCTTTGGCAGCAGACCTTCCATTGTATTGCGTTTTGCCAGATAGAGCCGAAGCGCTTCCACACAGGCATCGTTCAGATAAACCATGCGTTCTTTATGCCCCTTGCCGAACAGTCGGATCTGACGCTGTTCCAGATCGATATCATTCACGTTCATCCCTACCAGCTCGGACAGACGCATTCCACAGTTCAAAAACAGCACGACCATACAGTAATCCCGCTCCGGAAAATCGCTTTGGCAGCGGGTACTTTCCAAAAGCTCCACCGATTGTTCTGCCGTCAGATATTTGGGCAGCACCTTATCCTGCTTGGGCGGACGGATGGATGCGGTCGGATCTTTTTCCAGGCGGTTTACCTGATTGACCAGATAATCATAAAAACCATGCAGACTGGCCAGCCGACGGGCGGTCGAACTTTTTTTGTTGCCGCATTCCCGGTTCAGAAAGTAGAGGTACTCATAGATATCCTCTTTGCTCACAGTCCCCCAAAAGGCTGTATCCAGCCCCTTGGGGTCGATATCCTTCATCTCCATATCCGCAGGAACAAGCTCTCTGCGGCGCTTCATAAAGCGGCTGAAGCCTCGCAGATCGCAGTAATAGCTGAAAGCGGTGTTGGCGCTTTTGCCGGCAATGACTTCCAGATAGCGCACATACTCCACGATGTCCGGCGCGGCATCATCAAAGGGTTTGTGCCGGGAAGGATCCTTTTCGTTCAGATAAATCGACATGATACTCCTTTTCTGCTTTTGCAGACCTTCAGGCCTGCTTCAGCGATTTGATGGCATCGCCCACATACGCTGCACCCAAAAGCTTTATTTTCGGGTAATCTGCTGCGTTCAAATGGGCCAGGCTGTGTTTGGGAATGACAGCGGCTTCAAAACCGATGCGTTCGGCTTCCCGCAGGCGCTGTTCCAGATTTGGCACACTGCGCACCTCTCCGCCCAGGCCTACCTCGCCGATGGCGATCAGCTTGTCGCTGACCGGCTGATCCAGCAAAGAGGAGACCATGCTCAGGCATACCGCCAGATCGCAGGCGGTATCCCGCAGAGCAAGTCCGCCCACAATGTTGATATACACATCCAGATTTCCAAAGAAGTAGCCCGCCCGCTTTTCCAGCACGGCAATGAGCAGGTTCATACGGTTGTAGTCATATCCGCTGCATGCGCGGCGAGGCGCAGGAAAATTGGTTTTGGAAGCCAGCGCCTGGATCTCGCTTAGGATGGGACGGCTGCCCTCCATCGTACAGGCCACACAGTTGCCCGAAACTCCCATCGGGCGGCCCTCCAAAAGCAGCTGGGAGGGATTTTCCACTTCCTCCAGACCCTGCCCGGTCATATCGAACATGCCCAGCTCGTTGGTGGAGCCATAGCGGTTTTTGGCTGCGCGCAGGATCCGATAAGGCAGCATCTTGTCCCCTTCAAAGTAGAGCACCGTATCCACAATGTGTTCCATCACCTTGGGGCCTGCAATTGCGCCGTCCTTGTTGACATGGCCTACGATGAACATGGGGACTTCCTGCTTTTTGGCCACGGCCAGGAAACGCGCGGCGCTCTCTTTGACCTGGCTCACTGTGCCAGAAGAGGATGCCACATCCATACAGCGCATGGTCTGGATGGAATCGATCACCACAAGATCCGGCTTGTCTCGTTCTATCAGGCCGCAGATCTCGTCCACGTTGTTTTCTGCTACCAGATAGATGTTATCCTGGGGCAGTTTCAGGCGGGCAGCACGCAGTTTGACCTGACGCACCGATTCTTCGCCTGTGATATACAACACGGTATGCTCGTGGGAGATAGCACCGCACAGCTGCAGCAGCATTGTGGATTTGCCCACACCTGGCTCACCGCTGAGAAGCACCACGCCGCCCAGCACGATGCCGCCGCCCAGCACCCGATCCAACTCTGAGATGCCGGTCAGGATACGGCTTTTTTCCTCTGTAGTGCTGATATCTGCCAGACGCTTTGCTGTCAAAGAGGTCACGCCCTCTGCCCGGACAACAACCGCAGCTTTGCTGCCCGATAAGCCTGTTTTGGGGGCTTCGGCTACTACGTCCTCGTTCATGGTGTTCCAGCTTCCGCAGCTCGGGCATCGGCCCATCCAGCGCGGGCTTGTTTCTCCGCAGTTGGAACAGACGTAGACGGTTTTCAATTTAGGTTCTTTCATACGGTTGGCTCCCATTGTATCGCATAATATTTTTCGTCCTTTATCATACCACACCCTGCTGAAACCCGCAAGGAAAGGCCGTTCATCCTATCGGAGATACTTTTAAGATCCCCTCCGGACACATCCATCATGCGGCCATCTCTTCCAAACGATCAGAACGACAAAAGCCCCGGAAAAGCAGTTTCTGCTTTTCCAGGGCTTGGGGCTTTATTTGTGCTTACTGCTGATTGACAAATGCGTGGAAGGCGCGGTAAGCCATGTACAGGTCTGCCTTGTGGATGATCTCAAACGGAGCATGCATAGACAGAACCGGAACGCCGATATCCAGCACAGGGATCCCCCGGTTGGCGACATACTTGGCAATGGTGCCGCCGCCGCCCAGATCAATGCGGCCCAGTTCGCCGATCTGCCATGCGATCTGGTTTGCATCCAGCATGCGGGTCACATAGCCCACCAGCTCGGCGCTGGCATCGTTGGAATCACTTTTACCGCGGCTTCCGGTGTATTTCAATATCGCCACGCCTCGGCCTGCATAGGTAGCGTTCTGAGGCTCAAACGCACTGCTCCAGGTGGGATCGTATGCGGCGGTCACATCCGCAGACAGGCAGATGCTGTTCTGGAACGCCGCAATATCATCCGCACCGGCGGTGCGGCACAGCTGATGAAGGAAGTGGAACGTATACATACTGCGCATGCCGCTTACACCTTCCGAACCGATCTCTTCTTTGTCGGTCAGGACACAAACGGTGGTGTAGGCCGGATTCTGCACCTCAATTTCGGCCATCAGCGCGGGATAAGCGTTCACGCGGTCATCGTGGCCGTAAGCACCCACCATAGAACGGTCAAAGCCCACATCACGCGCCTTGTGCGCAGGAACGACCTCGATCTCTGCGCTGGTAAAGTCCTGTTCCCGAATGCCGTACTTTTTGTTTAGCAGGATCAGAGTGTTGAGTTTGACGGCCTCTTTGATCGTTTCGTCCTGCACGGCATCCGAGCCGATCAGTACGTTGAGTTCCTCACCTTTGATGCCTTCGGAAAGCTTGCGCTCGTTCTGCTCTGCGCTCAGGTGCGGCAGAAGATCCGTGATGCAGAATACGGGGTCGTTTTCCTCCTCACCAATGCAGACCGATACACTGCTTCCGTCCGCCCGGACGAACACCCCATGGATCGCCAGAGGGATAGAAGCCCACTGATACTTGCGCACACCGCCATAATAATGCGTCTTGAAATAGCTGAAATGGCTGGACTCATACATGGGGTTGGGGCGCAGATCCAGCCGGGGGCAGTCGATATGTGCAATGACCAGGCGGAAGCCATCCTCAAAGCTGCGGCTGCCAATGGTAGCCGCGACCACAGAACGTCCAAATGGCACCCAGTAGATCTTCTCGCCCGGAGAGTAGGCCTTTTTGGGGTCAAAGAGCTGATAGCCTGCCGCTTTGAGCATCCGCTCGCTTTCCATGGAGGCTTCACGCTCTGTTTTGCCCGCGTCCATAAATTTCTTATAGCCTTCTGCAAAGTCTGCTGCCTTCTGCCGGAGCGCAGCATCTTTGTCCGCCGCATAGACGGGATTGTAGAGCAGCTGATCTGCCAGCTGCTGAATCGGAGTTTTTTCTTCCATTTTTCCTTTTCCTTGTTTTCCTGCTTTTATAATATGATTCAAATCAGGACGGACAGCAATGCTCTGCCAGGCCTGTTTTGACAAAGATCAGCCGCCGTTCTCACGGCGGTGCGCTCTGCGTTCACTCGCTGGGGTACAGCCGCTGATAAGCATCATAGCTTGCGCGGATCTTTTCCACATAGTGATTCATCTGGCTGTATGGAAAGCTTTTTAAAGTAATGCCGTCTGAAGAGTATGCAGGGTTCGTCAGCAGCGCATCTACCGTTCCCCAGCCGCTGTGATAGGCAGCTGCTGCTGTATCGACATCCCCGCCATAGCGCGCAAGGCACATGTTCAGATAATAACACCCAAACCGGATGCTCACTGCCGGATTATACAGGTCATCAAAAGTCAGGTGTTCTTCTGCGGCAATTTTACCGCGCAGCCAGAAAAAAGTTTCCTCTGTCATCTGCATCAGCCCGCGGGCATCTACGCTGGAGGTGGCATACGGGTCAAACCCGCTTTCTGTCCGGATGACCGAATAAACCAATAACGGATCCAGTTCATACACTGTAGACCAGACCTGAACAAACGAGGAATATTTGCAGGGATAAAGCAGCCGTTCCACTTTGCGGCTGACGCTGGGAACCGTGCCCAAGAGAAACGCCAGCACCAGCGTGGCAGCAATCAATTTCAATAGCTTCTTCAAGGGTGAACACCCGTCCCTCCTTTTCCGGAGGCTTCCTTCAGCAGCCGCGCACATAACGCAGCTGCCGCGGTTTGCAGAGTTTCCAGGTCTTGATCATTGCACAGAATATAATCCGCCTTTTCGGTCAGCACTGCCTCCGGTGTCTGAGCGTTCAGCCTGCGCACCGCCATCTCTGGCGCAATGCCATCCCGCCGTGCAATGCGCGCCACACTGGTTTCAAACGGAGCTGTTACAACGGCCAGGCGGTCACATTCCGCGTGAGCTTCGGTCCCTACGATGACTGCGCCATCCAGAACGAACAGCGGACTGCCAGAGAGACGGGCGGCATCCTTTGCTTTGCGGATACGGCGGATGATCTCCGGGTGAGTCAGATCATCCAGGGTTTGTTTGCCTTCGGCGGTTGCAAACGCCCGGTCAGCCAGAAGGCGGCGATTCAGCCGCCCCTCTGCATCCAGGATATCGCTGCCGAAATGGGCCGCAAGCTGCGGCAGCAGCGGTGATCCGGGCAGCAGGATCTCCCGCGAAATCTGGTCGGCATCCACAAGCGGGACGCCATGTGCGGCAAATACTGCTGTCACGGTCGATTTTCCGCAGCCGCTGCGTCCGGTGATTCCCAGTGTGATCATAATTTCACCACCCGAAAGGCCGCAGCCCGGATCAGACGGTTGTATACCGCCATGGAAAGGCCGTCTTTCTGAGGACAGCGAGCGTATACGATCTGGTCTCCCTGCTCATCCAGCGCGCGAAGAGAACGGAACAAATGCCGGGATTGATCCGCTCCATCTCCCTCGCGGCCATATTCTACGCAGGGCACCCCCAGCCGTTTTGCCTCTCCGGTAAAGCACAGGCAGCTGGGGGACTCGGATACATGGGCATCCACAAAAGCCTTGAACTGCTCAAAGCTGCCTTCCAGCAGGGTGATATCCGCTTTGGGCGCATAGTGCTTATATTTCATGCCTGGGCTGCGGGCGATCTCTCCCTCCGAAAGCTTTTCCAGGATGGCGTGAGAGACCTCTACTTCTTCGCCCAAAGCACGTTCAAGATCCTCCAGGGTGATGTGTCCGGGCCGGAACAGCACAGGCTTTTCTCCTGCTACAGAGATCACCGTGGACTCTACGCCCACATCACATTCACCGCCATCCAGGATCAACGGCAGGCGGCCGTTCATATCGGCAAACACATCCTGCGCATTGGTGGGGCTGGGTCTGCCCGAAAGATTTGCCGAAGGCGCGGCAAAGGCGCAGCCGCTTTCCCGGATGACCGCACGCGCTACCGGATGGCTGGGCATGCGGATGCCCACAGTATCCAGTCCGGCGCAGCACTCGTCCGCCACTTCTGGGCCTCGGGGCATAATGATCGTAAGAGGGCCGGGGCAGAAAGCCGCCATCAGCAGCTGTGCCCGCTCCGGGATCTCCCGCACAAGACCAGGCAGCATTTCCGGGCCGGTGACATGTACGATCAAAGGGTTATCCTGCGGGCGGCCTTTGGCCACAAAGATTTTTTTCACTGCCTCGCTGTTGCGGGCATCTGCGGCAATGCCATAAACCGTTTCGGTGGGCAGCGCTGCCAGTTCGCCCTGCCGCAGCAGCTGTGCTGCGCGGGCGATCCCTGCCTTATCTGCCGGACAAAGCAGCGTTTTGATTGAATTTTGAATTTCCACGTTTTATCGTTCCCTTTTATTGTAAAGTTGATGTACTTTACAAAATAATATTGCGTTGAATCGATACTTTATTTGTTAAGCTGTTTCAGCTTTTCTGTCTGCTCACGGGTGGCCAGCTGATCGATCACGTCATCCAGATTTCCATCCATGATTTTGGAAAGATTATGCAGGGTCAGGCCGATGCGGTGATCGGTACAACGATCCTGCGGAAAGTTATAGGTACGGATCTTCTCGCTGCGGTCGCCGGTTCCTACCTGACCCTGACGGCTGGCGTTGATAGCATCCTGCTGCTCCTTTTGTTTTTGGGCCAGCAGGCGGCTGCGCAAAATTTCCAGTGCCTTGTCTTTGTTTTGGAACTGGCTGCGTTCGTTCTGGCACTCTACCACCATGCCGGTGGGCAGATGGGTGACACGGATGGCGCTGGATGTTTTATTGATATGCTGGCCGCCTGCACCCGATGAACGGAAGGTATCGATGCGCAGATCTTTCATATCCAACTGAAAGTCCACCTCTTCCGCCTGGGGCATCACCGCCACTGTTGCGGTGGAAGTATGGATGCGGCCCTGCGTTTCGGTTTCGGGCACACGCTGAACCCGATGCACACCGCTTTCATATTTCAGGCGGTTGTATGCACCCAAACCATTGACCGCCAGGATCGCTTCCTTTACGCCACCCAATTCTGTTTGGTTCAGATTGAGCACTTCCATTTCCCAGCCGCGGCCCTGTGCATACATAGTGTACATCCGCATCAGGCTGTGCGCAAACAGGGCAGCTTCCTCTCCACCAGCGCCGCCCCGGATCTCCATGATCACACTTTTTTCATCGTTTCTATCCTTGGGCAGGAGAAGAATTTTGAGATTTTTTTCCAGTTGTTCCAAATCCTGACTTTTTTCGCTGATCTCCTGCTGTACTATCTCTTTGAGGTCCGGTTCAAGGGGGCCATCCTCCAGCAAAGCCTTGGCCTGAGCAAGGTGATCCTGTGTGGTCTGCCAGGCACGGTAAGCCTGGATCACAGGTTCTACATCGTGATATTCCTGCATCAGGCGGCGCAGCAATGCTGGGTCAGCGGCGGTCTGAGGCTGGTTGAGCCGCACCGTCAGTTCCTCAAACCGGCGGCAGACAGCCTCCATTTGGTGAAACATATCTGGCATACCTTGCAGTTCTCCTTATCGTTTCTCCAGATGCGGCTGGCCGTCCGTCTGCGCCCCCTGATCAGCCTTGAGCACCTTTTTGATGTTCTTTTCGATCTTTGCCCGCGGTAGCATGACCTCGCGGCCACAGCCAGTGCAGCGGATGCGGAAATCCATGCCAACACGCAGCACCTCAAAGCTAGAGGCACCGCAGGGGTGTTTTTTGCGGGTGAGGATCGTATCTCCCACAGCGATATCCATTTGATTGCTCCCTCCTGCCCGCGCCGGGCGGCACGGGCGGTGCAGACCATCTACCGGGGCGGCCCCGGCGTACTGCACATACGCTCATAGTATAATCCAAACTCCTGAAAAATGCAAATATCCCCTTGGAGCGCCGCATACAGTGTACTGTCCTGCTGCGGATCCCGGATCCAAGGCAGGAGCGCATACAGGCAAGAACCAGAAAACTGATAGAAAGAGGAATGAAAGATGATGCAAGCTTACCGAACCGAAGGCAACTACCGCAGCGCCGCTCACCTGAGTGCTGCCGAACTGCGCACCGCTATGGCGGGGCGCGAGATCCTGCAAAGCACGGCTTTGGCTTTTGATACCCAGCGCCAGCTCCGTTTTGAACTGGGCGGGATAAAGGGGGTGATGCCCTTTTCGCAGTGCGCGGATGGCGCAGAAAATGGTTCTGTGCGGGACATTGCGGTGCTGACCCGGGTGGGACGGCCCACCTGCTTTGTGATCGAAGGGCTGGAAACAGATGCGGAGGGCCGGCCCTATTATCTGCTTTCCCGGGCCGAGGCCCAGCGCATGTGTAAAGCAGAATATCTTTCCACCATGCGGCCGGGAGATATCCTGCCCTGTACCGTGACCCACATCGAACCGTTTGGCGCATTCTGCGACGTAGGCTGCGGCATCAGCGCTCTGCTGCCCATCGACTGTATGTCGGTCAGCCGCATTTCCTCCCCTGCTGACCGGGTCAGCGTGGGCCAGCAGATCCTGTGTGCGATCCGCAGCCGGGATGCCCAGGGACGTTTTGTGCTGACCATTCGGGAGCTTTTGGGCACCTGGGCAGAAAATGCCGCCGCCTTCTCTGTTGGGGAAACGGTCGTGGGCATCGTGCGCAGCGTGGAGGATTACGGTACTTTTATCGAGATCGCGCCAAACCTTGCGGGTCTGGCGGAAAGCTGTCCGGAGCTGCATCCAGGCCAGGCGGTAAGCGTCTACATCAAGAATATCCTGCCTGAAAAGATGAAGATCAAGCTGGTGATCGTCAACCACTGCCTGAACCAGAGCCATCGTTTTGAGCTGCAATATTTTATCACCGAGGGACATCTGGAGCATTGGGTTTACTCCACACCGGACAGCCGCAAGCAGATCGAAACAGATTTTGAAGGTGCGGCTTGCAATTCTGTTTGAAACATCTTATAATTCAATTGAATGTTTTTTCAGGGCGCGCTGTTTGCAAAGCGCGCAGACCAAGCACGATCAGAACAAAAGGATGTGAAAGACATGGCCGCTAACGATGCTTTTACCGCCGGTGTCCGCCCCGGCGGGCTGACCAGCAGCACGGAGATCCGTCTGCTGCTGTGTTATCTTGTCAAAAATGCCGGGCCATTGACCCGCAAGGAGATCGAGGACGCGCTGGTGGAGGAGGCACTGGTCAATTACTTTGAGATCGGTTCCTGCCTGGATGACATTGCCCGGCAAAAACTTGTGACCCTGCGGGATGGCAGCTACATCATTACCGAGGACGGCCGCAAGGTTGCCCAGGAGCTGGCCTATGACCTACCCCGCAGCGTACGGGAACGAGCTGTCGCTGCGGTGCTGCGCACCCAGACCTGGACGCGCAAATCCGAAAAATACAGCGCCAAGATCACCGAGCAGCCGGACGGCCATTGCCGGGTCCGATGCACCGTGAAGGGGCTGGATCAGGAACTGTTCCGGCTGGACCTTGGCGTGCCGGATCGCCTTTCCGCGGAGATGATCCAAAAGCAGTTCATTTTGAAAGGGAACGAGATCTATCAGCTGCTGATCAACAAGCTGACCGAAGAAGAACACTGACTGCATGCCATGCGGCCCGCAGGGAGAACATCCTCCCGCGGGCCATTTTTGCGGTAGCTTTTGTTTTGTGCCCAGCAAAAGGCCCCGGAGAACCGTTCTCCGGGGCCGCTGTGCCGCACAGCCTACAGCAAAATGCAGATGAGGCCTGTGCAGCCATCGTTGATGACCTTTTCCAGTGTTTCCTGCAAACGGGTCCGGGCTTCCTGGGGCATGTGCAGCAGCTTGTTTTGCAGCCCCTCGTTGACCAGCTCATGCAGACTCTTTCCAAAAATATTGGATTCCCATATCTTTGTAGGTTCGGACTCGAAATCCCCCAGCAGGCTCTGTACCAGATCCTCGCTCTGCTTTTCGGTGCCTACGATGGGGCTGATCTCGGTGTGGATCGTCGCCTTCATCATGTGGATCGATGGTGCACAGGCTTCCAGACGCACCCCGTAGCGCCCGCCCTGACGGACGATCTCTGGTTCTTCCAGCTTCAGCTCATCGATGGAAGGCATCACGATCCCATAACCTGTGGCCTCTACCTGTTCCAACGCCGAACGTATCTTGTCATACTCGCGTTTTGCCCGTGCCAGCTCGATAATGCAGGGCATCAGCCCCGCCTCGTCTCCGATCTCAAGGCCGGTCTGTTCGCTGAGGACCTGATAAAAGACTTCCGGCTTCAGCTCCACCGAGATACGCACACTGCCTTCGGCCAGATCCATGCTGCCGACCGTAGAACGCTGCACGGAAGCGCATTCCAGCGCTTGCATGTCCGGCCCGGCAGGGATATCCTTCATGCGGGCGGTGCGCTGTGCAAAATCCATCGCCGCGGCATAGACTTCAGACTGGAGCCAGTGGCCGTTGTCCAGCATCGTCACCCAGCGCGGCAGAGCAAAATCCAGCTCCCGCACGGGAAATTCGTACAGCACCCGCTGCAAAATGGCATTCAACGCCGCACTGTCCAGGTCAAGACAGCTTACCGCCAGCACCGGGCGCCCATAATCCCGTTCCATCCCCTGCGCCAGCTGCTGGGTCTCTTCCGCCTCCGGATGGGTGCTGTTGAGCAGGATGACATAAGGCTTGCCCAGGGCTTCCAGCTCGGAGATGACCCGCTTTTCCGCTTTTGCATATCCCTCCCGCGGAATATCGCTGACCGATCCATCGGTCGTGATGACGATTCCAATGGTGGAGTGATCCCGAATGACCTTTCGGGTGCCGGTCTCGGCGGCCAGATCAAAGGGGATCTCTTCCTCAAACCAGGGGCTTTTGACCATGCGGGGCTTGTCATTTTCTTCATGGCCCATTGCACCGTCCACCATATAGCCCACGCAGTCGATCAGCCTTACACGGCACTCGCCGCCGCCTTCCAGTTGGAGCGGAACGGCTGCCTCCGGGATAAACTTTGGCTCAGTGGTCATGATGGTGCGCCCCGCCGCCGACTGGGGCAGCTCGTCGCGGGCCCGTGTCCGGGCGGATGCCGTTCCCATAGCGGGCAGGATCAGTTCCTCCATAAAACGTTTGATAAAGGTGCTCTTACCGCTGCGCACCGGGCCGACCACACCAATGTAGATATCGCCGCCGGTGCGCGCACCGATCTGGCGGCAGACGGCATTCTGTTCCAGCTGTTCCATTCTGCTTCTCCCTTCCCCGTCACGTTACGCACCGGGCGGCGGCTGCCCGCTGCGCCCGTGATGTGTCCGCTTGCTACTGCATTTTATTCCCGCAGCAGGCCGGTTATGACAGTGAAAGGGCAGGCTGTCCAGCAAGCAGCTATAAAAAGCCGTGTCAGCCTGATGGAGGCAGTGCATCAGACCTGCCGCACGCTTCATTCTCCCAGATACATAAAACGGGGCTGGGTCCTGCCGTCCCGGGTGACAAGCTCGTTCCACATGGCAGCGGGCCGTACCCAGAGGCCGCGTTCCCCATAAAGCGGACGATACACCACCATTTCTTCTTCTGTTTCGCTGTGTCTGGCCACGCCAAGCACCTGGTATTCCTTGCCCTTGAAGTGGCGGTAGCGGCCGGGACGGATCGTTTCGTTCATATGCATAAACCTCTTTCCTCGTTTTCGTTTATTATAGCGGTTTTGGGCAGCGGCTGCAATCGGAAGGAAAAGTCCGGGAGAAAACTGTCTTTTTCTGCCGCCGGGCCTCTTGACAAATACCGGGAGGTAGTCTATTATAACCAGTGTTAGCATATACAAACATTTTCACAATCCGGCTCGGAGGCACAGACAAAATCATGACGTTAAAAGAATTGAAAGTCGGCCAGAGTGCCGTCATCCATGCAGTAGGTGGAACGGGCGAGCTTCGCCAGCACTTTCTGGATATGGGACTGATCCCCGGCGCGGTGGTCACACTGGTCAAATTGGCTCCCATGGGCGACCCTATGGAGCTGCGGGTACACGGTTATGAGCTGACCCTGCGGCTGGACGATGCCGCACGGATCGCGATCACCCCTTCGGCCGCAGCCCAATCGGAAGCGGCCGGGCCGCGGGGGGAGCGCCCGGTCGAACACCCCGGTTTGGGTGAAGGCGGCCGCTATCATACAAAACAAGGTGAGCATCCTCTGCCGGATGGAAAGATCCTGACCTTTGCGCTGGCAGGCAACCAGAACTGCGGCAAGACCACGCTGTTCAATCAGCTTACCGGTTCCAACCAGCATGTAGGCAACTTCCCCGGCGTAACGGTAGATCGCAAGAGCGGCATGATCAAGGGCCATCCCGAAACAGAAGTGACCGATCTGCCCGGCATCTACTCGATGTCCCCCTACACCAGCGAGGAAATCGTGACCCGGCAGTTCATCATCAACGAAAAGCCCACTGGCATCATCAATATCGTAGATGCCACCAACATCGAGCGCAACCTCTACCTGACCATGCAGCTGATGGAGCTGGACAAGCCCATGGTGCTGGCACTGAACATGATGGATGAGGTCCGCGGCAACGGCGGCACCATCAAGATCAACAAGATGGAGGCTATGCTGGGGATCCCCATCGTGCCCATTTCTGCCGCCAAAAATGAGGGTGTGGACGAGCTGGTGGATCACGCGCTGCACATCGCCAGATATCAGGAGCGGCCGGGCCGCATGGATTTTTGCAGCGAGGACGACAATGGCGGCGCAGTGCACCGCTGCATCCACGGCATCATTGCCCTGATCGAAGATCACTGCAAAGCTGCCGGCATTCCGGTGCGCTTTGCCGCCACCAAGCTGGTAGAGGGCGACGACCGCATCCGCAGAGCACTGCACCTGGATCCCAACGAGGAAGAAATGATCGAGCACATCATTTTGCAGATGGAGCAGGAACGCGGCATGGATCGCGCCGCCGCCATTGCGGATATGCGCTTCCGTTTCATCCAGCAGTTGGTGGCCGAAACTGTCGTCAAACCTCGCGAAAGCAAAGAACAGGTGCGCAGCGCACACATCGACCAGTTCCTGACGGGCAAATATACAGCCATTCCCGCATTTGTGGTGATCATGGCGCTGGTGTTCTATCTGACCTTTGGCGTCATCGGCGCTTTCCTGCAGGAGTTGATGGAAACCGGTATCGATGCGCTGACCGGCATCGTGGACGGTCTGCTGACAAGCTGGCATGTCAACGCTGCGGTCCAATCCCTGGTGATCGATGGCATTTTTACCGGTGTGGGCAGTGTGCTGAGCTTTTTGCCCATCATCGTGACCCTGTTCTTCTTCCTGTCGCTTCTGGAAGATACCGGCTACATGGCGCGCGTGGCTTTTGTAATGGATAAGCTTTTGCGCCGCATCGGGCTTTCGGGCCGCAGCATCGTGCCCATGCTCATCGGCTTTGGCTGTACGGTGCCGGGTGTAATGGCCAGCCGCACCCTGCCTTCGGAACGAGACCGCAAGATGACCATCCTGCTCACCCCGTTTATGAGCTGTTCGGCCAAGCTTCCCATCTACAGCCTTTTCTCTGTCACCTTCTTTCCAAAGAATGCCGCCCTGGTCATGGTCGGGCTGTACTTTGTGGGCATCGCGGTGGGCATCCTGATCGCCTTTTTGCTCAAGGGCACGGTGTTCCGCGGCGAAGCGGTCCCCTTTGTGATGGAGCTGCCCAACTACCGGCTGCCGGGCCTGAAAAACGTGGCCCAGCTTTTGTGGGAAAAGGCCCGGGATTTTTTGCAGCGTGCCTTTACGGTTATTTTTCTGGCCACCATCGTCATCTGGTTCCTGCAAAACTTTGACCCGCTGCTCAGCATGACCGCCGATCCCCAGCAGAGCATCCTGGCCCTGCTTGCGGGTAAGATCGCTCCCCTGTTCGCGCCGCTGGGTTTTGGCGACTGGCGTATTTCCACCGCACTGATCTCCGGCTTTATGGCCAAGGAGAGCGTGGTTTCCACGCTGCTGGTGCTCTACGGCTCTACTGCTGCTCTGGCGGCTGCCATGACCCCCGCAGCGGCGGCGGCCCTGTTGATCTTCTGTCTGCTGTACACCCCCTGCGTGGCGGCAGTTGCCTCAGTCAAGCGGGAGCTGGGTGGAAAATGGGCTGTTATTATGGTTGTGGATCAGTGTGCAATTGCCTGGGTCTGTGCCTGGATCACCTATCTGATCGCGGGGCTTATCCTGTAAAGGAAGAAGCATCGAGTTAAAACACCCGGAAAGGGACAGAAAAATTTCTACTCCATTTTTGTCCATTTCGTCGATGGCTTCTCTGTTTCGGTTGTGCTACAATAGCTTCTGTTGTGCGCCGGAAGCGGCATCGATCATTGGATGAAAAGGAGAGCATACAAAATGGAGCAGAGTTTTCTCCTGCCCGGACAGGAACGTTGTGTCACCGCAAAGGACGCCAAGGGCGTACCTGTCATCCACTATACTTACCGCTCGCTGCAAGGAGCGTTGTTTGACTGCGAGACCCGCAGTTTGGAGGAAGCGCAGCGCCGCTGTGAGGATTGGCTGGTCACACAGGATCGGTGCTACCGCAACTGATTAAAAAAACAAAGGCACGGAACGAAAGGGAAAGCCCCTTGCGGTATCCGTGCCTTTTGTGTTGCTCTCAGATCCTCTCTATAAGGCCATAGTCCTGTAAACAGCGGCAAAGCCCCTGTTCGGTGGTATCAAAGCAGATGCCTGCCTCATGCAGCCTGGCGCAATCCATCGAGAGATTGCGCTGGCGGTCAGACGATCCCAGCATCACCGTGATGCCCAGCGTATCCGCAAAACACTTTGCGGTGCGCAGCATATCCAGTTCGTTTTCACTGCCGAAGTTGTAGACCCCGCCAGGCAGCGCCAGCGCCGGAAGCAGCAGCTCCACCGCCTGACGCACATACGTCACACCTCGGTATTCCCGGGAGGAAAAGGTCAGAGTCTGTCCCCGCAGAGCGGCGCGTACAAGGTTCAGCAGCAGATTGCCCCGGATAGGAAGGCCGTAGCCGGGCAGATCATACATCCAGCTGGCCCGCAGAAAAACGGCTTCCGGCAGCAGTTCCAACGTCCGCTGTTCTGCTTCCAGCTTGTGCCGGCCATAGACGTTTGCCGGATGCAAATCCAGTGTTTCGGGCAGAGGGCCGGGCTGTGTGACCCCGGCATAAACCTGATCCGAGCTGATACAGACCAGCTTTGCGCTGATTTGTTTGGCAGCTTGGGCCAGCCAGAGCGTCAGTTCCACGTTCGCACGATGGGATCGCTCCGGATGTCCTTCACAATAACCGGTGTCGGAAATCGCCGCTGTGTGCACGATCCCATCCGGTGCAAGAGCCTGCACCTGCGCACAGATCTGTGCTTCCCCGGCTTGGGTCAGAAAGCCCTCCGGGAAACGCAGAAGCTCGGCTTTGCCCTTCCATTGGTGCAGGATACGCGCGCCCATAAAACCGCCCGCACCAGTCACAAGGATCCTTTGCAATCGGGTTCCCTCCTTTTTATCCAAAAAGCGGACATCCCGGCAAACCGGATGTCCGCTTTCCACTGCAATCAATGTACCAGAAACAGTTCCAACACCAGCACGATTCCACAGCAGGTCAAAGCTACCGGGAACAGGCCCACGCCTATCCAGGCCGCAGCCATGCCCACGATCAGCGCTGCCGAACCTGCCAGAGGGCTTTGGGTAGCCTCGACGATGGCCGGGAAGGTCATGACCGACAGCGTAACATAAGGCACATAATAGAGGAAGGACTGGATGAACCGGTTCTGGATCGGCTTGCGGATCAAGGTCAGCGGCAGCACTCGGATGGCATAGGATACCAGCGCCATGACCGCGATATAGATGTAATTATTCTGCATCGTGTGCCGCCTCCTTTGCATCCACCGGGAATAAGATTGCTGCCGCAGCAGAAATGGCCACCGTCAGGATAATGGTGCGGGTGCCATCTGACAGAGCCGAGATCAGCGGGAGATACCGACACACAAGACTGAGCGCAAAGCTGACGAGCACCAGCGCCGCCACCACCCGATCCTTGCGGGCGGGAGGAACGATGATGGCCAGGAACATGCCATATAGCGCTACGCTCAGGGCGCTGACCAGACGTACCGGCAGCAGATTGCCTGCGATGATGCCCAGAGCCGTGCCGATGGCCCAACCGGGTGCGGCCACCATAATGGCGCCATAGGTATAATAGGGATTCAGCGTACCTGGACGTGCAATGGTGATGCCAAACAGCTCATCTGTCACGTCATAGGCGATCACCAGACGGTGCCAGAAGGGGGTATCTGGCGAAAAGCGCTGTGCCAATGCCGCGCTCATCAGCAGATAGCGAGCGTTGGCGATCAACGTGATAACGGCCACCTCCAGATAGGATGCCCCCGCCGTGATCAGTGCAAAGGCCGCGTATTCTCCGGCAGAAGCATTGTTCAACAGGCTGGCCAGAAAGCCCTGAAACGGCGTAAAGCCCGCTTTGCGGGCCGCGATGCCCAGAGAAAATGCCACTGCAAAATAGCCCAGTGCGATCGGGATCCCATCCCGCACGCCCGCCTGGAAAATGCGGCGCTGAAAAGCCCATGCCGGGGATTCGGTTCCGGCCGGGAGTTTTATGTTTTCTTCCTGTTCCATTCGTTTTTCCATTCTCCTTTCCTGTTCCAAACACCGACCCTATTATACATCACTTCCTTGAAGTAGAAAAGAGGTCCGGCCCATCTTTTCCAGCAGAATGCCTGAATCCTGCGCACCTTTCTGGTGAAAAAGCAAAAACGCCGCACAGACCTGTGCGGCGCAGGCAAGGCAGCGTTTGGGGATCATTGCACACCGTCCTCTTCCATGCTGGCGCGGATATTCGCGTCCAGCTGGGGCAGAGCGCGCTTTAAGGAGACGACCCGGCCATCCTTCATAAAGCAGTGGCGGGAGGTAGCGGCAGTACACAGCTCATTCCGGGTGCAGTCAAAAAATTCATACCGCATTTCCAAAATCACACCCGTATATTTTTGCACCGAAACACGCACTTCTACCTCATCCGCAAAAAACACGGGCTTTTTGTAATCCACCGAAAGCCCCGCCACTGGTGAGAGCACACCGTGCTGCTCCACATCTTTGTAGCTCAGGCCCATCCGATCCATAAATTCCACGCGGGCTTCCTCCATCCACTTGATGTAGTTGGCATGGTGGATGATCCCCATCTGATCCGTTTCATGGTACTGAGCTTTTCTGCGATAAACAAACATGACCTTTCTCCATTCCTGAATTTCTGATCTCTGCTCATGCCCCGGGCACCAGCAGACGTTTTTCCTCGGACAGGATGCCGGTATCCGGATCCAGCCCGTTTGCGGCAAGCATTTGTCCCGGAGAAACATGGAACCGCTGCGCAATGCCAAACAGCTCCTCCCCTGCCTGGGCATAATAGATACGCAGCGATATCTCCGGGTCAGCAGAGCGCAGCGGATCGCCCAGCTCGATGGAGCCAACGCAGGTGTGCGTTTTGCGGCAGAACACTGCTCCCTCTATCCGCACCGTCACAGCAGCTTCCAGCGTTCCGCCTGTGCAGCTGCATTGCAGGTTCTCTGCGCTGAGCCAGCATTCCGGGTATATCTGCGCGTTGGAAGGAGCATCCAGCTCCAGCGGCACCGAAACCTCCAGTGCTTTTTCATAGCTTTCCAGCTCGCCCAGGCTGTTTTCACCAAAAGCTGTCACGATGACCCGTGCCGTCAGCGCAAAACCTGCGCCCTGCGGCAGAATCTGTGCCGGGCCAAAGGCTGCAAAACAGGCCATCAGACGCGCTCCGGCGTCCGGCAGTGGCCCGGAGCCAGTCACCGTTACCGTTTCGTCCAGCAAAAGAGCCAGCTGTTCGGTGATGACCGGCTGGGGCGTCAGCGACGTTTCAAACCGGGTAGAAAATGCGTCTGCCACCGCTTGAAGCTCATAGGGCCGCCAGGCACGCAAATGCAGCATAGCCGTAGCGGTCAGCTGAGCAGGTGCGCCGCTTTCTCCCTGTGCGACCGTAAAGCCTACTGGTTCCACCACACACAGACATTTGCAGTCCTCACTGATCCCCTCCGCATCCAGGATCTGATTGAACGCCAGCGTGACCGTCTGGCTTTGCAGGGTATTTTCCCCCTGTGCGCGCCAGGCACAAAGCACCTGGATCTCCCCTTTTGCCACCGCCTTACCGGTGAGGAGCTTCAGCTCCCGGATCTGCGCTGTGCCAGTCATATCCAGGATCTCTTCCGGTTCTTTGGGGAAGGAAAGTTCCCCGTCCGCCGTGATAAGCTTATCCAATACAGCGGCACGCCGCGCCCCGGAGAGGGTGCAGAGCTTTTGCTCCACACCGCCGTCTGCCAGCGCTGTAATGACCTCTGTCCTGATCTGAGCATGCACCGATGCTACCAGACCAAACGCGCCTCGCACCTCAATGCGGCGGGGATTTACCGCCCTGCAGTTCAGGTACTCTGTCTGACCCTCTACCGAAGCGGTCCAGGCCGAAAAGGAAAATTCCGGAAGCTCCAATACCTTGGTAAAAGGCAGCTTTTGTTCGGTCTGGCACAGTCCCGCGCCGTCCTCCCCCTGATAGTAGACCGTACAGCGCAGATAGCCTTCCAGCGTGAGGCGGCCAGGCTGCAATTGTTTTTGCAGCACCACCGGGCGGGCAAAGCATTTGACCAGTTTGAACACCTGGGGCTGATAGTCAGAGATCAGAATTTCTGTTTCCAGCGGCAGCTCCGCTTTGACGGTACAGCTGCCGCCTGCCGCCGGCAGTGTGTCCCGAAAGATCTTCAGTTCCATGCAGTGCGCTCCTTTCCTGTCCGTGACATCGGCACTCTGCCACATCCTATGCGGTGCACACAGCAAAAATGCCGCACTGCCAAAAGAAGGCGGTGCGGCAGAGCCTATGTTCAGTCCCGCGGCTCGCGCCTGATGCCGAACAGACGGCACAGCAGCCCGCGGAGGAACTTTGGGCTTTCGATCACGACCACTTGCATGGATGCACCCCGCCTTTCCTGCTTGATACCCCAGTATAGTCATTGGAAGAGCAAAAGGTTCCGACAGACTCAGAAGTTGTTTTCAGTCCGGAAGCGTTTCCACCACCAGCAAGATCCCTTTCTGCACGGAAATGGTGATCCAATCCGATCCTGCGGCGTACTCATTGCTGACCCCCAGAGGATAGTCCACCGTAAGGGCCGCATCGGTCAGCTCATAAAAGCTTCCCCGCAAAGTGACCCCTTCCGCTCGGCCTTCCATCGGAAAGACTGAAACATAAAAATAGCTTCCCTTTGGGTAACAGCGTGTTTCGCCGGGCATCACATACGTGATGCGGGTACGCTCGTCCACAAGGGTCGTCCGCACACCGCGCTTTTCCAGCCCAAGGCCAGTGCACAGGTTGGCCAGCGTATGCTCCATGCGCCGTCCTCCCAGCACGCCCAGCAGCAGAGCCTCGTTAAAGCCTTTTTCGCAAGCAAGCTTTGCGGCATATTCTGTGTCGGTGTCGTCCTTGACATGGGGCAGAACGATCAGCCCATCGCCCTCCTGCCGGACAGGACAAGGCGCGGAATCAAAATCTCCCACCACAACATTCGGGCGGCAGCCCAGACGCGCACAGTTGGCATAGCCCGCGTCACAGGCGATGATATAATCGTCCGGACGCAGCAGCCCGGCCAGCTTCGGCGCAGCCGGACAAGCGGACAGGATCACACAGCGTGACAATGCAAGCACCTCTTTTTTCTATGGAATCAGCCTTTGGGACGCTGCCAGTCCTTGATATCCTTGACCTCATCGTACATTGCACAATAGCTGTCATACCGGGTGCGGGACAGTTTTCCCTGTGCAAGAGCAGCACAGACCGCACAGCCCTTTTCGCCGCGATGAGCACAGCCCGTAAACTGGCACTGGCCAAGATATGGCCCAAACTCTGGGAACGCATGCTCCAGATTTTCTTTTGGGATAAACCCGGCGCGGTTCGCTTCCAGGCTGGCAAAGCCCGGTGTATCTGCAATACGGCCGCCAAATGCCTCGAAAATAGTCACCTCACGGGTCGTGTGGCGGCCGCGGCCCAGCTTTTGACTGATCGCAGCGGTCTGTTGGGCCAGCTCCGGCAACAAGGCGTTGAGCAAGGTGGATTTTCCCACACCAGAGTTGCCGCAGAATGCACACAGCCGCCCATGGATCCAGTCTTTCACCTCGTCCAGGCCGGTGCCGCCCGCATAATCGATGCAGATAAATGGCAGCGTTGATTTTTCGTAAGCTGCGCGGAGAAACTCTGCGTCCCCCAAATCCGCCTTGGTACACACAATGACAGGCTGAACGCCTTTGTCCACCGCGATGGCGGATAATTTATCCAGCACCAGCGTGCTGGGGGTGGGCTGGGTCGTGCTGGCCACAAGGAACAGCACATCCAGGTTTGCCACCGGGGGACGGATAAAGACATTTTTGCGGGGCGCGATGCGGTCGATGACAGCCGATCCGTTCTCTACGGCCAGCGTCACCTCATCTCCTGCCACGGGGGTGATCTTCTGTTTGCGAAAGATGCCGCGGGGCTTGCATTCCACCACGCCTTCCGGCGTCTGGACATAATAAAAGCCGCCGATGCCCTTGATGATATAGCCCTCCATCTGCTGCCTCCATCAGGACCACAGCGAAGCCCACCAGTCGGAAGGGCTTTGGGGGGCGCTCTCGCTGCTGGAGTCGCCGCCTTCAGAAGAGGACGAGGCGCCGCCGCCCCACCAGTCGCTCCACCAGTCGCCAGTCGATTCCTCCGGGATCTCGGGTTCCGGTTCCGGGCCTGCGCTGACCACCACGTTGACGCGGCTGTTCAGCTTGACCGACGAGCCTGCTTCAGGGCTTTGGCTCAGGATCGTGCCCGCCGGCTGGTCGCTGTACTGCTCGGTCTGGCTGCCCAGGCCCAAACGATTCTGCACCAGCAGCGTGCGGGCATCCTCCAGCGTCATGCCGATGACCGAAGGTACCTTTGTTGTCGTGCTGACCTGCGGGCGGCTGACGTACACCACCACAGTGGTGCCGGCGGCCACCTGGCTGCCGGCAGCAGGATCCGTGCGGATGATCGAACCAGCCGCCACCGAAGGCTCCACCGCCTGCGTGATCAGAACGGACACGCCCAGATCCTTCAGCACCTGTTCGCCATCGGCCTGCAGATAGTTGCTGACATCCGGAATGGTCACATACTTGATGCCCAGGCTGACCGTAAAGGTCACGCTCTGGCCTTCGCGCACAGTACGCCCCGGCACAGGCGACTGCTTATAGACATAGCCAGCGGCATAATTGTTGTTATATTCCTCGTTCCAGACCGGCACGATCTGGCCGGAGATCACCTGGGGCGAGGCTTCCACCTCTTCCCGCGGCATGCCGAGATAATCGCCCAGAATGATCTCGGCTTTTTCATCCATAAGCGTGCTGGAATCCTGTAAAATGACCCAGCACAAGGCCCCGCAAGCCAGGGCAAAAGCAACTGTGATGCCAAACAGCACCGGAAGAAAAACAGAGCGGCGCTTTTTGCTCCTTTTACGGGAGGAACTGTCTGCGCGCGCGGCGGGTTCATGTTTTTGCTTCATGGATTGATCCACCACCTTTTCGGACGATGTTTCGGGGAGATAGGTATAATGGAACCGGATCGCCGGATCCTGAACGTATTGCTGCAATGCTTCCAGCATCTCCCCTGCGCTGGAATAACGATTTTCCGGCAGCTTTGCCATTGCGCGCTCGGTGATCTCGATCAGGCCCATCGGCACTTCCGGCGCAAGCTCATGCAGAGAGCATGGCTTGTCCGAGATCTGCTTGATGGCCACCTCCACCATATCTTCCGCATCAAACGGAAGCCGGCCGCAGAGCATCTCGTACATCATCACGCCCACCGAGTAGATATCGCTCTTGCAGTCGGTGTCCTCCCCCCGGGCCTGTTCCGGGCTGATATAATGCACGCTGCCCATTGCTTTTCCGTTGAGCAGCTGATTCTCCGCCCGGGAGACCCGCGCAATGCCAAAATCCATCATGCGCAGCCCGCCATTGTCCAGCAGCATAATGTTCTGGGGCTTGATATCCCGGTGGACTACGCCGTTGCGGTGAGCATGATCCAGCGCCCTGAGGATCTGGGAGATAAAATGCACCGTTTCACGGCTGGTCAGATGACCGCCGCGCTCGTTGAGATACTCCCGCATCGTCATGCCGTCTACATATTCCATCACGATATATTGCAGACGTTCTCCCACCGAAACATCATATACTTTGACAATGTTCGGATGATGGAGCAGAGAGATGGCCTTGGATTCATTCTTGAAGCGGCGGACAAGATCCGGGTCGTGCATCAGCTCCTGACGCAGCGCCTTGACTGCGACCGTTGTACCAGCAGGCACCGGGCCGTTTTCCCCCACGACCACCGCCTTATAGACGATGGCCATTCCGCCGGAGCCGATCAGCTCCTGCACCGAATACAGGCCGTCCAGCGTCATGCCGATCAAATTATCCATGCTGCACCTCCAGCGGTTCCACACCCAGCAGCAGCGCAGTGATATTATCCGCACCACCGCCGGCATTTGCCGCTTCCACCAGACGATCCGGCAGATCGTAGAAGGGACCGCGATCCAGCAGCCGTTCCATCTCATCGCAGGGCACCGCATTGCTCAGTCCATCAGAGCACAGCAGCAGCAGATCTCCCGGCCGGACAGCCACACAGGTGAATTCCGGATCCAGCCGATATTCCACACCCAAAGCACGGGTGATGATGTTTTTCTGAGGATGGTGCTCGGCTTCTTTTTCGGTGATGGTGCCGCAGTCCACCAACTCCTGCACATAAGAATGGTCATGGGTAAGCTGGGCAAGCTTTCCTTCCCGGAAAAGATACGCGCGGGAATCCCCTGCGTGGCACAAAAAGGCTTTTCCGGAGCGGACCAATGCACATACTGCGGTCGTGCCCATGCCGGACAGCGCTTCCTCGCGCAGGGATTTCTGGAACACATAACGGTTGGCGGCAATGAGGCTGCGCTTCAAAAAGCGTTCTTCCTCGCCGGGCAGACACTGGCCATACTGCTCCTGAAAGCAGCTTTCG
Organism: Faecalibacterium sp.; assembly: GCA_051882415.1. Classification (GTDB taxonomy): domain Bacteria; phylum Bacillota; class Clostridia; order Oscillospirales; family Ruminococcaceae; genus Faecalibacterium. The sequence goes on along the minus strand of JBJERU010000043.1, from coordinate 5,984 downwards.
ATGACATCACAGGCTCCATGAGAGGCCTCGCGGCCACCACGCGCACCGCCCATGCCATCGCACACCAGCGCCCACGCAGCGCCGCCGGGAAGTTCTCCGGCGCGGTAATCGTCCTGATTTTCCTGGCGGACGCGGCCCACATCCGTTTTTCCTGCAAGTTTCATAGGCATTTTCCTCCTGGATCAAGCCTTGCCGGTCATTTCATCACGGCGCAGCTGTCCGCATGCGGCGCTGATCTCGCTGCCCAGGCGACGGCGCACCGTGGCATTGACCCCAAGGCTTTCAAGCTTTTGCTGAAAGCGGCGTACATTCGCCGCGTCGGTTGCGGAATAAGGACTGCCGTCCACCGGGTTGATGGGGATCAGATTGACATGCGCTCCCATGCCCCGGATCAGCCGGGCCAGCTCCTGTGCACAGGCATCCGTATCATTGACACCACGCACCATAGAATATTCAAAGCTGACCCTGCGGCCAGTGGTATCCTGATAGCGGCGCACAGCCTGCATCAGCTGCTCCACCGGATAAGCATCGTTCACCGGCATCATCTGGCTGCGGATGGCGTTGTTGGGCGCATGCAGCGACACCGAAAGGGTCAGCTGAAGCTTTTTCTCGGCCAGAAGATCGATCTTTGGCACCAGACCGCAGGTGGACAGGCTGATGTTCCGCATGCCGATATTGACGCCTTCCGGCGAGGAAATGATGTTCAGAAACTTCATCACCTCATCAAAGTTGTCCAACGGCTCGCCGATGCCCATCAGCACGATATGAGAGATGCGTTCCCCAATATCCTTTTGGGCGGTATAGATCTCCGAACAGATCTCCCCCGCTTCCAGATCGCGCACCCGGCCCGCCTGGGTGGAAGCGCAAAAGCGGCAGCCCATCCGACAGCCCACCTGCGTGGAAACGCAGACGGTGTTGCCGTAATGATAGCGCATGACCACCGTTTCGATGCAGTTGCCGTCAGCCATGCGCAGCAGATATTTGACGGTTCCGTCCTTTGCTTCCTGACAGCGTTCGATGCGGGGCGCAGCCAGATAATAGCTCTCCTCCAGCTTTGCCAGCAGCGTTTTGGGCTGGTCGGTCATCGCAGAAAACTCAGAAACCAGCTTCTGATGGATCCAGTGGAAGATCTGCTTTGCACGGAAGGCTGGCTGACCCAAAGCTTTCAGCTCTGCGGCCAGTTCCTCCAGCGTCAGGGAGGAAATACAGCGTTTTTGTTCCATTGTGTTCTCCTCTGAAAAGAATACGTCCGGGATCGGGACTGTTATTGCACGCTTTTCTGCATCGCGCACAGAAAAAATCCATCCATACCGGTGCGCGTGGGCACCGAAAGCGCCCCATACTCCCCTGCTGTCATCCCCGCAGGAAAGCCGATCTCCGGCTGCACCACGGCAAATTCCGGATGCCGGGCAAGAAATGCTTCGATCTGCTGTTCGTTTTCGGCGGGATCGATGGTGCAGGTAGAGTATACCAGCCTTCCGCCCGGCTTGAGCAGACCCGCTGCACTGTCCAGGATCGCAGACTGGATCCCCACAAGCTCCCGCTGGCGCGCGGGAGCCAGCGTTTTATAGCGAAGATCCGGCTTTTTGGCCAGAATGCCAAGCCCGCTGCAGGGCACATCCGCCAGAATGCGGTCTGCCTGCGGCAGAGCGGCGGAAGGATGCGTCGCGTCCGACACCAGCGGCTCCACGCAGCCAAAACCCATGCGCTGCACAGCAGAACGGATAAGCCTCACCCGGTTTTCGGTCACATCACAGCTGACAAGGCGGCCAGTGTCCTGCATCTGCCCCGCCAGCAGCAGTGTTTTGCCGCCGGGAGCCGCGCACAGATCCAGCACTGTTTCGCCGGGCCTGGCTCCTACGCAGAGGGCTGCCAACTGGCTGGCCTGCCCTTCCACATGGAAAAAACCGTTCTGGAACAGCTCATTCTCTGCCGGACTTCCCTCGAACCGGGCCAGCACGCTGCCGGGCACAAGGCCGGGCTGCGCTTCCGATACGCCAGACTCCCGAAGCAGTACACACAGCTCGTTTGCACAAACCCGCAGCGGATTTGCGTGGAGCGACGTCCGTCCGCCGTCCGCCTGCCGGGTCAGGATGTCCAGAGCTTCTTGCGGGTAATGCCGGTGCAAAAAAGACGCAACATCCCGCCCTGCGGAACCCAGCACCATCAGGCGCTGGATCTCGTCCGTAAAAACAGCGGTTTCCAGATCATATGCACAGGCGCGGCGCAGCACCGCGTTGACCAACCCCGAAGCGCTGGATTTTTTGAAAGCGCGGGTCAGCTTGACCGCCTCATTGACAGCGGCAGATACGGGCACCTGCATATATCGTGCCTGTGCCAGCGCCGCCCGCAGGATCTCCCGCACCGGCGGATCCAGCCGGGCCAGACCTTTGGGCAGAAACTGCTCCAGGATATAATCCAGCGTGCCCTGATGCTCCAGCACTGTGTAAAAGATGGCACCGGCAAAGGCACGATCCCGGCCGGACAGCTCACTTTTGCGCAGCTGGGCATCCAGCACCAGATTGGAAAAGCCGTTCTGTTCCTGATGCACCAGCGCTGTAACGGCAACCGCGCGGGGATTAGCGCCGGTCACAGCAGATCCCCCGTTTTGAGCCGCAGGCCTGCCGCAAATGCGGAACCATCCATCGGCTTTTTGCCCTCCGGGACAACGCGCAGCAGCTGTACCGCCCCCTCTGCACAGGCCACCGTCAGGGGTTTGAGCGCCAGCACCGTGCCGGGGGCCTCACCGCTTGACTGCGCCACGCGGCAGGAATTGACCTTGACCTTTTTGCCGCCTGCTGTGACGAACCACGCGGACGGCCACGGCTCCATGCCGCGCACCCAGTTATGGATGTGATCCGCTGTATCCGTAAAGGTAAACTGTGCCATCTCCTTGTCGAGCATCGGCGCAAAGCAGGCGCCTTCCGCGGACTGAGGCACGGGGCTCAGCGCACCGGCGGCAATGGCCGGGATCGCTTCGCACAGCACCCGTGCGCCCACTGCAGTGACCCGCTCGAACAGTTCGCCGCTGGTCTCCTCCGGATCAATGGCGATTTTTTCGCAGCGGAGCACCGCTCCGGTGTCCAGACCTTCGTCCATCTGCATGATGGAAACGCCCGTTTCGGAATCGCCGTTGAGCACCGCCCACTGCACTGGTGCGCTGCCGCGGTATTTGGGCAGCAGCGAAACGTGCAGATTGATGCAGCCGTATTTTGGAATCGACAGCACCGAAGCGGGCAGAATGCAGCCATAGGCTACCACTACGATCAGCTCCGGGGCCAGAGCACGGATGTTTTCATCCTCGCCGCCATCCCGCAGGGTGCGGGGCTGGAATACAGGTGTGCCGTGGGCCAGCGCCGTCTCCTTGACCGGGGGAGCGGTCAGCACCTGCTTGCGGCCCACCGGCTTGTCCCGACGGGTATATACCGCGCAGATGTCATGGCCCGCCTCATACAGCGCGGTCAGGCATTCCGCCGCGATATCCGGCGTGCCCATGAACAAAATGCGCATTTAGTGCTTCTCCTTTTCCTTGCGGCCTTCTTCGGTGTCCTCATAGAAATACTCGCTGGACTGCATGATGGTCACGCCGTCCAGATGGTCGTTCTCATGCTGGATGCAGCGTCCCAGCAGGCCGTCTGCTTCCATCTCAAACCATTTGCCAGTGCGATCCTGCGCACGCACCCGGATGGCAGCCGGGCGTGTCACCGCACCGGTATGTCCGGGGAAAGACAGGCAGCCCTCATAGGAGGTTTCCTCCTCCTCGGTCACTTCCAGAATCTCCGGGTTGACGAAATCAATGAATTTGTACTCGTATCCTTCCGGGATCTCCTCGGGAACATCCGTGGTGTCCCACACCACGAACACGCGGCGCAGAATGCCCACCTGAGGGCCGGCCAGACCGATGCCATCGGCATCCATCATCGTTTCGCGCATATCATCCAGAAGCGTGGCGAGACGGGCATCAAAATTCGTGACCGGGCGGCAGACCTTGTTCAGGATCGGGTCGCCTTCTTTTACAATGTTGCGAATAGCCATAAAGCTTGTTCCTCCGTTATATTTTTAAATTTCACCATCCGAATGCATATCCACGGCAACGGTCGCCTTTGCGGGCAGCTTTTCCTGCTCGTAAAGGCTCAGCGTTTCCCGCACAAGATCGCGAAAGCGCCGGTCGCTGCGGCATTTGATGGTGAGCTTATAGCGATAATTTTCGTTGATCCTTGCGATGCTGCCGGGTGTCGGCCCCAGGACTCGCAAAGGCAGATCGGGCTGTTTTGCGGCCAGCTGGCCGAACAGCTCTGCAAAGCGGGCGGCAGCGCGGGCTACCTCGGCCTCTTTGGGGCCGGAAAAGCCCACCACGCACAACCCGCAGAAGGGCGGATAAAGTCCCAGCCTGCGGTAAGCGATCTCCTGCTGAAAAAAGGCATCGTAGTCCTGCGCAGCAGCTAGATTGAGCACGGGGTTGTCCGGGTCGGTGGTCTGGATGATCGCAAACCCGGGATCCTGTGCCCGGCCGCTGCGCCCCACCACCTGCGTGATCAGGCTGAACACCGTTTCGTAGGCGCGGAAGCCCTGCGCAAACAACAGCGAGTCAATGCCCAGCACCCCGACCAGGGTCACATCCTCAAAATCCAGCCCTTTGGCCACCATCTGGGTGCCGACCATGATATCATATTCGTGATCTGCAAAGCGGGCCAGAAGCTTTTCGTGGGCGTCCTTTGCGGCAGTGGAATCCTGATCCATGCGCAGGATACGGGCATCCGGAAAAAGCGCCGTCAGCTCTTCTTCTGCTTTTTGGGTACCAAAGCCGCGGTATTGAAGCTTTCCGCCGCAGGTCGGGCAGGTCTGCGGCGGCGGATCCATCTGGCTGCCGCAGTAGTGGCACAGCAGCTTTTTCGCGGCCTTATGGTAGACCATCGGCACGCTGCATTTGGTGCATTTGAGAACCTCACGGCAGTCCTCACACTGCGCCATCGTCTGGTAGCCCCGGCGGTTGAGCAGCAGTATGGTCTGCTTTTTTGCCGCAAGGTTACGGCGGATGGCATCTTCCATCGCCAGACTGATCTCGCGCGGGTTGCCAGCGGCCAGCTCCGCCCGCATGTCCACGATCCGAACCCGGGGCAACGGATTTCCGCCATAGCGCTGCGTCAGCCGCACCAGCTGGGTGCGGCCCTGCTGTGCGGCATAAAAGCTCTCGGTGCTGGGCGTAGCACTGGCCAAAAGCAGCAGCGCGCCATTTTCCGCCGCTCGCTGACGGGCCACCTCATGGGCAGAGTAGCGCGGCGCGGATTCAGAACGATAGGTATGTTCCTGCTCCTCGTCGATGATGATCAGGCCGATGTTTTCCAGCGGCGCGAATACCGCGCTGCGGGTGCCCACCACGATATCCGCGCCGCCATCCTGGATCATCTGCCATTGCAGCAGCCGCTCGGTATGGTTGAGCGCCGAATGCTGCACCGCAACGCGGCGGCCGAAGCATGACTTGAGCCGCAGGATCATCTGCGGCGTCAGGCTGATCTCTGGCACCAGCACCAGGGCCTTTTTCTCCAGAGCAAGGCAGCGCTCGATCAGTTTGAGGAACACCAGCGTCTTGCCGCTGCCTGTTACACCATACAGCAGTGCGGAATGCGGCGCGGCATCTTCCAGCTGGGGCGCAAGAGCATCATACGCTGCCTGCTGCTCTGCTGTAAGAGAAACCGGCTCGGCGGAAAGCGGAATGGACGCGTACAGATCCAGTGCCTTATTGATCTTTGTACAGGTGAGCACACCTTTGGCGCACAGATTATCCAACACCGCTTTGCTGATGCCCTTTTCCTCCAGTTCCGTCAGGGGGCGAGGCCCCGCGCCAAGCAGCGCTACCGCAGCCAATTGCTTGGCGGTAGGCTTGGGCTTTTGGGGCAGCGTCCCAACCAGCTGATAAGAGTTTTCGGTGTGGCGGATCAGCTGCTTTTGCAGCATGAGGGTCACGCCGTCCGGGGCAACGGCAG
>JBJERU010000042.1:0-11706 GCA_051882415.1 Faecalibacterium sp. | reverse complement strand
AAGAGAACATCCCACCGGCTATCGATTGAATAACAGGGCATAAACCTGACCCATCTCGTCCGCGATCTTTCGGGATGTCAAACCCCGCCCTGCGGCCCAACATCGCCTCAAAAGCAAAAAAGCACTGAAAATTCGAGGTTTCCTCTCCTTTCCAGTGCTTTTTGTCACATCATTGCTTATTCGGTTCGGCTCAACCCAGGAAACCCTTGTGGTTGCGCATCGTCATAAAGCTGTCCAGACTGCGGGTCGTGTCCAGCGCAACGCCGACCACGATCAGCAGGCTGGTACCGCCCAGCTGGATGCTCACGCCGGTCAGGTTGCCCAGGATGATGGGCAGCACCGCGACCGCTGCCAGGAAAATGGCGCCGATCATGGTGATCTTGTTCAGCGTGCGGGTGATGAAATCGCTGGTCGGCTTGCCGGGACGGAAGCCGGGGATCGAGCCGTTGTTGCGGCGCAGATTGTTTGCGATTTCCACAGGATTATACTGGATCGCTACATAGAAGTAGTTGAACGCCAGAATCAGCAGAACGTAGATCACAGCATAGAGCCACGACGAATAGTTGAAGGTGTTGAAGAACGCCGTCCAGATCGGGTGCTCCAGGGGATCCAGATTCAGCAGGCTGCCAATGGTGCCCGGGATCGAAACCAGGGCCGAAGCAAAGATAATCGGCATAACGCCGCTCATGTTCAGCTTCAGGGGCAGATAGCTGTTCTGGCCGCCCATCTGCCTGCGGCCCACCACGCGCTTGGCGTACTGGATCGTGATGCGGCGCTCGGCGTTGGTCATGATGACGATGAACACGATCACGACCAGCGCCAAAACCAGCAGCAGCGGCAGGAAGATGTAGAACTGCGGCTCGCCTGCGGCGGCACGGGTCAAAAGACCCTTCACCGTCGTGTACAGGCTGGACCAGCTCGATACGACCGAGGAAAAAATCAGCAGCGAAATGCCGTTGCCAATGCCCTTGTCGTCAATCTGCTCGCCGCACCAGGTGATCAGCTGTGCGCCGGCGGTAAAGGTGGCAATGATCACCAGCGCGGTGAAAATGCCGATGCCTCCGCTGGTGTACTTCAGCGCGCCCATGCTGCGCACGATGAAGTAGTAGCCAATGCTCATCACCAGTGCAATGCCCGCGCCGGTATAGCGGGTGATCTGCTGCAACTTCTGCTGGCCGTCAGGCTCCTTTGCCAGGTTTTCCAGGTAAGGGATCGCCACAGTCAGCAGCTGTACAATAATGGATGCGTTGATATAAGGCGTTACACCTAACGCGAAGAGTGTGCACCGGGACAGCGCGCCGCCGCTCATCATGTCCAGATAGGACAGCATGTTGCCGTTTGAAAACATCACCGACAACGCGTCGCCGGTAATGAACGGAACCGGGATGGCACAGCCCAAACGGTACACCACGAGGATCGCCAGCGTGAACAGGAGACGATTTTTAAGCTCGGGGATCTTCCATGCGTTACGGAATGTCTGGAACACCTTACATCACCTCAGCCTTTCCGCCTGCCTTTTCGATTTTCTCTTTGGCAGAAGCGGAATAGGCTGCGGCCTTGACGGTCAGAGCCTTGGTCAGCTCGCCGTTGCCCAGAACCTTGACGCCGTCCAGGGTCTTTTTGACCAGACCCTTAGCCTTCAGGGCCTCGGTATCAACAACAGCACCGGCCTCAAAAGCCGCTTCCAGGTCTGCCACATTGACAACGGCATACTTGGTTGCAAAAATATTGTTGAAACCAACCTTGGGCAGGCGGCGTGCCAGAGGCATCTGGCCGCCCTCAAAACCGGCGTGCTTCACGCCGGAGCGGGCCTTCTGGCCCTTGCTGCCGAAGCCGGCAGTCTTGCCATTGCCGGAGCCAATGCCGCGGCCCTTGCGGGTGACAGCCTTGTTTGCACCGGGAATCGCGTGGATTTCATGAAGCTTCATTGCGTGTACCCCCTGCTGTTACGCTTCGGTGACGCTGAGCAGGAAGCCGATCTTGGCGATCTTGCCCTGCGTAGCGGCATTGTCAGGCTGAACGGTAACGTCGCCCGGCTTCTTCAGACCCAGAGCCTCGGCGGTAGCGATCTGCTTTGCGCCGCGACCGATCAGGCTCTTCTTCAGCTCGATCTTGAGCATCTTCTCTGCCATGGTGTGTTACCTCCTTAACCCAGAATTTCTTTCACGGTCTTGCCGCGCTTTTCAGCAACGGACTCCGCGCTGACCAGGCTGCACAGACCTGCGAAGGTAGCAGACACAACATTGATGGGGTTGTTGGAACGCATGGACTTCGCACGGATGTCCTTGATGCCAGCAGCCTCAATGACGGCACGCACCGGGCCGCCGGCGATCATGCCGGTACCGGGGGCAGCCGGCTTGAGCAGAACGGCGCCAGCGCCGTACTTGCCGACGATCTCGTGGGGGATGGTGGTGCCCTTCAGGGCGATCTTGTGCATGTTCTTCTTGGCAGCGGCCTCACCCTTGCGGATGGCCTCCGGCACTTCGCCGGACTTGCCGATGCCGTAGCCGATGGTGCCCTTGCCGTCGCCCACAACAACCAGAGCGGCAAACTTCATGATGCGGCCGCCCTTGACAGTCTTGGAAACGCGGTTGATGGAGACCACCTTGGTGATCATGCCGTCGTCTTCACGGTTTCTCATAGCCATAATGTGTTTCCTCCTCTCATTACAGCTTCAGGCCGCCCTCGCGGGCGCCGTCAGCCAGGGCCTTCACACGGCCATGATAAACGTAGCCGCCGCGGTCGAACACGACCTCGGTGATGCCCTTTTCCAGGGCTTTGGCGGCGATCTTCTTGCCGATCTCGGCAGCGGCCTCGACGTTGCCGCCGTTGCCGTTAAAGTCCTTGTCCATAGTGGACGCCGACACCAGGGTCACGCCCTGCTCATCATCGATGACCTGAGCGTAAATGTGCTTGGCGGAGCGGAAAACATCCAGGCGAGGACGTGCTGCGGTGCCGCTGATCTTGTTGCGAACGCGGCGATGACGACGAAGACGGGCTTCGTTCTTGTCGATCTGCTTAACCATTGTCTTTCACTCCTTACCTTATTTCTTGCCCTTGCCGGCCTTGCCTTCTTTGTGCTTGACAACCTCGCCCTTGTAGCGGATGCCCTTGCCCTTGTACGGCTCGGGCGGCTTCTTTGCGCGGATCTCAGCAGCATACTGGCCGACCTTCTGCTTGTCAATACCGGTAACAGTGAAGTTGTTGGGATCCTGCCAGGTGATCTTGATATCCTCGGTATCGGGGATGATCACCTGATGAGAGAAGCCCAGGTTCATCACAAGGTTGGAGCCCTGCTTCTGGCAGCGCAGGCCCACGCCCACGATCTCCATCTGCTTTTCGTAGCCGTTGACCACGCCGTTCACCATGTTGGCGATGTTGGAGCGGGTCAGACCGTGCAGGCTCTTGGACAGGTTCTCGTCATTGGGGCGGGTAACTAAAACTTCATTGCCCTCGACCTTAACGGTCATCAGGGGATGATAGTTGGAATTCAGGCTACCCTTGGGGCCCTTGACGGCGATGGTGTGTGCTGCCTCATCAACAGTCACAGTGACGCCGGCAGGAATGACGATGGGTTTTCTTCCAATTCTCGACATTGTCTTTTACCCCTTTCTTACCACACGTAGGCCAGGACCTCGCCGCCAACGTGCGCAGCACGAGCAGCCTTGTCGGTCATGATGCCCTTAGAGGTGGAAATGATCGCGGTGCCCAGGCCCTTCATGACCTTGGGCATATCCTCGCAGTTGGTGTAGATACGCAGGCCGGGCTTAGAGATGCGGCGCAGGCCGGCGATAACAGGCTCGCCGTTGGCCTGGTACTTCAGGGTCAGCACGATGGTGCCCTGGACAGTGTCGTTTTTCACCTGCATGCCCTTGATGTAGCCCTCGTCAACCAGAATCTGGCAGATAGCCTTCTTCATGTTGGATGCGGGGATCTCTACAGAAGGGTGTTTGGCAGTGCTGGCGTTGCGGATGCGAGTCAGCAGGTCCGCGATAGGATCAGTAATCTGCATGCCACTAACCTCCTTAGATTAGCTCTTGATGTTGTTTATAATGATACCGCCCCGAAACCATTTGCCCCGGGGCGGATATCCGACAGTTTGGATCCGGCTCCCGGTCAATTACCAGGAAGCCTTCTTGACGCCCGGGATCTCGCCCTTGTAGGCCAGCTCACGGAAGCACACACGGCACACGCCGTACTTGCGCAGCACGGAGTGGGGACGGCCGCAGATGCGGCAGCGGGTGTATGCGCGGGTGGAGAACTTGGCAGGACGGGACTGCTTGAGCTTCATCGACAGTTTAGCCATGGTTTAAATCTCCTCCCTTAGTTGTTCTCGAACGGAGCGCCCAGAGCCTTCAGCAGCTCCTTGCCCTCCTCGTCGGTCTTGGCGGTGGTGACGAAGCACACATCCATGCCGCGGACGGCATCGACCTTATCGAAATCGATCTCGGGGAAGATGATCTGCTCCTTGATACCGCAGGCAAAGTTGCCGCGGCCGTCGAAGCCGTTGCCGTTGATGCCGCGGAAGTCGCGGACACGGGGCAGAGCCACGTTGAAGAAGCGGTCGACGAACTCATACATGCGCTCGCCGCGCAGAGTGACCTTGCAGCCGATGGGGGTGCCCTGGCGCAGCTTGAAGTTTGCCACGCTCTTCTTGGCACGGCAGATCACAGCCTTCTGGCCGGTGATCTGGCCCAGATCCTTCATCACGGCCTCCAGGATCTTCTCGTTCTCCTTGGCCTCGCCGCAGGCAACGTTGATCACGACCTTGTCCAGCTTGGGGATCTGCATGACGCTCTTGTAACCGAACTTTTTGTTCAGAGCAGGAGCAATTTCATTGACATACTGTTCTTTCAAACGAGCCATTGTTCCTTACTCCTTTCCTTACAGCTCAGCGCCGCACTTCTTGCAGACGCGGACCTTCTTACCGTCCTTTTCGACGTGGCCCACGCGCACAGCCTTGCCGCACTTGGGGCAGATGGGCATGACCTTGGAAGCATACATTGCGCCCTCGGCCTTGACGATGCCGCCCTGCTCACCCTGACGGCGGGGCTTGACGTGCTTAGTAACCATGTTCTGGCCTTCAACAATGACCTTGCCTTCGGCGGGGCTCACCTGCAGGATCTTGCCGGTGTGACCCTTGTCCTTGCCGCTGATGATCATAACGTTGTCGCCGGTTTTAACATGAAGATGATTCATAATTTAAAACCTCCTTACAGCGATTCCGGAGCCAGGCTCAGGATCTTGGTGAAGCCGGCTTCGCGCAGCTCACGGGCAACAGGTCCAAAGATACGGGTGCCCTTGGGGCTCTTGTCGGCCATGACGATGACGGCGGCGTTCTCATCGAAACGGATGTAGGAGCCGTCGTCGCGGCGCACGCCGTGCTTGCTGCGTACGATAACAGCCTTGACAACGTCGCCCTTCTTCACGGTGCCACCGGGGGCTGCCTTTTTGACAGAGCAGACCACGATGTCGCCAATATTTGCATATCTCTTGCGGGTGCCGCCCAGCACGCGGAAGCACATCAGCTCCTTGGCACCGGTGTTGTCGGCAACTTTGAGATAAGTTTGCATCTGAATCATGTCAGATATCTCCTTTCAAACTGTTCAAAGCAGCTGGCAAAAATTACTTTGCCTTCTCAACGATACGGACCAGGCGCCAGCGCACATCCTTGCTCAGGGGGCGGCACTCCATGATCTCCACACGGTCACCAATGCGGCACTCGTTCTGCTCATCACGAGCCTTGAACTTGGCGGTACGCTTCAGGATCTTCTTGTACAGGGGGTGCTGCACGCTGTCCTTCACGGCAACCACGATGGTCTTATCCATCTTGTCGGACACAACGGTGCCGACGCGGGTCTTTCTCAGATTACGTTCTTCCATCGTTTAACCTCCTTACTGCTTCTCAGCCAGAACGGTCATCACGCGGGCGATGTCCTTCTTGACTGCTTCGATGCGGCCGGGGTTCTCCAGCTGGTTGATGGCATGCTGGAAGCGCAGGTTAAACAGCTCAGCCTTCAGATCTGCCAGCTTGCTGGTCAGCTCTGCGGTCTGCATCTCGCGGAGTTCATTAGCCTTCATTGGTGCCATCCTCCTTCACGGAGTCCTCGCGGACCACGAATTTGCACTTGATGGGGAGCTTGTGCATCGCCAGGCGCAGAGCCTCGCGGGCGACGACCTCATCGACGTCGGCCAGCTCAAACAGGACACGGCCGGGCTTGACCACGGCCACCCAGTACTCGGGAGAGCCCTTACCGGAGCCCATGCGGGTCTCGGCCGGCTTCTCGGTCACGGGCTTATCGGGGAAGATCTTGATCCAAACCTTGCCGCCACGCTTGATGTAACGAGTCATGGCAACACGGGCTGCCTCGATCTGGGTGGAAGAGATCCACGCGGGTTCGAGGGCAACAAGGCCGTACTGACCCTGGCACACAACGTTGCCGCGGGTAGCCTTGCCGGTCATGCGGCCGCGCTGGACGCGGCGGTACTTAACACGCTTAGGCAGTAACATTACTTGTTGCCTCCTTCCTTTTTGGGAGCGTTCTTAGCGCTCTTCAGGACCTCGCCCTTGTAGACCCACACCTTGACACCGATGCGGCCATAGGTGGTGGCTGCCTCTGCAAAGCCATAGTCGATGTCGGCGCGCAGAGTCTGCAGGGGGATGGTGCCCTCGTGGTAGCTCTCGGTGCGGGCGATATCAGCGCCGCCCAGACGACCAGAGCACATCGCCTTGATGCCCTTTGCAGGCACGGTGGCGCGGTCACGCGGGCTCATGGCATTGCGCATGCACTGCTTCATGGCGCGGCGGAAGGTGACACGGTTCTCCAGCTGACGAGCGATGTCCTCAGCGACCAGCTGTGCGTTGGTGGAGGGGCTCTTCACCTCGATGACGTTGACGATGACGGTCTTGCCATACTTCTTGCTCAGCTTGTTCTGCAGGGCAACACGCTCTTCGCCGCCCTTGCCGATGACCATGCCGGGCTTGGCGCAGTAGATGTTGACGGTGATGCGGGGAGCGGAAGTGGAAGGATCCACAGTGCGCTCGATCTCGATCTTGGGGACGCCAGCGTCCTTCAGCTGAGCCTTCAGCTCAGTGCGGATCTCGTGATCCTCCACCAGGTTATCGCTGAAGTCCTTCTTGGAGGCAAACCAGCGGCTGTCCCAGTCCTTAATAACGCCGACACGAAGTCCGTGCGGATTAACTTTCTGGCCCATTGTTTTCCCTCCTTACTCTTTCTCTTTCAGAACAACGGTCATGTGGCTGGTGCGCTTCAGGATGCGGTAGCCGCGGCCCTGTGCACGAGGCATCATGCGCTTCAGCGTCGGGCCGGGGCAGACATAGCACTCGGCGACGTAGAGGTTGTTCTTGTCCATGTTGAAGTTGTTTTCCGCATTTGCGGCTGCAGACTTCACCAGCTTCAGAAGGGGCTCACAAGCGGCCTTCGGGGTGTACTGCAGGATTGCCAGCGCTTCGTCCAGGGGCTTGTTACGGATCAGATCCATAACAATGGATACCTTGCGAGGACTAATGCGGGCATAACGAAGAATTGCCCGAGCTTCCATGTTGTGTTCCTCCCTCTCTTACTTCGTAGAATTACCGGTGTGGCCCTTAAAGGTGCGGGTGGGAACGAACTCACCCAGCTTGTGGCCAACCATATCCTCGGTCACATACACAGGCACATGCTTGCGGCCGTCGTGGACGGCAAAGGTGTGACCAACGAACTCGGGGAAGATTGTGGAGGCGCGGCTCCAGGTCTTGATGACCTGCTTCTTGCCGGAAGCGTTCATCGCTTCAACGTGCTTCATAAGAGCAGCCTGGACGAAAGGTCCTTTTTTAATGCTTCTACCCATTGTCTTTAACTCCTCTCTTACTTACCTGCACGCTTCACGATCAGCTTGTCGGAGCGCTTATGATGCTTGCGAGTCTTGAGACCCAGAGCAGGCTTGCCCCAGGGAGTCATAGGACCGGAGTGACCGATGGGTGCGCGGCCCTCGCCACCGCCGTGGGGGTGGTCGCAGGGGTTCATGACGGTACCACGGCTGCCGGGACGGACACCCATGTGACGCTTGCGGCCAGCCTTGCCCAGGTTGACGTTCTCATGGTCAACGTTGGAGACCTGGCCCACAACTGCGGTGCAGTTCAGCGGGACATTGCGCATCTCGCCGGAGGGCAGACGGATCAGGGCGTAGCCGTTCTCCTTTGCCATCAGCTGAGCCATGTTGCCGGCGGAACGCACCAGCTGGGCACCGCGGCCGGGGTACAGCTCGATGTTGTGGATGATGGTACCAACGGGGATCTTCTCAAAGGGCAGGCAGTTGCCGGGCTTGATGTCGGCCTCTGCGCCGCTGACGATCACATCGCCCACCTTCATTCCTTCGGGGCAGATGATGTAGCTCTTCACGCCGTCGGTGTACTCGATCAGGGCGATGAACGCGCTGCGGTTCGGATCATACTCGATGGTCTTGACGGTAGCGGGCACATCGGTCTTCTGACGCTTGAAGTCGATGACGCGGTACTTGGTGCGGTTGCCGCCGCCCTGGTGACGGACGGTGATGCGGCCGGTGTTGTTGCGGCCGCTGTGCTTCTTCATAGGCTCCAGCAGGCTGCGCTCAGGCTCAACCTTGGACAAAACGCTGTAGTCCGTAACGGTCATACCGCGGCGGCCCGGGGTAGTGGGGCCGTATTTCTTGATAGCCATTGCTATTCTCCTTTGTTTATCTTATGAATTATTATCGGGGTCATATCCCCATAGAGGAACCCTCGGCGGGTTCAGCTTAGACCATGCTGTTGAAGAACTCGATCTCTTTGGAGTCCTTGGTCAGGGTCACGATCGCCTTTTTGGAAGCGGCGGTGTAGCCGGCATGCATCCCCTGGCGGCGGAAACGGCCGCGCACGGAAATGGTGTTCACTTTGGCGACCTTGGTGCCGGGGAACAGGATCTCGACCGCCTGAGCGATCTCGACCTTGGTGGCGTCGGTAGCGACCTTGAAGGTGTACTTCTTGTCAGCGATGCCAGCCATGGAGTTCTCGGTAATGACCGGCTTCAGGATGATATCATGTGCGGTTTTCATCAGCCAAGCACCTCCTCAAGCTTCTTCGCTGCGTCGACGCTGATGATCAGCTTGTCGGCGTTCAGCACATCGTAGGTGTTCACGCTGCCAGCAAAGGTGGTCTTGACGCCTGCGATGTTGGCAGCGCTCTTGACGAACTTTGCGTCGACAGTCTCATTGACCAGCAGGTTCTTCTTGCCGGCGCCAACGGCGTTCAGCATAGCGACCACAGTCTTGGTCTTGTACGCATCAACCGCCAGCTTATCGACAACGATCATGTTGCCGTTTGCAGCCTTGTCGGACAGGACGCTCAGCAGAGCCAGGCGCTTGACCTTGTTGTTGATGTGGTAGTTGTAGCTGCGGGGCTTGGGGCCCAGAGCAACGCCGCCGTGGGTCCACTGCGGAGCGCGGATAGAACCCTGACGAGCGTGGCCGGTGCCCTTCTGACGCCAGGGCTTCTTGCCGCCGCCGGAGACTTCCATGCGGATCTTGGTGTTCTGGGTGCCCTGACGCTGATTGGCCAGGAAGTTCACCACAGCAATGTGGACAGCCTTTTCGTTCGGGGTGATACCGAACACAGCGTCGGAAAGCTCGATCTCGCCAGCGTGCTGGCCGTTCATATCGACTACGTTAAATTTTGCCATTGTAGCTTTCCTCCTTACGCCTTCACGCTGTTGGCCAGGGTGACGATGGTGCCCTTGGAGCCGGGGACCGCACCCTTGACAGCGATCAGATTGTTCTCGGCGTCAACCTTGACGACCGTCAGGTTCTGCACGGTGACGCGCACAAAACCCATGTGGCCGGGCAGACGCTTGCCGGGGTAGACGCGGGACGGATCGGAGATAGCGCCGTTGGAACCGGCGTGACGAGCGACCGGGCCGGTGCCGTGGCTCTCGCGCAGGCGATGCAGGCCAAAGCGCTTGATAACGCCCTGATAGCCCTTGCCCTTGGAAACGCCCACAACGTCCACCTTGTCGCCTGCTGCAAAGACGTCAGCCTTCAGAACATCGCCGACGTTCATGCCGGAGACATCTTCCAGACGGAACTCACGCAGGGTCTTTTTGGGGGCAACGTTTGCCTTTTTGAAGTGACCGGCGGCTGCCTTGTTGACCTTCTTGGCGGAAACCTCGCCAAAGCCCAGCTGAACAGCCTGGTAGCCGTCGCTCTCAACGGTCTTTTTCTGCACGACAGTGCACGGACCAGCCTCGATGACGGTCACAGGGATGACCTTGCCATTCTCATCGAACAGCTGGGTCATACCGACCTTTTTGCCGATAATGCCTTTAACCATTTTCTTTTCCTCCTGTAAAGGTTATTGGTTGGCGGCGCACGTCACCGCCAACATGACCCCTCGGGAAACGAGGGCATCGATTCAGATCGAAGTGTGTATTTTTTACAGCTTGATCTCGATGTCCACGCCAGCGGGGAGCTGGAGGCTCATCAGAGCCTCGACCGTCTTGTTGGACGGCTTCAGAATGTCGATCAGACGCTTGTGAGTGCGGCTCTCGAACTGCTCACGGCTATCCTTGTACTTATGGGTAGCGCGCAGAACGGTCACGATCTCGCGATCGGTGGGCAGGGGGATGGGGCCGGACACGCGGGCGCCGGTGCGCTTTGCGGTCTCCACGATCTTCTCTGCTGCGGCATCGATCAGCTGAGCATCATAGCTCTGCAGACGGATTCTGATTTTCTCTTTGACTGCCATTGCTTACGCCTCCTGAAAATTGTGTTTGCCCTAGGCGAGCCGATAAATTCTGTTACACAGGCCCGGGTGTTCCGTGATTTGGCACTAGAAAAGCCGGTGAACCGTCATGCAGTTCTCCCGGAAACATTTTTAGCAAATCAAATCCGGACATTGGTTCCGCGCGTGTGCAAGAGGAGCAACTTCTCTTGCTGCAAGGAACATATCCCATCGCTGTCAGTAATTCTTTCGCCCGGTTCTAAGATCGGACATACTCCGCGGAAATACCCCGCCGCGACTATCGTCGAGCGACAACCTCCCGCATCTACGCATATCGTTGGCCTGCACGACTTGTATCGCACAAGCCTTTTGCAGCCGAGAGATATTTTATCACATCTGCGTGGATTATGCAAGACCTTTTCGTGAAAAAGCCAAATTTTCTGTTTTATTTTTTCTGTTTTACCGAAGATCTCATTTTCTGTGCAGGGTGCACAATTTTCATTTCCCAGCGGCGGGCGGCCGGAGGAACAGCCGTCCACAGGGAGGAGTATGGCCCCCAGCAAAGGTTGTTATACATCCTGTGCATTTTTTCATGGGGTATATATACCTATTATATAATAGGGCATCGTCCGCAACGAGTAAAAAGGGTGGTGTGAGCATCCTGATAGAGCGCGGACGGGATGGGTTAGGCTTATGTCCTGTTATTCAATCGATAGCCGGTGGATTGTTCTCTTTTGTCTCGCCAAAAGAGAACCAGAAAAGCGACCCGCGTTGAGATGCTCGGCGGTGGCGAAGCCAGAAAAGCCCCAGTGGGGCTTTTCAGCCGACAGTCCGGTTTGCGCAGCAAATGCCGCGTGTTTAGCGCGGCAAGGACAGGGGGCACGACCAGGGTGCTGCCCTGGACTCTGTGCATCCCGATAGATCGCGGACGGGATGGGTCAGGTTTATGCCCTGTTGCCAGGGCGATAGCCGGT
>JBJERU010000041.1:0-11980 GCA_051882415.1 Faecalibacterium sp. | reverse complement strand
AGGGCTGGTTTACTTCCTGTGGCTATGTGCAGTAATTTGTTGAATTGCTATAGATTTGGCTCTTTGGCCGTGACACTATAATTGATAATGGCGTTGTAAAAGGCATCGCGATCTTTTGCGTTTAAGTGTTGGGCGGCTTCATAGTACGCCGAAAAGAAGGGAAAGCTTTTTCTTTCCACCCCATCACGCCCCCTTCCGTGCCTGCGGTTCCGCAAAGAAGAACTCGCCGATCTGGTCAAGCGGGATTTCCAGCACCTTGGCCAATGCCTGAATCTCGGTTTGCCGGAACTCGGTCTTGCCGGTCATGCGGCCACAGAGTGTGGATGCGGGGATCCCGGCCATTTGAGCCGCTTCCGACTGATTCATGTCCAGCTCGATCATGCGCAGCCGTAGCTTTTTGTATGGACGGTACATGGTCACACCTCCTGTTCAATGATTTCGTTCACGTCCACGCCTAGGGCGTTTGCAATTCTGACGGCTGTGATCGGGCGGCAGGTGCCACGATTTTTGATGATAGACAGATTCTGACGGCACAGGCCCGCTTTTTCTGCCAATTGGACAATAGTCATGCCCTTTTGGGCTGCAATGAGTTCCAGTTGATTTCCCTTGATCTTCATCTTATGTTCCTCTCTTGAAATATTTGCGTTTGCAAATTTATTACTGATGATATAATACCATGCTTTTGCAAACATTTCAAGAACAATGTTTACAATTGCAAAAAATATTTGTATAATGTAGACGAGGTGGTTTGAATGGGCTTGGGCAGTGAAATCGGGAGAATTGCAAAAGAGAAGGGAATCAATCTGCGCCAATTGAGTATTAAATCTAAAATTCCATATAATACGCTTTACGCAATAGTCAAAAGAGACAGTTGCCGGGTAGACCCTCTGACTGTTCAGGCAATCGCAGATACATTGAATGTTCCATGGCAACAGCTTTTAGGGTATGAAGTTGATGAAGGTAGTTCTTTTGATGCAATTGAAGAACTTCAAGAGTATTTCCCAGGAAGATTGATAGGTATTAACGAGTCTACTGATCGACTCGCTACTATATCGGCAAAGTCTATTAATGCATTTTTGGAAGCCATAGAAACATCCGAGGACGCCAGAAAGACCGAAAAAGCGCTTGAAAAATTGCTGGCTTCTTTTTCAGAATTAAATCAGGCAGGGAAAACTGTGGCCGTAGTGCGTATTAAGGAACTGACCCAGATACCCAAGTACCAGCGCCATCCAGCCCCCGCCGCCCCACAGGAACCGCCTGCCACTGCCCCTGACCAAGAGGCCGAACAAGAATAAAATCGCTCACAGGGCTGTTTCCGGGGCTGTGGCGTGGGGTGTGGCTGGTACACCTCATCCACAGGGGGCGGCGTTTTACCGCCCCATTCGCACTACTTTCGATACACTTTTGTACCACTTTGGGACAGCGGATCGGACAGGAAAACCGGTGTCTAAATTTTGGACACTGGCTGTAAGTCGTCCATGCCGTGGACAACTCCCGCGGCGGGATATCTGAAAATGAGCTTGTGCAAATTTTGCACAAGCTCAGGCCGGGCAGCTTGTTGAAATTTTCGACAAGCTCAAGAGTGTTGCCGAACTGTTCGGCAACATGTGCAGCGGCGGCATTGTTAAATACTCCACTTTGGAGGATTTAACCGCCGGGCAAGGGTGCAACAAATCGTTATCCCCTGAAAAACAGGAAGTCGGGCAAGGTAGACACCCTTGCAGTTGTCGAAATTTTCTACAACTCCCCGCCGCATGGTTCCCGGCGTGTGCACGTCCGAAATTCGGACGTTCTCCCCGGCGGGGTCGCGGCCCTCAGGCGGTGAGGTAACAAGACGTTACCCCATAACGCACAGGGGGCGGCGTTTTGCCACCCCGTCTAGGCGGCGGTGCTGCATTTCATGACACGATCACGCGCAGGGGGTCGTGTTTCACGACTTCCTTCCGGTATGGGGTCGGTCTGGCTGACCTCACCGACAGAAAAGAGGAGACCCACATGGAAAAGCTCTATTCCCAGCTTTCCGCCCTGGCACAGCGCTGCGGCGCCCGGCGGCTGGTGCTGTTTGGTTCCCGTGCCAGAGGGGACAACCACTACAACAGCGATATTGACCTTGCGGTTTACGGTATGCCGGAGAGCCGCCGGGCAGAGTTCTGGCTGGACTGCGAGGAGCTGCCCACACTGCTGAAATTTGATATCGTGCATATCACCGAGGGCATAAACCCGGCATTTCTGGCCAACATCGAAAGGGATGGTGTAACGCTGATGGACAAGCTGCATGAAAAATATAATTACTTCGCCGCCGCCGTGTCGCGTCTGCGGGAAGCGCTGGACGACTATAAAAAGAACCCCCTGGATTCGGTGCGGGACGGCAGCATCCAACGGTTTGAGTTCTGCACCGAGCTGGCATGGAAAACCATGCGGGAGTACCTGCTGGATCAGGGGTACACCGAGATCAACAGTCCCAAGGCCGTGGTAAAGCAGGCGTTTGCCTTTGGCATCATTCAGGATCAGCAGGCCTGGGTGGAGCTGCTGAATGACCGCAACCTGACTTCCCACGTTTACGATGAAGCCACGGCGAAGGCGATCTTTGAGCGCATCGAAGGGAAGTATCTGGCTCTGTTTGACGAAGCGCTGGCATATATGAAGGATGAATGACCCGGCACAACAGAAAAGCGCCCACAGGGGCATTTCTGCCGGTGTGGGCGCATGGGAGGCGGACAGGATGAGCAAACGAACCAATACCGCCGTCTGGGAAGAAAAATACAGCCGCTGGCGGGTGGCTGTGCAAAAGGACGGAGTGCGCCGCCAGTTTTACAGCAGCACACCGGGCCGCACCGGTCAGCGGGAAGCCAACGCAAAGGCGGATCTGTGGCTGGATTCCGGGGTAAACCCCCGCGGAGACAGGGTGGAGAAGCTCTATCAGGAATGGTATGCCACCCTGGAACAGACCACCGGCGCGGGCAACTGCCGCAACGTGGAAAGCCGGTGGCGCACCCGTATTCTGCCTGCTATCGGGAAGAAGCGCATTACCAGCCTGACGGAACAGGACTTGCAGAACGTGGTAAACACCGCCTATGCGGACGGCTTGTCCAAAAAGACGCTGCAATCCATCTGTGCCGATCTGCGGGCCTTCTGCAAATACTGCCGCGCCCGGAAGTTGACCACCTTCCACCCGGAGGGGCTGCGCGTACCCGCCGGGGCGCGTCTGAAAGGCAAGGAGGTTTTGCAGCCGGATGGTCTGTCCGTGCTGTTCAGCGTGGACGCCACCCTGTACCGGGGCAAACGCCGCCCGGATGATTTCATCCACGCATACCGGTTTCAGGTTCTGACCGGTCTGCGGCCCGGGGAGCTGCTGGGCCTGCGCTGGACAGATATCCAGGGCGACACCGTGAACGTGCGGCGGGCCGTGAATGTGATGGGCGAGGAGACCCAGGGCAAGAACGAAAACGCGGTGCGGTCGTTTGTGCTGTCCGGTATGGCCCGCGCCGTGCTGGAGCAGCAAAGGGCCGTCACCGGCGGCGGGGAAATTGCAGGACTTCAAACGCGATTCCACAGCGGGAAGAAAAAGCAATGATTTGACGCTGTATTTTCGGGCAGAAAATGCAGGATTTTTGGAAATAACGTTTTGCCGATATGTTCAACTCCTGTCACCAGCTCCAAAAAAGCCGACAGTGCATTCAAAAATGTGCTGTCGGCTTTTTATTGTCCACTATTTACACTTTATTTTATAAAAGAGTAGTGTCAAGAGTTATACGAGTTATGCGCAAAATAGATTCCGGTATCTGGCAAAAATTCACACCTCTATTGTTCTATAGGTATCATGATACGATGCTTCTGTTCTCTTCTTCGGATGCACCTCAGCGGCTCACGGTTTGTTTTACTTCTGCGTTAATTCCTGCTGGATGCGCGCAAAATCCTCCAGCGTCAACGCCTCCGGGCGCACACGCGGATCAAAACCTGCCCGCTCGATGGCCTGAGCCACCGCATCCTTGGGCAGTGCCAGACCTCCTGCAATGGCGTTGGCTGCTGTCTTTCGCCGCTGGCCGAATGCCGCACGGATCAGGGCAAAATATCTATCCTCATCTTCCACCTGCACCGCAGGCTGCGGACGGATATCCATGCGTACCACCGCACTGGTCACTTTTGGGGCCGGATAAAAGCTGCCCGGAGCCGCCGTAAACATCATCCGTGAGGACGCATAGTAGCTCACCGCACAGCTGATGGCGCTGGATGCCCGCGTGCCCGGCGCTGCCGCCAGACGATCGGCTGCTTCCTTTTGCACCATCACGGTCATATTTTCGATGGGCAGGCGGTCGCCCAGCAGTTTCATGACGATGGGGCTGGTGATATAGTAGGGCAGATTTGCACACACCGCCACCGGCATGCCCGCAAACTCCTGCCTGATCAGTGCGTGCAGATCCACCTTGAGCACATCCTGCATCACCAGTTTAAAGTTATCCACCCCGGCCATTGTTTCGGCCAGAAGCGGAGGCAGACGCTCATCTACTTCGATAGCCACCACCTTGGCCGCACGGCAGGCCAGTTCCCGCGTCAGCACCCCAATGCCCGGGCCGATCTCGATCACGCCATAGCGCTTATCCACTCCACTGGCGTCTGCGATCTTGGGCGGCAGACCCGGATTGATGATAAAGTTCTGGCCAAATCCCTTGGACAAGGCAAAATCATATTTTTCGCACAATGCGCGTATCACGGACAGGTCGGTCAGCTCCGGCATACGGATTCCATCCTTTCTTCTTGCAAAAAGGCCTCCGGCAGCCGCGCCGGGGGCCTTGAATGTACCATGCTTCGTTAAGTTCAGCCGCGTTTCCACAAAAACAAAATCTGTACCGGGATCTTAAAAGCTGTTTTACGCTGCGGCCTCACCATCGGCTTCCTGCGTGTCCCCTTCCTGCGGGGTCTCCTGTTCGGACAGAGCCTCGCCGCTCCCGGCTGCTTCGCTCCCGGCGGCCGCGCTTTCGTTGGCTGCGCTTACCGTCGATGTCCCGCTGATCTGCTGTGCGGTACTCACCGCACGCTGCACCTGCGGGTCGGTGTCCAGCGTAAACTCATAGAATGCCATCTCCTCGTCCGCCGTCAGCGCACGCTCCACGTCCACCGCAAGCCCTGTGCCGTCAAAGCTGCTGCCATCACCGCACAGCAGCTTTGCCACTGTGACGACCACTGCGCTGCCGTCCGACAGACGCTGCGGGCTGCTCTGGATCGTGCCCTTGCCCTGGGTGTTGACACCTACCAGGCGCGCATCATTGTAGCTGCGCAAACAGCTGGCAAACAGCTCTGCTGCGCTGGCCGTATTGCCATTGACCAGGCACACCATCGGCAGATCCACCGCATTGTCCGCGTCACTGGTGGCCAAAAGCTCCCGGTTGCCGTCCCGATCCTCGGCATAGGCCAGCGTTGCCTCCGGGCACAGCAGGTCGATACAGCGCAGTGCCTCGTCCAACAGTCCGCCGCCGTTATCGCGCAGATCGAACACCAGGCTCCCCGCCCCTGCCTTGGACAGGGTGCGCACCGCATAGTCCAGTTCGCTGGGAGTGGTGGCATCAAACTGGCGGATATGGATATAGCCCACATTCTCCTGCACCATCTGATAGTCCACCGTGGACGCGCGATAGCCCGAATGGGTCAGATCGGCGGTGTGCTCGGTGGCCTCGCTGTCCAGCCAGACCACATTCACGATCGTGCCTGCTTCGCCCCGCAGCCGCGTCTGCACCGCGTCTGCTGTGGCCAGATTGCGCACATCCATGCCGTCCACCATCGTCAGATAGTCCCCTTCCTGGATGCCCGCCTCCTGTGCCGGAGAATCCTCATACACCTTGGTCACACGGGCATACCCGGTCTGGCTTTTGCCCAGCTCCACGCCGATGCCCACCAGATCGCCGTTCTGGATCTTGACCAGCTCGGTGTAGGCGGATGTCGTGTAATAGCGGGCATACTTGTCCCCCGTGCCCAGCAGATAGCCGGAGGTCGTGCGATCATACAGGATGGTCTCATCGATGGCATAGTAGCCGTTGGTGCGCACATAGCGATCCACCTCGGCGATCTTGCTGTACATGCTCTCCTTTTCCTTCACGCTGGTAACGGTGCTGTCAAACAGGCGCATGGCCATCAGCATCGTGATAGAAAAGGTGACGGTCATCGCCAGAATCACGATCGTGACCATCATGCCCACAGAGATCTTACGGTTCATTGTTGCAGTATCCTCCTGTTGGAAAGGCCGGGCACAAAATACCCGTCCCGGATGCAGCGCAGCCCCTGCCGCGCCTGGGTCAGGATCTCCACGTTCGGGTCAGAACAGGAGCATGAGGGCCACGCTTGCCACCAGCGACAGCACAAACACGCCAGCCAGCAGCAGGCAGCCGATGCGAAGCATGTTCTTGTAGTGTTCCTGCTTCATCGCGGGGATCGCCTCCTTTTTTCTGGATCGTGCCGCAGCCTTTTGCGCCCGGATACGATGGACAGGACACTGCCTCCATAAAGCACAAAAGACTGCGGCACTTTTATTGGATATAAGGCAGCGGTCGTGCTGCCTTTGTCCCCCTCACAAAAGAGCCGCAGCTACGTCAGTTGTGCGGGATGGGGATGTAGTCTCTGGGGTTGACGGCGCTGGCCTTGCTTGTCCCCTTCCACACCTCCAGATGCAGATGGTTGCCGGTGGAATTGCCGGTGGTGCCCACATAGCCGATCAGCTCGCCCTGGGCCACATACTTGCCCTGCGTGGTAGCGATGGACTTCATATGCGCATACAGGGTGGTGTAGGCATTGCCGTCGGTCATTTTGCCGTGGTAGATGATCACATAGTTGCCATAGCCGCTGCTGTTCCAGCCCGCAGTAGTCACATAGCCGCTGGCCGCCGCATAGATCGGCGTACCGCTTGCTGCCGCAAAGTCGATGCCCGCATGCAGCTTGGTCACGCCGGTCACGGGATTTTTGCGGATGCCATACTCGCTGGAAATGCGGCTGTAGCTTTTCAGCGGGCAGATAAAGCCGGTAAAGCTCAGCTGGGGCTTTTGGTTGGCCTGCTGTTCGATCAGGGCCTGGATCTGTTTTTTGACCGCCTCATAATTCATCTCGTCCGAGTCGATGGCGGCCTGGGCCTGCTTTTGGGCGGCCTGGGCCTGCTCCGCGCTCAGCTGCGCCGAAGCGATGCTGGAGTTCAGCTCGCTCTGCTTTGCCTTCATCTGAGCATTCTGGGCTTCCAGCTCCTGTTTGCGGGCCTGAAGATCCTGATACTGGGCTTCCAGCGCAGATTTGCTGTTTTCCAGCTCCAGCTTTGCGTTTTTCATGTTGTCCATGATCTCGGTGTCTTTGATGGAAATATCCTGCATCACCTCGTTAAAGGTCAGCAGTTCATACAGATCCGTCACCGCGCTAAGCATCGCCACGCTGCCGCCGTCGTTCAGCTCCTGCATAGCGGCCATGTGCTTTTTAAAATCCTCCCACTGGTCGGCGATCTCCACTTCCTTCTGGGCGATCTCCGTTTCCTTGACGGCGATCTCCTGTTCTTTCTGGCCGATACCGTTCTGCACCGTAGCGATCTGGCTGCTGAGGATGCTGATCTGGCTTTGGATGACCGTCACCTTTTGTTTCAGCTCTTCTTCCAGAGCTTTGGCGGCAGCCTCCTTCTTTTTGGCATCCGAGAGGTCTTGTTTGTGCTGCTCGATGGATTGGGACAGCTTATCCAGCTGGTTTTGCAGGCCGGACATCGTGGTCGCGGCCGAAGCGGTGGGATAGACGGCCAGACTTGTCAGCAGGCAGACCACCGCCAGACACAGGCTTGCTGCCCGTACCAGACCACCGCGGTCTGCGGGGCGGGCATGACGCGCCTTTGCGCGGGACATGCGCCAGGAAAAGCCTTTTGCGTGCTTTGGATGATTCAAAACCGTTTCTCCTTTCGCATCAGACATTCAGGTGCTTACGGATGGAGAACAGGCTGCCCAGCCCGCCCACCAGAGCGCCGCCGCTCAAGCTGTAGAGCAGGATATTCTGCCACACCTTTTCCAGCGGAACCAGCGTGCTGCCAGACAGGATCTGCCACAGGCTGCCCATGCCGCCTGCCGCCTGTACCAGATAGCCGTAGCCGCCAATGGTCACACCGGCTGCCAGAGCACCGGACAAAAGGCCCATCACCAGGCCCTCCACCAGGAACGGCAGCGTGACAAGGCCGTTGGTTGCGCCAACGTACTTCATGATCTCGATCTCACGCCGCCGGGCAAAAACGCTCAGCCGGATGGTGCTGCCCACAGTGATGACGCTGACCGCCATAAGCACCAGGATCAGGATATTGCCCGCCTTGGTAACGGCCTGCTGCACCTGTACAAACACCCGGCTCATCTCCAGCGGCGCAGCCACGCTGTACACGCCATCGATGCGCTTCATCTGCTCGGTCAGGCTTTGCAGCTGGGACAGATCCTCTATCGTGACACGGTAGTTGGCCTTGAACGGGTTATCGTTTTTAAATTCTTCCCACAGCGAGGCATAGTCCTCCATGCGCTCGCTGTAGATCTCCAGCACGTTGTCCTTGGACACATACTGCACATTGGTCACGCCCGGCAGCACGGCCAGCGCGTCACCCGCAGCCTGTTCCGTCTCGCTGTCGCATTCGGGATCCAGAAAAACCACCGTTTCGTTCTGCTGGCCCAGATAATTCACCATGCCGTCCACATTGACCTCGGCCAGGCTTGCGGCAATGTTCAGGGTCATACACACACCCAGCGAGGCGATGCAGGCGGCGGTCATGGCCCAGTGTGTGCCCAGATTGCGCACGCCGCGCTTTATGAGAAAGAAAAAGGTCGAAAGCTTCATAACGGGGCCGCCTCCTTCTGCGCCAGATCCCCAGCGGGCAGGTCGGAGATGATCTGCCCCTGCTTGAGCGTGATCACACGGCGCTGGAAGTGGCGCACCAGCTCGTGCTCATGCGTGACCACCAGCACGGTGATGCCCATACCGCTGACCCGTTCGAGCAGCTCCATCATTTCCAGGCTCAGCTCGGGGTCGATGTTGCCGGTAGGCTCGTCCGCAATGACGAGCTTGGGGGTGTGGGCCAGCGCACGGGCCACTGCGACCCGCTGCTGTTCGCCGCCGGAAAGATAGTCCGGATACATCCGGGCCTTATCTTGCAGATGTACCAGCTCCAGCATGTAATTGACGCGCTCCCGGATCTCTTTGCGGCCCACATTGGTGACATGCATGGCAAAGGCGATGTTTTCATAAACGGTCATGCTGGGAATCAGGCGGAAATCCTGAAAGATGATGCCCATCTGACGGCGCAGATAGGGCACTTGGCTGCGGCGCAGGCGGGCAACATCCTTGCCGTCCACCAGCACACGGCCCTGGGTGGGCATCTCCTCGCGCAGGATGAGCTTGAGCAGCGTAGATTTGCCCGCGCCGGAATGTCCCACCAGAAAAGCAAATTCTCCGGTTCCGATGTGCAGGCTGACATCCTGCAAGGCGGGACGGCCGCTTTTTTTGTATTCCTTAAAGACGTGTTCAAATTCGATCACGAAGGGGTTCACTCCTGACATAAAGGTTTGGCGTCAAAAAAAGATTTCTGTCCAGCAGGCATGACACAAAAAAGACCGGCCAGCACGGGACCCGGCGGCCGGTCTGACTGCCGCCTGCGGACATTGCCGCCGGAAGCAGGATCAATATTTGGCCGGATTGTTGGACAGATACTTCTTGACCATCAGCGCCACCTTGAACACGATGGCGTCATCGAACTCTCGCAGATCCAGGCCGGTAAGCTTTTTGATCTTTTCCAGACGATAGACGAGGGTATTGCGATGGACAAACAGGCCGCGGCTGGTTTCGGAAACATTGAGGTTGTTTTCAAAAAAGCGTTGGATGGTGAACAGTGTTTCCTGATCCAGGCTTTCGATGCTGCCCTGCTTGAACACCTCGCGCAGGAACATCTCGCACACGGTGGTGGGCAGCTGATAAATCAGGCGGGCGATGCCCAGATTGTCGTAGCGGATGATCTGCTTTTCGGTATCAAACACCTTGCTGACCTCCATCGCGATCTGGGCTTCCTTGAAGCTGGTGGCCAGATCCTTGACGTTGGAGATGGGGGTGCCGATGCCGACCACGGCCTTGATATAGTGCTCACCGGAAAGGGTGTCCACAATACTGGCGGCCAGCTTTTCCATATCGTTGCGGTCGATGCCCTTGCGGATCTCCTTGACCAGAACGGTATCCGTTTCGCTGATATTGAACACAAAGTCCTTCTGGCGGTCGGGGAACAGGCTGGACACCACATCGTAGGCCGAGATATCGCTGCCAGAGGTCACACGCACGATAAGCACCACACGGGAAACATCGGTTGCAAAGTGCAGCTCGCGGGCTTTGGCGTAGATATCGCCGGGCAGGATATTATCCAGCACAACGTTTTTGATAAAGTTGGATTTATCAAATTTTTCGTCGTGATACTGTTTGATGCTCTGGAGGCTGATGGAGAGCATGGCGGCAAACTGGCCCGCAGTTTCGTCAGCGCCCTCGACAAACACTGCATAATCGTTATGCTTTGCGCCGGAAAACTGCTGGTAGGTGTAGCCATCCCGGACGAAGCGCTCGCCTGCCGTCATCCGATCGGCCAGATAGCCCTCGCGCAGCTCACCGATCAGGTTGAGCTCCGAGCAGGAGATCACCGCGCCAGTTTCATCCACCACGCCGACCACACGGTCGATCGCGTCTTTCATCTGGTAGATCACGCTTTGAAAAACTCTATTGGCCATAAATGATACCCCTTTTCCTCTTTTCTGCAAGCCGCCGGAACAGCGATAGTGATTTTTAACAATTTCGCCGCACTACAATCTATATTTTACACAAAAGAATTTACTTTTGCAACATATTTCAACAAAAAATTTTCTTCTTTCTTGTTGAAATTATCTTCCGGGGTATTTCAGGGGCCAAAAAGTACCTTTCTGCGTGGTTCTTAGGCTCATTTTACCGTGAAAATGTGATACTTTTTTGAAATCCGGGTGAAAAGGCGCTCCCCTCACCCAGTAATTTTTGCCACTTCCTGTGCCGACAGCTCGCGCCATTGGCCAGGGGCAAGGTCTTTGTCCAGCGGCAAAGAGCCGATGGCTTCGCGGTGAAGCGCGTTGACCCCTGCGCCGTACACGCCAAACATCCGCTTGATCTGGTGATACACTCCCTGGCGCAGCTGGACACGCACAGTGCAGCCATCTGCCGACACAGCCTGTGCCTGTGCAGGGGCCAGAGCCTGGCCGTCCGAAAGGGTAACGCCCGCCGCAAAGCCCGCGCGCATCTCCTCGGTGAAAGGCGTATCCAGCGTAACAAGGTATGTTTTAGGCACATGCTTTTTGGGCGCAAGGATATCATGGGCAAACGCGCCGTCATCGGTCAGCAGCACAAACCCGGTGCTGGTCTTATCCAGGCGCCCTGCCGGAAAAAGCTGGCGGCGCGGATAGGCTCTGGCCACCAGATCCACCACTGTAGTATCCCGCCGGTCGGTGCTGGCGCTGACAACGCCTTCGGGCTTGTTGAGCATCAGATAGACGAACTTCTGCCAGCACAGAGGTTTGCCGTCTACCGCCACAACGTCACCTTCGCCAAGCTGCGTGTCTGACTTTTTGCATACGGAGCCGTTCACGCTGACGCGGCCTTTTTGCAGCAGGGTGCGGGCCTCGCTTCGGGTGCACTGGGCGGCCTCGGCAAGATATTTGTCCAAACGCATGGCATTTCTCCTTTTATTCCATATTTGTAGTAGTATAGCACGGTTTTGGGCGAAAGGCCAGAGGTGGAAAACCGGGAAGCTTGTCGGTTTAGAGAAGTTGCGTAAGGGCAGCGGCTGCTAAAAGCGTAAGTGGCATATAAGATGCATCCCGAAAGATCGCGGACGAGATGGGTCAGGCTTATGCCCTGTTATTCAATCGATAGCCGGTGGAATGTTCTCTTTTGTCTCGCCAAAAGAGAACCAGAAAAGTGACCCGCGTTGAGATGC
>JBJERU010000040.1:0-51590 GCA_051882415.1 Faecalibacterium sp. | reverse complement strand
TCAAGATCGTCTATGATCTCCTGAAGGACAAGCTGAATATCGCCAAGCTGACTTTTACAAGCGGCGTAAATGCCGCGTCCCAGGAATACAAGCCGGAAGGCACTTTGGATCGCTGCCCCCTGTGCGGCATCGCGCTCAACGAAAACGGTGTATGCCCGAAGTGTGGGTATAAGAAGCAGTAATTTCGATACATCAAAGCAGAACGCCCGAAGAGTCCGCAGATTCTTCGGGCGTTCTGCTCGTATTCAGTCGGCAGTTTTACGAGCACCGCGCATACTGACGGACGATGGATTTTTGAAGGGAGTTATTCGGTTGCCTGCTCGTCTTTCTCGGCAGCTTTTTGGGCTTCGCGGCGCAGGCGCTCAGCCTCTTTCCGGGCGCTGGCGGCGGCAGCATCGGGGCTTTGCGCTTCGGGGGAAAGGCGGAACATACGGCTGCCCATCGCGGGAAGATCGACATACAGGGTATAGTCGCGGCCATAGACGCCGCCTTCCTCGGTGTGCAGATCGCCCACGCCCCGGAAAGAGCCGCCCCAGTCCGGCCATTCGGTGTTGATCAGCTCCTTGGTGGAGCAGGGGAAGGACAGATACAGCGGGAATTTTGTGTGTGCATGATCCTGAGTGTTCATTACGCACAGCAGCGTCTGGCCGCGGCTTTTGCGCAGCCAGGCAAATACGCCTTCGTTGCAGCTCTGGCTGGCGATCCATTCAAAGCAGTCGGGGTTGTATTCTCCGTCAAACAGGGCCGGCTCGGTGGAATAGAGCAGGCTCAGCCGGGAGATATAGCGCTGGAAGCTGTCATGGAACGGGTACTGTGTCAGGCTCCAATCCAGTTCCTTTTTCTCGTCCCACTCCCGGAAATGCGCCAGCTCGTTGCCCATAAAGTTGAGCTTTTTGCCCGGATGCATATACATATAAAAATATAGGGTGCGCATCTGGCAGCACTTTTCTTCATAGGTGCCCCACAGCTTGTCGATGATGGTCTTTTTGCCGTGCACCACTTCATCGTGGCTGAGAGAAAGCAGGTAGATCTCGTTATAGAAATAGTACATGCTCCAGGTGATCTTGCCATAATGCTGAGGGCGCTCGCCAAAGGGAGTGGAGAAATAATCCAGCGTATCGTGCATCCAGCCCATGTCCCACTTGTAGTCGAAGCCAACGCCATCGTAACGGGTGGGGGCCGTCACCTTGAGGAAATTGGTAGAGTCCTCCGCCATGTAGATGCCGGTGGGCCAGCGCCGGTTCAGCCCGTGGTTGAGCTTGCGCAGAAATCCAACAGCGCCCTCGTTCACGCCGCGGTTGGGGTCGCCCTGCCAGTACAGCGCACGGGAGATGGCGTCCATACGGATGCCATCGCAGTGATAGACGTCCATCCAAAGGGCAGCGGCGCTGTTCAAAAAGCTGCACACCTCCCGGCGGTAGAAGTTGAAGTTGCAGGTCCCCCACTCACTGTGGCCCACATCGCTGTCGTATTCGTACAGGCAGGTGCCGTCAAAATGTGCCAGGGCGTCGGTGTTGGGCGCAAAGTGTACCGGTACAAAATCCATCAGCACGCCGATGCCCATGCGGTGGCAGGCGTTGACAAAGCAGGCGAACTGCGCCGGGGTCCCATAACGGCTGGTGACTGCAAAATAGCCGGTGGTCTGGTAGCCCCAGCTGCCATCAAAGGGATGCTCGGCCAGGGGCAGCACCTCCACATGGGTGTAGTGGTGCTCCAGCAGCCAGGGGATCAGTTCCTTGGCCAGCTCTTCGTAATTGTACCATCCATCCGAGCCATCGGGAGCCTTGCTGCCGGGCTTATGCTTCCAGCTGCCCGCGTGCAGCTCGTAGATGTTCAGCGGACGATTGCGGCACTTGTCCCGCAGCTCCATCCATGCATGATCGTCAAAATGAAAATCCAGCGCTGCCAGGCGGCTGGCCGTGCCGGGGCGCTGCTCGGCCCAGAATGCGTAAGGATCGCTGTGCATCACGGTGCTGCCGTCCTTGCCGTGAACGCGGTATTTGTACAGCTCGCCCTCCGAAAGACCGGGGATGAAAGCGCTCCAGATGCCATCGCGATATTCCATCGGTACACCGGGACCCCAGCCGTCAAAGGCGCCGCACACCTCCACGGCGGATGCGGCGGGCGCCCAGACCCGGAACAACCACCCCGGTTCCCGGTTCGGCCCTGCGGCGGGGTGCGCACCGAGATAGCGGTAAGCGTCAAAACAGTCGCCGGTATAGAATTCGCGTGGGATCGAGGGTATGTTCATACAAAAACTCCTTACTCTATGAAAATCGTGCGGCACACGGGGAGGCGTGTCGCATAAAATGAAACAAAATGAACTGCGTAACGTACAATATGGATGGTTTTTGAAGGAAAAATTAAGGAAAATTGTAAAAATTCCACACAAATGGAATGTTTTGTGATATACTGGCCCTGCCGCAGAATGCTGCGGCCCGGCGCATTTGCCGATATTATTTCAAAACAGGAGCGGAATAACATGGCTTGGTATGACAATGCGGTATTTTATCACATCTATCCTCTGGGGCTGTGCGGCTGTAAGCATGAAAATGACGGTCAGCCTACTCCCGGCGCATTCCAAAAGCTGAACGACTGGGCAGCCCATGCAGCAGAGCTTGGCTGCACGGCGATCTATATCGGCCCTCTGTTCGAAAGCGGCACGCACGGCTACGATACGGTGGACTATCGTCTTGTGGACCGCCGCCTGGGTACCAATCAGGCATTCCGCGCTTTTGTGGATGCCTGCCATGCCCGCGGCCAGCGCGTGATCGTGGATGGGGTGTTCAATCATGTGAGCCGGGAGTTTTTCGCGTTCCGTGATCTGAAGGAGCACCGCGAACATGCCCGCTATCGCGATTGGTTCTGCGATGTGAATTTTTGGGGCAATAATGAATATAACGATGGATTCTCTTATGGCAACTGGGGCGGCTTCAACCTGCTGGTCAAGCTGAACCAGCGCAATCCGGAGGTGCAGCAGTATCATTTTGATACCGTGCGCTTCTGGGTAGAGCAGTTCGACATCGATGGCATCCGGCTGGATGCAGCGGATGTGATGGATTTTGGTTTTATGGAAGGTCTGCGCCGGGTGAGCGATGAACTCAAGCCGGACTTTTGGCTGCTGGGCGAAGTGATCCACGGGGACTACAGCCGCTGGGCAAACCCCCGCATGCTGCATTCGGTGACAAACTACGAGCTGCACAAAGGACTGTGGAGCGGCCACAACGACCACAATTATTTTGAGATCGCGCACACGATGCGCCGTTTGCAGGGCATGTGCGGAAAAACCAGGCTGTACAGTTTTTCGGATAACCACGATGTGGAGCGTCTGCCCAACAAGCTGCGGAACAAAGAACATATCCGCCACATTGCCATTCTGGTCTATACGCTGTGGGGCGTGCCCTCCATCTACTATGGCTCGGAATTTGCTGTCGAAGGCAAAAAGGAGTGGGGGAGCGACTGGCCGCTGCGTCCCTGCCTGAAGCTGGCGGATTATGAGGGATACCTTGAGAAGGATCCGGTAACAAGCGTGTACGCGGCGCTGGGCCGCCTGAAAGCGGAGCGTCCGGAGCTGAGCGAGGGCGAGGCAAAGGAACTGAAGCTGACTACCCGCGCGTATGCGTTTGCGCGGGTGCTGGGCGATCAGGCATGTGTCGTTGTGATGAACAATGACGATGCACCGCTGGAAATGGAATTTCCTCTGCCGGTGGATGCAGCCGGGGCCGAGGATCTGCTGGCAGACTGTGCCGGCAGCCAGCCCGTGGAAGCGTTGGTGGAATGGGGCCGCATAAAGGTAAAGCTGCCCGCAAACTATGCCACCATCCTGGGCCTGACCCGGTAAAATCGGGCGGGGAGGCTCTTGCGGAAAGCGGGAGATTCTGTTAAAATAAAATTTAGAATATTTGCGGAAGGGGGCCGGGGATCATGAATGCTGCACAGCGCCGTGAGACGATTCTGGAGCGTCTGACCTCGGCCTCTGTGCCGCTGAGCGCAAGTACGCTGGCCGCAGAGCTGGGCGTTTCCCGCCAGATCGTGGTGGGGGATGTGGCACTGCTGCGTGCGGCGGGCGCACAGATCGACGCCACGCCCCGCGGCTATCAGCTCCATCCGGCTGCCCAAGGGTATACAGGCATTCTGGCCTGTGTGCACAGCACGGCGGAGCAGATGCGGGACGAGCTGTATACAGTGGTCGATCAGGGCGGCGTGGTCGTAGATGTGGCAGTGGAAAACGCCCTTTATGGCGAGCTGCGCGGCAATCTGAACCTGGCCAGCCGCTATGATGTGGATGCCTTTATGCGGCAGGCGGGCAATGCGCCAGAGTGCCTGTTGAGCCGCATGACCGGCGGAGTGCACCTGCACACTCTGCGCTGCCCCAACGAGGCGGCCTTCCGCCGCATCGAGGCGTCGCTGGCTGCCCGCGGGTTTTTGTATCGGCGGGAGTAAAATGAATGCTTTTCTACTGTATAACACTAGTATAAAAAGGGTTGTAGATTGCTTCAATCAGCGAAAAAGGAAAACGGTTGGAAAACCAACGAAAGTTGGAAAAGAGGTGGGTTTTGTGGATGTTCGGGTGGAAAAGACCGAGCGGGCCATCAAGCAGGCGTTTATGGAGTTGCGCGCCCAGCGCCCGGTGGAAAAGATCCGTGTCAAGGAGCTGTGCGATCTGGCGCAGATCAACAAATCCACTTTTTATGCGCATTACCAGGATATTTATGCGCTGGCCAGTGTGCTGGAAGGCGAGCTGGTAGAAAACGTGCTGGATAGCCTTGGTACGCTCAAGCCCAGCGATTTCTACGAGCGCACCGATTGGCTGACACAGGAGCTGTTCCATGCGTTTGGACAGAATGCCCGGGAGGTCAGCATCTTGTTCGGCAAAACGCGCATGGCGCTGTTCATCAACCGTCTGGAGCAGGCTCTGCGGGAACGGATCGAAAAAATCGATCCCCATTTCTGGGAGGATCCCATGCGCAGCATCCTGCTGTCCTTCTGCGTGCAGGGAAGCTATTACTCGTTTGCCAACAACAGTGGCCAGATGGATGACAAGCGTCTGGTCAAGCTTCTGGCCACCATCGCGCGGGCGGCTCAGAACGCGGATCCCTATTTGACATAATGCTTCGGCAAAAATAAAGCAGGCTCCGTTTCGGGCAGAAACGGAGCCTGCTTTTTTGCGGGGGATTCTTCCTTTTTCGAGAAAAAGGAAGCGAAAAAGCGTTTCGATCGTCCAGCGCATCCACGCTGGACAGGGGGTTATAAAGAGTTATCACACGCCGGATGCGCCGTAGTTGGCCAGCACGCGGGCAGAAGGATCGTTGACATCACAGCCGGGCCATGCCTTGTTGGGCATCCAGAAGCCCACGATGGTGCGGCTCTGGTCGTAGTAGTATTTTTCAAAGATCTCGCGGTACAGCAGGCTTTCCTTGGTAAAAGGCATGCAGTGGGCCGAATAGTTGGCGCGGCGCAGTTGGAATTCTTCGTCGGTGTAGTGGCTTTCGGCATACTCTTTGATATCGTCCACCATGCTGTGGCCCACGGCATCGGAGAAAGCGGCCTTTTCGCGCCACAGGATCTCCGGCGGCAGCCAGTCGCCTTCAAAGGCCTTGCGCAGCAGATACTTGCCCTTGCCATAGCTGTTCAGCTTCTTTTCGGGGTCGATGGACATGACATAGCGCACAAAATCCAGATCGCCAAAGGGCACACGGGCCTCGATGCTGTTGGCGGAGATGCAGCGGTCGGCGCGCAGCACATCGTACATGTACAGCTCGCGGATGCGCTTCTGGCTCTCCTGCTGGAAAGCGTCGGCGGTAGGGGCGTAGTCGGTGT
This sequence comes from Faecalibacterium sp., assembly GCA_051882415.1. Taxonomy (GTDB): domain Bacteria; phylum Bacillota; class Clostridia; order Oscillospirales; family Ruminococcaceae; genus Faecalibacterium. The sequence goes on along the minus strand of JBJERU010000040.1, from coordinate 45,770 downwards.
ATTTGTAGCCGAACAGCTCGTCCGAGATTTCGCCGGTCAGCAGCACGCGCACATCGGTCTGCTCATGGATGGCTTTGCACAGCAGATACATGCCCATGCTGGCGCGGATGGTGGTGATATCCCAGGTGCCCAGAATGCGGATGACCTCTTCCAGGCTTTCCAGAACCATTTCCCGGTTGATGATGATCTCGTGGTGATCGCTGCCCAGATAATCGGCGGTCTGGCGCGCATATTTCAGGTCGATAGCATCGGTGTCCATGCCGATGGCAAAGGTGCGGATGGGTTTGCCCAGTTTTTTGGCGGCGATGGAGCATACCAGCGAGGAATCCAGACCGCCCGACAGCAGAAAGCCCACAGGGGCATCCGCATCCAGACGCTTTTCCACGCCTGCGATCAGCTTTTCGCGGATATTGGTCAGAATGGTGTCCATGTCATCAGCGTGCGGGGCGGGAACGTCCGCGATGTCCTCATACCGCACAAAACGGCCGTCGCAGTAGTAGCTGCCGATGGGGAAGGGACGGATGTCGTCGCACCAGCCGATCAGATTTTGCATCTCGGAGGAGAAGGCGATCTTGTGGCTGGATTTGGAGTAGCCGTAGAACAGCGGACGGATGCCGATGGGATCACGCGCCGCGATCAGGCGGTCCTTGCGGGAATCGTACAGGATCAGCGCAAACTCCGAATCCATGTGGCGGAACATGTCCAGGCCGTATTCATAGTACAGAGGAAGCAGGATCTCACAGTCGCAGTCGGACTTGAACTTGTAGCCTGCGCGCTTCAGGATCTCCTTTTCAAATCGGAAGCCATACAGCTCGCCGTTGCACACCACGCAGTCCGCGCCGCGGTAAAAGGGCTGCATGCCGTCCGGCGTCAGGCCCATGATGGCCAGGCGTCCAAAGCCCATCAGACCAAAAGGCCCTTCCACCACGCGCTGGTCGTCCGGCCCGCGGCTGACGGTGCGCATCAGATATTCCTTGAACTTTTCGGCACTCAGATCGTGCCCGGTATAACCCATCACACAGCACATATTTCTTACCCCTCGTTCATAAAATGAAAAAAATACGGCAGCCATTCGTTCCCGTTTGCTCTAGGACGAATGCTGCCGTATCCGTGGTGCCACCTAACTTACCGGCAGACAAAAAGCCCGCCAGTCACTTTTTTGCGTTCTCCCCATTGAAAACGCTGCCGCATTAACGGACGGCTGCCGTCTGCCCCTACTGCCGCCGCACGGGTTCAGGGAGAAGCTCACGGGTGTTCGTTCGGATCCGGTTCTCTGCGCGGCTTACACCTGCCCGCGCTCTCTGCAAGGGAACGGTTGGATCTTACTTTTCCCGGTCAATGCTTTTGATGAGTGAATTGTATCACGGCTTTTTCCCCGTGTCAACAGCCGCATCGGAATTTTGTGCGTTTTGCGCGGCGCATTCGCGGCACAGCCCGTACAAAACGCTGCCCTCGCATTGCAGCGCAAAACCATGGTCATCCCGCAGATGCCGGCGCACCTGTGCCATAAAGCCGCAGTCCAGATGGTAAATGCGCCCGCACTGCACGCATTTCAGATGCAGATGGTCGTGGCAGTGCTGGCCCTCGTCCACATACTGGAACACGGCGCGTTCGCCCTTGTCGGCCACATATTTCATGATCCGCTGTTCTCCGGCCAGCTTGTCCAGATAGCGGTAGACGGTGGTGGGGTTGGGGCTGGCCCCCTGAGATTCCAGGTGCTCCAGGATATTGGATGCACTGACCGCATGCTGCCGGTTCCGGATCAGATAATCCAGGATCAGCTGCCGGGTCTTGGTGTTATAGCCATCGCTGCGCGCCATCGTAGCGGCCTCCCTTCCGGTAACGTTACCGCTCTTATTGTACCACATTTTTGGCCCGGTTGCAAAAAACGCCATCAAATTTGTAAAATTTGGCAGACAAGCACAAAAAGGGTTCGGTAAAATATGAAAAACTCGGAAGGTTTTGCTGTCAAAAACAGAAATATAGCCAAAAATTTAACATACATCTTGTATTTAATGCCGAATTATGAAATAATATATCAACAGGGTAGAGTATTTGAAAAGAGAAGAACAAAGATCCGCTGCGGCCATCGGCAGGCAGGGCCGATGACGCGCCGGTGCAGTATCAGGAGAACGCGTTCAAGCTTTTTTACAGAGCAGGAGAACATGAAATGAAAGAACTGGATACTTCATCCAAGCCCAGCCTGAAGCTTCAGGCCTATCAGTATCTGAAAAACAAGATCTTGACTTGTGAGTACCGTCCCAACGAGTTTTTGAACGAACAGCGGCTGTGTGCCGAGATGGGCAGCATCAGCCGCACCCCCATGCGGGATGCACTGGGCCGTTTGGAGCAGGAAGGGCTGATCACCATCCTGCCCAAAAAGGGCCTGATGGTCTCCAGCATTACGGAAGAGGACGTGCGCAGCATGTTTGAGATGCGGCTGCTGGTGGAGCCGTATGCCCTGCGGGAATATGGCAGCGCCATCCCGCGGGAACAACTGGAAGTGTTCCATCAGCAGATGCTTGCGCCGGACGAAATGGAAGATTTCTGTAAGGCGGACGATGACTTCCATGCGCTTTTGATGAGCACACTGCCCAACAAATATCTGCGCATGTCGTATGACCGCATCACCGGCCTGAACACCCGCTTCCGCATCATGACCGGCAAGGTCAGCATGATCAACCAGGATCAGGCCAACGCAGAGCATCTGCGCATTTTGAACGCGGCGCTGCGGCAGGACTGGGATGCCTCTGCCGATGCATTGCAGGAGCATTTGGAGCTTGCCCGTGACAAGGCCGAGAGCATCATCAAGGCGATCCGCCTGTGGTAAAGAAAAACTGAACAAACAAAGCGTTCCGCTGTAATGGCGGAACGCTTTGTTTGTAAAAGAGCCATCAAGATGAAAAGGGATCTGCGCAGCAGCTCAGAGGATCACAGCGCGTCCATCTCCTGCTGCAGCTGGGCCAGCGCGTCCCGGATGGGCAGATGCTGAGGGCAGGCGGCCTCGCACTTGCCGCAGCGCACGCAGTTTTTGGCCTTTTCCTGTTCGGGGAAACGGTTGTGCCAGCTCTCGCGGGCGGCATCCGCCTGACCGAACATGGCATATCGGTTCCAGGCACTGAAATTGTCCGGGATGTCCACTCCCATCGGGCAGGGCATGCAGTAGCGGCAGCCGGTGCAGCCGATCCGGATACGGCTGCGCAGAACCTCGGCCACCTGGCTCACGGCGGCACTTTCGGCATCCGTCAGCGGCGCAAAGCGCTCAAAGGTGGAAAGATTGTCCGTCACCTGTGCCTCATCGCTCATGCCGGAAAGGATCACTTTGACGTTGGGATGCGTGCCCACCCAGCGCAGCGCCCAGGAAGCCATGCTGAGATCCGGGCGCATAGCACGCAGAGGCGCGGCGGCATCTGGCGGAAGATTGGCCAGGGTGCCGCCTTTGATAGGCTCCATGACGATCACCGGGATGTCCAGCTCTGCGGCCAGGGCATAGCCTCGGTCGCCGGCCTGTTCCTCCGCGCGGTCGTCGGTGTCCAGATAGTTGTATTGCAGCTGGCAGAAATCCCACGGCTGGTCGCGGATAATATGCTCCAGCGCGGCATAATTGTCATGAAAGGAGAAGCCAAGATTCCGGATGCGCCCGGCAGCCTTCTGTTCCCATAGCCAGTCCACGATGCCGATCTCCTTTGCGGCGTCGTAGCGCGATTTGTGGAGTGCATGCATTAAGTAAAAATCGAAGTATTCTACACCCAGACGCTGGAGCTGCTCCTCAAAAATGCGCTTGGCATCGTCCAATGTCTTGCACAGCCACAGCGGAAGCTTGGTGGCAAGATAAAAGCTTTCGCGCGGCCACTGGGCAATCGTCCGGCCCACAAACGGTTCGCTCTCGCCGCCGTGATACGGGTAAGCGGTATCAAAATAATTGACTCCTGCATTCCGCGCGGCGTTCAGCAGGGCTGCGGCCCGAGGTTCATCGATGGCACCGTCCGGCGTTTTGGGCAGGCGCATGCAGCCAAAGCCCAGCAGAGAAGTGGAGATGTTGTTTTTGTTCCAGTTGCGATATTCCATAATCATTCCGGCGGAACGGTTCGCGGCCCCGCCATCCTCCCAAAACACAGTATACCATAAACCGCGCAAATATGGTACAATCAATCACAGCGCGGGGCGGTGTGTCCCGCAGAACAGAAAAACGAGGGAAAAACATGGAACCTTTAAAGATCGGCCCGCTTATCCTGCCGCATCGGGCGGTGTTTGGCCCGATGGCGGGCTTTACGGACGCACCCTGCCGCCGCCTGATGGCACAGCACGGCGCAGGCTTCACGGTCAGCGAGATGGTGTCCAGCCGGGCGCTGGTCTATCATGACCACAAGACGGTCGGCTTGCTCAGGGCGCAGCCCAACGGCGCACCTTATGGAGTGCAGCTCTTTGGCGAGGTGCCGGAGATCATGGGCGAGGCAGCGGCGGCCATCGAGGAATATGAGTTTGATTTTATCGATATCAATATGGGCTGTCCTGCGCCCAAGATCGTTTCGGGCGGCGCAGGCAGCAAGCTGATGCTGGATCCCGACCTGTGCGGCCGCATTGTGGAGCAGGTAAAAGCCCATACCTCCCGGCCGGTCACGGTCAAGCTCCGCAAAGGCTGGGACGCACAGCACATCACGGCGGTGGAGTGTGCCCGTGCCTGTGAGCAGGCAGGCGCGGCGGCCATCGCGGTGCATGCCCGCACCCGGGAGCAGATGTACACCCCCGGCATTGACCCGGAGATCATCGCTGAGGTCAAACAGGCGGTGGGGGTGCCGGTGTTTGGCAACGGAGACATCCACACAGCGCAGGACGCAGTGGAGCTGGTGCAGCGCACCGGCTGCGACGGCGTGATGGTCGCCCGCGGTGCGCTGGGAGATCCCTGGCTGTTCGAGCGGATCAACGCTGCGCTGGAAGGCCGGCCGGAGCCGAAAACCCCCAATCTGCAGGCGCGGATGAACGCCATGCGCCGCCAGGTGGAAGAAATGGTGGAGCAGAAAGGGGAGTTTGTGGCGATGCCGCAGGCTCGCGCCCAGACGATGCACTATATGAAAGGACTGAAAGGTGCCGCCGGCCTGCGGCGCATCTGCTGCGAGCTGGAACGGTTGGAGGATATTGACCGCCTGATCGAAGCGGTGTTTGACCAACAGCGCCGCGCCGCCGATCCGGACGATGTGCGCGAGGTGCCTTTTCCGTAGATCAGCGCCCCATGTGGGTCAGCTCGTCCAGGTTTTGTGTGTAGCAGGGCAGGCAGTGTTCCATGAACCAGTCTGCTTCGGGACAGTGCATGGCAGCCAGCGCTGCCCGCTGCTGCTCCAGCGCGGCGTCAAACTCATGGTTGCCGCTGCGCTGTTCTTCCAGGCATTTGATCAGCGCCGAAAGCCGGTCGGCTGCTTTGAGCAGGCGGTGCTCTTCGTCTGTCAGCAGCTCGCCGCTAAGAAAAGGCTGTACCTCTTCCCGCAGCTCGCCGGGCAGCAGCGCGCCCATGCTGTCCACACTTTCCCGCTCCAGTGCTTTGTAGGCGTCCCGCAGGGTATCGCTGCGGTATTTCACCGGGGTGGGCATGTCCCCGGTGATGATCTCCGGCGCGTCGTGGTACAGCGCGGCCACCGCCACCGTTTTGGGACGGCAGGGGGTGCCGGTGTACCGCCGCGCGATCAGGCACAGCATGTGGGCCAGCAGAGCGGTGTCACAGGTGTGCTCGCTGAGGGATTCTGCCCGGGTGGAGCGCATCAGGCTCCAGCGGGTGATGTATTTCATGCGCGCCAGCAGCGCACTGAACGGATACAGCATAAAAAGGGCCTCCTTTGGAATGGTTTCTTCCAAAATAGCCGCGGATGCGCGGATTGTCAAGGTGGAACCAGGAAGAAAGGTTCTTTTTTGTTTGAGGGAATCGTGCTATACTATAACAATAACTTTTGATACGATCACCAAAAAGATCCCGCCCCGGTGGGCGAAGAAAAGAGGAAACACATGGCAGCTTTACACGCAGTCCGGCAGCCGCGTCTGCTGGGGCACAAGCAAAATAAATTCTGGCTCACGGTGGGGCTTTGCGCTCTGACTGCTGCCTTGATCTTTCTGCCGTTCTGCCTGGTGGACGGCGGATTTTTCCATTATGCGGGGGATTTCAACAGCCAGCAGATCAGCTTTTACCGGTATATGAATGGCTTTATCAAAGGCCGAAGCTATCCGGACAGCCTGGCATCCAGCGTGCATGATACCTTTTCCTGGGCTACCGACCTTGGCAGCGGCACGATGAACGCCTATTCGTTTTACCTGTACGGCTCTCCGTTTTTCTGGCTTTCGCTGCTTTTTCCGCAAAACTGGCTGCCGTATCTGATGGTGCCGCTTCTGGTGCTCAAGTTTGCGGCGGCGGGCGGCGGCGCATACCTGTATCTGCGCCGCTATGTCCGGGATCAGAATTATGCGGTGCTGGGCGCGTGCCTGTATGCCTTTTCCGGATTTTCGCTGTACAATGTCTTTTTCAACCACTTTGTGGACGTGGTGGCGCTGTTCCCCTGGATGCTTTGGGCGCTGGATGAGTGCATCTATGAGGATCGCAGGGGGCTGTTTGCGTTCTGGGTGGCAGTCAATCTGCTGAACAACTACTTTTTCTTTGTGGGTCAGGTGTTGTTCCTGGTCATCTATTTTGTGTGCAAGGTCAGCGCCGGAGACTTTCGGCTGAGCGTGCGGCTGTTCGGCACGCTGGCATGGGAGAGCGTGCTGGGCGTGGCGCTGGGCTGTCTGCTGCTTTGGCCGGCTGTGCTCTCGCTGCTGCAAAACCCGCGCACCATCGATTTTTCATCGGGCTGGGGATTTTTGACCTATTCCAGAGTGCAGCAGTATCTGGCCATCCTTCTCAGCTGGGTGATGCCGCCGGATTCGCCTTATATCACCTCCATCTGGTCGGAAGGAGTCATCAAATGGACCAGCATGTCCGCCTATCTGCCGCTGTGCAGCCTGGCGGGTGTGATGGCTTACTGGCGCAGCCGCACAGCAGACAGCAAAAAGCGCATCGTGGCCGTCTGTGCGGTATTTGCGCTGGTGCCCATCCTCAACAGCGCGTTCTATGCGCTGAACTCCAGCTATTATGCCCGCTGGTACTATATGCCGGTGCTGATCCTGTGCGCTATGACGGTAAGTGCGCTGGAGGATCTGGACATCGATCTGGAGGCCCCGGCCAAAGGGATCCTCTGGATCATGATCGCTACGCTGGCCTTTGCGCTGGTGCCGGTGCTGAACAGCGATACCGGCGAATGGTCGCTGGGCGTGCTGAGCAATCCCGGCCAGTATGCCGTGGTGCTGGCCTTTGGCCTGGGCGGATTGTGCGTGTTCTGCCTGATCTGCGGACGTTGGCGCAGAGCAAAATGTCTGCCGCAGCGTCTGCTGGCGGCAGTGCTGGCCTTTTCCTGTCTGTTCGGCGTCGTGCACATCGGCATCGGCAAGTTTGGCCAGTGGTATTCGGACGCGGGTCTGGTCGATCAATACACCAGAGCTGTTTCGCTGAAGGAAGAACTGCCGGAAGGGGATTACCGCATCGATACCTACCAGACCTATGACAATCTGGGGCTTTGGCTGGATAAGAGCTGCCTGCAATATTTTGGCAGCACGGCGGCGCCCAGCATCCTCAGCTTTTACCCTTCGGTGGGGATCAAGCGGGATGTGCGCAGCGAACCGAGTGTGTCCGACTATGCTCTGCGCGGTCTGCTGAGTGTGGAATATACCATCACGGAAGCAGGATCCGGCGACAGCTTTGAAGAGCAGGCGGATGAGGGATGGGTTTACTGGGATACACGCAGCGGATTTGCCATCTACCGCAACACCAACTATGTGCCGATGGGCTTTACCTACGAATACTATGTAACGGAGAAAACCTATGAGGCCGTGCCCAAAACGCTGCGCAGCAATCTTTTGATGCGGGCGCTGCTGCTTACCGAAGAACAGATCGAAGCCTATGGCCGCACGTTGACTCAATTGCCGGAGGAACAGCTGAACGATCTGTACTACCAAACCTATGTCCAGGACTGCAAAGACCGCCGCGCTTCGGCCTGTGACAGCTTTACCATGACCAATTCCGGATTTTCGGCGCATATCGTGCTGGACAGCGAGGAGCTGGTGTTCTTTTCGGTGCCCCACGACGATGGCTTCACGGCCTTTGTCAATGGACAGCAGACCGAGATCCTGCGGGTGGACAATGGCCTGATGGCAGTGCTCTGCCCGGCCGGAGAAAGCAGCATCGAGTTCGTCTACGAGCCGGACGGTATCCGCCTCAGCCGAACCGTCACCCTCGCCGCCATCCCGGTCTTTCTGGTATACACAGGGTATTTCGTGTGGAAAAAGCGCCGCAAGGCCCGCCGCTGAAAAAGGGGATATTTTACTGCGCAGCGGTCTGTTCCGGTTTGCCGCAGCCGGAAAGCCGCACCATGACAAAAGCCAGCACCAGCCCCGCCGGGGCGCTGATGTAAGAGGAGATCCAAAAGCCGTTGAACCCTACCCGCGGCACCAGCACTGCACAGCAGGAGATGTTCAGCGCGATCTGCCCAAGATTGGAAACAAGATACAGGCCCATCTTTTGCGCGCCGCGCAGCCGGGCTTCCAGCAGATGCTTTTGTGCGGTGAACAGGTAGGCCGCAGATTCACAGGCCAGCATGGTGCGGCCAAAGGCGGCAGCGCCCGGGTCGGTGGTGAACAGGCGCAGCAGCGGGCTGTTGAAGCCCACGCAGATGCCCACCACCAGCAGAGAATAGATCAGCAGGATGCGCCGCCCTTCCCGCAAGCCTTCCTGTACGCGGTCGGGCTGCTGTGCGGTGGTGTTCTGGGCGATGAAAAACACCACCGACTGTACAAAGCCGTAGACCGGCATCATCAGCAGGCTGGAAAGCTTGTTTGCACAGGAAAATCCCGCAATGGCCGCCACGCCCAGCCCTCCCAGCAGGCTCTGCTTGAAAACGGACATGAGCGCGCCGCTGCCCTGTTGCACGGTGCTGGGAACGGACAGCCGAAAGATGTCTTTTACGACGGAAGGATTCATCATAGACAGTTGGAAGCTGCCTTCCAGCATGGTAGAATGCAGATGCCGCATCATAAACGCTGCACCGGCAAACTGGGCGATGCTGGTGGCGGCGGCGGCGCCCGCCACGCCAAAAGGCCGCACCAGCGCAAGATCCAGCAGGATGTTCAGCACCGAGGTGGCCACCACAGCCCGCAGCGGAGTGCGGGAGTCGCCGCAGCCCACAACGATCTGCTTGGAAAGGTCGTAGAGCATCAGCGCAGGCAGACCCAGCAGGAAAATGCGGCTGTACAGCACGGCCTCTTCCACGATGGCGGCAGGGGTGTTGATCCAGAGCAGCAGCCGGCGGCTGCCAAACCAGCCCAGCACCGCGATGAGCAGTGCGACCTCAAAATCGACGAACAGCAGGTTATGGATCAGCCGGGACAGCTCTTGTTTGGAGGCGGTGGGCTTTTTGGCGGCGGCCAGCAGGCCTCCGCCCAGCTCCAGCCCGCCCGAGATGAACAGAAAGATCATCAGCATGGTAGACGCATTGGAAACCGAGGCCAGGGCGTTTGCATCCAGCTGTAAGCCGATGATCATGGTATCGGCCACTGTGTAGAACTGGGTGGCCAGCATGCTCAGGATGGTGGGCAGCGCATAGCGCAGCAACGCCGGGCGCACCGGCCCGTGCAGCAGGGAGGATGTGGGATCCTGCATAAATAAAACACCTCGTTTTGGATGGATGAGGCCATTGTAAACCATCCAGCTGCTGGATAGTCAAGGAGATTTTTTGTATGGAAAAGACCGAGTACCACGCCGCAGAGTTTGCGCGTCTGGCGGGCGTGAACAAAAAGACGCTGCTGTATTATGATGAGATCGGTCTGTTCCACCCGATGCGGGTGGAGCCAAACGGCTACCGGGTCTATTCCTGGCATCAGTTGGACCGTCTGGCGCTCATTGCGGCCCTGCGGGATCTGGGCGTTCCGCTGAAGCAGATCAAGGAATACCTTACCCACAGCGACCCGGCACGTCTGGACGCGGTGCTGGCCCAGCAGAGCGCCGAGATCGACCGCCGCATGCAGCAGCTGCACCGCCGAAAGGAGATGCTGGAGGGCATCCGTGCCCAGAACGCAGAGTTCCTGCGCTGGTGCGGTGCCGGGCCGCAGCTGCTGGAACGCCCGGCGCAGCGGGTGACGGTGCTGCTGACACCGGAGCAGATGGAGGGTACCCATATCGTCAACTACCTGACCGATGGTCTGTACACCGGTGTGTGCCATGAAAAAGGCCGGCTGTTTTTGTATCAGCGCCAGGAGGATGGCGAGCTGCTGCTGCCCGGCGGACCGTATCTGTGCTTATATGAGGTGGTGGAGGATCCTGCCGAAAGCTGGAAAAGTTGGTCGATAAGACTGCGTGCCCGTCTGGAACAGGAGGCCGCAGCGCGGGAGCTGCGCTTGGGTGAACAGCTTTATGTCGAATTCAACGAGCTGGCCCCCGATGGCGCAAAGGGGGAAAATTCCCTGCGGGTAGGGCGGATCCCGGTGATTGTGCAATCTGCTGCAACTGAAATGCGGGAAATGTGAAAAATTCCATCTTGACTTTATCGGGATAAAGTGTATAATGCAATCAAACCGATGAGGCGGAAGAGAATCTGCACAGCGCATCTGCAAGAGAGCCCGGAGGATGGAAACGGGCGAAAGCGGGGCAGGACTTCGTGGGCCGCCGAGGGCCGGGTGAAAAGAGGATATCCTCTGAGTAGCTTGGGACGGAAGCCTCCGTTACAGGGCAGGGGAGTGTTGGCTCTCCGTGAGGGGGCTCTGCCGCAGTGCAGGGCAAACAAGGTGGCACCGCAGAATCGTATTTTACCGATCCTGTCCTTGTGGATAACACACAGGGACGGGTCGTTTTTTTGTTATCAGACCCGTTCCGCAGGTGGAGCGGGTCTTTGATTTTGCCGCCCGCTCCGGGGAAAGGAGTTAAAACTTATGAAAAACGCAAACATGATCTCTCGACGCAGCTTCCTCAAGGCTGCTATGACTGCCGCAGCCGTTTCCACTCTGGCAATGACGGGGTGCGGCTCTTCCTCCAGCACCGCCGCTTCCTCTGCGGCAGGTTCCGCCGCCTCCGACAGCGCCAAGCAGTTCAAGGTGGGCATTGTGAACTATGTGGATGATGCGTCCCTGAACCAGATCGTGGCCGCTGTCGAGAGCCGTCTGGATGAAGCGGCTGCCGAAAAGGGCGTGAGCTTCAACTATAAAGATTACTATTCCAATGCACAGGCCGATCAGTCCAACCTGAACCAGATCGGCGCCGATCTGGTGGCCGATGGCGTGGACGTGATCGTGGCCGTGGCCACCCCCACCGCCGCTACCATGCTGGCCGCCGTGGAAGATACGGATATCCCGGTGGTCTACTCCGCCGTGTCCGACCCTGTGGGCGCCGGCTTTGATGGCGAGCCGAACATGACCGGCACTTCCGATGCGCTGGACACCGCTTCCATCATGAACCTGATTTTGGCCCTGAATCCGGATATCGACACCATCGGCCTGCTGTATGATCTGGGTCAGGATTCTTCCACCCAGGCCATCGCGGACGCAAAGGCCTTCTGCGATGAAAAGGGGATCAAGTATATCGAAAAGAACGGCACTACCACCGCCGAGGTGCAGATGGCCGCCGAAGCGCTGATCGCCGCAGGCGTCAAAGCTGTATTCACCCCGACTGATAACACCATTATGACCGCCGAGCTGTCCATCTATGAGGAGTTCATCGAAGCGGGCGTGCAGCACTACACCGGCGCAGACAGCTTTGCGCTGAACGGTGCGTTCCTGGGCTACGGCGTGGACTATGAGCAGCTGGGCGTTGAAACGGCTGATATGGTGGTGGAGCTGCTGTGCGATGGCAAAAAGCCCTCTGAGCTGCCCTTCCGCACCTTTGATAACGGCATCGCTACGGTCAACACCGAGACCTGCGCGGCGCTGGGTTTCGACATCGAAACGGTCAAGGCGGTTTTTGCACCCTACTGCACCAGCGTGGAGGAGATCACCACTGCCGAGTCCTTCTCCTGAGGACGGGGCGCTTACACCATAAAAACCGATGCCTCGCGAAGAAACCGGCGCGGCATCGCAGCAGGAAGGCGGAACAGGGCCGCCCCGCACAGGGGAAAACGGTCTGCCGCCCTCTTGCTTTGTCCGGGCGGCTGCGGCCGCGTCTCACCCCCTGACGACGAAGGAGCATCTTTTATATGCTGGCGAGTATTTTTTCGCTCAATGTCATCCAGACAGCGCTGGAACTGGGCTGCATTTACAGTCTGGTTGCGCTGGCGCTGTTTTTGAGCTATTCCATCCTGAACATCGCGGATCTGTCCACCGATGGCTGCTTTACACTGGGCTGTGCGGTGGCTTGTCAGGTGGCGCTGACCGGCCATCCCTTTCTGGCTCTGCTGGCGGCTATGGGCGCGGGTGTGTGTTCCGGCTTTGTCACCGCCTTTTTGCAGACCCGTCTCGGCGTGGAAAGCATCATGGCCGGTATCATCGTCAACACCGGCCTGTACACCATCAATCTGGCGGTGATGGGCTTTTCCTCCAATATGTCCCTGGTCAAAACGGCCACCGTCTTTACTTGGGCAAAAGAGGCGCTGGCCTTTACCGGCGGCTGGTATAAGCTGGTGCTGGCGGCGGCGGTCATTGCGCTGGCCGGGGTGCTGATGGTGCGTTTTCTGGGCACACGGCTGGGTCTGTCCATCCGCGCTACAGGCGATAACAGTGCAATGGTGCGTGCTTCCAGCATCAACCCGGCCTTTACCATCACGGTGGGCCTGTGCATCTCCGGCTCCCTGACCGCTCTGTCCGGCGGTCTGCTGGCCCAGTACCAGAAGAGCTGTGATATCAACGTGGGCACCGGTATGGTCACGATCGCGCTGGCCTCCCTCATCATCGGTGAGACCCTGCTGGGCCGTCGGAATATGGTGCGCCGGGTGCTGGGCGTGGTATTTGGCAGCTGCCTGTACCGCTTTATCGTGGCGGTGGCCCTGCGCTTCAATGTGCCGGCCGCAGCCATGAAGCTGGTGTCTGCCGTCATCGTGGCGGTGGCGATCTCGATGCCGGCGGTCAAGTCCCGCATCGCGTTTGAAAAGCGCAAGCGGGAGGCCCGCAGCAGAAAGAGCAGAAAGGAGGCGGTCTGAGATGGAGATGCTTACTTTAAAGGATCTGCGCAAGACCTTCAATCCCGGCACCGTCAATGAAAAGGTCGCGCTGGACGGCGTGAGCCTGCACATGGAGGCGGGCGATTTTGCCACCATCGTTGGTTCCAACGGCGCGGGCAAGTCCACGCTGTTCAACGCCATCACCGGCGGCTTTCTGGTGGACGAAGGCGATATCCTGCTGGGCAATGAGGATATCACCTTTGTGCCGGAGTATAAGCGCAGCAAGGTGATCGGCCATCTGTTCCAGGATCCGCTCAAGGGCACCGCGCCCAATATGACCATCGAGGAGAACCTGGCGCTGGCTTATCTGCGGGCGGGCACCAATCAGTACCAGTTTTTTTCCCGCATCTCCCGCAAGGATAAGGAGATCTTCCGGGAAAAACTGGCCCTGCTGGATATGGGCCTTGAGGATCGCATGAAGCAGCCGGTGGGCCTGTTGTCGGGCGGCCAGCGCCAGGCGCTGACCTTGCTCATGGCCACGCTGGTAACGCCCCGCCTGCTGCTTTTGGATGAGCACACCGCGGCGCTGGACCCTGCCACTGCCGAAAAGGTGCTGGAGCTGACCAAGAGCATCGTGGCGGAAAAGAAGATCACCTGCTTGATGGTCACTCACAACATGCACCAGGCGCTGGAGCTGGGCAACCGCACCCTGATGATGAATGCGGGCCGCATCGTGTTCGATGTCAAGGGCGAGCAGCGCAGCAAGATGACCGTGGATGACCTGCTGGAAAAGTTCCACGAAAATGCCGGCGAACAGCTGGACAATGACCGCATCCTTCTGAGCAAATAAAAAGCACTGTACAGGCCGCCGCAGCTTTTTCCCTGCGGCGGCCTGTTTTTGGCGAAAAGGGCTTGACCCTGAACCGGGCTTCAGTGTTATAATAGAAAAAACGTATTTTCCGGCCAGAAAAGGCCGGAACCCCGACCAAACCATAAAGGAGAAGCGATATGAGCGCAAAGGTTTATTTTTCCCGCACCATCACCCCGGAAAAAGTGCTGGAGCTGTACCGGCTGGTGGGCCGGGAGCTGCCCGGCAATGTGGCGGTCAAGCTGCATTCCGGCGAAAAGGGCAACCAGAACTTTCTGCGGCCGGACTTCTGGCGGCCGATGATCCACGCTGTGGACGGCACTGCGGTGGAGTGCAACACGGCCTATGACGGTCAGCGCAATACCTCGGAAAAGCACCGCCGCCTGCTGGAAGAACATGGCTGGGTGCGCACCTACCGGGTGGATCTGATGGACGAAGAAGGCCCGGATATGCAGTTGTCCATCCCGAACGGCAAGGTCATCCAAAAGAATTATGTGGGAAAAAATCTGGCAAAATATGATTCCATGCTGGTTCTGTCCCACTTCAAGGGCCACCCGATGGGCGGCTATGGCGGCGCACTCAAGCAGCTTTCCATCGGTGTGGCTTCCTCCTATGGCAAAGCTTATATCCACGGCGCAGGCGTGCCGGAGAAGATCTGGACGGCCGATCACGATTCCTTCCTGGAAGCGATGGCGGATGCTGCCAGCTCGGTGGCGGATTATTTCCAGGGCAATCTGGTCTGCATCAACGTGATGAAGAATATGAGCGTGGACTGCGACTGCTGCGCCGTGGCCGAAGATCCCTGCATGGCAGATATCGGCATCCTGGCTTCCACCGACCCGGTAGCGATCGACCAGGCCTGCCTTGACCTGGTGTACGCCAGCAATGACCCCGGCAAGCCTCATCTGCTGGAGCGCATCGAGAGCCGCAACGGTGTGCACACCATCGAAGCCGCCGCAGCTCTGGGCATGGGCAGCCGGGAGTATGAGCTGATCGAAGTGGAATGATCTTTGCATAGTAAATAAAAACGGGAGCCGTGGAAAACCCATGGCTCCCAAGCGTAAAGAAAGCGCCCGGACGGGCAGGGAAGATCCCTCTGTTGTCCGGGCGCTTTACTGCTTTTGGGGAGAGCTTATTTCACATACTCCACAGTGTACTCAAAGCCATACTCTTCCTGCAGCTTCTTGACGGCAGGCTCACAGTCCTCGATAAAGGTGGGAGCATAGACGGAAGCACCGTTGTGGGACTTCTTGTAGTCCTCCACGATCTGCTGCAGCTTGCCCCAGCCCTCGTTTGCCTTGGCCTGGTCTACGCTGTCAGGGAAGTTGATGATAAATTCGCGGTGCTGAGGAATACGAGCTTTCATAATAGATTCTCCTTGATGACAAGATTGTTTTTTTTTTTGGAATAAGAAGCGCGCGGAGCCGGGCGGCTCACGCTTCGCTGCTTTCGGAAATTTGGAATACGCGCCGGGCGTTGTCGGCAGTTTGGTGGAACACCTGGTTCGGTTCCACACCTTTGCGGGCGGCGATAAATTCGCCCACATGGACGATCATTGCGCTGTCGCACCGACGTCCCCGCAGCGGTTCCGGGGCCATATAGGGGCAGTCGGTTTCCAGCACGATGGACTCCAACGGCAAAGCTTCGATGGTTTTCACGGCCCGCTTTGCCCCGCGGAAGGTGCATGCGCCGCCAAAACCGATGAACAGCCCCTGCCGTGCCAGCTGTATGGCATCCTCGGCGCTGCCGGAAAAGCAGTGTACGATGCCCTTGGGCCGGTACTGCTTGAGCAGAGCATAGACATCCGCGTGTGCCTGACGGTCGTGTATGATGATGGGCTTGTCCAGCTCCAGTGCAAGGCGGATCTCCGCCTCGAACAGGGCCAGCTGCGCGTCCTTGGGAACGGGCCAGTGATAATCCAACCCGCATTCGCCCACAGCCACCACCTTTGCGTCCTCATAGTAGGGGCGCAGAGCGCGCATTTCGGCGGCCCAGTCACCGCCGTAGACCGAAACAGTGGGGGCAGGGCCGTCCGAGCCACAGTCCTCTGCGGGCAGCAGGCTCTCCGGATGGATGCCGATGGCCGCCCAGACCCAGGGGTAGCGGTGGGCCAACTCCAGCACGCGGGGGGCATCGCCGGAATGGGTGGCCTGTTCGCATACGCCCACTACGCCCTGAGTGGTCAGACCGGACAGAACGGCATCCCGGTCGCTGTCAAATGCGCGGGAACAGTAGTGCGCATGGGTGTCGAAGATGGGGCCGGTCATTGCGTTTCCTTTCCCGCGGGGGCTTTGTTCACCAGCCAGATGCCCGCGCAGACCAGAACCAGTGCGGCAATATACTGCCACTCAAACAGCGGCTCGCCGTTGATCAGGGCGCTGAGCAGCACATTGACCACCGGATTGACCAGGCCGAACACCGCGATACGGCTGACAGGATTGTTTTTCATCAGCAGCGCCCAAAGCAGATAGCCTGCGCCGCTGATAAAAGCCAGATACAGCAGGGCCAGCAGGCCCACCGGATTGGTCAGATGCAGTCGTCCACCCAGGGCCAGGCCCAGCAGCAGCAGAGCCGTGCCGCCCACAAACAGGTTGAGAAAGCACACCGCAAAGCTGTCTGCCTTTTTGGTCACAGATTTGTTCCATGGGCCGGACAGGGTAAAGATGACGGTGGCGATCAACATGCAGGCAATGCCCCAGGCGCTGCCGCTGCCGTGGTTGCCAATGGTGGCCACCAGCACACCGCCAAAGCCTACCACACAGCCCAAAGCCTTGGCGGGAGTCATGCGGTCGGCCGCACCATAGATGAAGTGGGCAAAAATGACGCCCAAAAAGCTCTGGGTGCTGTTGAGGATGCCGCCAAACGCACCGGTGAGCAGCGCCACGGCAGAGTAATAGAAGGCATATTGGGTCGTGGTCTGCCACAGCCCCAGCGCACAGCACTCGCCCAGGACGCTGCCCTTGGGAAAGGAGGGCAGACGGCCCTGCAGGGCAAAGCTGCCCAGCAGTACCAGAAAGCTGCCCAGCATAAAGCGCACACCCGCAAAGCAGAGGATGGATGCAGTATCGTTGGACTGGATCTCAAACAGGCGGTAGCCCAGCTTGATAAAGGGAAAGGCCGAACCCCACAGGGCGTTGCACAGGATGGCCAGCAGCACAGCAAAAACCGGCGTGCCGAACACTTTGTCCAGCCGGGCCGTGCGGCTGGGTGCGGTTTGATCGTGCATGATTCACCTCAAAAAGGATGGCTGCTTATCAGTGGATGCGGCTGCCTACGGGGACGTCCTCGCCGTAGAAGGCGATGGAGCAGCCGCCGTCGGCGGTGTCCGCCGCCACGATCATGCCTTCGCTGGTGTATTTGCCCTTCATCATGGGACGAGGGGCCAGGTTTGCCACGATAGCTACCTTTTTGCCCAGCAGATCCTCCGGCTTGAACCATTTGGCGATGCCGGACAGGATGCAGCGCTCACGCTCGCCGTCAAAGACGGTCAGGTGCAGCAGCTTCTTGCTCTCCTTCATGGTCTCGCAGGCGCGGATCTCGGCTACGCGCAGCTCTACCTTGCAGAAATCATCAAAGGTGATCTCCGGCTCGTGCTCCTGTGTCTCGGCGGGGGCAGCAGCTTCCGCCTTGGGCGCTTCGGCGGCTTTGCTGGCGGCTTCGGCCGCAGCGCGGCGCTTTTCGTCCTCGGCCTTCAGATAGGCGATCTCCTTGGCCACGTCGATGCGGGGGAACAGGGCCTCGCCCTTGTGCACGGTGTACGTTTCCTGCGCGCCGTAAACGGTCTTGGCCAGCTCCAGCGCCTCAGCGGTCAGGCCCAGCTGATCCATCATCTTGGGCGCAGTGGAGGGCAGATAAGCGTTGAGCAGGATGCCGCACACGCGCAGAGCCTCGCACAGGTGGTACAGCACGCTCTCCAGACGATGCTTGTTGGCTTCGTCCTTGGCCAGCGCCCAGGGTGCGGTCTCATCGATATACTTGTTGGCGCGCTGGATGACCGCAAAGATCTCCATCAGTGCCTGCGGGATGGTCAGGTTGTCCATGTCGGCCGTGACCTTGGCGGTCAGGGCATCGATCATGCCTTCCAGCTCGGCGTCGATCGGTTCAGAGCCGGCAGTCTTGTTCACAGTGCCGCCAAAATACTTTTCGCACATGGCGACGGTGCGGCTGAGAAGATTGCCCAGGTCGTTGGCCAGATCGCTGTTGATGCGGCTGATCAGTGCCTCGTTGGTGAACATGCCATCGTTGCCAAAGGGGATCTCGCGCAGCAGGAAATAGCGGATGCTGTCCACGCCGTAGCGGTCGCACAGGATCACCGGGTCAACGACATTGCCCACAGATTTGGACATCTTGCCGCCGTTCATCAGCAGCCAGCCATGGCCGAACACCCGCTTGGGCAGCGGCAGATCCAGTGCCATCAGCATGGCGGGCCACAGAATGGCGTGGAAGCGCAGGATCTCCTTGCCCACCATGTGGACATCAGCGGGCCAGTATTTGTTGTAGTCGTGGTAGGTATCGTTGCCGTAGCCCAGCGCAGAGATATAGTTGCTCAGGGCATCCACCCACACATACATGGTGTGCTGGGGATCGAACGGGACCGGGATGCCCCACTTGACTGAGGTGCGGGACACGCAGGTGTCCTGCAGGCCCTGCTTGATGAAGGCGATCATCTCGTTCTTGCGGCTTTCGGGCTGGATGAACTGGGGATTCTCCTCGTACAGCTTGAGCAGACGGTCAGCGTACTTGCTGGTGCGGAAGAAGTAGGCTTCCTCGTGGGCATCGTAGACCTCGCGGCCGCACTCAGGGCACTTGCCGTCCACCAGCTGGCTGTCGGTCCAAAAGCTTTCGCAGGGCTTGCAGTAGTGGCCGGTGTACTCGCCCTTGTAGATATCGCCCTGCTCGAACAGCTGGGTGAAGATCTTCTGGCAGGACTGAGCGTGGTAGTCGTCGGTGGTGCGGATGAAGCGGTCATAGCTGACATCCATCAGCTTCCACAGCTCCTTGACGGTGGCTACGATCTCGTCCACATATGCTTTGGGGGTCACGCCGTGGTCGGCAGCCTTGTCCTGGATCTTCTGGCCGTGCTCGTCGGTGCCGGTCAGGAACATGACGTCATAGCCCTGCATCCGCTTGAAACGAGCCAGCGCATCGCAGGCCACGGTGGTGTAGCTGTGACCGATGTGCAGCTTGTCGCTGGGGTAGTAGATGGGTGTGGTGATATAAAAGGTGTTGTGTTCGCTCATGATTCTCTTTCTTCCTTTCTGTGCAGCGGGGGAGAGCGAAGGGAGCAAAAAAGACAAGGGAGAGCCGGATGTGTTTTGGCATGGAAAAAGCCCCCGTCCCGCAGGCATCTGCCTGACAAGGACGGGAGCTTGCTTCTTCCGTGGTACCACCTTGCAGCGCTGCGCCCTCACAGGCGGCAGCCTCAGGCCCTGCCAGGGGCAGGGCGGACGCGGTAACGGGCGCACCCGTCGCGGGCTTGGGGGATACGCCCCTTCACCTACGCAGCTCAAAGACCATCTTCCGCTTCCCGCCGCCTGCCCGCTCTCACCCTCCGGACTCTCTGAAAGGCGCTGACAGAAGCTTACTCTTCTTCTCACAGCTTCTTTGCACTATCTTTTATTGTATGCAAAAAAGCTGGGCTTGTCAACAGCACGAGGGAAAATTTCTTTTTACGGGGGTTTGTTCCTTTTTTGAAAAAAAGGAACCGAAAAAACTTTTTTCCTTTCCCGCTTTTTGAAAAAAGCGGGGCAAAAACTTTTCAATCGGCCTGTGCATACGCACAGGCCCGGGTTTTTATTTGCATAGGGCAGGTTCTATCCTATTTACAAGGCCCGGGCAGGCTGTACGCGGCGCGTTTCCCAGTGAGGGGATCAGGCGGGGCAGGGGAATACGCCGGGTTCCGGATTTTTACGCCTCAAAATCCAGGCACAGGCGAGTCCTGACATTGGGACGCACCTGTCCGTTTGCCACGGCTACATGAGAGGGATGAGTGGAATAACCTTTCAGCGCATCGGCGCTTTCAAAAGTGGAATCCAGCATCAGATCCGCAGTGGAAGAAGGCAGACCCTCGGTTTGAACCCGGATGGAAACAAGCCCCGGGATCTGACCGGCCAGACCTTCCAGACCAGCTTTGATAGCAGCTTTGACTTCTACTTTGTCTGCGGCAGACAGTTCCTCTTTCAACTGCCAGAGGATGATATGTTTGACCATGATGGAAATACCTCCTGCAATATTTTCTTCATTGTAGCATGATGACGCGGCAGACGCAAGAGCAGACAGGGGATGGAACCATGCGGCCAAAAAGGAAAATCTACGGCGAATATGGCAAGGCGAAAACAGAACAACAAAAAAACCTGCCCGGCAAAAGCGGTTGCAAGCTTTTGCCGGGCAGGATACTTACTTCTTCGGAGTCATAGCCTCTTATCCTCACATTTCCTCATTTTTCGGTAGATACCTCGCGCTTCATCGGATACCACTCCTTGGGAAACTGGGGAAGTTCTTCTTTTCAAGGGACTGCTTTCAACTGTACATTGGTCTGACCCTCATCTTAACCGTTGGATTGCGGCACACGAACCATGAAGATGAATTTCATATTACCACATTCTTTCGATTTGGATTTGCAGGGGGACAACTACTTAGTACATTGGAGGTGCTCCTTTTTGCTTATTCAAATATCGGTCTGCCATTTGGAATTCTCTTCATAAGGATCACCTTCGGCGGATCTATTTGAATTGCCATAGGATCTTTATTCTGACAGACTATCTGTTATCGCTTTATTGATGCTCAAGACCATCGCTCTTTTTATTCTATCTCTTTTTACTTACGGGGGAAACATCCCGTTCCTGGAGAGCGTCTGTTTTGCTTCTCAGCGAATCCCGACAGTCTGTCCAAACTGTGCGGGTTCCATATCGACCATCGGTCTCGCTCCTTTCTGCTTTAAGTCAGCGGGGTTAGTTCTCTTTTGAACTTCTGCTGTACTTGTCTGGTTTCTGGCCTTATTATACATGGCCGGGAGCTGTTTGTCTATTCGCAGAGTGCACAATGATTTTACTAAATTTTTTCAATAAGTGATGATAAAACTGGTCAAAAAATGAACGAGCGGCATGACGAGCGATCATCTTGCTTTTAAGACAGAGCTGTGCTATTCTAATAACAGGATATATAAATATGTATCAAACCGTGCCGAAGCCAAAAGTCAGGGCGCGGTTTCCACACTTTGAAATGATCTTCCGGGAGGTGCATCCGTTATGAGGATCTTGGTATATGGCGCGGGCGTCCAGGGCTGTGAGCTGGCGCACAGGCTGATCCAGAACCAGAAAAACGACGTCACACTGCTGGCGCGGGGAGAGTGGAAGGAGCGGATCGACCAAAAGGGCCTTGTCATCCGCCATTGGGGGCAGGGCCGTACCACCACCGATCATGTGCGCACCATCGAAACGCTTGCCCCGGAAGATTTTTATGATCTGATTTTTGTGGCGGTTCAGGCGGGCCAGCTGCCGCAGATCCTGCCGGCGCTGACGGCTAACCGCAGTGAGTATGTAGTATTCGTGGGCAATAATCCGGATGCAAAGGGCACTTTCCTGGCGATGAAGCGCCCGGCGGATCGGGTGGCATTTGGGTTCCAGAATGCAGCAGGCCACCGCGAGCAGGATAAGGTCGTCAGCTTTCACACCAGTGTGGGCATGACGGTGGGCGGCGCAACAGCTCCGCTTGCGGGTGCGTTCCGCCAGCGCCTGCAGTCGGCCTTCAGCACGGTGACTTACCGGCTCAAGTTCTATAGCGATATGGACGAATGGCTCAAGTCGCATCTGGCGCTGATTTTGCCCATTTGTTATGTCTGTTACGCATGTGGAGGCGATCTGACCCGCGCTACAAAACAGCAGCGTTCCGCCGTGCTGGATGCCGCATGGGAAGCATGTGAGATGCTCAAGGCCGCAGGTGTGCCGGTGGACGATGCCGAAAATACCGATTGTTATAAGCCCGGCAGTAAGCGCCGCGAGATGGAAACGATGCTTTTGATCACATTCAAAACCTCTTTGGGCCGCCTGTGCGCTTCCGACCACGCGATGAAGGCGGTGGAAGAGATCCGTGGTTTTGATTCCGCCTTTGCTGCGCTGCGGGAGGGAATGCAGATCAAAATGCCTGCTTGGGATGCGCTGCGCGCCGCTGTGCCGTCCTGGGATGTACAGCACTGAATCCTGTTAAGCTGTATTGTAACCATAATATCTGCTGATCGATGCGGGCTGCCCGCCGGGATAGATCCGGTGTGGACGGCCCGCATTTTTGTATAATTTCACGCAGCAGCTTTCCTTTTGCATCGTGAACGCTCCCGGTGCAGCCCGCCCGGGCCTTGCAAACAGGACAAAACCTGCCCTATGCGGATAAAAACCCTGGCCTGTGCGTATGCACAGGCCGATTGAAAAGCTTTTTCGGTTCCTTTTTCTCGAAAAAGGAACAAAAAATTTCTCAAAAAAAGAAAATCCTACCCTTCCCCCCAAAACCCTTTCAGCGCGCGTTCCAGCGCATCGGAGCCGGGCAGAAAGCGCAGGTGTGCCCAGTGGCCGGGAAACAGGCGGGCGTATTCGGGGCGGGCAAAGCGGTCATCCAGCAAAAGCACCACGCCCCGATCCTGCGGGGTACGGATGACCCGGCCCGCAGCCTGCAAGACCTTGTTCATGCCGGGAAAGCGATACGCATAATCAAAACCCCAGCCCGCTGTTTCCTCATAATACCGGCGCAGCATCTCCTGCTGGGGGTTTACCTGAGGCAGTCCGACGCCCACCACGGCGCAGCCGATCAAGCGGTCGCCCGTCAGATCCACGCCCTCGCCAAAAATGCCGCCCAGCACCGCAAATCCCAGCAGGGTCTGGCTGGGCTGCGGCGCAAACCGGCCCAGAAATTCGGCACGCCCCGCATCGTCCAGCCCGCTTTCCTGCGCCAGCGTGGGAATATCCGGATAGCGTGCGGTAAAATCCTCATACACCTGCCGCAGATAGGCATAACTGGGGAAAAAGGCCAGATAATTGCCCACCTTTCCGCGTGCCATCACCGCCAGCGCGTCCGAGACGAGCCGCAGGCTGCGTTCCCGGCTGCGGTAGCGTGTAGAGATGCCGGGCAGACAATACAATCCCAGATTCTCCGGCGGAAACGGGCTTTCCAGCGCAACGGCCCGCGCGTCCGGAGAACCCAATACCTGGCGGTAATAGCCCGGAGGGGTAAGGGTGGCGCTGAACAGCGCCGCCGCCCGCCCGCAGCCAAGGCTGGCATCCACGAAGGCGGACGGGTCAAGGCAGAGCAGCTCCAGCTCCAGCTCGCTGCCATGCGCGGTGAGACGGGCGGCAAAATGCGCATCGAAGCGCTCGGCTCCGCGCACAAGATCCTGCACACGGAAATACAGCTCCAGCAGCCGGGAATGAGCTTCGTCCTCCGGGTGATCTTCCAGCCAGTCCTGCAAAGGGGACTGCAAAGCCTGCAAAGGCCGGATCAGAGCGGCGGGCAGCTCCTTGAAAAATACCGTTCCCTCCTGCGCAAAGATGACCGCGGGCAGGGCCAAGGCCGCGGCTTCTTCCGGTTCTCCGCTGTCAAAAAGAACGGTCTGCAAGGGCTGTTCCGGCGCGGCGTTTTCGGCGGATGCGGGGCTGCGGGGCGCAAGCTGTTCGCAGGTGCGGCGTGCTTCAAGAAAAGCCCTGTCCGCGCGGGTCAGGGCACTTTTCAGGGCGCTGCGGCCCCGGCCCAAAAGCCGTTTTGCCTCGGTCAGGCTGCTTTTGCAAAAGCGTGCCGAGTACATCGCCCGTGCGCGGTCGGGCAGGTTGTGTGCTTCGTCGATAAGAAACAGCCAATCGCCCGTCCCATCGAAAAAGCGGCGCAGACGCACTACCGGGTGAAAAAGATAGTTGTAATCTCCGATGATCACATCGCACCATTCGCTCAGGTCAAGGCCCAGCTCAAACGGGCAGACGGTGAACTGTCGCGCAGCCTGTGCCAGAGCCGCGCGATCCAGCTGTCCGGCTCCGTCCAGCAGTGCGGACAGGGCGTCGCGCACGCGGTGATAGTAGCCGTTGGCGTAGGGACAGCGCTCCGGCAGACAGGCGGGATGTCCTTCTGCGTCCGGGCACAAACAGACCTTTTCTTTGGCGGTCAGCGTCACGCTGCGCAGCACAAGGCCGGGCGAGGCCCTGCGCAGCCGGGCCAGAGCGTCCTCGGCGGCGGCCTGGGTGGTGCTGCGGGCGGTAAGATAGAACAGCTTTTCACCAAAGCCCTCGCCCATCGCCCGCAGAGCAGGAAAAAGGCTGCTCATCGTTTTGCCTACGCCGGTGGGCGCCTGACAGAACAGGCGTGTGCCGCCCTTATGGTCGGCATCTCTGGCGGTGCGGCAGGCGCGGTAGACCTCGCCCGCCAGCGCCCGCTGGCCGGGGCGGTAGGAGGAATAGGGAAAGGGCAGCGCCGTCAGGCTGGCGGCGCGCCGCGCGCTCCAGTCCAGCTGGCGCTGTGCCCAGGGTGCATATTGGCGCACAAGCCCCAGCAGAAAGTCCTCCAGCTCTGCGCGGGCAAAGCGGCGCACGAAACGGAGGACTTTGTTTTCCTCTACCTGATAGTAGGTCAGCTGCACGGCCAGAGCGTCCAGCTCTTTTTGTTGGGCGTAGATGGCCCCATAGACCATGCCCTGCGCCCAATGGCAGGGATTTCCATCCTCGCGGATCTCGCCGCAGGGGATGGTGGTGGTTTTGATCTCATCGATGACGACTGTTCCATCCGTGTCGGTAAAGATCCCGTCTGCGCGGCCCTCTATGGTGAAACGGATGCCTTCGGCTTCGCGCTCTGCGCATAGGTAGACCTCGGCCTCGTAACCGCTTCCTGCGGCTTTTTGCAGACGGCGATGGATGCGCGCACCTTCGTTGGCGCGGTCGAAGCCCGAAAACCGGCTGTCGATGCTGCCTGTACGCAGCAGAAATTCGACCAGCTGACGCACGGCAAGGCGGATATCAGACAAGACGGATCACTTCCTTTTTTCATTCGCTTGCTCGGCAAAAAGCTTTTTGTACGTCTGTGCCTATACGCAGACGGAAAATCTATTTGCATAAGGGACTCTGACTCATTTTCATGCCCGGACAGACCACGCAGGCATGCCCCAAAGGACTGTCAGCAGGAAGTCAGCCCAAGGAGCTGGGCACATTTCTGGGTGGCCTGCTCCACAGCTTCAAAATCGACGGCGGCACGATAATAGGTCTCCAGCTCATCATGGCAGCTTTTTGCCTGCGCCATCAGCGCGACAGATTGTTCGATCAGCTCTTCGGCGGCGCGGTAGTTGAAGCGCAGCCGGGCGCGGTAGTTGGAAAGATTATCGTGATCCAGAAAGCGCGTACAGCGCACGACCTGTGCGCCGGGCAGCTGGGCGGGATGCCAGGTATTTTCGGTGACAAAAGCCAGGCCCAGCGAAGGAATGATCAGATGGTCGATCTTATCCTCCGGGTGCATTGCACAGGGACAGGTGATGATGGAATAGCCTCTTGTCAGCGCTTCGGCCCGCAGCAGCTCCAGCAAAAGGCGCGATACCGCGCCGTATTCATCGCGGAACACGATGTACCGGTCGGCCAGCGCACGGATGGTGTCGCGGTAGAACATCGGGCCGTCCGGGGTCAGGGCGGTAAGCAGGCGCAGCTCTTCGCGGGCCGGCTCTCCGGTGCGGGGCAGAAGCCTTGCACACAGACGCTTGACGTATCGGCGCACTTTTTCAAAGTTGGTGCTGCACGCTTCGGCCCGGCGGCTGTCCAGCAGAAGGCTGCCCGCAGAGGCGATGTAGCGGGACGCCCGTGCCCGCAGGGAAGAATTGCGCTCGAACAAAGCCTTTACTTCGTCCCGGCGGGCATGCATCGCGTCTGCGTCGATGGTATGGTACAGGCTCACGACGATCTCATCCGCGCCGGGAGCCTGCGGGTCGATGGTATGAGGCGCGGTGGCATCCAGAATGGCCGCGTTCTGATCCAGAAACACCACTCCGTCCAGGCTGCCGGGGTCGCTGGAACAGTGGATGCGCTCCACCGGGCCGGGGGACAGCTGGGCAAGCTTTTTCATCAGGGTCGATTTGCCGCAGCCCGGCCCGCTTTTGATCAGATAGACCTGCATGTCCGGCTCCCGGCACAGCTGCTCAAAGTATCCCTTAAAGCCTGCGGGCGTGGTTGCGCCCAGGAAAAAATCGACCGATTTCCGTTTGACAGAATCCATAACAAAAACACCTCGCTTTTGTCACAGACTATGCGCATGTGCGGGCGGATGACACCTTGAAAAAGGGAAAAAATGCTTTAATAGGTGTGCCGGCACAGCTCGGAGATCTTTTCCCGCAGCGCGGCAAAATCGGCAAAAGCTTCGGGCTTGTTCTGCGGCTGGCGCAGCAGGGCTGCGGGGTGGAATGTGCCCATGAACCACACGCCGTTCTTTTCAAAAAACTGGCCGTGCTCCCGCGTGACCGAAAAGTCACTGCGGATCATGCGCTGGGCCGCGATGCGTCCCAGGCAGACCACGATCTTTGGCTGAAGAAGGCGGAACTGCTCCCGCAGCCAGGGCATGCACGCCTCGCTTTCGGCGGGCTGGGGGTCGCGGTTCTGGGGCGGGCGGCATTTGACGATGTTGGCGATATAACAGTTTTTGGCGCGATCCAGATCGATGGCAAACAGATACCTGTCCAGCAGCTGGCCGCTGCGTCCCACAAAGGGCAGGCCCTGCTCGTCCTCGCTCTGGCCGGGGCCTTCGCCTACAAACAGCACTTCCGCGCTGGGCACGCCCTGGCCAAACACCACCTGGGTGCGCGTTTCACACAGGGGACAGCGGGTGCAGGCTTTGCACCGGGTCTCCAGTTCGTTCCATTCCAAGATCAGGTCATCCTTTCCAAATAATGTTTATGAAAAATATACCACAATTTCCCCGGATTGTCTTGAACTTTTTGCCGGGTGTGCTAGAATAAAGGGGACAGGCATCTTGTGTCCAACATAAGATGCGAACAATTGACATGCATTTTCGGAGGTAATCATCATGGCTGATATGTTTGCGCCGCTGGTAGCCCAGCTGAAGGCAAATCCCAAGACGATCGTTTTTACCGAGGGCAATGATCCCCGCATCCTGGAGGCCGCCAGCAAGCTGCTGGCAGAAGGCGTGCTGAAGGTTGTCATGGTGGGCAACGAGGCCGAGTGCAAGGCCGCCGCTGCCGCCGGCAATTTTGATATCTCTGCCGCTGAGATCGTGGATCCCGAGACCTATGCGGGCTTTGACGAGATGGTCAGCACCATGGTCGAGCTGCGCAAGGGCAAGATGAGCGCCGAGGAGTGCGCCGCGCTGCTGAAGAAGTCCAACTACTTTGGCACCATGCTGGTGAAGATGGGCAAGGCTGACTGTCTGCTGGGCGGCGCCACCTATTCCACCGCCGACACCATCCGTCCGGCTCTGCAGCTGGTCAAGACCAAGAAGGGTGCCCACCTGGTCAGCTCCTGCTTCATCCTGGATCGTGATTTTGGCGAAGAAGGCCTCAAGCGCATCGCGATGGGCGACTGCGCCGTCAACATCGACTATACCGATACCGTGGACAAGGCTACCGGCGAGGTCAAGCTGGCTGCCGCGGACAAGCTGGCTGAGGTGGTCGTTGAGACCGCCAAGACCGCTTCCATTTTCGGCATCGATCCGAAGGTTGCCGTGCTGAGCTTCTCCACCAAAGGCTCCGGCAAGGGCGGCACCGTGGCGCTGAGCCATGACGCCACCATCAAGGCACAGCAGATGGCTCCCGAGCTGGCCATCGACGGCGAGCTGCAGTTTGACGCCGCCGTTTCTCCCGAGGTGGCAAAGACCAAGTGCAAGGGCAGCAAGGTCGCTGGCCAGGCCAACACCTTTGTGTTCCCCTGCATCGAGGCCGGCAACATCGGCTATAAGATCGCACAGCGTCTGGGCGGCTATGCTGCTTATGGCCCCATCCTGCAGGGCCTGAACGCCCCCATCAACGACCTGTCCCGCGGCTGCAACGCGGATGAGGTCTACAAGATGAGCCTGATCACCGCCTGCCAGTCCTGATCCTTCCGTGTTTGAGAGGGCCGCTGCATCCCGCAGCGGCCCTCTTTTTGCGGCCGGGCAGCAGTTTTTGCGGAAAAAATCCGAAAAGAAGGCGATTTTTTGCTTGACGGATGGAAAACGGTGTGGTATAGTAGTATCACCTCTTTTGCGGGGTTATTCAGTGCGCCTGTTTTCCAGGCCGTCTGGCCCGCAAGCCGAGGGAGGTTCAAAACGACCGTTATAATGGAGGTGTCAACAAATGACCGTTAAAATCACTCTGGCCTGCACCGAGTGCAAGCAGCGCAACTACAACACCACGAAGAACAAGAAGAACAATCCCGAACGTCTCGAGATGAAGAAGTACTGCCGTTTCTGCAAGAAGCACACGGTTCATCGCGAAACCAAGTAAGAAAGGCGGACTGCATCATGGCAGACAAAACCGAGAAAAAGCCGGGCTTTGTGGCCAGAATGAAGGCCGCCGTCAAGAACTTTGCCGCTTCGGTGTCCAAGTTCTTGCGCGACACGAAAAGCGAGCTGAAAAAGGTGGTCTGGCCCTCAAAAGAGGATATCAAGACCAACACGATTGTGGTGCTCGTGGTCGTGGCCATTGCCGCAGTTGTGATGATCCTGCTGGATGCCCTGTTTGGCGGACTGCTGGGCCTGATCATCGGCGCTTGATTCATCAGGGAACGGAGGGTACACCAAAATGGAAGAACAGACCAACGAGGCTCTTTGGTACGTTGTCCACACTTATTCCGGCTATGAGAACAAGGTGGCGACCGACCTTCAGACCATGGTGGAGAACCGCCGCCTGCAGGATCTGATCTGCGACATCAAGGTGCCTGTGGAGATGGTTCCGGAGATCAAGGATGGCAAGGAACGTATGGTGGAACGCAAGCTGTTCCCCGGCTACGTCCTGGTCAAGATGGTCATGAACGACGATACCTGGTATGTGGTGCGCAATACGCGCGGCTGCACAGGATTCGTCGGTCCCGCTTCCAAGCCGGTCCCGCTGACCGCGGAGGAAGTGGAAAAGATGGGCGTGGAAGCACCCGCGCCGCTGACCGTGGAATTTAAGGTCGGCGACTGTGTGCAGATCACGGCCGGTCCTCTGGAAGGCTTTATGGGCCAGGTGGAGGGCATCGACCTTGAGACCCTGAAGGTCAAGCTCAAGGTCAATATGTTCGGCCGCGAGACCCCCGCAGAGGTGGATATCGCGCAGGTCGAGCTGCCGTAACCAACCGGCAGACGTTTATTCCGGTAAGACCGCAGTGCGGTTCTTATAGAGCGTGCGCGGCGTGTGCATGCTCGTGGGAGGCCTGTGCAAAGGCACGGGCCGCAACTCACCACAGATTTTTGGAGGTGCATTTATCATGGCACAGAAAGTTACTGGCTACATTAAGCTGCAAATCGAGGCCGGCAAGGCGACTCCGGCTCCTCCTGTTGGCCCTGCTCTGGGTCAGAAGGGCGTCAACATCATGGCGTTCACCAAGGAGTTCAACGAGCGTACCAAGAACCAGATGGGTTATGTCATCCCTGTCGTCATCACCGTGTACGCTGACCGCTCCTTCAGCTTTATCACCAAGACCCCCCCGGCAGCCGTTCTGATCAAGAAGGCCGCTGGTATCTCCACCGCTTCCGGCAAGCCCAACAAGGACAAGGTCGCTACCCTGACCGCCGCTCAGGTGGAGGAGATCGCTAAGACCAAGATGCCCGACCTGAACGCCGCTTCTCTGGAGGCCGCTTGCAGCATGATCCGTGGCACCTGCCGTAGCATGGGCGTTACCGTCGAAGGCTGAGACATGAACCGTGGGAGGGCAGAACGACCTGCCCGCAAGACCACATAGGAGGATATAGAATGAAACACGGCAAGCATTACGTCGATGCTGCAAAGCAGATCGATTCTTCCAAACTGTATGATGTGACCGAGGCTCTGGAGCTGGCCTGCAAGACCGCTTCTGCCAAGTTCGACGAGACCGTTGAGCTGCACGTCCGCCTGGGCGTTGACGGCCGCCACGCTGACCAGCAGGTCCGCGGCGCTGTCGTTCTGCCCAACGGCACCGGCAAGACCGTGCGTGTGTGCGCCATCGCCAAGGGTCCCGCTGCCGCTGCTGCTGAGGCAGCCGGCGCTGACATTGTGGGCGACGACGAGCTGATCGCCCGCATCGCCGGCGGCTTCATGGACTTTGACGTTGTCGTCACCACCCCCGACATGATGGGCCGCGTGGGTCGTCTGGGTAAGGTTCTGGGCCCCCGCGGTCTGATGCCCAACCCCAAGGCCGGCACTGTCGCTCCCGATCTGGGCAAGGCTGTCAGCGAGGCCAAGGCTGGTAAGATCGAGTACCGCCTGGACAAGCAGAACATCATCCATGTTCCCGTGGGCAAGGCTTCCTTTGGTGCAGAGAAGCTGTACACCAACCTGAACACCGTTATGGAGGCTATTGCCAAGGCAAAGCCCGCCGCTGCAAAGGGCACCTACTTTAAGAGCGCTACCATCGCCACCACCATGGGCCCTGGCATCCGCCTGAACACCCTGAAGTACGGCGTCTGATTTGAATTTTGCGCCCAAAAAGCGCAAAAAGTTCAAAAAAGAACTTGACAACACCGCGCGTTCGCGGTAAAATAATTATGCTGTTTTTAAGACAGCAGGCGCTGGAGTCCAGTGTAAAGAGTATCCGCCTGCCGAGAAACGCGCGTAAAGTTGCTTTATGCCTCTCTCTCGGCCTTGGTGCGCGGGAGAGAGGCTTTTTTACTGCTCCGGCTTTCGATACAGATGTTTTTGAAACGAGGTGAAACCGAATGCCCAGTGCAAAGATTCTTTCTGAAAAGCAGGCTTATGTCGCTGATCTGAAGGCAAAGTTTGAGAGTGCGGTTTCCGGCTGCGTCGTCGCTTACGGCGGCATCAACGTCGAGAACGACACCAAGCTGCGCAAGGAGCTGCGTGAGGCAGGCGTTGAATACATGGTCGTGAAGAACACCATGCTGCGTCTGGCGGTCAAGGGTACCTCCATCGAGGGCCTGACCGAAACTTTCAAGGGCGATACCGCGATCGCTTTCTCCCATGAGGAGGATCCGATGGCTGCTGCCCGCATCCTGTGCAAGTATCAGGATGGCGACAAGTCCAAGAAGTTCGTCGTGAAGGCTGGCTTCCTGGAGGGCAAGGTGCTGGATGCTGCCGAGACCAACGCAATCGCAAAGCTGCCCGGCCGCGAAGGTATGCTGTCCATGTTCGCAGGCGCCCTCACCAGCACTCTGTCTGGTCTGGCCGTTGCGATGCAGGCTTACGTCGACAAGCAGGAGGAGCCCGCTGCCTGATGGCCGCGTGACCGCTGCTTAACCGCAAACCAACACAAATTAAAAATTCATAAACCAAAATAACTGATATTGGAGGGTTATTACCATGGCTTCTGAGAAGATTACTGCCATCATCGAGTCCGTCAAGGGCCTGTCCGTCCTGGAGCTGAAGGAGCTGATCGACGCTTACTGCGAAGAGTTCGGCGTTTCTGCTGTTGCTGCTGCTCCCGCTGCTGCCGCCGCTGCTGCTCCTGCTGAGGAAGAGAAGACCGAGTTCGACGTCATCCTGGCTGAGGTTGGCGCTACCAAGATGCAGGTCATCAAGGTGGTCAAGGAGATCACCGGTCTGGGCCTGAAGGAGGCTAAGGCTATCGTTGACGGCGCTCCCAAGGCCATCAAGGAGAAGGCTTCCAAGGCTGAGGCTGACGACATCAAGAAGAAGCTGGAAGAGGTTGGCGCTAAGGTCGAGATCAAGTAATTTGATCCCCTTACGCATCGCTTTCTAAAAGCATTTCAGGCGCTCTCATCGCAAGGTGGGAGCGCTTTTTTCGCAAAAAGAAGCTTGACCCGATAAAACCATCTGCCGGGCGCAGATCTTCCCCATATGATACAAAAATTTGACTTTGGAGTATAAGAAATGGAATCCAAAAAGAAAAGTACCTTTACCGGTTCGCTGGGCTTTGTACTGGCGGCGGCTGGCAGCGCTGTGGGTGTGGGCAACATCTGGCGTTTTCCGTATCTGGCGGCCAAGGATGGCGGCGGGGTGTTCCTGCTGGTGTATCTGGCGCTGGTGGCCACCTTTGGCTTTACGCTGCTGACTACCGATGTGGCCATCGGCCGCCGCACCAAAAAGAGTGCCCTGTATGCCTTTGCGTCCATCCGCCCCCAGTGGAGGTTTTTGGGCTATCTGACCTTTCTGGTTCCGGCCATCATCATGACCTATTATTCGGTCATCGGCGGGTGGATCACAAAATATCTGTTTGCGTTTGTCACCTTGAACGGCGAAAGAACCGCGCAAGATGGCTATTTTACCGATTTTATTACCTCGCCGGTTTCCCCGGTGGTGTTTACGCTGCTGTTCCTGTGTGTCACGGCGCTTATCGTTTATAACGGCGTGGAAAAGGGCGTGGAAAAATTTTCCCGCTTTGTGATGCCCGGGCTGCTGGTGCTGATCGTGGGCATTGGCCTGTACAGTCTGACGCTGCGCTTTGAAACAGCGGACGGCGCTTTGCGCACCGGATTGGACGGCCTGCGCGTCTACGTTATGCCGGACTTTTCCGGAATGACCTTCCAGCGCTTTTTGGAGATCCTTCTGGACGCCATGAGCCAGTTGTTCTTCTCCCTCAGTGTTTCGATGGGCATCATGATCACCTATGGCTCCTATGTCAAGGATGAGGTCGACCTGAACCGTTCTCTGGGTCAGATCGAATTTTTTGACACGATGGTAGCTTTTCTGGCGGGCCTGATGATCATTCCCGCCGTGTATGTGTTCTTTGGTGTGGAGGGGATGGCCTCCGGCCCCAGCCTGATGTTTGTTTCGCTGCCGCGTGTTTTTCAGGAGATGGGCATGCTGGGCACCTTCATCGGTACAGTGTTTTTCCTGATGGTGCTGTTCGCGGCGCTTACCTCCAGCGTGTCCATCATGGAAACGCTGGTTGCCAACTGCATGGAACTGTTCCATTCCGGCCGCCAGAAAACCAGTCTGGTGATCGCGGCACTCAGCGCGGCGGCAGCAGTGCTGATCTGCCTGGGCTACAATGTGCTGTATTTTGAGCTGCCGCTGCCCAACGGTTCCACCGCGCAGCTGCTTGACCTGATGGATTATATCAGCAACAGCGTTCTGATGCCGTTTATCTCGCTGCTGACCTGCATTTTTGTGGGCTGGGTCATCAAGCCCGGCTATATCTGCGAGGAAATGGAGAAGGGCGGCTGCAAGTTCCCCCGCAAAAAGCTGTATACGGTGATGATCCGTTACGCTGCCCCCCTGCTGATGACGGTGCTGTTTGTGCAGTCCACCGGCCTGTTTTCCTGACCACCACTGCTTTCTCTGAACCGCTGTCTGCATCACCCGCAGGCAGCGGTTTTTTCATGTATGCTCTTGACAACAATATGCCAAAATGATATTATTTTGATATCAAAACAAACCGCTCTGCCGCCGGATATCCCGGCTCTGCGGGAAACCCGGAGCGGGAAACGCCCCGAAAAACATAAGGAGGAAACTATTATGGAAGAAAAGATCCTTCAAACCAGAAAAAACGGCATGGCTATGATGCTGCTCACCCTGCTGGGCTATGCGGCAGCGATCGCGGTGTTTGTGTTCAGTGTCTTTCAGATCGAGGCAGAGCGGTATCTGCTGGGGGTGCCGCTGCTGATTTTGTCCTGTGTGTATTTTATCGCAGGCATCTTTCTGCTGTGCGGCCTGAAGGTGCTCAAGCCCCAGGAAGCGCTGGTGCTGACCCTGTTCGGCGACTACATCGGTACCCTGAAAGGGGAGGGCTTTTATTGGGTGAACCCCTTTTGCACGGCGGTGAACCCGGCTGCGGGCACCCGCCTGAACCAGAGCGGCGACGTGAGCAGCAGTGACAGCGCGGTTGCGGCCATGTTCAAAGGGGTCAACGGCGCGCAGAACGCGCAGGCGCAGGCCGAAGCCTCCAGCAAGAAGATCTCGCTGAAGATGATGACCCTGAACAACTCCCGCCAAAAAATCAACGACTGCCTGGGCAACCCGGTGGAGATCGGCATTGCGGTGATCTGGCGGGTGACTGATACGGCAAAAGCGGTATTCAACGTGGACAACTACAAAGAATACCTCTCTTTACAGTGTGACAGCGCCCTGCGCAATGTGGTGCGCCTGTACCCTTACGATGTAGCCCCGAACGTGGACACCACCGGCGACGGCGTAGCCGACGAGGGCAGCCTGCGCGGTTCTTCGGAGGTGGTGGCGGCCCGTATCCGGGACGAGATCCAGAAGAATGTTGCCGAGGCAGGTATTGAGGTGATGGAGGCCCGCATTACTTATCTGGCCTACGCGCCGGAGATCGCGGCGGTGATGCTGCAGCGTCAGCAGGCATCGGCTATCATTGATGCCCGTAAGATGATCGTGGACGGCGCGGTTGGCATGGTGGAGATGGCGCTGGAACGTCTGAACGAAAACAAGGTGGTAG
This sequence comes from Faecalibacterium sp., assembly GCA_051882415.1. Taxonomy (GTDB): domain Bacteria; phylum Bacillota; class Clostridia; order Oscillospirales; family Ruminococcaceae; genus Faecalibacterium. The sequence continues at coordinate 11,262 of JBJERU010000040.1, read as the reverse complement.
AACTGGACGATGAGCGCAAGGCGGCAATGGTATCCAATCTGCTGGTGGTGCTGTGCGGCAACCGTGATGCGCAGCCCATCGTGAACAGCGGGAGCCTGTACTGATGGCAGAGCCCAAAAAACAGATCCCGCTGCGTCTGTCCGCAAAGCTGTACGATGCCCTTGCTGCCTGGGCGGAGGATGACTTCCGCTCGGTCAATGGGCAGATCGAGTATCTGCTGACCGAGTGTGTGCGCCAGCGCAAAAAGAATGGCAAATATGTTTCGGATCAGATCGATGTTCCACCCGAGCTGGATCTGAAATAATAAAAAAGCTCCTTCGCAGATAGCACTCTGCGAGGGAGCTTTTTTGCTGGCTATAAGGCCTGACCCGCACAGAAATGTGCGGGTCGATGGAAAAGTTCTTTGCCGAGGCTTTCTTTCAAGAAAGCCGGAAAAAAGCCGAAAAAACCGGAAAATCGTCACTTCTTCTCGTGCGCTTCCCAGCCGGAGGAGGTGGCGATCACCTGGCCGTCCTTGCTCCAGAGAGCTTCCACGCCATCGAGAGCTTCCACAATGGCCAGGCCCTCCTCCAGAGAGGAGCAGAACAGACCGGTGGAAAGGCAGTCCGCCACGCCCGAGTCCGGGCAGATGACGCACACGCTGTCAAAATACCCGGCGGGCCACAGGGTGTCCGGGTCGATCAGGTGATGATAGCGCGTTCCATCCACGATATAATAGCGCTGGTAATTTCCGCTAGTCACCATCGCCAGATCACTGATATTCACCGCGGCCAGGTACGAGCTGCTGGTGCTGAACTGGGAGGGCGAAAGGGGATTTTCCACGCCGCCGCTCCACTGCACGCCGCCGGGCTTGGTGCCGATCGCCCGCAGATTTCCGCCCACGCTGACCAGCGCGCTGGTCAGACCGCGGGCTTGGGCGGCCCGGCAGACCATTTCCACCGCATATCCCTTGCCCACGCTGCCCACATCCAGAGACATCTCCGGGTCGGACAGATACACCGTCTGGGCTTCTTTGTCGATATGCAGATCTTCGATCCCGCAGTGCTGTGCGGCAGCATCCAGCTCCGCCTGTGAGGGCAGGGCGTTGTCGGCTTCCTCGGCGGTCAGCCCGGCGGCATCCCGATAATCGTGCCAGACCCGAAGCACGCTGCCCATCGCAACATTCAGCTTTCCACCGGTGGTGTCATACATCTGCTGCGCCAGCTCCAGCATCTCCAGAATGCGTGAATCCACCTTGACCGGGGCTTTGCCTGCATTGTCGTTGATGGTCTTGAGATTGATCACGCCCTCATAGTCATTGTAGATATCATACAGCCGGTGATATGCCAACAGATCCTGATGGAGCGCGTCCATCTGGGCATTGAACTCCTCTTCGCTGTCACAGTAGGCGATCACCTGTGTAACGGTATCGAAGGCATCATAAAAGATGGTGGTATAGCGCTGGGGGGCTTCGGCGGCGTTCTGGGACGCGGAGGAGGCCGCGCCCCCACAGCCCGCCAGCATCAGGGCCGGGCAGAGCGCGGCCGCCAACAGGCGCTTGATACGGGACACCACTTTCATACCGTTGCCTGTGCCTCCGGGGATTTTGCAGCCGCCTGTGCAGCAGCATAGGCGGCATGCTCTTCGGCCAGATGTGCCAGCAGATCGCCAAACACCCAGGTGCGGCTGGTGGGAGTCACCACCGCTTTCAGGGGGATCTGCACCTGGGCCTGCTTCATCAGATCCAGCAGGGTGTCCAGATCACGGTCACGGAAATTGGCCAGCACCACGGCGGAAGGATAGGCATTTGGCTCCAGCACCAGCGTGTGGGGCGCAAGAACTTCCACCTCGCCCAGAAGCTGGGCCACTGTTTTTCCGGCATCGGCCGGGGAAACGGGCAAGATCTTCATGCCAAAGGCGGGGGCCATGCCATCCAGGATGCCGCGGTCGGCAGAGGAAAGGTTCCAGGCCAGCACCAGCGGGACACCGGCGTTCTGGTTGCGGGCAATATGTGCTTTCATAAGCATACCTCTTTCAGGGCGGGATAAAGCCCGCACCTCATTTTTTTGTTTTTTGACGCAGACCCCGCGAAAAAAGCACTGCTCTGCGCGCGGGGGAATGAAATATCCACAGTATAACACAAATCGAAGCAAAAGAAAACTCACAAGCTGTTTTCATAAGCATTGCGCAGCGTCTGAACGGCCTTTTTGCCGGCATCCTGCGTTGCTTTCCCTTGCAATCTGCTGCGAAAAAGCGCCTTGTCTGCCGACAAAAAACGGCACACTCTGCTTATGAAAACAACTTCTCAATGCGCCGCGCTGAACCGCCTGTGCGTTGACAGAAACAAAACCCTTCCATTATAATAGCATCAATCCCATCTTTCCATAAAAAGGAGGCTTTTGAAATGGCGATCACTGTCAATATCTATTACACCGGACACAACGGGGAAGCCCGGAAGTTTGCAGAGGAAATGGTTTCCACCGGCGTTGTGGAGCGCATTCGCGCAGAGGAAGGAAATCTCCGCTACGACTATTTTTTCTCGATGGAGGACGCAGAAACCGTCCTTCTGATCGACAGCTGGAAGGATCAGCATGCCATTGATCTGCACCATGCCTCTCCGATGATGGCCCAGATCATGGATCTGCGGGTGAAATATGACCTGCACATGAAAGTGGAACGCTATGTCTCGGATGAGGATGGCATCCCGGACGGGGATCAGCACTTTATCCGGAGGTAACGCGAAATCTCCAATTGCGCCATCGCACCACAGTCCATCCGGGCTTTGAAAGTGGGCCGAAGCCTGCCCTGTGCAAACAAAAAATCCGGCCCATGCGGATGCATGGGCCGATTGAAACGCTTTTTGCAGCGGAGCTGACCGCGGCCTGTGGCCGAAATAAAAATCAGTCAGCGCAGCCCGCATCTCCTTTTTCTCGAAAAAAGGGGACAACACCCTCGTAATCTCAGTTCATCGTCTTGCCAAAGAACTCTACCTCTTTGCGGATGAACTGCATCAGCTCATCGAACTGATCCGGGGTCAGGCTCTGTGCGCCATCACACTTTGCCTTGGCGGGATTGTTGTGCACCTCGATCATCAGGCCGTCTGCACCGGCGGCAACGGCTGCCTTTGCCAGCTGGGGAACCATCCATGCCTGGCCGCATGCGTGGCTGGGATCGACCACCACCGGCAGATGGGTCATTTTGTGCAGCATGACCACTGCCGCCAGATCCAGTGTATTGCGCATGCTGGTCTCATAGGTGCGGATGCCGCGCTCGCAGAGGATCACGTTCTCGTTGCCCTCTGCCATAATGTATTCGGCGCTCATCACCAGCTCTTCCAGCGTATTGGCCAGGCCGCGCTTGAGCAGCACCGGCTTTTTCTGGCGGCCCACGGCCTTGAGCAGCTCAAAGTTCTGCATGTTGCGCGCGCCTACCTGGATCAGATCCACGTTCTCAAACAGCGGCAGATGCTCGGTATTCATGATCTCGGTCACGATGGGGGCGCCGGTGGCGCGGCGGGCCAGCTTGAGCAGATCCAGACCCTCGCTGCGCATGCCCTGGAACGAGTAGGGCGAGGTGCGGGGCTTGAACGCGCCGCCGCGCAGCAGGGATGCGCCGGACTCTTTGACGCGCTGGGCGCAATAGGTGATCTGTTCTTCGCTTTCGATGCTGCACGGGCCTGCGATCACCGCAAAGCTGCCCCCGCCGATCTTTACGCCGCCCACGTCTACCGTGGAGTCATCGGGATGGAACTTGCGGTTTGCTTTCTTGTACGGTTCGGACACGCGGCGCACCGTTTCGACCACGGGATTTGCCAGTACCCAGCTTTCGGCGATGGCTTTGGTATCACCGATCAGGCCCAGAATGTGGGTATCGCTGCCTTTGGAATCGTTGATCTGAAGGCCCAGCCCTTCCAGCTCGTGGCAGAACTCGCGTACCTGGGCATCGGGGGCGTTTTGTTTGAGAATGATGATCATAACTATCTGTCTCCTTTTTGCCATAACACGGCGCGGAGGCAGGCCCCTTTGCCGCGATCCATTCCTAAAACTTCAGTGTCCTGAAGTGCTGGAGCTATGATATCACTTCAGGATACTGAAGTCAAGGGAAAACCAAAACTTTCTGAAATTTGTGCACAAAACCAGTTTTTTGAAAAGAAAATTGACTTTCTGCCCAACAGATGCTCTTCTGGGGCTGTATTTTGTGGCCGGAACGTGGTAAAATAAGGAACAGAAACAGACCCGGCAAACAGGGGAAGGGAGGGACTTTGACAATGGGAAAAGAAGCCAAGACCAACGCCATGCGCATTTTGGAACGCGCAAAGGTGGCTTATACCGCCTTTGAATATCCGCATGAGGAAGGGGTCGCGGTGGACGGCGTGACGGTGGCCGCCAGCATGGGGCAGGATCCCGCGTGTGTATTCAAAACGCTGGTAACGCAGGGAGCCAGCCGGAACTATTTTGTATTCGTCATTCCGGTGGCGGCGGAGCTGGATCTGAAAGCCGCCGCGCGCAGCGTGGGGGAAAAGAGCGTGGCCATGATCCATGTGGCCGATATCAACAAGGTGACGGGCTATGTCCGGGGCGGATGCAGCCCGGTAGGAATGAAAAAACAGTATATCACCGTATTTGAGGAAAGCGCCCTTGCGCAAGAGAAGATCTTTGTTTCCGGCGGGCGCATCGGCACCCAGATCTGCTGTGCCCCGCGGGAGCTGATCCGCGCCGCAGGCGGCACGACCGCGCACATTATTTTTTGAGCATCTCCTGCGCAAAACCCTTTTGAAAAGAAAGTCATACTTCAAAAGAAAATGAATGTCGAAACTGCACAAAATCTTTAAAAGTTTTTTGGCGCAGGAGAACACAAGGGAGAAATTGCCCAAACGGTCTTTGCAAAGCGGTTTTTTTGCCGTACACTGTATCTGTCAGAAGAACGCGACACGCGTTGAAGCTGGTGAGAATGTACATCTCATGAGGTTTTGCGGAGGGGACGCATGATGCTGGAAATGCTGTTTGAGACCACGGCCCGCGAGGGTGTCTGTGCACAGCAGGGCCGGCGTGCACCCAAAGCGAGCAGCGCTGTTGGAGACAGACGGAAACAAAGGCCGTGGTGTAGGCGCACCGCAGCCTTTTTTGTTTGGTCTGTGCAGGCGCTGCAGAAAGAGAGGATGGAAAAATTATGATTCGTAAGGTTGCAGTCATCATGGGTTCGGACAGCGACTGGCCGGTGGTCAAGGGCGCATGCGCCCAGCTCAAGGCGCTAGGCATCCCGTTCGAGGCCCATATCCTTTCGGCCCACCGCACCCCCGCTGAGGCGGCCGAGTTTGCCAAAAACGCAAAGGCCGGCGGCTTTGGCGTGATCCTGTGCGCGGCTGGTATGGCGGCACATCTGGCGGGCGCTTTTGCGGCCAACACCACCCTGCCGGTGATTGGCATCCCCATGAAGGGAGGCGCGGCGGACGGTCTGGACGCGCTGCTGGCCACTGTGCAGATGCCAACCGGCATCCCGGTGGCGACCGTGGCGCTGAACGGCGCAAAGAACGCCGCTTGGCTGGCCGCCGAGATCCTGGCGCTGGGCGATGAGGAGCTGGCCGCCCGTCTGGACGCCGAGCGCATCGCGATGGCGCAGCAGATCGCCGAAAAGGAAGCAAAGCTCCAGCAGGAGCTGGCCGCGCTGTAACGCAGGCCCCTATGGAAAAAGGAGAACGAATGTCTGATTTTGCATATCCGCTTCATGAAGAGTGCGGCGTGTTCGGCATCTACGACAAGGCCGGCACCGAGGATGTGGCTGCCGCAGCCTACTCCGCGCTGTACGCGTTGCAGCACCGCGGCCAGGAAAGCTGCGGCATCGCGGTAAACGACGACGGCGTGATCGCCGGCCACCGCGACCTGGGCCTTGTCAACGAGGTGTTTACCCCAGAGATCCTTGGCTCGCTGGCCAAGCCCGGCGCGCACATGGCCACCGGCCATGTGCGCTATGCCACGGCAGGCAGCCGTGTGCGCGCCAACGCCCAGCCCATGATCGTGCGGCACGGCCGCGGCACCATGGCTTTGTGTCACAACGGCAACCTGACCAACGCTTTTAAGCTGCGCAACGATCTGGAAAGCGAGGGAGCCATCTTCCACGGCTCTTCGGATACCGAGGTCATCTGCTATCTGGTCACTCGCCACCGGCTGCGCACCGGCAGCATCGAGCGGGCGGTGTCCGCCACGATGGATCAGCTGGAAGGTGCTTACAGCCTGGTGATCATGTCCTCCACCAAGCTCATCGCTGTGCGCGACCCGCGCGGCTACCGTCCCTTGTGCATCGGCACCCTGCCCGGCGGCGGCTACGTCTTTGCCAGCGAGAGCTGCGCGCTGGACGCTACCGGAGCCACCTTCCTGCGCGATGTGGAGCCGGGCGAGATCGTCATTGCCGATGCAAGCGGCCTGCGCAGCATCAAAGACCATTGCAAGGGAATGAAGGACACCCAGATGTGCGTGTTCGAGTTCATCTACTTTGCCCGCCCGGACAGCGTGATCGAGGGCTGCTCTGTGCATGAGGCCCGCAAGCAGGCGGGCCGTTTCCTGGCGCAGGAGCACCCCGTAGAAGCCGATGTTGTTGTCGGCGTGCCGGACTCCGGTCTGGACGCGGCGCTGGGCTATTCCGAGGCCAGCGGCATCCCCTATGGCATCGGCTTTATCAAAAACAAGTACATCGGCCGCACCTTTATCCAGGGCAGCCAGAAACAGCGCGAAAACAGCGTGCGCATCAAGCTGAACGCCGTGTCCAGCACGGTGCGGGGCAAGCGCGTGGTGCTGATCGATGACTCCATCGTGCGCGGCACCACCTCTGCCCGCATCATCAAGCTTCTGCGCGACGCGGGCGCAACCGAGGTCCACTTCCTGTCCTCTGCGCCGCCGTTCAAATATCCCTGCTACTTTGGCACCGATATCCCTGACCAGAAGCTGCTGGTGGCCACCGGCCGCACCGTGGAACAGATCAACGAGATCCTGGGCGCCGACACGCTGGGCTATCTGTCCTGCGAGCATGTGGTCCAGCTGGCCAAAGAAGCCAAGTGCGGCTTCTGCACCGCCTGCTTCACCGGCGAATATGCCGTCAAGCCGGACGAGATCCTGCCGACCGAAATTCACGAGCGCCACCTGAAAGACCGCCCGAAAGGCGAAAAAAAGTTAGGAGAGTAACATCATGGAAAAAAGCTATTCCGAAAGCTACGCAGCCGCGGGCGTGGATATCACCGCGGGCTATCGTTCCGTTGAGCTGATGAAGCAGTATGTTGCCCGCACCATGAACGAGCACTGCATCGGCGGTCTGGGCGGCTTTGGCGGCCTGTTTGAGCTGGACTGCACGGGTTATCAGCATCCGGTCCTGATCTCCGGCACCGACGGCGTGGGCACCAAGCTGAAGATCGCCATGATCCTCGATAAGCACGACACCATCGGCATCGACTGCGTGGCGATGTGCGTCAACGACGTCATCTGCGCGGGCGCAAAGCCGCTGGTGTTCCTGGACTACATCGCATGCGGCCGCAATATCCCCGAAAAGATCGCCGAGATCGTCAAGGGCGTGGCCGAGGGCTGTGTGCAGGCGGACTGCGCTCTGGTGGGCGGCGAGACCGCCGAGCATCCGGGCATGATGCCGGCGGACGAGTACGACCTGGCCGGCTTCACTGTGGGCGTGGTGGATAAGGAAAAGATCCTGAACAACGATTCCATGATCCCCGGCGATGTCATCATCGCTCTGCCCTCCACCGGCGTGCACTCCAACGGTTTCTCGCTGGTGCGCAAGGTCTTTGACATCGACGGCGACCCCGCTGTGCTGAACACCGCTCCTGCCGAGCTTGGCGGCAAGACCCTGGGCGAGGCTCTGCTGGCCCCCACCAAAATCTACGTCAAGCCCGTCCTCAAGGTGCTGGAGCAGGTGTCCGTGCGCGGCATCTCCCACATCACCGGCGGCGGCTTCTACGAGAACATCCCCCGCAGCCTGAAAAAGGGCTGCTGTGCCCGCATCCACAAGAGCGATGTGCGCACCCCGGCTCTGTTCGGCCTGATGCAGAGCGCCGGCAATATCTCCGAGCACGATATGTTCAACACCTTCAACATGGGCGTGGGCATGGTGCTCACTGTTCCCGCAGAGCAGGCAGACCTGGCTTTGGAGATCCTGCATGCCAACGGCGAGCCGGAGGCTTACCGTCTGGGCGTCATCGCAGAAGGCGAGGGTGTTGAGCTGTGCTGAACATTGCCGTACTAGTCTCTGGCGGCGGCACCAATCTGCAGGCCCTGCTGGACAGCGAAGCCCGCGGCGAGAATCCGGGCGGCAAGATCACTCTGGTGGTGGCCTCCAAGCCCGGCGTCTATGCGCTGGAGCGTGCCGCCAATGCCGGGGTGGAGGGCTGTGTGGTGCGCCGCAAGGACTATGCCAGCAGCGAGGACTTTGACGCCGCGCTGCTGGCTGTGCTGAAGGAGCACAGCATCGACCTGGTGGTTCTGGCGGGCTTTTTGTCCGTGCTTGGCCCCAGCGTCATCGCGGCCTATCCCCGCCGCATCCTGAACATCCACCCCGCGCTGATCCCGTCCTTCTGCGGGCCGGGCATGTATGGTCTGCGCCCTCATCAGGCGGCGCTGGAGCGCGGCTGCAAGGTCACTGGCGCGACCGTCCACTTTGTCAATGAGGAGTGCGACGGCGGCCCCATCCTTTTGCAAAAGGCGGTGGACATCCTGCCCGGAGACACCCCCGAAGTGCTGCAAAAGAGGGTGATGGTGGAAGCCGAATGGAAGCTGCTGCCCAAAGCGGTGGCAATGGTGTGCAGCGGCGAGATCGTCTGATCTTCCGCGGTGTAGAAATGGAAACACCCCTTCAAAAGGAGAAAATATAATGGAAAAGATCGATCTGAACCAGTACCTGGCGGGCAACGAGTACCCCGGCCGCGGCATCGCGGTGGCAATGGCCCCGGACGGCCGCCAGATGTTCATCGGCTACTTCATCATGGGCCGCAGCGACAACAGCCGCAACCGTGTGTTTGATCCGCTGCCCGAGCGCGGCGGCATCTGCACCATGGCGGCAGACCCGGCCAAGCTGGAGGATCCCAGCCTGATCATCTATAACCCCGTGCTCACCCTGGGCAAGACCCACATCGTGACCAACGGCGACCAGACCGATACCATCTATGACCTGATGTGCAAGGGCAAAAGCTTTGCGGATGCGCTGCGCACCCGCACTTTTGAGCCGGACGGCCCCAACTATACCCCCCGCATCTCCGCTGTGGTGTATGAGGACGGCAGCTATCAGATGAGCATCCTCAAATCCGCGGACGGCAACGGCGACAGCGTGCAGCGCTATTTCTTCGATTACCCCCAGCCCGTGGCAGGCGAGGGCCACTTTATCAGCACCTACAAGCACAACGGCAATCCTATCCCCAGCTTTGAGGGCGAGCCGCTGCGCTTTGCCTGCCCCCGCACCATCGGCGATTTTGCCCACGGCCTGTGGGCCAGCCTGAACCTGGACAACAAGGTCAGCCTGTTTGCCCGCGTCATCGACCTGGAAAGCGGCGAGAGCGGCGACATGATCTTCAACAAATACGACGCAGTGTGCAGCGACCTGGATGACCCCGAAGAACCCGCCTTGCTGCCCGAAGAACTGGAAGCCCTGAGCGCAGAACAGGAATAAGGAGGAACCGGAATATGAACGAACTGGCACTGAAATATGGCTGCAACCCCAATCAGAAGCCCAGCCGCATCTTTATGGAGGACGGCTCCGAGCTGCCCGTTACCGTGCTGAACGGCAAGCCCGGCTATATCAACTTTCTGGATGCGCTCAACTCCATCCAGCTGGTGCGTGAGCTGAAAGAAGCCTGCGGCCTGCCCGCTGCTGCTTCCTTCAAGCACGTTTCCCCGGCAGGCGCGGCCCTGGGCCTGCCCCTGTCCGCTGTGGAGCGCAAAATGTACCACATCGCCCCGGACTTTGAGCTGTCCCCGCTGGCCTGCGCCTATGCCCGTGCCCGCGGCGCAGACCGCATGTCCTCCTTTGGCGACTGGATCGCCCTGTCCGAGGTGTGCGACGTGCCCACCGCAAAGCTGATCCAGCACGAGGTATCGGACGGCATCATTGCCCCCGGCTACGAGCCGGAAGCACTGGCCATCCTTGCCAGCAAGAAGAAGGGCGGCTACAACATCGTGGCTATCACGCCCGACTACCGCCCCGCGCCCATCGAGCGCAAGCAGGTCTACGGCATCACCTTTGAGCAGGGCCGCAACGAGCTGGCCATCAACGCCGATACCATGCTGACCAACTGGGTCACTGAAAACAAAAAGGTGTCCGACGCCCAGAAGCGCGACCTGATCCTGAGCCTGATCACCCTGAAATATACCCAGTCCAACAGCGTCTGCTATGCCTTCAACGGCCAGACCATCGGCGTGGGCGCAGGACAGCAGAGCCGCGTCCACTGCACCCGTCTGGCGGGCCAGAAGGCCGACAACTGGCAGCTGCGCCACATGGACAAGGTGCTCAACCTGCCCTTCCGCCCCGATGTGGCCAAGCCCAACCGGGACAACGCCATCGACGTATACATTGGCGACACCCCCGAGGATGTGATCGGCGACGATGTGTGGGCCGAGACCTTCACCGAGCAGCCGGCGCCCCTGACCGCAGAGGAAAAGAAAGCCTATCTCAGCCAGATCACCGGCGTTTCCCTGGGTTCGGACGCCTTCTTCCCCTTCGGCGACAACATCGAGCGTGCCCGCCGTTCCGGTGTGACCGCCATTGTCCAGCCGGGCGGCTCCATCCGGGATCAGCAGGTGATCGACACCTGCAACAAGTACGGCATCGCGATGGCTTTCTGCGGCATCCGGCTGTTCCATCACTGAGCGTCATCCGGCATGGGGCGCAGCCCCCGCGCGCGGGAGCGCGCAAACCGGTGCCGCCCGGCTTTCTCTGTCATCCCCTGCAAAACGCGGATGCGTTTTGCGGTCAAAAAGTTTTTTCGGTTCCTTTTTTTCAAAAAAGGAACAAAACAGGAGGATAGAACCCTATGAGCAAAAAGATTCTGGTTGTAGGCGGCGGCGGCCGCGAGCACGCTATCATCAAGGCGCTGAAGAAAAGCCCCGACTGCGGGGAGATCTGGTGCGCGCCCGGCAATGGCGGCATCGGCTATGACGCCAAGTGCAAGAACATCAAAGCCACCGATGTGGAAACGATGGTCGCCTTTGCGCAGGAAGAAGCCTTTGACTATGTGGTAGTGGCACAGGACGACCCCCTGGCGCTGGGCATGGTGGATGCGCTGGCCGCCGTGGGCAT
>JBJERU010000039.1:0-51771 GCA_051882415.1 Faecalibacterium sp. | reverse complement strand
TCTTGACGCCCTTGGCTTCCTTCATCTTATCGATCTCGACCTCGAACAGGCTCTTGGGAACCATCATGACGACATCCGCGAACATCTGGACAAAGCGGCGGTAGCAGTCGTATGCGAAGCGGGCATTGCCGGTCTTTTTGGCCAGACCCTCGACCGCCTCATCGTTCAGGCCCAGGTTCAGGATGGTGTCCATCATGCCGGGCATGGACTGGCGCGCACCGGAACGGACAGACACCAGCAGGGGGTTTGCGTTATCGCCAAACTTCTTGCCGGTGATCTCCTCCAGACCCTTGACGTGCTCGAAAATGTCGGCGGCGATCTCATCGTTGATCTGACGGCCGTCTTCATAATACTGGGTGCAGGCTTCGGTGGTGATGGTGAAGCCCTGCGGAACCGGCATGCCTGCGGCGGTCATCTCCGCCAGACCAGCGCCCTTGCCGCCCAGAGTATTCTTCATCGTGGTCATGTCGCCGTTAAAAGCCTTGCTGCCCTCGCTGAAGTAGTACAGATACTTTTTGCTCATGAGTTGATTTACCTCCCATTCGGTTTGACCCCCGGCTCCAAATCGCCTTCGGCCCTATCGGTTGCCTTGTCGCTGTTATAAACACAGATACTCAATGCTAGGATATTATACCAGACCGCAAAGGCAAAATCTAGTTGTACAAGACCGAAAAGCCCAGCTTTTGTTTGACAAAATTTGTGCAATTCCCTTGAAATCCTCCGAATTTTCGGATAATATAGAATGGGAGAAAGTTCGAGAGATATTTCTCCGCACTGCGTCATTTCCACATACGCGGATCCATTTTCCGCCCCTGGCCGCAGTTTCTCCTTCCGCTTATGTCCCCGCGCTTATATATCCTGCGGGGCATGCGGCCGTCTTTGCCGGGAGCAGGCATTTTTATCCTGCCGCCGGCCATATCATCCTTCCAAAGGGAGGTCTTTTTCATGGATCATTCTGAAATTTCCGCCGCCGCGCTGGACGCCGCCCGCGAAAAGCTGGACGCCGCCGAAGCCTGCCGCGAGGCAGTGCTTCTGCGCCATATCGCAAACGGCGTTGTGATCGAGAGCCGTTCGGTCGAGATCGACGAAACCGTTGTCATCGCGCCGGGCGCGCGCATCCTTGCGGGCAGCATCCTGCGGGGCAATACGGTCATTGCCGCCGGCTGCGTCATCGGCCCCAACGCCCTGATCGAGGACAGCCTTGTGGACGAGGGCACCACGGTCAACGCCAGCCAGATCTATGGCTCTCATCTCGGCCCCCACAACAACATCGGCCCCTTCACCCATGTCCGGGTCAACACCGTCACCGACTACGGCGTACACCTTGGCGCCTATGTGGAAACCAAAAATTCCAACTTCGCCCGCGGAAACACGGTCAGCCATCTGACCTACATCGGCGACAGCGATGTAGGCAAATACTGCAACTTTGGCTGCGGCACAGTCACCTGCAACTATGACGGCAAAAACAAATCCCGCACCACCATCGGGGATTACTGCTTCATCGGCTGCAACACCAATCTTGTGGCCCCGGTCACGGTGGGAGATGGCGCTTATACCGCCGCAGGCAGCACCATTACCCAAGACGTTCCTGCCGCCGCGCTGGGCATTGCCCGCCAGCGCCAGACCAATCTGGACGGCTGGGCCGAGCCGAAGATGGCCGCTTACATTGAAAAGAAGAAAAAACTGGAACAGGAGCAGTCCAAATAACGCTTCTCCCCTTCCGCCCGGCAGGAGGTTTGCCCCCTTGCCGGGGATTTTTTTGCCCCTGCGGGCCGCAGCCCGCCCACAAATCTATATCTTTTTCCGCGCACATCTGTTATAATAAGTATTCACGCTGGAAAAATAAAACGAAAACAGGAAAAGGCAAACATCTATGAACACATCCGATCTCTGGCTGATCGCGGGTCTTGGAAACCCGGAATCCAAATACGAAGGCTCCCGCCACAACGCAGGCTTTGCCGCGCTGGACTATCTGGCGGACAAATGGGGGATCCCCGTCAACAAAAGCAAATTCCAGGGTCTGTGGGGACAGGGCGAGGCAGACGGCCGCAAGGTCGTGCTGCTCAAGCCTCTTACCTATATGAACCTTTCGGGCGATTCCATCGCTCCGCTGGCCGCGTTCTTTAAGATCCCCGCCGACCACGTTCTGGTGCTGTGCGATGATATCACCCAGAACCCTGGCAAGCTGCGCATCCGGCCCTCCGGCTCGGCAGGCGGGCACAACGGCCTGAAAAGCATCATCGCCCGGCTGGGCGGAGACAGCTTTCCCCGCATCCGCATCGGCGTGGGTTCAAAGCCGCATCCGGACTATGATCTGGCGGACTGGGTGCTGGGCAAGTTCCCGCCTGAGGACGCCAAAGCCATCGCAGACCGCTATCCCGATCTGGAAGCAGCGGCAAAGCTTATTATGGCCGGAAAACTGGCCGAAGCCCAAAATAAATATAACCGCTGACCCTTTCCCCTATAAAACCCCTGGCCCATGCGGATGCATGGGCTGATCGAAAAGCTTTTTCGCTTCCTTTTTCTCGAAAAAGGAAGAACTCCCCCCGTAAACCGCACCCCACCCGAAAGGAGGCTTGTCATGTACGAAGCGCTGCTCAAAGCCACACCGGAATACCAGAAGATCGCGGCCAGTCTCGGCACGCCCGGCCCCGCGGCGGTGTTTGGCCTGCCTCCGGCGGGCCGGGCACTGGTATACGCCGCGCTCCAAAAAGACCTGGATCGCGTTCTATGCATCGTAACGCCCGGCGAGGCCGAGGCCACCCACTTTGCGGACGATCTGAAAGCGCTGGGCGTGAACGCTGCGGTTTTCCCGCCGCGGGACTTCATGCTCCGTCCGGTCGAGGGCGCGGGCCGCGAATACGAATACCGCCGCCTGTCGGTCCTGGGCGCGCTGGCGGGCGGGCGGCTGCGGGCCGTCTGCGTCCCCGCCGAGGCTCTGCTCCAATACACCGTCCCGCAGGAGGACTTCTGCGCCAACACCCTGACCTTAAAGCCCGGCATGTCCTACAACCGCGATGCGCTCATCGCCCGCCTGTACAGCGCCGGATACGTCCGCCGCAGCCAGGTGGACGGCCCGGGCCAGTTCAGCGTGCGGGGCGACATCGTGGATATCTATGCCCCGGACATGCACCAGCCCGCCCGCGTGGAATACTGGGACGAGGAGATCGACACCCTTTCCTCCTTTGACCTTCTGACCCAGCGCCGGGACGCTCCGCTGGACAAGATCTATCTCTCCCCCGCCCGCGAAGTGCTGTTCGGCAGCACCGCCGAAACCGCCGATGCCCTGCGCGCGGCGCAGAAAAAGGCCCGCGGCAAGCGCCGCACCGCGATGGAAGCCGCCATGTCCGCCGACCTCGCCCAGCTGGACGGAGGGATCATGCCGGAAGCGATGGACAAATACTATGGCCTGCGCTATCCCATCCCCGCCACTCTGCTGGATCACCTGACAGACCCCCTCCTCATTTTGGACGAAGTGGGCGGCATCCGCGACGCACAAAAGGCCACCGAATACCGCCGCGGCGAGGAAGTGGCCGGTCTGCTGGAGGAAGGCGTGCTCTGCCCCGGTCTGGATGTGCTGTACCAGACGATGGACGATCTTGTTTCTGCCGCCGGGAAGCACAGCACCCTGCTGTGCGAAAACTTTCTGCGCGGGATGAACGAGTTCAGGCTCAAAGACCTGATCAACGCCGACGCCCACGCCGTGCCCAACTGGGGCGGCGATCTGGCTTCGCTGCGGGAGGATCTGGATCCTCTGCTGCGGCAGGGCTATGCCGTGGTCCTGATGGCCGGCACGCCCAAAGGGGCGGCGGCTTTGACCCGCGACCTTGCAGACAAAGACTATTCTGTGAGCATGAGCCGGGATGTGCGCCCCCTCAAGGGCCTGGTGCAGGTGCTGTCCGGCCATCTGACGGCCGGATGCAGCTTTCCGTTTGCGCGGGTGGCGGTCATTTCCTCCCGCCGCCACGGTCTGGACGAGGAAAAGAGCGCCGAAGCCAAAAAGCGCAAAAAGAGCAAAAACGCCCTGTCCAGCCTTTCGGACATCAAGCCCGGCGACTATGTCGTGCACCAGAGCCACGGCATCGGCATGTACGCGGGCATCCAGCGCCTGGAGGTGCAGGGCGCGATCAAGGACTACCTGAAGGTTCAATATGCCGGTTCGGATGTGCTGTATGTCCCGGTCACACAGCTGGATCTTCTCAGCCGCTACACTGCGCCCGGCGAGGAAGAAAAAGTCCGCCTGGCAAAGCTGGGCGGCGCTGAATGGCAGCGCACCCGCGCCAGGGTCAAAAAAGCCACCGAGGAGATGGCGCAGGAGCTGATCCAGCTGTATGCCCGGCGCAGAGAGGCCCAGGGCTACGCTTTCCCGGCCGACAGCGACTGGCAGCAGGATTTTGAGGCCCGCTTTGACTACGACGAGACCGATGACCAGCTTTCCGCCACCGCGGAGATCAAACGGGATATGGAAAAGCCCTGGCCGATGGATCGTCTGCTGTGCGGTGATGTGGGCGTGGGCAAAACCGAAGTGGCGCTGCGGGCGGCCTTTAAATGTGTGATGGGCGGCAAACAGTGCGCGATCCTGGCTCCCACCACCCTGCTGGCCTGGCAGCATTACAACACCATCCTCTCCCGCATGGAAGCATTTCCGGTCAAGGTGGGGCTGCTGTCCCGCTTCCGCACCGCCAGGCAGCAAAAAGAGACGCTGCGCGGCTTACAGGCGGGCAGCGTGGACATCGTGGTAGGCACCCACCGCCTTCTGTCCAAGGATGTGCGCTTCCACGACCTGGGCCTTGTCATCATCGATGAGGAACAGCGCTTTGGCGTCAAACACAAGGAAAAGCTCAAGGAAAGCTTCATCGGGGTGGATATGCTCACCCTTTCGGCCACCCCCATCCCCCGTACCCTGAACATGGCCATGAGCGGCATCCGCGATATGTCCACCATCGAGGAACCGCCCATCGAGCGCCAGCCCGTTGAGACTTTTGTGCTGGAATACAACGACCTGATCCTTGCCGAAGCCATGAAAAAAGAGCTTGCCCGCGGCGGGCAGGTCTATTACCTGCACAACCGTGTGGACAACATCGAAGCTGCCGCCGCGCATGTCAGCCAGCTGGTTCCCGGCGCACGGGTGGGCATCGCCCACGGCAAGATGACCGAGGACGAGCTGAACCCCGTCTGGCAGCATCTGCTCAACGGCGAGCTTGATATTCTGGTCTGCACCACCCTCATCGAGACCGGCATCGATGTGCGCAACTGCAACACCCTGATCATCGAGGATGCCGACCGCATGGGCCTGGCCCAGCTGTACCAGATCCGGGGCCGCGTGGGGCGCAGCGGACGCAAGGCTTACGCTTACTTTACCTTCCGCCGGGATAAAAACCTTTCGGACATCGCAAACAAGCGCCTGTCCGCCATCCGGGAGTTCACAGCCTTTGGTTCCGGCTTCCGCATCGCCATGCGCGACCTTCAGATCCGCGGCGCGGGCAGTCTGCTGGGCCACAGCCAGCACGGGCACATGGAGGCCGTGGGCTACGATCTCTATGTCAAAATGCTGAACCAGGCCATTGCACAGGCCAAGGGCGAGCCTCTCAAACGGGACAAGAGCGAATGTCTTGTGGATCTGCGGGTGGACGCCTTTATCCCGGAAAAATATATCTCGGACGGGCCGGGCCGCATCGAAGCCTACAAGCGCATCGCGGCCATCCAGACCCCGGAGGATGCGGCCGACGTGCTGGACGAGCTGATCGACCGCTATGGCAGCCCGCCGCCCTCGGTCAGCGACCTGGTCAGCGTCTCTCTGGTGCGGGTGCAGGCCACCGCCGTGGGCGTCTACGAAGTGACCCAGAAAAAAGACCTGCTCACCCTCCAGCTGGAAACGCTGGACGTGCCCATGATCCGGGGCCTGCTGGCGGCCTTCAACGGCAGAGTGACGGCCGGAGCCGGGACAAAGCCCTATCTGACCGTTACCCTGCGGCAGGACGAAAAGCCGCTGGAGCTTTTGCAGGCCATCCTGCGGGCAATGGCGGAGATCCTGGCCCAGAGCCGGCAGCCAGACCAAAGCGCCAAAGGCTGATCCGCCGCTTTTCTATGTTTCCGGGCAGCGGGGCCGAAGCGTTTTTGCCCCGCCGCCTGTCGATATCCATTTCTATTTCTCACGAAAAACAGGAGCACACCCATGAAACAAAAACTTTTTGCACTGGTCTGCGCACTGGCGCTGACACTCAATCTGGCAGGCTGCACCCTCTCCACGCCGGACAGCGTGGGCACTCTGGGCGCGGTCGAGATCTCTTCCGGACTGTATCTTCTGGCCCAGTACAACGCCTACCAGCAGGCTGCTCAGTTCGCGGACGAAGATCAGGACTCCTCCAACGTCAAATCCTATCTCAAGCAAACCATCACTGTGGACGGGGAAAGCATTCTTGTCAGCGACTATGTGGCAGATGAAACGCTGAAGTCCCTGCAATACCTTGCCGCCGTGGAATCCCGCTTTGAGGAGCTGGGCGGCGCGCTGACCGATGAGCAGACTGCACAGGCGGACAGCTACGCCCAGCAGCTGATGGATCAGTACGGCGAGACCTACACCGCCAACGGTATCGGCCTGGAAACGCTCAAGCGCTACGAGCGCGCCCTGTCCAAAAGCTCCCTGCTGCTGGAGCTGGTCTACAGTGAGAACGGCGAAAGCCCCTTGTCCGATGCAGAACTGACCAGCCATCTGGAAAATGAGATGTACATGCTGGGTTATACGGTCGTTCCGCTGTATGATCTCAGCACCTTCACCTTTGCGGACGAGACCCAGGCCGCCCAGATGCTGGAGATGGCCCAGAAGCTGGCCGGGGACTACAACGCTTCGGATGAGGACAAGTCCAGCGCCTCCGGGCAGCTTACGCTGTTCTCCGCTCTGGCAGACGCAGCCCTGCCCGACATCTACGGGGTGATCGGCGGCAGCTACGACGCTGCTTCCAGCGGTTTGCAGACCGATCTTCTAAGCTCTGGCACGCTGGACTCTGCCTTTACCCAGGAAGGCGCGGCAGATGCCGTGCGCAGCCTGCAATACGGCCAGGCCGCGGCGATCCAGTATACTTCTTATGCCATCCTGATCGGCGTGCGGGTAGATCCGCTGGAGCTTTCTTCTCTGGACGACTACCGGAGCGATGTGCTGTATGACATGGCAAGTCAGGATCTGTCCGACAGCCTGACCGAATACGGCACACAGCTGGCCGACGGCCTGGACCGCTCTGCCATGAAGAAGCTTCCGGCTTCCAAGATCTCGGCAGAATAAAAACCTGCTGCCAGGCAGCGTATGTCCGGCAGACAAGGCGCTTTTCCCGCGGCGGCATCCCAAAAGCAAAACGGCAGAGCCTTATATAAGGCTCTGCCGTTTTGCTGTGTCCCGTCCAATATAAAGAATGCTTTGCCGCCGCCAAAAGCTGTGGCAAAACGTATGGCATTTTGAAGTGTCTTCAGAATAGCATATCCTGGCGAGAAACGGAATATCGTTTTGTGTTATCTCCAAAGAAAGCTCTTTTTGTCGCCTTTTGTCCACCCCAGCCGCAAATTGACGCATTTCATTTGCTCTGCCCCTCTGGAAAAGGAAATACCGGGATGTTATAATAAAATCATCCCTAAAACGATCTTATCTTTCACGCGGCAGAAAGCCGGCAAAAAACAGCGCAGAGAGGCGGAATAAACAGCATGGTGAATTTTCTGCTCGGGGATTACGTCCGGCAGCGGCGGCTGGATCTGGGGCTGACGCAGGAGGACGTATGCTGCGGCATTTGCAGCCCCGTCACCCTTTCCCGGCTGGAAAACAACCATCAGATCCCCGGCCGCGCCCGCATCAACGCCATTTTACAGAGGCTTGGCATGCCGGACGACCGCTATTATTCTTTGATGAGCCGTCACGAGCAGGAACTGGAAGCCCTGAAGCAGCAGATCCTTACCTGCCACCGGGCCAGTCAGTCCGGATCCAGCCCCCAGCTGGAAAAAGGCTTTGGGATGATCGCCCGGCTGGAACAGCTGGCCTCTCCGGAGGATCGGCTGACCCGTCAGTTCATCCTGCGGGCCAAAGCGCTGCTTGGCCGGCTGGACGGGCGCTATTCTCCGCCGCAGCTGCGGGAGATGCTCTTTCAGGCCATCCGCCTGACGGTTCCCCGGTTCGAGCTGGGGGAGATCGAACGCTTCCTTTATACTTCGGACGAGATCCGCATCATCAACCAGATCGCAGTCGCCTATTCCTCCGAAAACAACGATGCAGCCGCGGCCGATATTTATGAGCAGCTGCTGCGCTATGCCCGCAGCCATTTTCAGGAAACGATCACCTCGCTGGATCTTCTGCCCATGATCCTGTACAATCATGCCCGCGCACTGGGTCTGTGCGGGCGTTATGAGGAAAGCAAGGCCCTTGCCCTGGAAGGCCGGGAGACCTGCACCCGGTATGGCTGCTGTTCGCTGCTGCCAGGCTGTGTTTCCATCGCGGCGGAATGCAGCCACTTTCTGGGCCAGGATGCCGAAAGCGCCAGCCTCTACCGCCAGTCCTATTATTTTTACAAGGCTCTGGGGGACGTCCCCGCTCAGGAGCGGATCCGCCGGGAAGCCAAAGAGTACCTTGGCCTTACCCTGAACTGAGAATCGAAGGAAGGACAGGACTGTTTTGATGAAAAAGCATTGCCTTGGCGAATACATCCGGCAGCGGCGGGTCGAGCGGGGGCTGACCCAGGGAGAGGTGTGCAGCGGCATCTGCGAGCCGATCACCCTTTCCCGGCTGGAAAACGGCCGCCAGACCCCCAGCTGTGCCTGCATCAATGCCATTTTGCAGCGGCTGGGCCTGCCCTCGGATCACTACTGCGCTCTGCTGAGCCACGTCGAGCTGAAGATCGAAGCGTTAAAAAAAGTGATCGTGGGCTGCAGCGCCATCAAGGATACCGCCAGCGGCTGGGAGCATCTGCATCAGCTGGAACAGATCGCCTCTCCCGATGACCATCTGACCCAGCAGTTCATCCTGCGCTCCAAAGCTTTGCTGGGCGGACTGGACGGCAGCCTTTCCCCGCAGGAGAAATACCAGCTTTCATTGCAGGCACTGCGGATAACAGTCCCTCAGTTTGAGCTGGACGAGATCGGGCGCTTTCTTTATACCACCGAGGAGATCAAGCTGATCAACCAGCTCTCGGTTGTTCATTCCCAGATGGGCGACAACGAAAAAGCAGCTGATATCAGTCATCAGCTGCTTGAGTATATCCAGAAATATTTTTCGGAGGATGCTTCCTGCGTCACCATCGGGATGCTGCCGCTGGTGTTGTATCAGTATGTCCGAGCATTGGATCTGTGCGGGCGTTATGAAGAAGCCGCCTCATTTTCTCTATATGGACAGCAAATGTGCGTGCGGTATCAGCACTATCAGTTTTTGAACAACTTTTTGGAGATCCGCGCGGAGAGCCTGCATTTTCTAGGCCGGGATGCGGAAAGCGCAGAGCTGTACCGGCAGGCTTATTACATCAGCCGCACCTTTGGGATCGCTTCTGATATCCGCAATCGCCGGGCCGAAGCCAAAAAATATCTGGGGCTGATCTTTGAAGATTAAACCTGCTCCTCATTCGGATCACCCACATCCCGCGGCTGGATCGGGCTTTCCGGATCCTTGTTCGGATCGCTGGGATCCGGGTCGACAGGATCCGGGTCGACAGGCTTCGGGTCGGTAGGCCCGGTCTGCTGTGAGGAAGAGGAGCCGCTGTTGGGATCCGGTTCCTCCGCACGGCACAGGGCCATCGGAGCCGTCAGCAGCATGGCGCAGCACAGCGCACCGGTCAGGAGCAGCGACAACAGTTTTTTCATTTTGGTTTCCGCCTTTCTTACAAGTATGTATCGTGGTGAATCAGACTTTCATGAAAGAGCTTCCCCCAAAAAAAGGTGCCGCCCTTTCATGCTGTTCCTATCATACCATCAACAGGCTGCATAAAATGTCGAAATATGGCGGCGTCTGAATAAAAGATGCCGCCATATCTGTTTTTTCTGTTTTCGGCCTTTTCCGCGCATGGCGGCAGGGGTCTGTGCCTCGGCCACCCGCTCAAATCCTGCTGCAAGAGCGGCATCCGCCCTGCGCCGGGCGGAGATCTTCCGGAAGAGGATACATCGAACGCACCGCCTTTTTGAACAGATTTTCTGCCCTTATTTCAGCATAGAGAAAACGGCTTGTATAGAAGCCGCTTTGGGCAAGGACAAACCGTCCAAAACCGGCCCGTCTTTTCCGTAGGCTTGCACAAAAACGAAGGAAAGCCCTGCTTTTTTGGGCCGGAATATGTTATACTGATCTTACAATGTAAATTTGCGGCCTTTCGCCGCCAAAAGAAGGTAATGATTATGAAAGACTACGCATTCGGTATTGATCTGGGCGGCACCACCGCCAAGGTCGGCCTGTTTACCACCGCAGGCGACCTTTTGGAAAAATGGGAAGTGCCCACCGATACTTCCAGCCAGGGCGAGCACATCCTGTCCAACCTGGCTGCTGCCATTCAGGGCAAGATGGAGGAAAAGGATATCTCTGCCAGCCAGGTGGAAGGCGTGGGCATCGGCGTTCCCGGCCCCGTGCAGGATTCCAGCATCGTGCCCATCGTCTGCGCCAATCTGGGCGGCTGGGGCCAGCAGAATGCAGCGGAGAACCTCTCCCGGCTGCTGGGCGGCCTGAAAGTCATGGCGGGCAACGATGCCAATGTCGCCGCCCTGGGTGAGATCTGGATGGGCGCAGCCAAGGGCTGCCGCAGCGCTGTCATGGTCACGCTGGGCACCGGCGTGGGCGGCGGCGTCATCGTAGACGGCAAGGTGATCGACGGCGTACATGGCGCGGGCGGCGAGATCGGCCACATCACGGTCAACCGCCACGAGACCGCCACCTGCGGCTGCGGCAAGCACGGCTGTCTGGAGCAGTATTCCAGCGCTACCGGTGTGGTTCGCTGCATGAAGAAGCTGCTGGAGGAAAACCCGGATGTCCCCTGTGTGCTGCGGGGCACCGATTTTGCGGCCAAGGACGTCTTTGACGCGGCCCGCAATGGCGATGCGCTGGCTGCCCGGGAGGTGGACGAGATGACCGACACCCTGGGCATGGCGCTGGCTACCATCGCTGCCGTATCCGACCCGGAGGTCTTTTTGGTGGGCGGCGGCGTTTCCCGCGCGGGCGATGTACTGTTCCAGCCGCTGGTGCAGCACTTCCAGAAGTATGCTTTTCCCTCCTGCCGCGTGATCCCCATCCGCCAGGCCAGCCTGGGCAATGACGCCGGCATCTACGGCGCAGTGCGCCTGATCGTGGGTGCGTGACCGCCCGCGTTTTCCACCGCAGAACAAAATAGTGTCGAAAAGTATTCGGTGATTCACCGCGATCCACGTTTGTCAGGGAAAATCTTGAAAAACGTGGATCGTTTCTTTTTTTGGCCATATTCTATCTCTGAAAGGAGCATCCCATCCATGAATCTGAGCCTTCCTTCCCGTCAGACGTTGTACAATGCGCTGTGCATCGCAGCGGGCAATATTTTGTATTCCCTTACCGTGGCGGCGTTCCTGATGCCGGCGGGCCTTGTGACCGGCGGCGCCACCGGCATCGCGCTGGCCGTCAACCGTCTCACCGGCCTGTCCGCCTCTGGCGTGCTGCTGGCGGTCAATCTGGCGATGCTGGTGCTGGGCTGGGCCGTGATGGGCCGCAGCTTTGCGCTGAACACGCTGGCCAGCTCCCTTATCAGCCCGGTGGCACTGGAGCTGTGGCAGCAGCTTTTGGCCGGACGGGTGCTGACAGAGGATCTTTTGCTGTGCACCGTATTTTCGGGCCTGGGCATCGGGGTATCGCTGGGTCTGGTGCTGCGAGCCGGTGCATCCACCGGCGGCATGGATATCCCGCCCATCGTGCTGCAAAAGCTGTTCCGTCTGCCGGTATCTGCCACGATGATGGCTTTCGACCTGCTGGTGCTGCTGGCACAGGCGGTGTCCAGCCCAATGGATCAGGTACTGTACGGCATCGTTATGATCCTGATCTATACCATCGTGCTGGACAAGGTGCTGCTGCGCGGCACCTCCCGCACCGAGGTCAAGATCATCAGCCCCCAGTCCGAAGCCATCCGGGAGGCCATCCTCTCCCAGATCGACCGGGGCGTGACCGTGCTCTATGGCGAGGGCGGCTATCTGCGGGAGCGCTCGGCGGTGCTGCTGAGCGTGGTATCCAACCGGGAGCTGCCCCGTGTGGAGCGGGTGGTAAGAAGCATCGACCCGGAATGCTTTATGGTGGTGAGCCACGTCACCGAGGTCAGCGGGCGGGGGTTCTCTCTGAGCAAGAAGTATCAATAACGCAAAAAGCCCCGGAGGGCGGCAGGCTCTCCGGGGCTTCTGCCTTTTGGGGAAAAGGCAGCAAAAAATCGTTTCGATCGGCCCGTGCATCCGCACAGGCGGCATATTTTCAGGCAAGCTTTGCTTCCAGGCGCTGGCGGATGGCCTTGATAAAGTCCTCGCTGTCCACGGCGGTGGGGGTGACACCCTCGGCCAGGGCGCACAGGTCTTTGGTCATCACGCCTTCGTTCAGGGTCTGGAGGCTGGCGGCTTCCAGCGCCTCGCCAAAGCGGATCAGATCGGTCAGACCGTCCAGCTCACCACGCTTTTTCAGCGCGCCAGACCATGCAAAGATCGTGGCCATGGGGTTGGTGGAAGTCTTTTCGCCCTTCAGGTATTTGTAGTAGTGGCGGGTCACGGTGCCGTGTGCGGCCTCATACTCATACTTTCCATCCGGGCTGACCAGAACGCTGGTCATCATGGCCAGAGAACCGAAGGCTGTGGAGACCATGTCGCTCATCACATCGCCGTCGTAGTTCTTGCAGGCCCAGACAAAGCCGCCCTCGCTGCGGATGACGCGGGCAACGATATCATCGATCAGGCTGTAGAAATAGGTGATCCCCGCCGCCTCGAACTTATCCTTGTACTCGGCGTCGTAGATTTCCTGGAAGATATCCTTGAAGGTGTGATCATACTTTTTGGAAATGGTGTCCTTTGCGCCAAACCACAGATCCTGCTTGACGTCCAGCGCATAGTTGAAGCAGCTGCGGGCAAAGCTCTGGATGGAATCATCCTTATTGTAGGAGCCTTGCAGCACGCCGGGACACTGGAAGTCGAACACGGTGGCGCGCTGCTCGGCGCCGTCCGCGCCAGTGTAGACCAGCTCTGCCTTGCCCGGGCCGGGAATGCGGAACTCGGTGCACTTGTACACATCGCCGTAGGCATGGCGGGCAATGGTGATGGGCTTTTTCCAGTTCTTGACCACCGGGCTGATGCTGTCGATCATGATGGGTGCGCGGAACACGGTACCGTCCAGCACGGCGCGGATCGTACCGTTGGGGCTTTTCCACATCTCATGCAGGTGATACTCGTCCATGCGCTGCGCGTTGGGCGTGATGGTGGCGCACTTGACCGAAACACCATACTTTTTGTTGGCCAGGGCAGCGTCCATCGTCACCTGATCGCCGGTGGCATCACGGTTGGGCAGGCCCAGGTCATAATATTCCGACTTCAGATCCACAAATGGGAGGATCAGCTCGTCCTTGATCATCTTCCACAGAATGCGGGTCATCTCGTCTCCGTCCATCTCGACCAGGGGCGTCGTCATCTTGATCTTTTCCATAATACATTCCTTTCCCTCTAAATAAAAACAATATTTTATCCCGCAGGCTGCGCTGCCAGACGCGGCCCGCGGACGGTCAGCAGATCATTTGCCGTAGGCGGCGGCCAGCTTTTCCAGCGCGGGCAGGCTGCGCTGCACCTTTTCGGTGTCGATGCAGTAGGCCAGCCGTACATAGCCCTTGACGCCAAAGCTGTCGCTGGGCACCAGCAGAAGGTCAAACTCCCGCGCTTTCATGCAGAAGGCGTTGGCATCCTCTTCCAGCGCCTTGGGGAAGATATAGAAGGTCCCGCCGGGACGTTCCACCTCAAAGCCCAGTGCGGTAAGCTTGTCGTACAGCAGGTTCATGTTGGTCTCGTAGACGCTCAGCTCGCTGGTGACTTCCTGGCAGCGGCTGACCGCCCGCTGGATGATGCTGGGCGGGCAGTTGTGACCAGTAAATCGGGAGATCTGGGCCATCATATCCACCAGGATATCCTCGCCCTCGCAGCCGGGGCACACGGCTACATAGCCCAGACGCTCGCCGGGCAGACTCAGGCTCTTGGAGTAGGAGAAGCAGGTCAGGGTGTGGGGATAGAACTGTGCCGGATACGGCGCGGTCTTTCCGTCGAACACGATGTCCCGATAGGGTTCATCGCTGACCAGGAAGATGTTGTGACCGTATTCTGCGCTCTTCCGGGCCAGGATCTCCGCCATGCGTGCCAGCGTTTCGGCCGAGTAGACCACGCCGGTGGGGTTGTTGGGGGTATTGATGAGCACACAAGTGACCTGCGGGGCCAGCATCTGCTCAAAGGCTTCCAAATTGGGCTGGAAAGCCGGGGCCTGGGGCGGGACCACCCGCAGCACTGCGCCGGTGCCCGCCACATAGGGGCCGTATTCCGGAAAATAGGGTGCAAAGGTCAGCACCTGATCCCCGGGCTGGGTCACGGCCCGGATCGCATGAGCGATGGCCCCCGCCGCTCCGGTCGTGGGGAAAATGTGCTTTTGCTCATAGGGCAGGGCGAAGGTTTTGGCCAGATGCTCCGCCACATCGGTGCGGAAGGCGGGGTCGCCCTGGCTGGGGCAGTAGCCGTGCAGGGCGACCGGCTCCTCATGGGCCAGCAGAGCCTGCATCGCTTCGGTGAACTGGGGCGGGCAGGGCACGCTGGGGTTGCCCAGCGAGTAATCGAACACGTTTTCATAGCCGATCTGGGCGGCGCGCTGCTTGCCGTACATAAACGTTTCGCGGATCACGCTCTTGTTGCCCAGCATAGCACGGTAGGTTTCATTCAGCATCCAAGTTTTCCCCTCTTTTCCGTCTCTTATTTGGCGGTGTGCGCAGAAGCATAGCTCTGCTCCACCTTGATGACGCTGATATATTTGGGATCCTGTTCCCGGACAAACTTCTTGACCTGCTCCACCAGGGTGCCGCGGTCGCCTTTGTAGCCCGCGGGCAGCACCAGATCGAACAGAACGTTGGTGTGCGTTTCGCCGGGAACGATGCGCAGATCGTGCAGCGAAAGATTCGGGTCTATCTGGTGCACCTTTTCGTTCAGGCGGGCACGCAGCGCTCCCACCTGCGCGTCTGCGGTAACGATGGGGTCATAATGGATCGTGACCAGCAGACGATCCCTACGCATAAAATCGCTCTCGATGGTGTCGATCAGGTCGTGCGCTGCCAGCGGGTCGCATTCGGCCGGGAATTCGATGTGCAGCGAAGCGAACTGATGGCCGGGGCCGTAATCGTGCACCATCAGATCGTGCACGCCCATCACGCCCGGATAGGACATCACGGTTTTTTCGATGTGCTCCACCAGCTCCGGAGAGGGAGCTTCGCCCAGCAGAGGGCTGAGGGTGTCCAGCACAAGGCCAAAACCGGACCACAGGATAAAGGTTGCCACCGCGATGCCCATGATGCCGTCCAGACGGTCAAAACCGGTCAGGCGGCACAGCACCGTCGAGATCAGCACCGCGCTGGTAGAGATCACATCGTTGCGGCTGTCCGCAGCGGTCGCGATAAGGGTATCGGACTGGATCAGGGTGCCCACCGTGCGGTTGAAAACGCTCATCCACAGCTTGACCAGGATGGAGGCTGTCAGCACACACACCGACAGCCAGCTGAACAGGACCGGCGTGGGATGCAGCACCTTGCCCACCGAGTCCTTCAGCAGGGAAAAGCCGATGCCCAGAATGGTCACGCAGACCACAAGACCGGCCAGATACTCAAACCGGCCGTGGCCGTAGGGGTGCTTTTCGTCCGGAGCTTTGGCCGCCAGCTTAAAGCCAATAAGACTGACGATGTTGGAAGATGCATCGGACAGGTTGTTCAAGCCGTCCGCCATGATAGCGATCGAACCGAACAGCATGCCGGCGGTCAGCTTGCCCAGGCAGAGCAGCAGATTGCACACCACGCCCACACAGCTGGCCAGATTGCCATAGGCTGTGCGGACAGCCGGACTTTGGGTATCATCCGGATGCCGTATGAATGCTCGGATCAGGAACTGCGTCACAAAAATCCCTCCTGTGAAAACTTGCGGAATAGGTATAGTATAGCATTTCACTTTACTGTTGGAAAGTGTTTCCTGGAAAGTTTTGCTTTATTTTACGCGGTTCGGGGCCGATACCGGGGCACAGCAAAGCCCCCGGCAGGGCATTTTGCTCTGCCGGGGGCTTTTTTATGCAGGATCCTGCATCAGACTTCCTTGGGGGAAGGCTTGCTCAGGTCGATGCTGCGGATCAGCTTGCGCAGAGGCAGCACACTCTTGGGGTTGACCGAAAGCTCGTCCACGCCCATGCGCAGGAAGGTCTCGGTCAAAGCCAGGTCTGCGCCCAGCTCACCGCAGATGCCGACCCAGGTGCCATGGCGGTGTCCGGCTTCCACGGTCATCTGGATAGCCTTGAGCACCGCCTTGTGGTGCGGGTTGAAGAAAGGCTCCAGCTTGGCGTTCTGGCGATCCAGCGCGCAGGTATACTGGGTCAGGTCATTGGTGCCGATGGAGAAGAAGTCGCACTCCTCGGCCAGGTCATCGGCGATGAGCACAGCGGCAGGGGTCTCGATCATGGTGCCGATCTCGATCTTGTCGCTGACCTTTTTGCCCTCGGCGATCAGCTCGGCGCGGCACTCTTCCAGGATGGCCTTGGCGTCCTGAAGCTCCCGCAGGCTGATGATCATGGGGAACATGATGCTCATGTTGCCATAGGCAGAAGCACGCAGCAGCGCGCGCAGCTGGGTCTTGAAGAACTCCTTGCGGGTCAGGCAGATGCGGATGGCACGGTAGCCCAGGGCGGGGTTGTCCTCGTGATCCAGCTTCATGTATTCCACGGTCTTGTCCGCACCGATGTCACAGGTGCGCACGATGACCTTTTTGGGGGCCAGGCTCTCGACGACCTGCTTGTAGGCCTCGAACTGGTAGTCCTCGGAGGGATAATCCTTGCAGTTCAGATAGACGAACTCGGTGCGGAACAGGCCCACGCCGCCCGCATCGTTCTGCTGCACGGCCCCCACATCGCTCATGCCGCCGATGTTGGCGTAGACGTTGATGGTAGTGCCGTCCAGGGTGGTGTTGGTCTTGCCCTTCAGCTCCTGCAGCAGGGCCAGCTTCTTGATGTCCTCCTGCTGACGCTTTTGCAGCGTTTCCAGCAGGTCGGGGGTGGGATCGACATAAACGCAGGCATTGTATCCATCCAGGACCGCCATCTTTCCATCCCACTCGTCGGCGATCTCCTTGCACTGGATCAGCGCGGGGATATTCATGCTGCGGGCCAGGATCGCGGTGTGGCTGTTGGAGCTGCCTTCCCGGGTGATGAAGCCCAGCAGCAGGCTCTTGTCCAGGCGCACGGTCTCGGAGGGGGCCAGATCCTCGGCCACCAGGATGCAGGGTTCGGTGCCCTGCATGCTTTCGTTGTCCACGCCCTGGAGGATATCCAGCATAGCCTGGGCGATGTCGATCACGTCCGCGCTGCGTGCCTGCAGATACGGGTCATCCATCGCGGCAAAAACAGCGGCCTGATTGTCGCCGGCGGTCTTGACCGCATATTCTGCGCACATCTTCTGGCCATTGATGATCTCCTTGATGGCGTCCACAAAGTCGTCATCTTCCAGCATCATGGCGTGGATGTTGAACACTTCGGCAATTTCTTCGCCCGCCTCGGCCAAAGCCTTTTCATACAGGGCAGTCTGCTGCTCGATGGCCTTTTCCCGCGCAGCCTCAAAGCGCCCCAGCTCCACAGCGGGATCTGCAACTTCTGCGGTGGAGATCGCGGTGTCTTTTTTCTTATAGATCTTCAGCTTTCCAATGGCAATGCCATTGAGGATGCTTTTACCAGTGCCTACCTGCATAATGTTTTCTCCTTCTTTATCATCGCATGTCATATTGGGGGCCGGGTCGTCCGAAAAAGCCCCCGCAGGCGTTTCCCGCAGGGGCTTTCATCACAACTGATGTCAGACGTTCTCGCTCAGGAACTTCTGGATCGCGGCTGCTGCGGCTTCCTCGTCGTCACCCTCGACCTTGACGGTAACGGTATCGCCCTGCTTCACACCCATCCCCATCAGAGCCATCAGCTTGCGCAGATCACAGGTCTTGCCATCCTTGGCCAGGGTCGCAGTGCTGGCAAAGCCCTTGGCAACCTTGACCAGCATGCCGGCCGGACGTGCGTGGATGCCGCAGGCATCCTTGACTGTGTACTGGAATTCCTTCATAATCATTTTCTCCTTACTTCGCCTTCCGGCTGGCTGCGTCAAAGCAGTCCCTGCCGAAAAAATTTACTGTATTCTTATTATAATCCCTGTCCCGGAATTTTGCACCGTTTCATATTGCCGATTTTTCAGCTTAAATTTTGGTATGGTTGAACAGATTTTTGAAAAAAAATTGTCTTTTTCGGTGATATTTCCTTTTTTCTGGGGAATCGCCCGCTGCTTACTTTCTGCCGCATTCCCGGAAAAGTCATTCCACGGGATATCCCTCGGCATCCAGCGGCAGATCGGTATACTGCACCTGCTCCGGCAGAGAGTCCGGTTCGCCGGAAGTCTGCTGTGCGCCATCGGCGATCTGCGGCTCGGCCTGGGCCTCGGCGGGGGCGGCGTTCAGCTCCTCGTCGTGGCGTTCGCCCCAATCGCCGCTGTAGTCCTCGCCGGAGGTCTGCTGTGCATCGCCGGTCAGCTCCTCGTCGTGGCGTTCGCCCCAGTCACCGCTGTAATCCTCGCCGGAGACCTGTTCTGCCTCCTGCTGAGCCATCGCGCTCTGGGCATCCTTCAGTCCGGTAACGATGCCGGAGGGCTTTTCCAGCAGATAGGCGCCGACCGCTTTCTTTTTATAGACCAGCAGCACCCCGTACACACTGGCATCGCCGCTGCTGGCAGATGGGATCAGAGCCTGCCATTTTTCCACGGTTTTGCCCTTGTAGCGGGCCAGATCCATGCCGCTCTGCTGCACCACCGTATTAAACGCGGAAAAGCTGTCGTCCCACTTGCGGGGGATCTTGACCTTATCCGCCGTGATGGACGCGCCGTCCACTTCCAGCCCATAGCCTGTGAACCAGGTCTGGATGTCCTGCGCGCTCTCGATCTTGTTCACGGTAGCCGATGCCGTCACCGTGCGGGTGCTGATATACCGGCCCAGCAGCGCGCTGCACAGTACCAGCGCACAGCACATCACGCCCCAGCCCATTTTTTTCAGGTTCGTCTTGCTTAGTGTCACCACAAACATGCCCATGCCTCCCCACACGCCCCTGTGTTCCGGTTTCCAAAGGTTCTGCCATCAGTGTATGCGTGGGAGCAAACGCTTAGACCGCAGAAAGGGTACTCAGCCGTTTTGACCAGCATTGAAACAAGGATTCTGATATGATATCATTGCAGTAAAATAAAACTTGCGGGAGGCAGCTATGGCTTTTGATTTCAAAAAAGAGTACAGGGAATTTTATCTGCCAAAAGCAGAACCGGAGATCGTGACCGTCCCAAAGGCAAATTACATCGCGGTAAGGGGGCAGGGCAACCCCAACGAGGAAGGCGGCGCGTACCAGCAGGCCCTCGGCGTGCTGTACGCCGTAGCGTACACGCTGAAAATGAGCTACAAAACAGACCACCGGATCGAGGGCTTTTTCGAATATGTCGTTCCCCCGCTGGAAGGATTCTGGTGGCAGGATCAGGCGGAAAGCATCGACTACTCGGACAAATCCACTTTTCAGTGGCTTTCGGTGATCCGTCTGCCGGATTTTGTGTCCCGGGAGGATTTTGAATGGGCCGTTGAAACGGCATCGAAGAAGAAACATCTGGATTGTTCTTGCGCTGAGTTTGTGACCATCGAAGAAGGCTTATGCGTACAGATCAAGCACCTCGGCCCCTTTGATGACGAGCCTGCAACCGTTGCCCGGATGGATGCCTATCTGAAAGAAAACGGGTACATCACAGACCTTACCGAGACCCGGCGGCACCACGAGATTTATCTGACCGACGCAAGGAAAACTGCCCCGGAGAAGTGGAAAACCGTGATCCGCCACCCCATCCGAAAAGCGGACTGAGTCCGATTTTTCCGGCTCTGCCCGGCAAAGGCAGAGCCTTTTTGTTTGTGCAAAAGCCCGAAAAGCCGGCACATCGGGCAAAAAAAATGCGCCCCTTCCCAAAAGGGAAAGGGCGCAGGATCATTTTTATCGCGCAAAATCTGCGGGCGAGACCCAGCCGTCCTGTACCAGGACACGGCGCAGCACCTGCATCACGCCCTGCTCCCGGTTGGACGCAGCCAGAAAGGGCACGCGGGGGCGCAGCTCCGGGCTGCCGTTTTCCATCAAAAAGCCGTACTTTGCGGTGCAGAGCATCTCGGCATCGTTGAAGGTATCCCCAAAGGCCATCATCTGCGCGGGGACAATGTTCCACCGCTGGCCCAGGGCTGCCAGCGCAGCGCCCTTGTGGACACCGGGGTTCATCACATCCACCCAGCAGCTGCCTGCCACCGCGACCGAAAAGCGGCCGCGGCACAGCGGCGCATACACCGTATCAAAGGCTTCCTGGGCGTTGTCCTGCGGCAGATAGACGGTGAACTTGTCCGCCGGGGCACAGACAGCGGTCAGGTCGTCCACATATTCCATGCAGGTGTAAAAATGGCGGATCACCGCGTCATAGGGTGCAGCGCTGTGTTCCACATAAGCGCGTTCCAGCCCACAGAGCACCGCAATGTGCCCGGCAGCGCGGGTCGCACAGGCCAGCTCCCGCCAGCCCTCCGGGGCCATTTCGGACACAAACAGCGGCTGGCCCTGCCAACGAACGGCTCCGCCGTTGTCCCCGATGAGGACCACCGGATCCGGCAGCGCCGCAAACATCTGTTCCAGCGTATAAAGCGGGCGGCCGCTGGCCGCGGCAAAGCGGATCCCCCGTTCTGCAAGCGCATGGACAGCATCCGCAAAGCCTGCGGGCAGACAGCTGTGCTCGTCCAGCAAGGTAGCGTCCATGTCGGACGCGATCAGGCGGATACGATCCATACTGCCTCCTTAGCCGATATAGCTGATGTTGACATCCAGCGGGCCGCTGTAGCCGTCGATGCGGGCAGTGCAGCTGCCCTGCCACAGGTCGCATTCGATGCCGTAGATGGGCACGCCGTAGTGTGCGTTCCAGATGCTGTATCCGCGCAGTGCGTTGAGATCCAGCCGTTTTTTGAACCAGATGGTGGAGGCGTACACGCCGGGCTGATAGCCGTGAAGCTTTACTTCCTCACAGAAGGCCACCGCACAGGCCGTGCGGTCCTGAACGCCCAGGCCATCGGCACGGCCGGTGCCGTTGGGTGAGCCGGAGGCCTCGGTGTCAAAGTAGATGGGATAATCCAGCGCGCGGCCGTTGAGCACATAGGCGCAGGCAAACGCTTCTTCCCGCGCCTCGTCCTCGTTGATGGCCTGGCTGAACATGTACACGCCGACCCGCAGGCCCGCATTGCGGGCATTGGTAAAGTGTTCCTCAAACATCGGATCCAGTACCAGCGTACCGCTGCCATAGCCGCGGTAGCCGATGCGGACGATCACAAATTCCACGCCCGCCTGTTTGATCTTGTCCCAGTCCAGGCCGGACTGGTATTTGGACACGTCGATGCCAAAGGTCGCGTCCTGCATCACGCCGTCCGCGTCAAAATAATACAGCTTCCCGTCGATGGACTGGATACCGGTCACAGCCTGATTGGTCGCGGGGTCATAATAATAGGTCTTGTCCTTTTCGGTGTGCCAGCCAGAGTATTCCGGCTCTTCGGGCTTGCCGAACAGCCACTCCCAAAGCCAGCGCAGGCAGTTTTCCGCATTCAGGCTGATGCAGCGGCTCTCTGCTGCGGTCATGGTGCCCGCATTCAGTGCAGCTTCGATCTGCTCCGGCGTCAGGGTCACAGCCGCTTCCTCATAAGGCCAGCTGGCGCCATCGGTCAGGCCGTTGTCCGGCACGGCCAGCTCCTGCGGCGGACGCATGGGATCCTCTGCCGCCAAAGCCTCTGTTTCCGGTTGGAACAGCTGATAATGCAGGCCGTTCTCCTCCTCCAGATCCCCTGCTGCGGGCAGCTCCGGCCAAACCGGATCCGGCTGCTGGGATGCGGCCGGCTCCTCCGCCGGGATCTCCTGCTGCGGGGTCTCCGGTTCATCGGGCTGCTGGGGCACGGCCACGGCTTCGGGCTGGGTCTGCTCTGCTGCGGAGGAAACCGGCTCCTCGCTTTGCGCGGCAGGGCGCTGTACGCGGTCTTTTTCCGGCGTTTTTTCGGTATAGGTCAAAGAGCTGCGGTCGCTCGTGCTCTGGATCGCAGGCTCCACCGTCAATCCAGTGGGCTGGCTGGCCAGCAGCAATGTGGTCCCAGCTCCCCCCACAGCCAATGTCAGGGCCATGACCAGCACCGCCACCATCTGCCCCGCATTGCGGCGGCTCCTTCTCTGCTCCTGTGATGAAGACCTGTGTTTCATGCCTGTGTGTCTGCCTCCCAATTCCTCTTTATCGCTTCGCCGCGCTGTTCTTGGCGCGGGCACATAGTTTCCCTTATACAGTATTAGTATACACCCGGCCCCGGTCTGCGTCAATCTCCGGCAAAAAGGGAACGATCTGCATTGGGAATACGTTCCGGCACGCCCAAAAATTGCATCTGCGAAAAAAAGGAAAGTTTTTTGAAGAAATTTTGCCGATTCCGCTTGCTGTCTTGACAGGTGTATGGTATGATAATGCTCACGCCCTGCGCCGCAGATACGGCCCGGGCCGCAAGCAGAATATTTTTCCGCGGGACATCCCCGCAAACAGGAAAGGCAGAAAAGGATCATGTCAAAGGTCAAAGAATTTTTGCAGCGCAAGGATATCGTCATCTCTCCGCAGCGCTACCTCATCGAAGCCCTGGGCGCAATGGCGCAGGGCCTGTTCGCCAGCCTGCTGATCGGCACCATCATCAAAACGCTGGGCCAGCAGACCGGCCTGGAAGCGCTGGTGGAGATCGGCACATACGCCTCGGCCATGAGCGGCCCGGCAATGGCCTGCGCCATCGGCTGGGCGCTGCACACTCCGCCGCTGGTGTTGTTCAGCCTGATCACGGTAGGCTACTCCGCCAATGCCCTGGGCGGCGCAGGCGGCCCGTTGGCCGTGCTCATCATCGCCATTGTTGCGGCGGAGCTGGGCAAGGCTGTCAGCAAGGAGACCAAAATCGATATCCTGATCACCCCGCTGGTGACGATCTTTACCGGCGTGGGGCTTTCGATGCTGATCGCCGCCCCCATCGGCGCGGCAGCCAGCAAGGTGGGCGCGCTCATCATGTGGGCCACCGAACAGGCCCCGTTGGTCATGGGCGTGGTGGTGTCTGTGATCGTGGGCATGGCGCTGACCCTGCCCATCTCCTCCGCTGCCATCTGCGCGGCGCTGGGCCTGACCGGTCTTGCAGGCGGCGCGGCGGTCGCTGGCTGCTGTGCCCAGATGATCGGCTTTGCCGTCATGAGCTACCGCGAAAACGGTGTGGGCGGCCTGGTCAGCCAGGGCCTGGGTACCAGCATGCTGCAAATGGGCAACATCGTCAAGAACCCCCGCATCTGGATCGCCCCCACCCTGGCCAGCGCCGTCACCGGCCCGCTGGCCACCTGCGTGTTCCATCTGGAGATGAACGGCGCGGCGGTTTCCTCCGGCATGGGCACCTGCGGCCTGGTGGGACAGATCGGCGTTTACACCGGCTGGGTCAACGATGTTGCCGCCGGGATCAAGCCCGCCATCGCTCCGTGGGACTGGGCAGGGCTGGTTTTGATCTGCTTTGTTCTGCCCGCCGTGCTGAGCGCAGCGTTCTGTGAGATCGAACGCAAGCTGGGCTGGATCAAAGACGGCGACCTGAAGTTGAACTGATCCCACGCAAAAAGAAGGCCCTCTGCCGGGGATCGGCTATCCCTGCGGCAGAGGGTCTTTTTGCGCGGATTCAGTCCCGGAAGGGCAGTTCCAGTGCGCTGCCATCCAACGCCGCAGCAGCAAGGCGGTCGCCCTCGTAGCAGAGCTTGAGGGAAAAGAAGGGGCGGTTTTCCTCCATCAGGCGGAAAAAGATTTTATCCCCCTCCCAAATAGGCAGCGAGGGAACTTTTTCTCTGGGCACCCACTCCAGCACACCTTCGGCGCAGGCGTCGCCCTGGATCATTTCCCCTTCCCATGCATCAGCGGTGAACAGGTACATATACTCGGCCGTACCGTCCAGCACAAAGGTGATGATGCCCCGGCAGCGCCAGCGGGTCAGGGTAAGGCCGGTCTCCTCCCGCACTTCCCGCAGCAGGCATTCCTCCGGGCTTTCGCAGGCTTCAAACTTTCCGCCCACGCCCACCCACTTGTCATGGTTGACATCGTTTTTCTTTTTGATGCGGTGGAGCATGAGCCATGCGCCATCCCGCTCCAGATAACATAAGGTCGTGTTCAGGGCCAAAGCTGCCATGCGTGTGTTCTCCTTTTTCATACGATAAAAACGGCGCCCCGCAGGGTTCCTGCGGGACGCCTTGTGATGCTTATTTTACCCTATGCGGACGGATGGTTCAAGTCCCCTTTCGCCCTGCACGGCCCTTGCCCGCGTTGTTCAGCTTGCGCACAAGGTCATCGTTCTTGTGCTTGCGCTGGGCAGGGACTGCCATCGGCTCCGGACGTTCTTCCAGCGTGGCGGCAGCCTGTGCCGTGTCCGTATCCACCCGCACCAGATCCCACTCCTGGTTGCCGTTTGCCACATAGCGCCAGATCTGCGCCTGTGCGCCGTTTGCAGTGTTCATGCCTACAAGGTCGATGTACTTGTCCGCCAGAACGTTGCGGATGCGGGTGCGGCCGTTGCGGGTAGGCTCCAGCGCCCAGCACTGGCTCATCCCGCTGGTGCGGCTCCATTGATGCAGCCAGGTGCCTTCCATCACGCCGCCCATGGCAAGATCGATCATCTTGCCGGTAAAGCGGTTCTGGATGCGCCAGCGATTTTCGCCGGCGTCCACAAACTGCCACTGCTGCCAGGGATGGCCTGCGTAGTCCCACAGGCGAATGGCAGCGCCATTTTCAGTGTTGAAGTTCTTTACCTCCAGGACCTTTCCGTTGGGGGCCTTGATGAGGTAAAATTCATTTTCCAGTAGCACGACCTGCGACGCCTTTGCCATAAATCGCCACTCCTTTCCCGTGTACTGGCCTTATTATAGCGCATTTTAAAGCAAGCAACAAGAATAGTTTTTGATAAAGTTATGGAAAGTTTTTGTACTTTTTGTCAAAAGCGTCCGAAAACCCGCCGTTTGTGCAGGCATCCGGCCATAAAGCCGACAGCTTTTCGGTACACAAACCGAAGCTTTGGCCTGCAAAAGCGCATGCTTTTTTGTTTTCTGCGTTTTGCACAAACAGAGGATCGTTTTCTTGTGTGTTCTGCCCTGTATCCATGCCAGCGACAAAAAGGCCGTTTCAAAGGTCGTTTTGGGGCCTTTGGGCACGAATTGTCTTTGGATAAAGTACACTTCCAGCTCTTTGCTTTATCTTGATAAAGTAAAGCAGTTTTGGGTAATTTGCTTTTATGGTTTTATCTTATTTCATCAGATGCTTTGATTTATTTCATGTTTTAGGGCATTGACTTTATCATGAAGTTGCGGTATAGTAAGCTTGCAGAGGATGAAAAGCACCTCTGCCAAAGCAGAACATCAGGGATCCGGGCAAGCGGCCCGGCTCTGCATCACAGGATAAACCGACAGGAGGTTTGATTATGTACTACTACATTCTGGGTTGCGGCATTGCATGCATGGTTCTCATCGGCATTGACAGTATGGAGACGGTATACGTCAAGCCGGCCGAGATCATCGTGAAGGCCCTGCTGTGGCCGTTTGCGCTGGCAGCTGCGCTGGTGCATCGCGCCACCGCACATCACCACATCAAGACCGCGCTGTAACGCAAAGACACATTCCCTGCCGCCGCACCTGCCAGAAGGCGCGGCGGCCTTTTTGTTTTGCACTGTATGGCGGGATGTGGTACAATAACGATACGGGGGTCTCCCGCTTTTTGAAAAAAGCGGGGCAAAAACTTTTTATTCGCAAAACGCAAATGCGTTTTGCAAAAATCATCTGGGCATGCACCCGGCGGGCGGCAGAGCCTTTGCGCACTCCCGTGCGCGGGGGCTGCGCCCGGACAAACAGGGCCGTTGTGTTCTTTTACAAAAGAGAAGGAGTTTTATGAAGCCTGATTACAAGCTGGTCGCCAAGGCCAAGTATATCCATATGACCGCCGACCTTGCCAACGAGCTTTGGCACGAGGTCTACCGCCGATACTACCCGGCAAAGCAGCTGGACGCTTTGGTGGAAGCCGCACAGAGCGCGGATGCCATCGAAGAGGAGATGGACAACGAGGTGAATTATTTTCTGGTTTTTCTGGGGGATAAGCTCATCGGATATTTTGCCTGGAAGATGGAAAACACCTCTCTGCATCTGCTCCACCTGTATCTCAAGCCGGAATACCGCGGCAAGGCTCTGGGCCGGGATATCCTGTCCTCCTGCGAGCGGCTGGCCCGCGGCGAAGGCCGCGGCCGGGTCTGGTGCACCGTCCATTCCAAGGCTCTGCCGGTACAGCAGTTCTTCAAAGCCCGCGGCTACCGCATCCTGCGCCCGGTCGAGACCGAAACAGGCGGTGTGCTGCGCAGCGAAGTGGAGATGGAGCGCACCCTGTAAGGCACATATTTTTCCCATTGCATTTTCTCCCTGTTTGTACTACACTACTGAAGTAGTATCCTGAAGTGCCATCCCGTGCAAAGAGGAGGCAGCGCCTATGGCAAAAGATCATCCCACCGGCAAATCTGGCCTGTACGAGGCATTTTTAAAGCTGGAAACGCCGGAACAGTGCTATCGCTTTTTACAGGATGTATGCAGCTACGCCGAGCTGAGCGCAATGGAACAGCGTTACAACATTGCCGAAATGCTGGTGAGCAAAAACATCTACACCGAGATCATGGAAAAGACCGGCGCATCCAGCGCCATCATCAGCCGGGTCAGCCGGGTGCTGTCCAACGATGGCAGCGTTTTGCGCGAGCTGCTGGAGCAGAACGCCGGAAGGGAATGAATCGCCCGGCTTTCGGTCAGGCTGGCGAAAGATCCCACCATGCGCCGCAGCAAGTGCAGCGCGTTTCCCGCCCCGCGTTGACCGGGCCAGAAACGGGTGCGCTTGCTTTTTGTTTTTACAGGAGGGAACACACATTATGAGCAAAGCAGTTGTCTTTT
The DNA here is from genome assembly GCA_051882415.1 of Faecalibacterium sp. Lineage (GTDB taxonomy): Bacteria > Bacillota > Clostridia > Oscillospirales > Ruminococcaceae > Faecalibacterium. Next base: position 24,479 of record JBJERU010000039.1, on the reverse strand, counting down.
TTGCCGACGGAACCGAAGAGTGCGAAGCGCTTCTGGTGATCGATCTGCTTCGCCGGGCAAAGGTGGAGGTCATCATTGCTTCCGCTTCCGGCCGCCGGGAGCTTTTGAGCAGCCACAGCATCGCGCTGACCGCCGATGCTCTGGCGGAAGAGGTGGATTATACCGATGTGGATCTGGTAGTGCTGCCGGGCGGCATCCCCGGCACGCCGAATCTGGCTGCCAACGCAGCCGTCACCCGCGTTGTTACCGAATTTGCCCGGGCAGGCAAAAAGGTAGCCGCCATCTGTGCCGCCCCCAGCATTCTGGCCGATCTGGGCCTGTTGGAAGGCAGACGCGCCACCGCTTATGCCAGCTTCCAGGACAAGCTGGCCGGGGCCACCGTGCTGGACGAAGAAGTTGTTGTGGACGGCAATATCACCACCAGCTACGGCCTGGGCGGAGCCATCCCCTTTGGCTTGGAGCTGGTGCGCCAGCTGGCGGGCGAGGCTGAGGCCGACCGCATCCGGAAAGGTATCGCTTACCGCCACTGAACCAGAAAGGGATCGTGCCTGAACGATGCCTGTAAAAATTTCAGCCAGCGCGTATGCGCTGGCCGATCGAAAAGTTTTTGCCCCGCTTTTTTCAAAAAGCGGGAAAACCCAAACCGGGCGGAGCCTTTACAGGCTCCGCCCGGTTTGTTCTATGTTAAAGGAGACGAGAATGGCAGATCAGTCTTTGTACTCCAGGTACGCGCCCTTCATGGGGCTGGCGGCCAGATCACTGAACAGACGGAGCACACCCTTTTGATACTTGCGGGGCTTGGGCTGCCAGGCTGCACGGCGCTGGGCCAGGATCGCGTCCATTTCCTCCGGGGTCTTGCGTTCGCCCTTGACACCTACGATGTTCAGTCTGCGCTCGAACACGTCGATCTCGATGAGATCATCCTTTTCCACCAGTGCGATGGGGCCGCCGTCCACAGCCTCCGGGCTGCAATGTCCGATGACCGGGCCGGTGGATGCGCCGGAGAAGCGGCCGTCCGTGATCAGCGCGATGCTGCGGCCCAGCTCCTTGTCCGAGCTGATGGCCTCGGAGGTATAGAACATCTCCGGCATGCCGCTGCCCTTGGGTCCTTCGTAGCGGATGAACACCGCATCGCCCTTCTGCACCTCATGATGGAGCACAGCGGCCAGGCATTCTTCCTCGCTGTCGAAGGGGCGGGCGCGCAGCAGAGCGCGGTACATCTCCTTGGGGCAGGCGGTGTGCTTGATGACAGCGCCTTCCGGGGCAAGATTGCCTTTCAGGATGGCAATGCTGCCATCGGTGCCAATGGCCTTGTCGTAGGGGCGAATGACATCCTCGCGGGTGATGTGGCAGCCATAGCGGGCATTGAACTGCTCCATCCAGCCCGCGCAGCGCTCGTAATAGCCGTTTGCCTTCAGCTCGGCAAGGTTCTCGCCCAGCGTCTTTCCGGTGACGGTCATCACATCCAGATGGAGATGCTCCTTGATCTCCTCCATGATGGCGGGCACACCGCCCGCATAGTAGAAGCACTCGGCGGGCCAGCGGCCTGCGGGACGAACATCCAGCAGATAATGTGCGCCGCGGTGCAGGCGGTCAAAGGTGTCGCCGGTGATCTCGATGCCCAGCTCGTGGGCGATAGCGGGGATATGCAGCAGGCAATTGGTGCTGCCAGAAATGGCCGCGTGGACGAGGATCGCGTTTTCAAAGCTTTCCAGCGTCACGATGCGGCTGGGACGCATAGCGTCATCCCCTGCCATCGCCACCGCACGCGCACCCGCTTGCCGGGCGTAGGCCAGCAGGTCGGGGCTGGTGGCGGGCATCAATGCGCTGCCCGGCAGGGCCAGACCCAGCGCTTCGGCCATGATCTGCATGGTAGACGCCGTGCCGATGAAGCTGCATGCACCGCAGCTGGGGCATGCGTTCTGCTTGGCCCAGTTCAGCTTGGCCTCATCGATCTCGCCGCGCTCGTACTTTGCGCTGTACATGCCCAGCTGCTCCAGCGTCAGCATCTCGGGGCCGGCGTTCATGGTGCCGCCCGGCACCACCACCGACGGGATATCCACCCGCAGCAGGCCCATCAGGTTTGCGGGCATGCCCTTGTCGCAGCTGGCCAGGTATACGCCTGCGTCGAACGGAGTGGCGTTTGCATGGATCTCGATCATGTTGGCGATCATCTCGCGGCTGGCCAGGCTGTAATTGATGCCATCGGTGCCCTGGCTCTCGCCATCGCAGATATCGGTGCAGTAATACCGTGCACCGTAGCCGCCTGCGGCCTCGACACCCTTGCGCACCTCCTCTACCAGCGTACCCAGATGGCTGCTTCCGGGGTGGCTGTCGCCTGCGGTGCTTTCAATGAATACCTGGGGCTTGACAAGATCCTCCGGCGTCCAGCCGGTGCCCAGACGCAGGGGATCCAGCTCCGGAGCAAGAGTGCGCATTTTCTGACTGATAAGGCAGCTCATAGAAATTCTCCTTTATATCACATAGATGGGGTGTATTCGGCGGCCCGTGTTCCATGCGGGCCGGGTACTTTCAGGGGCACGGATACATTTTATCAGGCAAAGAACGAGATGACCAGCGCGACCAGGAAACCGACGGTGCCAACCAGAGTTTCCATAATGGTCCAGGTCTTGAGGGTCGTCTTTTCATCCAGACCCACCAGGCTCTTGACCAGCCAGAAGCCGGAATCGTTGAAGTGAGAGCAGACCGTAGCACCGCCCGCGACCGCTGCGGTGACGCAGGCCAGGTACAGGGGGGACAGCTCGCTGATGCCGGGCAGCGCGGAAACGATGCCGGCGGCCATCGTCATAGCCACGGTAGCGGAACCCACCGAGATGCGAACCAGAACCGCCACCAGGAAGGCCAGAACCACCAGGGGCAGATTCAGGGAGGAGACGGCCGCGCCAATGACATCGCCCAAGCCGGAGTATTGCAGGGTATAGCGGAGCACGCCGCCGCAGGCAGTGACCAGCAGGATCAGGCCGGTAGGCTCCAGAGACTTGGTCATGATCTTTTCCAGCTGCTCCATGGTATAGCCGTGGCGCAGGCCCAGAACGACCATCGCGATGATAGTGGAGATCAGCAGAGCCACAAAAGGCTCGCCCAGGAAGTTGAACAGGCCGACCAGCACATGTTCGGCAGGCAGCAGCACGCCGCACACGGACTTGCAGATGATGAATACCAGGGGGATCAGGATGATGCCCACGATGGTGCCAAAGGGAGGCAGCTTGCTCTCGTCGATGTCCTCCTGATTGGCTACCGACTCCGGCACGGGGACATAGAACTTTTTGCCGCAGATAGATCCCCAGATGGGACCGGCCACGATCATGGCGAAGATGCCGCAGAAGATGCCGACCAGAATGACCCAACCCAGGTCAACGCCCAGCATGGTGGCCACCAGAACGGGGCCGGGCGTGGGAGGAATGAATGCGTGGCCGACAGCCAGGCCTGCCAGCAGCGGGATGGCGTAGTACAGAGAAGAACGGCCGGTGCGCTTTGCCAGAGAGAAGGCCAGGGGGATCAGGATGATCAGGCCCGCGTCAAAAAAGACCGGCATGGCGATGATCAGGCCCGTGATGCCCAAAGCCCAGGCCGCTTTCTGGTCGCCAAACTTTTTGACCATCGTAACGGCCAGGGTCTGCGCACCGCCCGAGGTTTCCAGGATCGCGCCGAACATGGAGCCGAGGCCCACCAAAAGCGCGATGCCTTTAAGGGTATTGCCGATGCCGTCGTTGACGGCGGAAATGATCTGGGTAGCGGGCATACCAGCCACCAGACCGATGGTGATGGCGCCCACGAGGATCGAGATCATTGCGTGGACTTTGAATTTGATGATGAGTACCAGCAGCAGGATCAGGCCAAGGATCGCCGCAAAGACCAGCCGCGTAGGGTCAAGTGCAACTTCTGCCATGGGATTTCCTCCTTTTGAATTCCCTTTTTGTGGATATTCGTTCTCCTTTTTCCAACGCTAAGGCATCTGATAAAGCGCAGTTCTCTCCTTTCTCTTGTATATTCATCAGACGTCTTATCTTTGTGCCCTTATATTAGCACTTTTCCTCTATTTTTTCAATACTCATCTGATGTTTTTGGGCTTGTTCTCCCTTCTGCACAAAAACAAGGGGAGATTTTTTCCAAATCTCCCCTTGTTTTTGTATATTTTGTATGATTTCAGGTCGTCGCCGCTTCTCCGGAGGCGGTGCGGGCGTCCGATTCATCGGATGTCTGTTCCTGTTCCGCTTCCGACTCCCGCTGCAAGCGCATCAGCATCTGCCGGTTATAGGTCAGATGCATCACCATCGCGCAGCGTGCGCCCACCGCATCCCCCTCCACGATGGCATCCGTGATGGCCCGGTGGGTATCGATGGTCTCCTGCATCAGCTTGCGGCGGGTCATGCTGCCAAAGGTCGCCACCGCTGTATTCAGCGTGGGGATCAGCGTTTCCACCACCCGGTTTTTGCTGCACCGGGCAATACAGGTATGAAATTCGATGTCTTTGGGGATATGATCCGCTCCGCTGCGGTAAAGGCGTTCGGTCTCATCGCACAAAGCCACCAGCTGTTCCAGATCCTCCGGCGAGGCCTGATCCGCTGCGCGGGCCGCCAGCTCCGGCTCCAGCATCAGCCGAACGTCAAACAGCTCCAGCGCCATCTGGAATTTATCCTCCCGTCCGGCAAGCCCCAGCGGATCGTCCGAACGGGAACAATGGCTTTTTACATAGGTGCCATCGCCCCGGCGCACCTCCAGCACGCCTTTGGTGGTCAGACTTTTGACAGCCTCCCGCACCGTGCTGCGCCCCACGCTGAACATCTGTCCCAGATCAAACTCATTGGGAAGCTTTTCCCCCACCGGCACCGGTGTATGGAGGATATAGTTCATCAGGGCTTCTTCCATCTGCACCCCCAGCAGCTTCCGATTCCTTTTGCCGTACTGTTCCATGCGCTTTCCTGCCTCTCTGTGAGTCCCTTCCGCAAAACGCGGTTCCTTTTTCTTTTATTGTATCAGCTTCCCCCGGCAAAGACAAGCATTTTGCCCGCAAAGGTCTGATGAATCCAATCCGGATTTTGGAAGTATCGCCTCTGATTTTCCACGGATCCGCTGGAAAGCGTTGAAAAAGCGGCAGATGCAGCCCCTTTTGTCTGCTCTCTGCCGCCGATATCAATCTGTTTTGGTTTACAGCTTTTTCACGCACAGCTCATGGGGATACCGGTTCAGCACCTCGCAGCCGGTCTCAGTGACCAGCACCAGATCCTCGATGCGCACTCCAAACCGCCCGGGCAGATAGATGCCCGGCTCGATGGAAAAGCACATGCCCGGTTCAACAAGTCTTTCATTGACCGCCGAAACATCCCCGGCCTCGTGATCCTCCAGCCCGATAAAGTGGCCCAGCCGGTGGTTGAAGTACGGGCCATAGCCGGCCTGCTCGATGATATTCCGGGCTGCCGCGTCGATCTGGCACAGCCGCACCCCCGGCCGCACCAGCTCTTCGGCCGCCGCCTGCGCCTGCCGCACCAGCTCATAGACCCTGTGTTCTTCCTCGGTCGGTTCTGCCGTAAAAAAGGTGCGGGTCATATCCGAGCAATAATCCTGATACACGCCGCCCACATCGATCAGCACGCACTGGCCCGGCACAAGCGGGGTATCATCATTCGCGTGGTGGGGATCTGCGGCATGTGCTCCAAAGCCGCAGATCGGCTCAAAGCTCACATCCGTGCATCCGTGGGCCGCATAGATCGCTTTGATCTGCTCCGCCATCTGACGTTCGGTGATGCCCGGCCGGATCAACGCCGAAAATTCCGCCATGCATTCATCATTCACCCGGCTGGATTCCCGCAGGGCATCCTGCTCCGCCTTGTCCTTGATGGCGCGGGCATCATCGCAGGCCGCCGAAGCGTTCCGGTAGGACGGGGCGGCGTCCAGCTCCATCAGCCGCAGAAGAAAACGCGCAGGCCAATTTTTGTCGATGCCCAGCGGCTTGTCCCGCTCCAGCCAGGGCAGAAGCCGGGCCGGAGCGTCCTCTCCATCCGAAAAGAGTTCCACCGGAAGCCCTGCTTCCGGCACACCGAACAGTGCGTTGACGAACAGCCTGTGTGCCCCATCTGCACGCAGCAGCAGCGCCAGCATCCGCTCTCCCGGCTGGATGCGCACGCCGGTCAGATAAAAAATGGTGGGCGGGTCGCTGACGACCATCTGGGTCAGGCCCAGACGGGACAGGTTTTCCGACACGCGGGCAAAGCGCTGTCGATGCAGCATCGAAAGGGTGTCTTTCATGTTTTGATTTTCCTTTCAGTTGAAAAAGATATGATTTTGATGATTTGTTTATATATTGGTGGTTTTACGCCGTTCATTCATGAATAATTCATAATAAATTCATATATAATTCATGATTCTTCGGTATATGTATGGCATTGCAGGCGCACACAGCGCCGCCCAAGTCCAGTATAGCACGCCGGAACAGAAATTCAAATCCTGTGCCCGCGGGCCTTGGACAGGCCCAAAGCTTGCTCTGGTCAAGCCGGAACGGATATGCTATACTATAATAGTATCAAGCCGCGCTGCGTACAGCCGGTGAAGGAAAGGAATCGTGTGAAACCATGAAAATCGGATTTATGGAGATCCTTGTCATCGTCATCGTGGCATTTGTCTTTATCGGCCCGGATCAGCTGCCCGTTTATGCGCGCAAGCTTGGCAAGATGCTGCGCGAGCTGAAAAAGTACACGGGCGCTGCATCCAAGGAGATCCAGGAAAATGTTGTCGAGCCGCTCAACGAGATCCAGGCCCCCCTCAAAGAGGCGGTCGCCCCGTTGACGGACATCAAGAAGGATCTGGATGCCAGCATGAAAGACGTGACCGACAGCTTTACCAATATCGGCAAGACCAGCAAGGCCGAAAAGGTCAAGGCTGCACAGCAGGAAGAGGAAGTGGAAGAGCTGGAAGAGGAAGCTCCCGCCGCACAACAGCCTGCTGAGGCTCCTGCAGAGGACAAGCCCGCTGCTGCCCCCGCTGAGGCCTCTGCTCCTGCCGAAGCTGCCCCCGCCGGGGAAGCCGCCCCTGCGGAGGAAGCAAAGGCCTGAAGTTTTTGAAACACCCGCGCGAGCGGTTGTAAAATCCATCTGAACCATCCCCCTCCCGCGCCGGGCGGGGCAACAAAAAAGGAGAGTTTACTTATGAGAATCGGACCTCAGGAACTTATTATCGTTTTGGTCATCGTGCTGATCATCTTTGGACCCAAGAACCTGCCGAAGCTGGGCAAGATGTTCGGCAAGACCATGAAGAGCTTTAAGGACGGCATCAACGAAGACGAGGCGGAAGAAGAGACCAAGACCGAGAAAAAGGTCGAGAAGAAGGACGACGGCGAGGAATAAATGGCTACAAACGTTAAGCGCACAAAGAAAGCCGAAGTTGTTCAGGACGACGGCAGCATGACGCTGACCGGCCATCTGAAGGAATTGCGGAACCGGCTGATCGTCTGCGCAGTGGTGTTTGTAGTGGGCGTGATCGCTTTTCTGGCCGTTTCGGACAAGCTGATCGACCTGCTGACCGCAATGGCAACCAACTCGAACTATACCTTTGTGTATCTGGCCCCGCAGGAAAAGCTGATGCAGTATTTCCGCGTTTCGCTGGTGGCCGCCATTGTGATCACGCTCCCGGTGGCCTTGTATGAGATCTATGCCTTTGCCAGGCCCGGCCTGAAGAAGAGCGAAGCCTTCTTCTTCAAGATGGTGCTGCTGTTGGGCACGATCCTGTTCTGCGTGGGCGTGATGTTTGCCTACAGCATCACCCTGCCTTTTATGCTCAACTTCCTGGTCACGCTGGAAGGCACCGAGTACATCACCGCTTCCATCAGCATCGAGAGCTACATCAACCTGTGCATGACGATGTTCATCATTTTTGGCTGTGTGTTCGAGATGCCGCTGATCACCATCATCCTGTCCCGCATGGGCATCGCCAACCCCGAACTGCTGAACAAAGGCCGCGGCATTGCCATCGTGCTCATCTTCCTGGTCGCTGCGATCATCACCCCGCCGGACATCGTTTCCCAGTGCTTCGTGGCCGTCCCGATGATCGCCCTGTACTTTATCAGCATCCTGCTGAGCAAGATCTTTTACAAGCCTCATTCTGCGGATACGGATGAGGACGACGCAGAAGAGGACGAGGACTGATTTTTCCCTATTCGGCTTACTGGCTTATATAACAGCACACAAGGCGCACCCCATTTTTTCAGGGGTGCGCCTTGTGCTTTGCAGCTCTGCAAGCGCGGGGAAAGCCCGTTCTTGTCTGCCGGGGATATAAAAGTTTGTTTTGGAGTTTACGGTTTCTTTTTCAGCTGCTGGATCAGATCCTCGCGCGCAGTGATATACACGGTGGTGTACACCTCATACAGCACCATACCGGGCTTTGCGCCATTGGCCTTCCAGATGTTTTTCACCTCGGTAGTGTCCACCGCTACCTTGGCCGCAGCCCCGGCTTTGTAGGCGCTGGAATGCAGGACCGCCAGCTCTGCGGCCTGCTGCCGGGTCGTATCCGGAACATCCTCGCCGCGGCTCATCACCACCACATGGCTGCCCGGGGCCTTCTGCACATGGAACCACAGATCCTTGCCCCGCGCGGTATGCAGGGTCAGGCGGTCGTTCTGCGCATTGTTGCGGCCCACCAGGATCTCAAAGCCGTCCGTGGAGATAAAGCGCAGGAAATCGGCGGGCTTCTGGCGCTTATCACGCTGCTTGTAGTATTTCAGGTAGCCCTGGCTTTTCAGCTCGGCGCGGATCTCATTCAGCGCCGCCTCGCCGGAAGCCGTTTCCACCTCATAGAGGACGGTTTCCAGATACGCGATCTCCTTTTCGCCTTCGGCCAGAAGATCGACCAGCATCCGGGCAGCGGTTTGCTTCTTTTTGTAGTTTTTGAAAAAGTTCTGCGCGTTCTGGCTGGGGCTGAACCGCAGATCCAGCGGGATGGTCACTTCTCTGCCGTCATCGTACCAGTTGGGCACGGTGATGCTCTTCATGCCCTTTTGGGCCAGATAAAGATTTGCGGACAGCAGCTCACCATACAGGCGCAGCTTTTCGCTTTTGCCGGTGGCGGCCAGTTCTTCCTGACGGGCCGCCTGCTTGCGCACAGCGCGGTCATACATATTGTGGACGGCTTTGTGCAGTTCCTTGCTTTTGGTGCGCAGACGTTCCACGCGGTCTTTTTCTGCATAATATCCTTCCAGCATTGCATCGAAAGAGGGCCATTCGCGCACCGCATAGCCTTCGCCGTATTGCCGGGGGCGGAAGAAGGTGTATTCGACCAGCTTTCCGTCCGGCGCGGTGACGCTGCACGGACAGCCGCCCGCCGCGTGTTCTTCTTTCAGCTCGTCCACAGCCGCCATCAGCTTCACGCGCTGGGCCTCGGTCAGCTCGCTGGCGATCCGGTGTTCGCCGTCAAAGGCGCGCCATGCCGCTTCCCGACAGACCACCGGGCCAACGCCGGCCACAGTTTTGTTCAGTGCGTCCGCCACCGGAAGATCCTTTTGGCAGGCCGCCGCCACGATAGACGCGGCGCTGACCGCCAAAAAGTCCGGCCGGGCGGGTTTTTGGGGGACGGTATAAGGCAGGCCGGGCAGAAGCTGGCGGATATCGCTGTCCTCAAAGTCCACGCGCTTGAGCGCATCCAGGATCTTGCCGTTCTGTACAAGGACCAGGTTGGAGTAGCGGCCCATCAGCTCGGCGCACAGAGTATTGCGCACCAGGTCGCCCATCTCGTTGGTGCACTGAAAGGTAAAGTAAACGATGCGGTCGCCCGGCTCCATCCGCACGTCCAGCAGACGGCCGCCGGTCAGGTGCTTGCGCATCAGCATGCAAAAGGAGGGCGGGGTTTCGGGGTTTTCAAAGCTTTCGTTGGTCAGGCATACCCGCGCGGAGCCGCTGCGCGCCGACAACAACAGGCTGTAGGTCGCGGTGCGGGTGCGCAGCGTCAGAACCAGCTCGTCGCGGGTGGGTTCAAACAATTTTGCGATCTTGGCGTCGGTCAGCGTTTCCTTCAGCTCGGCAACGGTCAGCGCCAGCGTCGCGGCATCCAGTGCCATAACGTGTTACCTCGTTTTTGCTTTTTTGTTTTTTGTTCCTTTTTGAAAAAAGGAACCGAAAAACTTTTTTCTGGCAAAACGCATGCGCGTTTTGCGGTAAAAAGGGGAAAAAGAGGGCGGCAGAGTTTTTGCGCACTCCCGTGCGCGGCGGCTGCGCCGCGTTGCGTAAAAGGGAGGGGTTTAGGGAAGGTAGAGATAGGGGTCGCGGTTCGAACGGCTGACCAGCACCTCAAGCTCCGGGAAAGCCGCGCGCAGCTTTTCTGCTACAGCGGCGGCCACAGGGAACTCTGTGGCATAGTGGCCCGCCGCAACGATGGACAGGCCCCGCTGGAGTGCATCACAGGCATGATGATGGTTTGCCTCCCCGGTCAGCAGACAGTCTGCGCCGCTGGCCAAAGCTTCCTCAAACAGGCTTCCGCCCGCGCCGCTGATAACGGCCAGTTTTTGCACAGGCTTTCCGGCATCCGCATATTTGACCTGCACCGCCGGGCCGCACAATGGCTGGTTGCAGCGGGCAGAAAGTTCGGCCTGCGCACGGCGGGCCAGCTCGGGGACGGCTGCGGGCGTGATCTCGCCCACTCTGCCGCAGCCATTTGCGATGGGGCGGGGATCCCGGATCCCTAAAATAGAGGCGAGCAGCTCATTTACGCCGTCTTCGGCCGCGTCCAGATTGGTGTGCATGCAGATGGCGGAGATGCCCGCCTGCACAAGCTGAAAGGGAACATCCTCCGGGCAAAGGCGCTTGAGAGGGGAGAAAATAACGGGGTGGTGGGAAACGATGAGGGAGCAATGATGCTGTTTTGCTTCCGCGACCACCTCCGGGGTGATATCCAGTGCGGTCAGAACGCGCTGCACCGGGCCGCCGCAGTCCACCAGAAGGCCCACATTATCCCAGCTTTCCGCAAGCTGGAGCGGGGCCAAAAGCTGCATCTGCTCATAGATTTGATGTACCGTCGTCATGGGGTATCCCTCCTGTTTGGATCAACGCATCCATCTCCTGTGCCAGAGGGGTGCCATCCGGCACGCCCAGTCGGATCTTGGGCAGTTTTGAGATTTGCCAGGCACGGTAAGCCGGGCCTTCCGGATACTCGCCCGTCCGTCCGAACAGGCACTCCGAAAAAGTGGGGGAGCGATGCTCGCCGGTGTATTCTGCGGCCATCACAGCATACCAGCGCCCTGCGGCCTGCACCGGGCGGTCTGCCGCAAGCGCAAAGCCATGCTCCCACAGCCAGCGGCGCAGATCGGCGTGGCGGGTGGCAGGCACCAGCACCAGACGCGGCCCATCCGGGGAGGACACCCAGGGGGCTTGTTCGATGATCTCCCAGCTGGTCTGGGCGGACATGCCCGCCAGAACAATGGTGCCGACCTCGCCCGCAGACAGCACAGAAAGACCGTCGCCAAGCCGAAGCTCCGCGCGGTCCTCACAGTGCACATTTTTCAACGTCTGGCGGGCCTTGGAAAGAGGGCCTGGGCGCAGGTCGGCCCCGATGACCTTGGGATACCGGCCCGATGCCGCCAGCACCGCAGTCAGCTTTCCGTGGTCACAGCCGATGTCTGCCACCGGCTGGCCGGGCCGCACCAGCTCTGCCGCAGCCTCCAGCCGTGGATCCAGCGTCGGCAGCACCTCAGCCTTTTGCCTCCAGATGGGCGTTCAGCTTGGCAAGCAGCTCGTCGCAGTCCACGCCATGGACCGCACAGGCTTCCTCGATGCTCTCGCCGCGGGAGGCGGGGCAGCCCAGGCAGTGCATCCCGATCTCCATAAAGTAGGGTGCGGTGGTCTGATCCATGTCCAGAATGTCGCCAATGATGGTCTCGCGGGTGATCTTCTGGGGCTTCTGGGTGTCAGCGTCCTTGTCTTTTTTGATCATATTGAAGATATCAAACATGGTTTCGGTTCCTTTCTCATCCAGGGGCAGTTCCCTCCTGCCCGGGCTTACAGGCTCCCACGCGGGAGCGATATGTTTATTATAGCCCATCTGCATGGTATTTTGCAAGTGGGGTGCAAAAAGCCCCTTCCGCCAGAAAGCGGAAGGGGCCAGGCGATTTCTTTGCAGAAACAGCGCTTAGTTCTGCTTCATGCGAGCAAAGCAGTCAGAGCAGTAGACCGGACGATCCTCACGGGGCTGGAAGGGAACCTTGCATGCCTTGCCGCAGGCAGCGCAGACAGCGTCAAACATCTGGCGCTCGCCGCTGTTGTTGGTGCGGACGCCAGCTTTGCGGGCGTCACGGCAGGCCTTGCAGCGCTGGGGCTGGTTCTCAAAGCCACGAGATGCGTAGAACTCCTGCTCACCAGCAGTCCAAACGAACTCCTTACCGCAGTCTTTGCAGACCAAAGTCTTGTCTTCGAACATAGTAGTATCTCCTCTTGTTTTAGTTCTTGCCCACGGAAGGATTGTAACCATACCTTTGGTTTTTGGGGACCATCGCGCTGATCGTAAGCTTACCAGGGGCTTGAATGATAAAATGTCCCCCGAAATGAGGACTAGACTATTGTACCGTGTTTTTTCTGGTTTGTCAACTCAGGAACGAACTTTCGGCGGTTATTTTATGGTTCCGACGGAGAAAGACCGTCTTTTCCGGCCCCTTTCCGGGCGCAAAAAGGCCGCGCCCTCCGGTTGCGGAAAGCGCGGCCTGCGTGATGCTGTGCTGCTTTTAAAAAGAGATTACTTGCTGACGACTTCCTCGGTATCGCGGGCGATCATCAGTTCCTCGTTGGTAGCGATGACCAGGGTGCGGACGCGTGCGCCCCAGGCAGTGATCTCGCACACATCGCCGTGGACATCGTTGTTCTTGTCGGTATCCACGCGGATGCCCAGCCAGTCCATGTGGTGGCAGATCTTGGCGCGGGCCGCGGCGTCATGCTCGCCGATGCCACCGGTAAAGACGATGGCATCCACGCCGCCCATGGCTGCGATATACCCGCCCACGGTCTTTTTGATCTGGTAGTTCAGCATATCGGAAGCCAGCTGTGCGCGCTTGTTGCCCTGGGCAGCAGCCTGCTCCACATCGCGCTTGTCGCTGGAAACACCAGAGATGCCCAGCAGACCGGACTTCTTGTTCAGGATCTCATCCAGCGCATGGCCAGTGATGTTCAGGGTATACTTCAGGTAGTTGACCACAGACGGATCCAGGTCGCCGCAGCGGGTGCCCATCATCAGGCCGGCCAGCGGGGTCATGCCCATGGAGGTATCCACGACCTTGCCCTGGTCGACAGCGGCGATGGAGGAGCCATTACCCAGGTGGCAGGTGATGATCTTCAGGCGGGAGATCGGCTCTGCCAGATACTCGGCAGCCTTGTGGGAAACATACTTGTGGCTGGTGCCGTGGAAACCATAGCGGCGCACGCCGTATTTCTCATAGTATTCGTAGGGGATGGCGTACATGTAAGCCTTCGGGGGCATCGTGCTGTGGAAAGCGGTATCAAACACGGCCACCATCGGAACATCCGGGCCAAAGACCTTGCGTGCAGCCTCGATGCCCAGGATGCCGGCGGGGTTGTGCAGCGGAGCCAGCGGGCTAAGCTCGCGGATGGTAGCGATCACTTCGTCGGTGATCAGGCAGCTGGACTTGAACTTTTCGCCGCCGTGCACGACGCGGTGGCCGATGGCGTTGATCTCGCTCACGTCCTCGATGCACTTGCCGTCGCCGGTGGTCATCTTCTTTACGACCTCAGCAAAAGCCTCGGTGTGGGTGGGGAAAATGGCGGGAGTCGTGGCCTTCTTGCCGTTGGCCTCGTGGGTGATCATGCTGCTTTCCATGCCAATGCGCTCGCACAGGCCTTTGCACAGCACCTTTTCGCCGTCCATGTCGATGAGCTGATACTTCAGGGAAGAAGAGCCGCAGTTGATAACCAGAACTTTCATCTTCGTGTGCCTCCTGTATTGTTTTCGCCGCCCGGGATCCGGGCGGAATTTTACAGACTTCTGGATTTATTATATAATAGGGTCAAACGCATTTCAAGCCAAAACCGATGGAAAGGGGTAGAACTTGTGTACAACATTTTTGTACATCCTGCCCCAAGGAGCCAAACAAAATGAAGTTTGCTGGTATTATTGCCGAATACGATCCTTTTCACAATGGCCACGCCTGGCAGCTGGCCGAAGCCCGGCGGATGGGCGCAGAGCACATTGCCGTTGTTTTGAGCTGCGGCCTGACCCAGCGAGGTGCGCTGCCGTTGCTGCCGGAGCCAGTGCGGGCCGCCGCCGCGCTGGACGCGGGGGCAGACCTGGTCTTTGCGCTGCCCGCGCCCTACGCCTGTGCAGGGGCGGAAGCTTTTGCCCGGGCAGGGGTGCATCTGCTGGCTGCCGCCGGGTGTGATGCGCTCGTTTTTGGGGCCGAAACGCCGGATGCAGCTCTGCTGCTGGAAACCGCGCGGGTGCTGCGCAGCGATGCCTACTGCGCAGCCCTGCGGCACGCGCTGGACAACGGCGCACGCAGCTTTGCGACGGCACGGCAGACAGCGGTCGAGGCCGTCTGTCCGGGTCAGACGCTGGCGGCTCTGCTGGACAAGCCGAACAACAATCTGGCGGTGGAATACTGCAAGGCGATCCTGGAGCTGCGGGAGCGCGGGGCCACGCTGTTCCCGCTCCCCCTTCCCCGCCAGGGCGCGGATCACGGTCAGGCACTGGCCGAAGGGAGCGCAGGCATCTTTGCCAGCGCCAGCGCTCTGCGCACGCTCTGGGCGCAGCAGGGACCGGAAGGCTTGGCCCCCTATGTCCCCGCCTCTGCGCTGGAGCGTTATCGGGCCGCCGCAACTGCCGGACAGGATACCGATTTTTCCGCCGCAGGTCGGGCGGAGCTTGCTCTGCTGCGCAGCCGCTGCACAGGAAACGCCCCCTTTGCCGGGGTGCGGGGCATTTCGGAGGGACTGGAGCACCGTCTGGAAGCCGCTGTCCGGCAGTCTGTGACGCTGGACGGCCTGCTGGATAGCCTGACCACCGTGCGCTATCCCCGGGCACGGATGCGCCGTCTGGCCATGGATGCCG
The DNA here is from genome assembly GCA_051882415.1 of Faecalibacterium sp. GTDB lineage: Bacteria > Bacillota > Clostridia > Oscillospirales > Ruminococcaceae > Faecalibacterium. The sequence continues at coordinate 9,431 of JBJERU010000039.1, read as the reverse complement.
CGCTGGGATATGCGGAGGGCATGCTTCCCGCCCTGCCGCCGTATCTGCACCTGCTGGCTGCCCGGCGGCAGGCCCTTCCCCTGCTGGCAGACGCCGCGCTGCCCGTTTCGCCCTCTTTGGCAAAGCTGGCACGCGCGCAGGCTCCCTGCGGCTGCTGTGCCGCGGTACAGGCTGCCGCCAGCGATTTTGCCGCGTTGTGCCGCCGCGCTCCGGCGGCGATGGGAGGAATTTTCCAGCAAAAGACTGTTTTTTTGCCGGAATGGTAAAAAATCCGCTCAAAAAATCGGTGATTCCGCCAGTGTGTTTTTGCGGCGTTTTGGTGTATTATGAAGGTAGTATACCCTTGGATACAACGTCGTTTTGTGATCCGGGGATCGCATGTGCATAATAAGGAGGAATCCCCTATGGCATTTCATGTTCTGGATGAAGCCAACCGCTGCCTCGGCTGCAAAAAGCCGCTGTGTCAGGAGGGCTGCCCCATCCACACCAACATCCCCGAGGTCATCCGTCTGCTGAAGGCAAACAAGATGGACGAAGCCGGCTGGATGCTGTTTGAAAACAACCCGCTGACCACTGTGTGCAGCATCGTCTGCAACCACGAAAAACAGTGCGAGGGCCACTGCATCCGCAACCGCATGCCCAGCCACGACCCCGTTCACTTCTCGGTCATCGAGGATTATATCTCCACCACTTACGCCAACAAGATGGTGGCCGGCCCCGCCCCCAAAAACGGCATGAAAGCCGCTGTTGTCGGTTCCGGCCCGGCCGGTCTGACCATTGCGGTGCTGTTGGCTCGCTGGGGCTATGACATCACCATTTTTGAAGCGCGCGAAAAGACCGGCGGCGTTATGCGCTACGGCATCCCCAACTACCGCCTGCCGGACAGCGTGCTGGACGACTTCCAGTATCGCCACCTGGAGCTGAAGGACATCAAGGTGCGCCCCAACACCGAGATCGGCCGCACCCTGACCATCGATGACCTGTTCCGCGATGGCTACAAGGCCATCTTTATCGGCGCAGGCCTGTGGAAGGCCAATGCCATGCACATCAAGGGCGAGAGCCTGGGCAACGTGGCCTTTGGCATCGACTACCTGGCCAACTCCAAAGCCTTCAACCTGGGCGATGATATCGCGGTCATCGGCGTGGGCAACTCTGCAATGGACTGCGCCCGCACTGCCATCCGCAACGGTGCCCGCCATGTCACCTGCTATGCCCGCCGCGATGAGAGCTGCATCAGCGCTTCGGAGTACGAGGTCAGCTATGCCCGTCTGGAAGGTGTGGGCTTCCGCTTCTGCAAGGCCCCGGTCGAGATCCGTGACAATGGCCTGATCTGCCGCGATACCGTCAAGGATGAGAACGGTAAGTTTGTGCAGGTGGAAGGCAGCGAAAAGCTGTACCGGCATACGGGCGTGATCGTTTCGGTCAGCCAAGGCTCTGAAAGCAGCCTGATCCAAACCACTACCGGCATCGATACCAACCAGCGCGGCCTGCTGACCGTCAGCGCAGACGGCCACACCACCCGTCCCGGCGTGTTTGCCGGCGGTGATGCCGTTATGGGCGCACGTACGGTCGTTGAGGCCGTGGCGATGGCCAAGGCCGTGGCCGTGGCAATGGATGAGTACATGAAGAACCTGCCCAAAGACGAAACTGTCGATCCCTATGCAGATCTGCCGCTGTTTGATACACCCACCTCGGATGTTCTGGGCGAACAGCCGCTCTGATCTTTAACCGAACAAAGGGCTGCGCCAAATGGCGCAGCCCTTTTCTTTTTTGTTCCTTTTTGAAAAAAGGAACCGAAAAACGTTTCAAACGCAAAACGCATACGCGTTTTGCCACCCTATTTTATAAAATACGGATGCCGCCCTCATGCGAATAAAATTTTGGCCCATGCAAATGCATGGGCCGATGGAAAAGTTTTTGCCCCGCTTTTTTCAAAAAGCGGGAAACATCATCGCACTTACAGATCCAGCTTGTGCTTCATCAGCCAGCTGGTGAGGAAGAAATACGCCGCACCAAAGGCCGCGTTGAGGGCCACGGTGCCCAGCACCCACAGCCAAAGAACCGCAAACGCGTCCAATTCGCCTGTGCTCAGGAGAGCCCGAAGCGTGGTGGCGGTTCCGCCTCCCACAGCCGTGCAAACGCCCGTAACCGCGGCATTCAGCAGATTGGTCAGCAGATTCTCCGCCATGGCGAGCAGAAAGAAAGCCAGGATGCCCGCCGGGAGCGGGTATTTTTTGAACTGGTGGCCCAGCATACAGGCGGCATAGATCTGCAACACCAGGCAGCTTCCCCACGCTACAAAGCAGAGCGCAGCCGCCGCAACCCCCTGCACCAGTTCGCCAATGATATTCACCTGCTCCTGCATGGCGCGCAGCTGGGCGAACAGCTCGCTCATTTCCGCAAAGACCTCCGCTTGTGCGCACAGGATGCCGAACAATACCGCCATGGACAGCAGCCCCACCAGCACACCGCACACCGCCCAGAGCACACTGGTCAGCAGCTTGGAAAGGATGAGCTGGCTTTCGTTCACAGGCAGGGTGTGCATCAGGTAGCCCTCTCTGCCCATCAGGTTTTTGGCAAAGCGCTCGATGATCTGTAACAGCGTCATCACCGCGATCGCAACGCACAGCGCGACATAGACGAGCAGCAGCACCAACGGCATAGTATTTCCGCCGATCTCCAGCCGCTTGGAAACGCCCAGCAGCACGACCACGGCCATCAGCGCCAGATACAGCCCCGCAAAGATGCGAGAAGTGGCTTTCAGTTCATATTTGATGAGTTGTTTCAGCATTTGAATCCCTCCCGGAAATAAGCATCCACGCTCTTGCCCTCGGTCTCCCGGATCTCATCCACCGTGCGGTGGGCAAACAGGCGGCCCTCTTTCAGCAAAACGGCCTCGTCCAGCACCGGCTCTACATCCGCGATCAGATGGGTGGAGATCACCACCGCCGCATCCGCACTATAGTTGCTCAGGATGGTGCGCAGGATATAATCCCGCGCCGCAGGGTCTACCCCGCCGATCGGCTCATCCAGCAGATAGAGCTTTGCCGCACGGCTCATGGCCAAGATCAGCTGCACCTTTTCCTTGTTTCCTTTGGACAGGGTCTTTAGCGCGGCTTTGGGGGCGATTTGCAGCCTCTGGAGCATTTCGCGGGCCTTGGCGGGATCGAAGTCGGCATAAAAATCCTGAAACATCCCCACCAGCTCCTCCACCTTCATCCAGTCCGGAAGCCAATCGGCATCCGGCAGGTAGGAAACGATCGCTTTTGTCTCCGGGCCGGGGGCCATCCCTGCAATGCGGATGATGCCCTCCGTAGGCTGGAGCAGGCCATTGGCCAGCTTGAGCAGGGTGGTCTTTCCGCTTCCGTTGGGGCCAAGCAATCCCACGATGCGGCCAGGCTGGATGTGCAAGTTTATACCGTCCAGTGCCTGGACGCCGTTACCGTAGCATTTGGACAGGCCTTCACAGGTTAAAATGTCACTCATGGTTCTGTCTCCTCTCCGGGCTGCTGCCCACTCTGACCCCAGCGTTCCAGCAGAGCCGCCGCCTGCGCCGGGGCATAACCGATGCCCTGCATCTTTTCCAAAAATTCTGCCGCGATCTGCTGCGCCGCGGCTGCGCGAAGCTGTTCGATCAACGCGATATCCTCCGTCACATACCGTCCGGATGTGCGCTCGGTGCGCACCAGTCCCTCGGCTTCCAGCTGGGCCAGCGCCCGCTGCATGGTGTTGGGGTTGACCCCCGCCGCCGCCGCCAGATCCCGTACCGAGGGCAGATGTCCCCCTGGGGGATATGTCCCGGCCAGGATGCGCGCTTTGAATCGCTCCACGATCTGCGCATAAATCGGGCGGCTGGCATCAAATACTTCTCCCATTGCCTCACTCCTTTGTTTTATTGTATTAAGTACCTAATACAATTATACACTTATCTTCCGTACTGTCAAGCCTGTTTTTATTTTTATGCGCAAAAAGGCCCGTCCTTTCCCTTTTTCAGGGAAAAGGACGGGCCTTGATTCCGTCTACAGCGGAGCGGATCATACTATTTCTCGATAAAATGGTTTCACACCATTTTATCCTGCGATCGCATCGCAGGCCGCCTGGCGGCGAGAACCGTATGGACTACGTTTTTTGCGGCGATGCCGCTGACCGCTTGACAGCGGTCACACAAAACGGTATGGAACCGTTTTATAAAAAACTAGTATCAGATCAGCTCCAGAACCGCCATCTCAGCAGCATCGCCGCGGCGAGCGCCGATCTTGATGATGCGGGTATAGCCACCGTTGCGGTCAGCGTACTTGGGGCTGATCTCGTCAAACAGCTTCTTCGCAACATCTTCCTTGGTGATGTAGGCGTAGACCTGGCGCTTCACGTGCAGGTCGCTGCTCTTGCCAAGGGTAATCATCTTCTCGGCCATGGAACGAACGTCCTTGGCGCGAGTGACAGTGGTCTCGATCTTGCCATTCTCTAACAGGTAGGTAACCATAGCGCGCAGCATAGCGTTGCGGCTGTCGCTGGTTCTACCAAGCTTTCTGGTACCGGGCATCCCGTTTCACTCCTTAAAATATTTTCAATTAGTCGTCGTCTGCGTTCAGCTTAAAGCCCAAGGAGTCCAGCTTTGCCATAACTTCCTCCAGGCTCTTGCGGCCGAGGTTCCGAACCTTCATCATTTCGTCCTCGCTCTTGCTGACCAAATCCTCGACGGTGTTGATACCGGCGCGCTTCAGACAGTTAAAGGAACGCACGCTCAGATCCAGCTCTTCGATGGTCATCTCCAAAGCCTTTTCCTTGTCGTCGTTGGTCTTTTCCACCATGATCTCCGTACCGGCAGCCTCATCCGACAGGTTGACGAACAGGTTCAGGTGCTCTGTAAGCACGCGTGCAGCCAGGCTGACAGCCTCCTGCGCGTTGATCGTGCCATCGGTCCAAACCTCCAGCGTCAGCTTGTCATAGTCGATGGACTGCGCAACACGGGTAGGCTCAACGTTGTAATTCACCTTGAGCACCGGGGTGTAAATGCTGTCAACGGGAAGCGTGTTGATATCGTTCTTCTCGATGATCGCCTGCTTGTTGCGCTCTGCGGGCACATAGCCGCGGCCCTTGTCGAAGGTCAGCTCCATCACGAGCTTGGCGCCCTCGCCCAAGGTTGCGATATGCCATTCAGGGTTCAGGATCTCGATGTCATCGCCCTGCTTGATATTGTCCGCAGTGACCTCGCACGGGCCGACCGCCTCAACACGAACTGTCTTCGCACCTTCGGTGTACAGCTTTGCAGCGATACCTTTCAGGTTCAGGACAATTTCGGTAACGTCTTCCTTGACGCCCTCAATGGTGGAGAACTCGTGGACCACGCCGTCGATCTTGACGCTGGTCACGGCGACACCGGGCAGAGAGGAAAGAAGTACACGACGCAGGCTGTTGCCCAGTGTGATGCCAAAGCCACGCTCCAGAGGTTCAGCAATGAACTTGCCGTAACGGCCATCCGGGGACAGGCTTGCCGTTTCGATTTTGGGACGTTCAATCTCCATCATATCTATGCCCTCCTTGTCAAACCGATGTCTCCATCGGCCCATTATTAAATTCTTCGCTCAGTTGGGAAAGAATGTGAAGCGCTGGCGCCCTCGGCGGACGGTCACGCTCCAGTAATGGATTACTTGGAGTACAGCTCGACGATGAGGTGCTCTGCGACTTCGTAATCAATGTCGCTGCGCTCGGGCAGTTTGGTGACGACGCCCTTCAGGGTGCCGGCTTCGCGGTTCAGCCAGGAGGGAAGAGCCACGATAGGAGCCTCGGGGCCAGTCAGCTTTGCAAACTTTGCGGAAGAGCGGCTGGACTCCTTGACGGCGATCACATCACCAGCCTTGACCTGGTAAGAGGGGATGTTGACCTTCTTGCCGTTGACGGTGAAGTGAGCGTGAGAAACCAGCTGACGAGCATCGCGGCGGGTCTGAGCAAAGCCCAGGCGGAACACGACGTTGTCCAGGCGGCACTCCATGATCTGGAGCAGGTTCTCACCGGTCTTGCCGGGGCGGGCCTCGGCCTTCAGGTAGGCGTTGTGGAACTGCTTTTCCAGCACGCCGTAGATAAACTTGACCTTCTGCTTTTCCTTCAGCTGGGTAGCGTACTCAGACTGCTTCTTGCGCACGTTGGAGCTGGAGTTGCGGGTAGTATTCTTCTTTGCATAGCCCATGACCGCAGGAGAAATGCCAAGGGCCTTGCAACGCTTTGCGATAGGCTGCGTATTCTTTGCCATAATTCAGTTTCCTCCTTCGATCAGACACGACGGCGCTTCGGGGGACGGCAGCCGTTGTGGGGGATGGGGGTCACATCCTTGATCAGAGTGACCTCCAGGCCGGTCGCCTGGAGAGCGCGGATAGCGGACTCACGGCCTGCGCCGGGGCCCTTGACGTAGACCTCAACGGTCTTCATGCCATGCTCGATAGCGGTCTTGGCAGCGGTCTCCGCAGCGGACTGTGCAGCAAACGGAGTGCTCTTGCGGCTGCCGCGGAAGTTCAGGCTGCCAGAGGAGCACCAGGACACAGCGTTACCCTGCAGGTCGGTGATGGTAACAACCGTGTTGTTGAAAGTGGACTGGATGTGAGCCTGACCAGCAGCAATATTTTTGCGCTCTTTCCGCTTCATGCGGACATTTGCGCCCTTCTTGGCGTTGTTAGCGTTAGCCATTTTTTCAGAACCTCCTTACTTCTTCTTGTTAGCGACCGTGCGCTTGGGGCCTTTGCGGGTACGTGCATTGGTCTTGGTGCGCTGGCCACGGCAGGGCAGATTCTTGCGATGGCGGTTGCCACGGTAGGACTGGATCTCGACCAGACGCTTGATGTCCAGAGCAACGTTGCGGCGCAGGTCGCCCTCAACGATGATGTTTGCCTGATCGATATAGTCACGGATCTTGGCCTCTTCTTCCAGAGTCAGATCCTTGACGCGGGTGTCGGGATTGATGCCAGTAGCTGCCAGGATCTTGTTGGCAGTGGTCTGACCGATACCGTAAACATAGGTGAGACCCACCTGGATCCGCTTCTCGCGGGGCAGGTCAACGCCGGCAATACGTGCCATAATAGTTTCCTCCAAAAATCATCCCATGTCAGTGTCGGGGCCTGCGCCGGGACTCTACGCACTTGGCCCCCAGGCGCCCGAATCAGCCCTGGCGCTGCTTGTGCTTGGGGTTCTGGCAGATGACCATCACGCGGCCTTTGCGGCGGATGACCTTGCACTTTTCGCAGATGGGTTTCACGGAAGGCTTGACCTTCATGATGTTGAACCTCCTTTTGAATAGTTTCCCCAGCGCTTATTTGGAGCGCCAGGTAATGCGGCCCTTGGTAAGATCATAGGGCGACATTTCCACAGTTACCTTATCCCCGGGCAGGATCCGGATGAAATTGGTCCGGAGCTTGCCGGAGATATGCGCTAACAGGATATGACCGCTGGGCGTGAGCTTCCCGGTGTTCTTATCCTCACTCAACATTTCCACCTTGAAGATGGCGTTGGGCATGGCCTCGCGCACGATGCCTTCGATCTCGATGACGTCTTCTTTAGACAAGCGACTTGCCTCCTCACTGGATCTTGCTCAGTTTGCCTCTTTGCAGAGGCACGGACAGGCGGCAGTGATCGCCACATGCTTTTTCTCCTGCGGCACGAAATCCGCAAAACGGGCAGACTATCCCTGTCCGCCGAGAAAGCATCTGGCTGCCACGGCCATTTATAGATTATACACCCTCTGCCGCCATTTTGCAAGAGGTTTTTTCCGTATTTCCGATAAAAATTTCCGCCCTCGCACAGAGAGCGGAAATTCGGCTTCCTTTGGGGCGACTTCACGGCCAAAAATAAATTTTTGAAAAAAATCTTGGCAAAAATGCACAAAGCGCATCTGTGCCGAGGCTTTTCAGCCGTTTCAGCGCTTTTACAGGGTAAAGCTGGGATCCTCCCAGCCAAGGGTCATGATCTCGGTGCGGTCCTTGAGGATGGCCACCGAGTGCTCAAAGTGAGCGGCCAGACCGCCGTCCCTGGTTTTGACCGTCCAGCCGTCGGACAGGGTTTTGATCTTGTAGTCGTACTGGCAGATCATCGGCTCGATGGCGATGGTCATGCCGGGCACGAGCCGCGGCCCGCGGCCCGCAGTGCCGTAGTTGGGCACTTCGGGATCCTCGTGCAGCTCTTTGCCGGTGCCGTGGCCCACAAACTCCCGCACCACCGAGAAGCCCGCCTTTTCGCAGTGTTCCTGCACGGCGTGGCTGATGTCGCCGATGCGGTTGCCCGCCACAGCCTGGGCAATGCCCAGGTGCAGAGCTTCCTTGGTCACGTCCAGCAGACGCTGGGCCTCCAGGTCGATCTTGCCCACCGCATAGGTGCAGGCGTTGTCGCCGTTGAAGCCGTCTACCTTGGCGCCGGTGTCAATGCTGACAATGTCTCCGGGGCGGATGACCTGATCGTGAGAAGGAATGCCGTGGATGACGGTGTCGTTCAGGCTGATGCAGGCCGTGCCGGGAAAACCGTACAAGCCCTTGAAGTTGGGCTTGCCGCCGTGCTGGATGATAAAGTCATAGATGAGCTTGTCCAGCTCCCAGGTGGTCATGCCGGCCTCGATGTGCTCGCCGCCGTACTTGAGGGCGGCCGCGCTCAGGGCGTTTGCCCGGCGCATGCCGTCCAGCTCTTTTGCGTTTTTGATCTGGATCAAGGTTATGCCTCCAAAGCCTTCATGATCGCAGCCGTGTTCTCCTCGATGCTGTCTGCATAGGGGATGACAGCCAGCTTGCCGCGCTGACGGTAGAAGTCCACCAGAGGCTCGGTCTGTTCATGATAGGCTTTCAAACGGTCGAGAACGGTGGCCGGCTCGTCGTCCTTGCGGATGACCAGCTTGCCGCCGCAGGCGTCGCATACGCCCTCGACCTTGCTCTGCTTGCTGACGATGTGGTAGCTTGCACCGCACTTTTCGCATACGCGGCGGCCGCTCATGCGGTTGATGATGACCTCATCGGGTACGGACAGCTCCAGCACTTTGTCAATGCGGATGCCCATCGTCTCGATGGCTTCGGCCTGCGCGATCGTGCGGGGCACGCCGTCCAGGATGAAGCCCTTGGCACAGTCCTCCTGCGCCAGACGCTCGTTCAGGATGCCGATGATCACTTCGTCGGGTACCAGTGCGCCGGCGTCCATGTAACTCTTGGCCTTCAGGCCCATCTCGGTGCCGTCCTTTACGGCCGCACGCAGAATGTTGCCCGTGCTGATGGTCGGAATGCCCAGCTTTGCGCAGATGATCTCGGCCTGTGTGCCTTTGCCTGCGCCCGGTGCGCCTAACAGAATCAGATTCATGGGGATGCTCCTTTCTGACAATACAAGGTTCTCGGTCGGAGGGATGATGGTTTTATTTTTTTGTTCCTTTTTTGAAAAAAAGGAACCGAAAAAACTTTTTTCTTTTCCCG
>JBJERU010000038.1:0-12736 GCA_051882415.1 Faecalibacterium sp. | reverse complement strand
TCCCACCGGCTATCGATTGAATAACAGGGCATAAACCTGACCCATCCCGTCCGCGATCTTTTGGGATGCACAGAGTTCAGAGCAGCACCCTGGTCGTGCCCCCTGTCCTTGCCGCGCTGAACACGCGGCATTTGCTGCGCAAACCGGACTGTCGGCTGAAAAGCCCCACTGGGGCTTTTCTGGCTTCGCCACCGCCGAGCATCTCAACGCGGGTCGCTTTTCTGGTTCTCTTTTGGCGAGACAAAAGAGAACATTCCATCGGCTATCGATTGAATAACAGGGCACAAACCTGACCCATCCCGTCCGCGATCTTTCGGGATGCATCTGAATATGCCGCTGCCGCTTTCCTCAGCCGCTGCCCGGAATTACCCGCATCATTTTATGCGTATAGGTCAAGCCTGTGGTAAATTATTCAAAATAAGCGGCATATTCCTCGGTCAGCTTGTTGCCCAGCCGCCGGATGCCGCCGTAAAGATGCTTTTCCACCAGCGGTTCAAAAGCGTCCAGAGAACAGCTCTCGATGGCGTTGAGCAGGCTGCGGTGATCCTCCACGACTTCGGTCAGGCCGCTGTTGGTGATGGTGTCCAGCATCCGGAAACGGCTGTAATCTGCGTGCGCATTTTGCAGCGTGTTCCACAGATACATCTTGTCCATTGCCGCAAACCATGTTTCGTGCAGCAGGCTGTCGGCCGTGTGCAGACGGTGAAAATCTGGCTGCGGCGCAGCGGCCAGTGCTTCATAGGCATCGGCGCGGCGGCGGATCTCCGCCATCTGTTCGGGCGTACAGCGGGGCGCAAAATCCCGCAGTACCCGCGCCTCCACCGCGATGCGCTCATAGATCAGCTCGTCCACGATGTGGCGGTTCAGCCGTGTAACGGTGGTGCTTTTGTAGGGCACGATCCGCACCAGCCCGTTTTCCTGCAAACGCTGCAAAACCACCCGTACCAGCGACCGCGGCACCTGGAACCGGGCGCAAAGCGGATTTTCGCTTAAAGAACTGCCGGGGCGCAGGGTCAGGTCGATGATCTCCCCCTCCAGCGTGGTATAGATTTTATCCTCAGTTTGTGTATATCCCATTGATTCTTCTCACTCTTTCTGTGCCGCAAACAGCGCCCAGGGCTGGCCCTGCGGCAAGGGCAGGGCAAACTCCATCCGCTTTCCGGTAGATGGATGCTCAAACGCCAGCCGTGCGCTTTGCAGGGCGATGCTGCCTTTGCATCGGCTTCCATACTTTCCATCCCCCCACAGCGGATGCCTGCGGGAGGCAAACTGCACCCGGATCTGATGGGTGCGGCCGGTGTGCAGCAGGATATCCGCCAGACTGCACTCTCCCGCCGTGGCTGCAATGCGGTATTCCAGAACAGCCTCGCGTACTCCTTTGCGCGGGCGCTTGACCGGATACACCCGCCCCGCGCGGCTGTCTTTGAACAGCCAGTCCCGCAAGATCCCCGCGGCGGGCAAAGCCGGATCCGCCCCGCCCGCGATCACTGCCCGGTAGCCTTTAAAAAAGCAGGGCTGTGCCGCGCTTTCCTGTCCGGCATCCATGGCTGCATAGGCGGCCTGCGTCTGGGCGATCTGGCGGCTGAGCGCTGCGGCAGCCGCGGGAGTTTTGGCCAGCACCATCAGCCCGGATACCCCTGTATCCAGCCGATGCACCACCCCGATATATGCCTGCGGCGCGGCCCAGCGCTGGCGCAGGGCATCGGGCAGGCTCCCCTCGCTGGAAAGTCCGGCAGGCTTGTCCACCACGACCAGCGCCTCGTCCTCGTACAGGATATTCAGGCTCACAGCTTGCCCTCGGTCAGCAGCGCCTTCAGCTTCAGGATGCCGGCCACCGTCTTGCCGTCCCGGATCTCGTTGTTCATCACCATTTCGTAGGCTTTTTCCAGCGGGATGCGGTCGGGCGTCAGAAACTCGTCCTCATCCAGGTGCATGGCGCTTTCGTGCAGGCCGGTGGCGATCCAGGTATAGATGACCTCGGTATCGTAGCCCACGGTGGGATAAAATTCGCCCAGAGAAATATAGTGGTCGGCGGTCACGCCGCATTCCTCAGATAATTCCCGCTTGGCGGCTTCAAAAGGATCCTCGCCCGGTTCCAGTTTGCCCGCAGGCAGTTCCCACAATTCCTGCTGCATCGCATAGCGGAACTGGCGCACCAGATAAATGGTCCCGTCCTCAAAATAAGGCAGGACGCAGGCCCCGCCGTTGTGATGCACCACCTCCCGCAGGGCAGTCTTGCCGTTTTCCAGCAGGGCGGTATCTTTGGTCAGGGTGACGACGCGGCCGCGGTACAGCACTTCGCTGTCCAGCTTTTTTTCAAAATGTGCAGATTCCATATTGGTTCCCTTCCTTTCCGGGTATATCGGGTATATAAAAAGACGTCTTTTCACAGTTTACGGCATGCAAAGTGCTGTTGTCAATGAGAAAACGCGGTTTTTCTTCTTTTTTAAAGAGCAGGCTGCCTGAGAAGCTGCTGAACCAGGCATCCTGATGCGGAAAACTCTCTGTAAACATTTTGATGATTTTTTGAAATAGTACACAAAAAATCATTTGTTTTTTTAGAACTTATGAAGATTGACAAAATGGTGGGGGGGGGGGTATGATTGGACTGTCAGACATTGTGGGGTTTGTCTGATCGTTTGTGCATAAATCTTTGATGAAAGAGGAGATGTGAAACTATGAAAAGAACAAACAAACTGCTTGCGGCTGTTTTGTCTGTTGTGATGATGGCAGCAATGCTTACGGCATGTGGTTCGTCTGGCGGTTCATCTGGCGGCGCGTCTGGCGGAAGTCAGAACAATTATGAGCAGATGTATATCGATGCCATGAATCGTGTGATGAGTGGTTATTCTGGCTGGGAGACAAAAGGCAACAGTCTTCGGGAAGAGGCAGAAGCACAGTTGAACACCGCGCTCGCACATAAGGATGCCAGCGGAAAAGTAGCAATTCAGTATGCCATGACGGTTTATCCAGAGCAGAGCGGAGAGCAGATGGTTACGATGGTCGTGTATTCAGAGATTATCCAGACACCACTAAATCAAGTAGATCCAGACACCATTGAAGAACTTATCAATAGTGGGTTTATCGATAGTGATTTGATCGGTATAGATAGCGTGCTTCCCTCGGATGCTAGTATCCTCACACACGTTATACTTCTGAGCGTGCCAAAAGCACAGATGGGTGAAGCATTTTCCAATGCTAACATCAACAATTTCTTTCCCATCGAGACAAGGGAATCGCTGAAAGATTGCACGGCGTTTGGCATCGCAATTAAGGAGAGCGGCGATTACTACTATATGGCAATGGCAGTAAAAGCATCGTCAACCTGAATCCTGATGGCCTGACCCATAGACCCATCAAAGAAATATAGACCATCAAATCTGGTTTTCCGGCGCAGATCCCCACTCTGCGCCGGATTTTTCTGTTTTTTCCAAAAGCTGTTCTGAATGATATATCAAGAATCTGCTTCCATCCCCATTGCACGCCGTCTGAACATGCTTTTGCCCGCATCCCCTGCACTCCGCGGGGAGCGCCGCGAAAAAACGTTTTAAGCGCCTTGCCCATCCCGCAGCTGTGACGATGAAAACCACTTTAAAGGAAGGGCACAGCCTGCTGTACGGGGCCAAAAGCATCGGAGCACCGGATTTGTTTTTGGCAAAAATACAGTTTGCCCGGAGGCTGGATTATTTTGTTACAAAAATGAATAAAACAGCGGAAAATCTTCCTTTTTTTAAAAGCTTGTATACAAATCTCACAATTTTTTAAGCAAATTCTTGGTGTGTTTTACTAGTCGGTGAGCGTTTACTTTGGGGGCGGAATTTGCTATTATAGTATACAAGCAATCGTGCCTTTGCGGGGTAACTGCGCCCTGTGCGGGTGGATTGCCCCGCGCAAAGGTACCAAAATTCTGAACAAATGGAGGAAGAAAAATGCCTAGAGCAAAGCAAACGATGGATGGCAATACCGCTGCCGCCCATGTAGCATACGCTTACACGGACGTCGCTGCCATCTACCCCATTACCCCCTCTTCTCCGATGGCTGACATGGTGGACCAGTGGTCCGCAGCCGGTCAGAAGAACATCTTCGGCAACCAGGTCAAGGTTGTGGAGATGGAGTCCGAGGCAGGCGCAGCCGGCGCCGTGCACGGCTCTCTGGGTGCAGGTGCTGTCACCACCACCTTCACCGCTTCCCAGGGCCTGCTGCTGATGATCCCCAATATGTACAAGATCGCAGCCGAGCAGCTGCCCTGCGTGTTCGATGTTTCCGCCCGTACCGTCGCTACCCAGTCTCTGAACATCTTCGGCGACCACAGCGACGTCATGGCTTGCCGCCAGACCGGTTTTGCTATGCTGGCAGAGAGCAGCGTGCAGGAGGTCATGGATCTGTCCCCTGTCGCTCACCTGAGCGCCATCGAGGGCAAGGTGCCCTTCCTGAACTTCTTCGACGGCTTCCGCACCTCTCATGAGTACCAGAAGATCGAGAAGTGGGACTACGCTGATCTGAAGGAAATGTGCAACATGGAGGCTGTTGAGGACTTCCGCAAGAAGGCCCTGAACCCCGAAAGCCCCAAGATGCGCGGCTCCCACGAGAACGGCGACGTCTTCTTCCAGCACCGTGAGGCCTGCAACTCTGTCTATGACGCTCTGCCCGCTGTGGTCGAGAAGTACATGGCAAAGATCAACGAGAAGCTGGGCACCGATTACGACCTGTTCAACTACTACGGCGCACCCGATGCTGACCGCGTGATCGTGGCCATGGGTTCTGTGTGCGACGTGGCCGACGAGGTCATCGACTACCTGAACGCCAAGGGCGAGAAGGTCGGTATCATCAAGGTCCGCCTGTACCGTCCCTGGGTGTCCGCTTCCCTGCTGAAGGTCCTGCCCGCAACCGCCAAGAAGGTGGCTGTGCTGGACCGCACCAAGGAGCCTGGCGCTCTGGGCGAGCCTCTGTTCCTGGATGTTGCCGCTACCCTGCGTGAGGCCGGCAAGAACGATATCGTGCTGACCGGCGGCCGCTATGGTCTGGGCAGCAAGGATACTCCCCCGTCCTCCATCTTCGCTCTGTTCAAGGAGCTGGAGAAGGACGAGCCCAAGGCACGCTTTACCCTGGGCATCAACGACGACGTCACCAACCTCTCTCTGCCCGAGATCAAGCCCGCTCCCATCACCGCAGCTCTGGGCACCAAGGAGTGCAAGTTCTGGGGTCTGGGCGGCGACGGCACCGTCGGCGCAAACAAGAACTCCGTTAAGATCATCGGCGACCATACCGACAAGTACGTTCAGGCTTACTTCCAGTATGACTCCAAAAAGACCGGCGGCGTGACCATCAGCCACCTGCGCTTTGGCGACAAGCCCATCCGCAGCCCCTACTACATCAACCAGGCGGACTTTGTGGCCTGCCATAACCCCGCATACGTCAACATGGGCATGAAGATGGTTCAGGACGTCAAGCCGGGCGGCGTGTTCATGATCAACTGCCAGTGGTCTGACGAGGAGCTGGGCCACCACCTGAATGCCGAGGCCAAGAAGTACATCGCGGACAACAACATCCAGCTGTACACCATCAACGCCATCGACAAGGCCATCGAGATCGGCATGGGCAAGCGCACCAACACCATCCTGCAGTCCGCTTTCTTCAAGCTGGCTGAGGTCATGCCCATCGACGACGCCATCAACTTCATGAAGCAGGCTGCTCAGAAGTCCTACGGCAAGAAGGGCCAGGATGTCGTCGAGATGAACTGGAAGGCCATCGACGCCGGCGTGGACGCTATCCACAAGGTCGAGGTCCCCGCAGAGTGGGCAAATCCCGCTGCCGATCCCGCTCCGAAGGAGCTGACCGGCCGTCCGGAGCTGGTCAAGCAGATCCGCGACGTTATGGAGCCGATCTCCCGTATGGACGGCGACAGCCTGCCTGTTTCCGCCTTTATGGTCAACGTCAACGGCGAGTGGGAGCAGGGTGCTTCTGCTTACGAGAAGCGCGGCACCGCTGTCAGCGTGCCTGAGTGGGATGCTGCCAAGTGCGTCGGCTGCAACCAGTGTGCTTTCGTCTGCTCTCACGCTACCATCCGTCCCTTCCAGCTGACCGCTGAGGAACTGGCTGCTGCTCCCGCTCAGACCAAGAGCCGCGACAACAAGCCCGCCAACGAGTACAAGTTCGTCATGGCTGTTTCTCCGCTGGACTGCATGGGCTGTGGCGAGTGCGTCACCGTCTGCCCCACCAAGGCAATCACCATGGTCCCGCAGGAGAGCCAGGCTGCCGAGCAGGAAGTGTTCGACTACTGCGTGGCCAATATCTCCAAGAAGCCCAGCCGCTTTGCGGATGATACCGTCATCGGTTCTCAGTTCAACCAGCCGCTGCTGGAGTTCTCCGGCTCCTGCGCAGGCTGTGCCGAGACCTCTTATGCACGTCTGATCACCCAGCTGTTTGGTGAGAAGATGTACATCTCCAACGCTACCGGCTGCTCCTCCATCTGGGGCGGTACCGCTTCCATCTCTCCCTACACTGTCAACAAGGACAGCGGCTGCGGCCCGGCCTGGAACAACTCTCTGTTCGAGGACAACGCTCAGCACGGTCTGGGCATGTACCTGGGCCAGAAGACCGTCCGCGAGAACCTGATCAAGCGCATCGCCGCCTTTGTGGAGGATGAGCGCGCGACCCAGGAGCTGAAGGACGTCTTTGCCAAGTTCATGGAGACCAAGAACAACACCAAGGCTAACGATGAGCCGGCCAAGGCCCTGATCGCTCAGCTGCAGGCCGCTGCCGACGCCGGCTGCGGTGAGGCCGCTGAGATCCTGAAGAGCAAGCAGTTCATCGCCAAGAAGTCCGTGTGGATCTTCGGCGGCGACGGCTGGGCATACGACATCGGTTTCGGCGGCCTGGATCACGTCCTGGCTTCCGGCGAGGATGTCAACGTCATGGTCTTCGACACCGAGATGTACTCCAACACCGGTGGACAGGCATCCAAGGCTTCCAACCTGGGCGAGGTCTGCCAGTTCGCAGCCGCCGGTAAGGAGATCAGCAAGAAGAGCCTGTCTGAGATCGCGATGAGCTACGGCTACATCTACGTTGCACAGATCGCTCTGGGCGCAAACATGAACCAGGCGATCAAGGCCATTGCCGAGGCCGAGGCTTACCCCGGCCCGTCCCTGATCATCGGCTATGCTCCCTGCGAGCTGCACGGCGTCAAGGGCGGCATGACCAACTGCCAGAACGAGATGAAGAAGGCTGTCGAGGCTGGTTACTGGAATCTGTTCACCTTCAACCCCGCGCTGAAGGCACAGGGCAAGAATCCGTTCACCCTGACCTCCAAGGCTGTCGATGGCGAGAAGTATCAGGCTCTGCTGGCCAACGAGACCCGTTACAGCCGCCTGGTCCGCGCCTTCCCCGAGCGCGCAAAGAAGCTGTTTGAGGAGAACCAGAAGGCTGCCGAGGCTCGTTACGAGCACCTGAGCCGCCTGGTCGATCTGTACAAGTAATTTTCGCACCTGTGCCTGTCCCGTAGTTTGCGGCGGCACGGGGCCGGCGGTGTGCTGTATCTGGAATGGCAGCACATCCCCGGCCGGATGCTCCCTGCTGGCGATTACTGCGCAACGCAGCGGCAGGAAACCGGAACCGCAGGATCTTTGTGACAGAGGGCGGAAAAGCGCTTGGAAACAGCGGCTTTCCCGGCAAATGATTTCAAAGGTTCGCGCAGGTATGGCCTGCGGCGGCCTTGAGATACCAAAGCGCCCGTGAGGGCCCTTGAGAGCATACCTCGCGTGTGCCGGGGGCATAAGGTCCGCTTGCGGATACCTTGCCCCAGCTGCGGCATAAGACCCGGCTTGCCGGGGATCTTGCCTCAGTGAAAAACACCATGTTTTTAGCGCCCTGCCTATCGGAAACGATGGGCAGGGCGTATTTTTTACGGGGGTTTTTCCCACTTTCTTGAAAGAAAGTGGGGCAAAGAACTTTTTGATCGGCCCATGCATCCGCATGGGCCAGGGTTTTTGCTTTGCATGAGTCAGGCCCTATCGTATTTTTAAAGCCCGGGCGGGCTGTAGGGGTATGGCGTAACCGTGCCGCAAGAGGGTGCGTTTCCATTTTTTCAGGTTACGGCAGCTTTCCGGCTGGAACGGCAGCCGAAGTTGCAGGCTTTGGTCTCACCAGCGCCCCATGGCCCGTATCGCGCGTAAAAAATACGGCGAAGCCTGCCCTATGCGAATAAAAAAC
Organism: Faecalibacterium sp.; assembly: GCA_051882415.1. Lineage (GTDB taxonomy): Bacteria > Bacillota > Clostridia > Oscillospirales > Ruminococcaceae > Faecalibacterium. Next base: position 4,528 of record JBJERU010000038.1, on the reverse strand, counting down.
ATGGCCTGTGCGTATGCACAGGCCGATTGAAAAGTTTTTGCCCCGCTTTTTTCAAAAAGCGGGAAAAGAAAGATCAAAAAGCTTTTTCGGTTCCTTTTTCTCGAAAAAGGAACAAAACCCCCGTAAAAAGGCTTACATCACGCTATGAAATACCATCATAGCGATCTTGAAATAAAGGATCAGGCTGCAAGCGTCCACGATGGTCGTGATAAAGGGGGTAGCCATGATCGCGGGGTCAGCGCCCAGCTTTTTCGCGGCGAGGGGGAGCATACCGCCGACGAGCTTTGCAAGCACGACGCTGACAAACAGCGACACGCTGACCACGATGGCATATCCCAGCACATTGTCATACTGTCCGGCGTAGATGAACTGATACATAATATAAATGCGCAGTCCATTGACGATGCCCAGCACCGCGCCCACGATCGCCGACACGCGCAGCTCCTTGAACATCACCTTGATGAAATCGCTGGGATCCACCTCGCCCAAAGCGAGGCCGCGCACCATGAGGGTGCTGATCTGATTGCCGCAGTTGCCGGCGGTATCCATCAGCATGGGCATAAAGGACACCAGCAGCGGCAGGCTGACAAATGCTTCCTCATAATGGGTCGTGACCATGCCGGTAAAGGTAGCGGACAGCATCAGGATCAGCAGCCAGGGGATACGCTGTTTGGCGTGGGTCCACACGCTGGTGCCAAAGTAGGTAGTGGCGTCGTCATCCGGCAAAATGGCGGCCATCTTCTGCATATCCTCGGTGCTCTCATCGGTCAGGACGTCGATTGCGTCATCGATGGTGATGATACCAACAAACATTCCCTCATTGTCCAGAACGGGCATTGCGGTAAAGTCATAGCGCTGCATTTCGCGGGCCACAAACTCCTGGTCATCCGTGACCTTTACAGCCACGATGTTATCATCCATAAGGTCGATGATCTTCGTGTCCGGGTCTGCCAGCAGCAAGGCGCGGGCAGACACAACGCCCTGAAGCCGGTTGCGCTCCACCACATAGCAGGTATACACCGTTTCGGCGTTTTCACCCTGGCGGCGAATGGCCGCAAACGCATCCTTCACGGTCATTTCCTTGCGCAGGCGGACATATTCCGGGGTCATCAGGCTGCCGGCGGAGCTTTCGGGATAATTCAGCAGCTTGTTCAGGCTTTCACGGGTCTGGTGGGAAGATTTTTCCAGCACGCGCTTGACCACGCTGGCGGGCATATCCTCCAGCAGGTCGGCGGCATCGTCCAGGCTCATTTCCTCGATGGCCGCGATCAGCTCCACATCCGAAAAAGCGTTTACCAGGTCATCGCGGGCTTCGTCCGACATATAGGCGAAAGCCTCGGTCGCAACATCCTTTTTCAGCAGCCGGAACACCACCAGACGATTGTTTTCGTCCAGTTCTTCCAGCAGCTCGGCCAGATCGACCGGCTGCACATTTTCGGTCACTTCGCGCAGCTTGACATACTGCTTTTTGACCAGCAGTTTGAGCAGGCGGCTCTTGGTCAGCATTTCGGGGTTCGCCTTGACCTCCTGGTCGCGGGCTTCCTCTTTTTCGGCCTCGCGCACATCCTGCTTCAGATCCTCGGTGGCCTCCTCGTTCAGATCCTCTTCCAGCATCTGGCGCACTTCGGCGGGGATATCCGCAGGCAGCTCCTGTACAGGCAGCTGCTGTTCCACGTCCTGGGGATCCAGATTCTTCTTTTCTTCTTCCATGACAGCGTACCTCCTTGTCTGTTGTGTACGTCAGGAGGACGCAGCCGATCGGGAAACAAAAAACGCGCCGCCTGCTGTGCAGCAGGGCATAGCATCCCCTGTTGTGCACGCAAAGCCGCGCCCGCTTGTGGCCGGGTATGTGGAAAGCTCAGCCCTCCACCGGCAGAAAAAGCGAACGCAGTTCTTTTGTTGTCCGATCCGCTGCATCGATCCGTTGACTGTGATCCGGGTCCATTGTTCTGCGTTCACCTTCCTTTTTCATAAAATTCCAGTATCATTATAGCGCCCGAAAAATTCAGGGTCAACCCTCCGGCAGGATTTTACCATAAATTTTACACGGCTGTGCCCTGCAACAGCAAAACGCCTCTTCCAGCGCTTGCGGTACACTGGAAGAGGCGTTTTGCTTCGGATATTGCCTTGGTGTGAGGAGGAATCATGTACAAGGAAGCGGTTGCGGCCCCGCGTCCTTATGTCGGTAGTATAGCACTCCCCGCGCCGGATTTCATGAAGAGTCCATGAAGAAACTGTAAAAAAGGAAGGGAGATTTTTTGAACATTTGCGCCCAAAGAATCGGCGGGAGAACGTTCTTTTTGCAAAAAAATGGCCTGTTATGCCGATTTTTCCCGCCGCAGGGCGGCAGAAAATACACACAGAACGATCCTGGGGCTTACCTGGGCGCCCAGGCTTTGGATGGCGCTGTCGGCCAAAGCAAGCACCCGCTGTGCGCGGCTGCCCCGCAGCGGGGTCTGCTTGCAGCCGCGCAGCCCGGCAGCGGCCACGGCCCGCAGCTGGCGCAGCAGAGCGGCGGCGCCGGCCTTATCCTTTTCATAGGGGGCAAGCAGCACGGCAGCGGCATAGCTGTCCTGTGCGGCGGCAGCTTTGGCCAGCGCAAGGGCCTGTTCGACCTGTGCGCGGCGGGTCTCGTCCCGCGCAGCGCCCAGAACCGCGCCGATGTGTCCATCGAACAGTTCGCTGTACAAAGCGGCATCCACAGCATCCACGCCCTGCGCGGCGCAATAGCGGGCACAGTCGGCCGGGGATACCGGGGCAACAGCAAGGCTGACGCACCGGCTGCGGATGGTGGGCAGCACCCCGGCCAGGGATTCCGCCGTCAACAGGAACAGCACCCCTTCCGGCGGTTCTTCCATGACCTTGAGCAGGGCGTTGGCAGATTCCTCATTCATGCGCTCCACATGGTACAGCAGCACGGCACGCCCCTGGGCGGACAGGCTGGTATTAAAAATCTCGCTGCGCATCGCCGTGACCTGGCTGACGAGATAGCGTCCGCCGGAGCCAAGCCCCTGCACCGAAACAGCCTCGCGCACGATGCCGGTTTCCACCCTGCCGCTGGTACGGTCGCCGGGCTTGCCGACCGCACGGCAGCATTCGCCGCGCAGCAGCGCTTCGGCGGCAGGGCCGCCCTGGGGATAAAGATAATCCGCCGCGATGCACCGGGCTGCAAAGCCCGTGCCCAGACCCTGTTCCCCCACCAGCAGAACGCTGTGCGTCAGGCGGCGGTGTTGCAGCATCAGGCGCACGCTGGCTTTCAGCTCGGCGTTGCCTTGCAGACGGTCCAGCATCATGGCCTTCTCCTCCCTTTTAGCGGCGGTTGCGGCGCTTCCACTGTTCGCGGCGGATCCATGCCCGCACGCTGCGCCCGGCGGTAGGCCCAAAAAAGACAAAGAAGCCCAGCATGCACAGCAGATAGTTGAGCTTGCCCATCCAGCCCAGCGTCAAAAAGCCGAACACCCACAGCGCTGCGGCAAACAATCCAAAATATTTGACCTGCACGGGGATGACAAAGAACAGCAATACCTGCATATTGGGATACAGCATGGCAAAAGCCAGCAGCAGCGACAAAGAAAGGCAATAGGTATCGGCCCAGCCGGTGGCAAGGCAGGCCAGCACCGCGCCCACCATGCCCAGCAGGACATAGAGGTTAAAGCGGAAATCGCCCCATTCGCGTTCCAGCGCAGAGCCGATGAACCAGGTAAAATAGATGCCCAGGATCACGCTGAGCGGCCCGCCGCCATTAAAGGGAATCAACACAAAGCTGATCAGCCGCCAGGTCTGACCGCCCAGCAGCGCTGCGCGGTCCAGGCCCAGATAGAGGGAAACATACTGATTGACGAACAGCTCGATGGCATAGACCAAAATTTGTCCGCCCACCAGGATAGAGATCAGATTGGGGATGCAAAAACGCCCATATTTGCGCTCCAGCTTGGAAATCCAGTTCATGGGATCGCCTCCGTAACAAAAAATAGATGGCCCAAAAGCCGGGCCGGTCGGTGTAAATATTGTATCATGTTTGGGCGGGTCGTTCAACAAGGGAAGAATCTTTTCACTTTTTCCACCGGGTTTTCCACCGTATTTGTGAAAAAGAAGTTGGGTTTCCCACATTGTTTTCCACTTTTTCCACTGAGTTTTCCACAAAGGGGGCTGGAAGGGTTTATACAAGCCGTATTTCATCTTTAGCAGAAAGGGCGGTTTTGGGGGATAAAAAAGGGCTGTGAACCTTTTTTCGGAAAGAAAGTCGAGCCAGGAACTTTCTTTTTTACAGCTGTCGATTCCAGAAAGTTTTTCCACTCTCCATTTTGGAATCAACAGGGGCGGAGTTTTCCACGAAGTTCCACGCATAAAACCCCCATGTGGAAAACCGAAGCTTTTAACAATTGTTCACTGCGGGGGATGGATGCCGCGGGGGTGGGGGTTGGGCATCCTGAAAGATCGCGGACGGGATGGGTCAGGCTTATGCCCTGTTGTCAGGGCGATAGCCGGTGGGATGTTCTCTTTTGTCTCGCCAAAAGAGAACCAGAAA
>JBJERU010000037.1:0-13168 GCA_051882415.1 Faecalibacterium sp. | reverse complement strand
CACTTTGGATTTTGCACTGGCTTTTAGAGTTTACACAGAATTTGGGATAGACCCACGGCGGCACGACCTACACCAACGACACCGCCGAGTATCGCGCGGCCAAGTTCGTGAACGAGTTCGATCTTCATTTCGAGAGCAAGTCCACCCTGTACCACTATCTGTTCACCAGTTTCTTTACCATGCCGGACAACCGGGCAAAGAACACCTTTCCGCACTGCGAGGACGTGACGGCAGAACATCCCATCTGAGACTACTGCTTTGGCTACGACTTCGACACGGCCATGGGCAACAACAACGAGGGCGACCTCGCGCTGGACTATGGCATGGAGGACACGGATCAGCTCAACGGCGGCAGCGTGTTCAACGCGCAGGATTCTACCCTGTGGGTCAATGTGCGTGATCTGTTGACCGACCGGCTGAACACGATGGTTGCGACCCTGACGGAACTGTTCGATGCTGACCGTCTGAATGCGGCTTTTGACGCATATCAGGCCCTTCGCCCGGAACGGCTGCTCGTTGCTGATGCACGGCGCAAGTATATCCGGCCCTACGAGGAACTGAAAGAGGGCGGCACGGCCATTACCATGTTCATCCCCATGATGAATGGCGACAAGCGGCTCCAGCGGCACTACTTCCTGAAGTACAACAGTATCTATTTTGCCTCCAAATGGGACACGGCTGTTACCCGGAACGACAAAATCACCCTTCGCGGCTTTGCAAGTCCGACCGGCGAGATTGCCGCAATCACCATCACGCCGTATTCCGACCTCTATGTATCCATCCTGTTCGGCTCCATCCTGAAGCAGCAGCGCTGCAAGCGCGGTGAGCCGGTGACGTTGAGCATGAGCGATGATACGGCCCTGAACGATACCGAGATCTATATCTATTCGGCATCCATGCTGGAAGCCGTGGAGGGCATCGCCAGCGTGTACACCAATCAGGTGGACTTTTCCGCAGCGACCAAACTGCGCTCTATCGTCATCGGCAGCGATGAAGATGACTATTCCAACGTGAACCTGACCTCCACCATCAAGCTGGACTTCTCCGCGCTGGCCGTGCTGGAAGAGCTGCGCATCGACCACTGCCCGAACCTGACCGCGCCGGTTGACGTTTCCGGCTGCGTGGCGCTGAAGGTCGCTAGCTTTAAGGGAACGCCGGTCTCTGCGGTCAATTTCGCCGCAGGCGGTGCGCTGGAGGAGTGCTACCGATATGATTATCACCGGCATGGCCCATTATGAGAGCGTCTGCAAGAACGCTCTGGTCAAGTGGTATAACGAGCACAACGAGGTCAAAATCACGCTGGAAAACGTCTTTGTTGTTTGGAGCTGCAAGACGCTTCAGAACTATAAGGCTCTGCTGTCCACCACGGTGAGCGGTGACGGCATCTATGCGGAGTATACCTACAATGGCGACAAGCAGGAACTCTATGAGGACGTTTACCGCAAGCTGACGAACCAGTGCATCAGAGCGAGTGACCGGCAGCCCAGCGCAAAATTCCAGAAAAATTGCTGAATCATTAACATGAGCAAGGCTCCCTTTGACCAGAAACGGCCAGAGGGAGCCTTTTTTCTTTGCGGATTTCAGAAGCGCTTTCGGAAGTCAAAAATAAAAAAGTAGGCCAAAAGTGCGGCCAGAACATAAGAAAAGGCGCTGGTTCTTAACGAACCAGCGCCAAAAATAGGTGGAGCGGGTAATGGGAATCGAACCCACCTCCTCAGCTTGGAAGGCTGATATACTAGCCGATGTACGATACCCGCATTTCGAAGGAATTATACCACATCCTGCACCAAATGTCCAGCCCAACTTTTTGGTGAAATTCAGGATTTCCCAAAACAGTCTGCACGCCGCAGCAGTCGGGGCGGTGCGTAAAGCGTTCGCCGCGAAAGGTGCCGTGTTTGCCTGATGAAAACCGGTTCTTTGATCACACAAAGAGATGTTCGGCCGCGATTTGCGCAGCGGCAGTTGATGGCCGGGTACTTTCCTGCTATACTGGTTTTATAAAATGTGCAGGGGGAGAACGTTTTATGGAGCTGCGGAACATCAACACCTTTTTCCATATTGCAGAGCAGCGCAGCTTTTCGCAGGCAGCGCGGGAGCTGGGCTATTCCCAGTCTGCGGTTTCGGCCCAGATCGCCCAGCTGGAAGCCGAGCTGGGCGCACCGCTGTTCGACCGGGTGGGAAAAACAGTGCGCCTGACCGAATCCGGCGAGGTGTTCCTGGGCTATGCGCGCACGCTGCTGTCCACAGTGCAGCAGGCCAAGGCTGCCTTGCAGCCTGCGCCGCAGGTCAGCGGCGTCCTGCGGCTGGCCCTGGCCGATTCGGTTTGCAGCACGTTTCTGCCCGGCTTGCTGCAATGTTATCACCAGCGCTGTCCGCAGGTAGAGCTGGTGCTTTCCACTGCTACTATGGACGGGATGCTGCGTCTGCTGGCCACAAACCAGGTCGATCTGGCGTACACGCTGGATCACCCTCTGGTGCATCCCAGCATGATCCTGGCGGTGGATCATCCCGAGCCGGTCTGCTTTGTGGCTCCGCCCTCGCACCCGCTGGCGGGGCTGGAGCAGGTCACGCTGGAACAGCTTGCCGGCGAAGAATTTCTTTTGACCGAGCGCAGCATGAGCTACCGCGATGCGCTGGATCAGTGCATGGCGGCACATGGGCTGACCCTGCGGCCCTATCTGGAGCTGGGCAGCGCGGCGCTGCTGTGCCAGATGGTGGAACAGGGAATGGGGCTTTCCTTTTTGCCGGAATATATTGTCCGGCCCGCGCTGGCCCAGAAACGTTTGGTGCGGCTGAATGTGCCCGACTGCTGTGTGGAAATGCGCCGCCAGCTGTTCTATCACAAAGATAAATGGCTGACTCCTTCCATGAAGATCTTCATCGACCTTGTACAGGAGCGCTGACAGCCCCATTTTTGTGCCTGCGCGTAAAATGAACAGCATCCCGGCGGAACGCTTGAACAGGCGTTCCGCCGGGATGCTTTGCAATGGAAGAAGAGATCAGAAAAAACTTACCTGGCTGCTTTCCGGCAGATCGCCCAGCGCGCCTACCTGACGCAGCCGGTCGATGATGCTGCTGCCCACGCCGGAGGCCGCCTGAAGCTCCTCCACCGAAAGATATTCCTCCCCGTGGATGGTCACACGCTCCAGCGCGTCAGCTGCCGCGCCGCCCAAGCCCTTGAGCGATGCAAAGGGAAGCCGGACCTTGCCGTCCTCCAGCACATAGCGGGTGCCGTAGCTCTTGCCCAGCTGAATGGGCAGAAATTCGTAGCCGCGCACCAGCATTTCATTGACCAGCTGCAAGGAGACCAGCACATCTTCGTCCTTGGCGTTCTTTTCCTCTTTCAGGCGGCGGTTGACCTCGTTCATGTGGGCGCGGGCTACTGCCGGGCCGCCCACCGCGGCTTCATAGTCGATGTCATCCCCGCGCACGGTGAAATACACCGCGTAAAACGCCTGTGGACGGTAGAGCTTGAACCACATCAGACGGATGGCACTCATCAGATAGGCCACTGCATGGGCCTTGGGGAACATATACTTGATCTTGCGGCAGGATTCGATGTACCAATCCGGTACATCGTGCTCCCGCATGGCTTCCTCCCAGCCGGGGGCAAAGCCGCCCTTGGCGACCTTGCCTTTGCGAACAGCTTCCATGATGTCAAAGGCCATTTTTGGCTCCAGACCCTTGCGCAGCAGATACAGCATGATGCTGTCTCGGCAGCCAATGACCTCTGCGATGGTGCAGGTCCCGCTGCGGATCAGCTCGTCCGCGTTGCCGGTCCAGACATCGGTGCCGTGGGACAGGCCGGAGATCTGGATCAGCTCGGAAAAGTTTTTGGGCCGGGCCTCCACCAGCATGCCGCGCACAAAGTTTGTGCCCATTTCCGGGATGCCGAAGGTCCCGGTCTGGCTGTCGATCTGCTCCGGCGTCACACCCAGAGCTTCCGGGCTGGTAAGCAGGCTGTACACCTTAGGGTCGTTCATGGGGATGCTGTCCACCGGGATGCCGGTGTATTCCTCAAAATATTTGTAGAAGGTGGGCATGTCGTGGCCCAGTTCATCCAGCTTGAGCAGAGTATCATGCAGATACTTGAATTCAAAGTGGGTGGTCAGCAATCCGCCCGCCACGTCGTCCGCCGGGTGCTGGATGGGGCAGAAATCGTAGATCTCGTAAGTGTCCGGTACAACGACCATGCCGCCAGGGTGCTGGCCGGTGGTGCGTTTGACGCCGGTGCAGCCGATGGTCAGGCGGCTTTCCTCGGCGTGGTTCACGGTGCGGCCGCGCTCTTCCAGATATTTTTTGACATAGCCGTAAGCGGTTTTGTCCTGAATGCCGGAGACCGTGCCCGCTTTGAACACGTTTTCCTTGCCGAACAGCTCTTCGGTGTAGCGGTGGACGTTGGACTGGTATTCGCCCGAGAAGTTCAGGTCGATATCAGGTTCCTTGTCGCCGTAAAAGCCCAGGAAGGTCTCAAACGGGATATCGTGGCCGTCCACCAGCATCCGGGTGCCGCAGCGGGGGCAATCCTTGTCCGGAAGGTCGAATCCATCGTCCACACTACCATCTGTAATAAATTCGCTGTGCTTGCAGTGGGGGCAGCGGTAGTGGGGCGGCAGGCTGTTGACCTCCGAAATGCCGGAAAAATGAGCCACCGCCGACGAACCGACCGAACCGCGGCTTCCGACCTGATAGCCGCCCTCGTTGGAATAAGCCACCAGCTTGACCGCGATGACGTACAGAACCGCGTAGCCGTGGCCGCAGATGGAGTCCAGCTCCTTTTGCAGCCGCTTTTCCACGATCTCAGGCAGAGGGTCGCCGTAATCCTCGCGGGCACGCTTCCAGGTCGCATCCCGAAGCTGCTGTTCTGCGCCTTCGATGCTGGGGGGATAGGTGCCGCGCGGAATGGCCCGAACGTTGCTGTCCACCATGGCCGCGATCTTGCGGGGGTTGGTGACTACGATCTCATAGGCTTTTTCTTTGGGCAGGTAGCTGAACTGCTGGAGCATGTCCTGTGTGGTGCGGAAGTACAGCGGAGGCTGGTTGTCCGCATCCTTAAAGCCGTTGCCCGCCTGCAGGACGGAGCGGTAGACCGAATCTTCCGGGTCGGTAAAGTGGACGTCACCGGTTGCGATGACCGGCTTGTGCAGGTCCTGGCCCAGCTGCAGCACCGTGCGGTTGAACTCCTTGACCCGCTCGATGCTGTCCACCTTGCCGTCACGCACCATATATTCGTTGTTGCCCAGCGGCTGGATCTCCAGGATATCGTAATAGGCGGCGATCTTTTTCAGTTCTTCGTAGGAACGCCCGTCCACAATGGCGCGGTACAGCTCGCCCGCTTCGCAGGCAGAAGTCAGCAGCAGGCCATCGCGGTATTTGTTCAGCAGGCTGCGGGGAACGCGGGGCTTTTTGAAAAAGTAGTTGACGTGGGCCTCGCTGACGATCTTGTAAAGGTTTTTCAGGCCCATCTGGTTTTTGACCAGAAGGATAAGGTGGTAATATTTCTTTTTCAGAACTTCGCGGTTTCCGCCCAGACCGGTGTTGACCTCGGAGATGCGGCAGATCTGTTTTTCTTCCAGATCGCGCAGCATCACGCAGAAAATGCGGCCCAGTGCGGCTGCGTCCTCACAGGCGCGGTGCGCTTCGTAGGACGGCAGCTCCAGATGCTTGTTGATGGTGCCCTGCTTGTAGTTGTGCAGGCCCGGATACATGGCCTGCGCCATCGTCAGGGTGTCGAGATAGGTCGGATTCAGATCGATGCCGCTGCGCCTGGCCGCTGCGCGCAAAAAGCGCATGTCAAAGGAATGGGCATTGTGGCCCACCAGGATGCGCCCGCCTGCAAATTCCAAAAAGGCGCGCAGGGCCTCTGCTTCGCCGGGGGCATCCGCAACCATCTCGTTGGTGATGCCGGTCAGCTCGGTGATTTTGGGCGTGATGGGCTTGCCCGGTTTTACAAAGGTGTCAAATTCTTTTACGATCTCGCCGTTCTGGACGATCACCGCGCCGATCTCGGTCAGGTACTCCACGCCGGGATCAAGGCCTGTGGTTTCGGTGTCAAAGATGCAGAACTCACCGTCCAGCGGCTCGTCCTGGGTGCCGTAGACACAGGGGATCATATCGTCTACAAAGTAGGCTTCGCAGCCGTAGATCAGCTTGAAATCCGGGTCTTTTTTGCGGATGTCATCGGCGGCAAGCATCGCTTCCGGATATCCCTGGCATACGCCGTGGTCGGTGATGGCAACAGCCGGATGCCCCATTTTATGGGCCAGGCGCACGATTCCGCCCGGGTCACAAAAGCCGTCCATGCTGGAAAGCTTGGTGTGCAGATGCAGCTCTACACGTTTGACGGGGGCCGTGTCCTCCCGCTTTTTCCGTTCCACAAACAGTACGTCGTAGGGATAAACGATGTAGTCGTGCTCATATTTGTCATAGGTGCAGTCGCCCCGCACCAGCACTGTGGTGCCCTTGGGGATGGATTCCCATTTGGAGCAGTCCTCGCCTTCCTGCGCACGGATCTTCAGGTTGATGGAGCCGGTGTAGTCGGTGATGGAAACGGTGTAGATCTTGCGGAAATTGCCCTTGACTTCGGTGGTGAATACGTCGCCCCAGATCATGCACTTGCCGCCCTCGCCGCCCAGATCTTTGAGCGGGATCAGGCTTTTGGGGGTGAACATCTTGCCGTGGAAAATGGTCACTGGCTTGTCGGTCAGATCAAGCCCTTCCACCTTGAGAGCGGGGGCGGTGTTCTTGCGCTCGAACTTGACCACCGGGGGCGCGGCTTTGCGTTCCAGCTTTTCTTCCAAAAGGCGCTGTTCCTCGGCGTTCACCCGGCTGGTCAGGCGGACCGTGGGCTTTACTCCGGTGTGAAGAGCGATTTTTTCGGCCAAAAGCTTTTCAAAGCCCATGTCGTGCAAAAACCGGGTGCCGTGGCATACGCCGATGGCGATGTCCTCGCCTTGGATGGAGATGCTGCATCGATCCAAAAAGCCGTTGATGGGAACGCCGTCCCGTTTCATGTCCTCCATCAGGCGGCGCAGAGCAGCTTCGTCCAGTGAGGAGTAGCCAAAAAGATTCTCGATCCGCAGCTCGGCGCCTTCATAGTCCGGCTGCAGAGAGGCCAGAAGCCGGGCGCATAGGCCCTCGTCCAGCGGGGCTGCGCTGCGCAGGGTAAAGATCACCTGCTGCTTTGCCCGGATCATGTGGGCGCGCTCAACGATGACCTTGCTGAAACATGCGGCAAAGTCCGGGTCGGCCATGAACTGCGGCCAAAGCTGAGAAACGAGTCGTGGCAAGGTGGTGCTCCTTATCTGTTGGTGGGGTGGGGGTTACGAAGGGTTTTGTGCTTTTTACGAGAGATTTTGTTCCTTTTTTGAAAAAAAGGAACCGAAAAAACTTTTTGCACAGCCAGCGCATTCGCGCTGGCAAAGGTTTTTATCAGCATAGGGAAGGCCCGTCCGCATTTGGAAACTGCGGGCGGGCTGAAGGCAGCTTGTTTTTTAGGGGACAGGGATATTACAGCTTGTAGATTTCTTCCAGAAATTGATCCAGGATATTCTCTCCGGTCAGCTTTTTCACCGGCTCGCCGTGGACGAACAACACTGCTTCGCCTTTGCCGCCCGCAATGCCGATGTCCGCTTCCCGCGCCTCGCCCGGGCCGTTGACCACACAGCCCATGACCGCAACCTTGATGGATTTTTTGTAGCCCTGGAGCCGTTTTTCCACCTCGTTGGCGATCTCGGTGCAGGGATACTGTGTGCGCCCGCAGGTGGGGCAGGTGATCACCTCCGGCCCCGCCACAGGGAAGCCCGCCGCACGAAGGATATTGTATCCGGCTTCCACTTCCTTTTCCGGCTCGGCGGCCAGAGATACCCGGATGGTGTCGCCGATGCCCTCCAAAAGCATGCCGCCGATGCCCATGCCGCTTTTGAGCAGGCCCATCTGATAGGTGCCTGCCTCGGTCACGCCTACATGCAGGGGATAGTCGGTCACGGCGGAAAGCTGGCGGTAGGCTTCCATCATGCGGGGCACATTGGAGCTTTTGATGGAGATGACGATATCGTGGAAATCGAACTTTTCCAGCAGGCGGACATGGTACAGGGCACTTTCCACCATGGCTTCGGGCACGGCTGCGCCATATTTGGCCAGGATATGCTTTTCCAGGCTGCCGCCGTTGACGCCGATGCGGATGGGGATGCTTTTGCTCCGGCAGGCCTGCACCACCTCTTTTACACGGTTGTCGTCGCCGATGTTGCCGGGATTGATGCGGATCTTGTCCACACCCACCTCTGCGCAGGCCAGCGCCGCGCGGTAGTCAAAATGGATGTCCGCCACGATGGGGATGTTGACTGCGTTCTTGACCGCTTCGATGCACTTTGCATCCGCGGGGGTGGGGCAGGTCACTCGCAAAATCTGGCAGCCCGCCGCCTCACAGCGCTTTGCCTGGGCCACGTTGCCCTCGATGTCCTCCACCGGCACGTTCAGCATGGTCTGCACCGCAATGGGATTTGCGCCGCCGATGGTCACATTGCCGATTTTTACTTCCCGCTTTTTCTGCCGCATGGGGCACTTCCTTTCTCTCAGAACACCCCCGTGACGAGACGGAGGATATCGTTATAGGTTGCAAAGATCATCAGCGCAAACAGCGCTGCAAAAGTAAGCAGCGTAAGGTTGCTCTGTACTTTTTCGGGCACGGCGCGGCCGGACACTCCTTCGATGAGCAGGAAAACGATCTTGCCGCCGTCCAGCGCGGGGAAAGGCAGCAGGTTGAAGATGCCCAGATTGATGGAGATGAGCACCATCAGATCCAGCACATCCCGCCAGCCATAGCTGGCCGCCTGGCCGATGGCGGTCACGATGCCCACCGGCCCGGACAGATCGTTGATGCTCTCACGTCCGCGCACCAGGTCTGCCAAAGAGGTAAAGATGATGCGCCCATAGTAGAGCACGCTGTTCCCGGCCTCCCGCAAAACAGTTCTGGGCGTTTTGGCAATGCCGTACACCGTAAAGCCCAGTTTCATATGGGTCTGGCCCGCGTCGTCCTGCCAGGTGTCGAACTGCACGCCGCGCAGCTCCACCTTTTGGCCGTTGCGCAGAACGGTAAAATCTGCCTGAAAGCTTTCGGTGCGGGTCAGCTCATACAGCATATCGTTGGCGACAAAGCAGCGCCGGCCGTTCACGGCCAGGACTTCGTCCTCGGGCCGGAGACCGGTCTGGCCGCAGAGTGCGCCTTCCTCCACTGCATAGATGACCCGGCTGGTAATGGGATCCTCCTGTGTGCCGATGAGCACCAGCAGCACCGCAAAGCCCAGCACAAAATTCATGAAAGCGCCCGCCGCCATCACCAGGATGCGCTGCCAGACCGGAGCTTCGTTGAGCGGGACGCCGGCGGGCGGTTCCTGCGGCGCGTGCGGGGAGCCGGAGCGTTGTTCGCTGCGGGCCAGTTCAGCCTGCTGGCTTTCGGGGCTTTCTTCCCCTTCCAGCGCCACATAACCGCCGATGGGCAGCAGGCGAAGGCTGTACTGCGTGCCATGGCGCACCCGCTTGAACAAAGCAGGCCCCATGCCGATGGAAAACTCGTTTACCTGAATGCCGCACAGCTTTGCCACCAGAAAATGGCCCAGCTCGTGGATGGCGATCACTGCGCCAAACACCAGCACCGCGGCTGCAAATGTGATCAAAAATGACATAGCTTCTCCAAATGAATGAACTCGCCCTTACAGATGTGCCCGGACAAAGGCGCGGGCCATGCGGTCGCATTCATACACGTCCGCCAGCGTATAGCTGCCGCCAAAGCTGTCGCTGTCCACAACGGCTTCCACCAGACGGCCGATATCCAAAAAGCCGATTTGATCTTCCAGGAACAGCTGCACGGCTTCCTCGTTTGCGCCGTTGGCGGCGCAGGGGCCAAGCCCTCCCTTGCGGATGGCCTTTTTGCAGGCTGCCAGACAGCGGAATGTGTCCTCGTCTGCGGTATCGAAGGTGAGCACCTTCAGGGCGGCAAGATCCAGCTCCGGCGCCACGCCCGGCACCCGTTTGGGATAGGTCAGCGCGTACTGGATGGGGATGCGCATATCGGGTGCGCCCAGCTGGGCCAGCACCGAGTTGTCGCTGAACTGCACCGCCGAATGGATGATGCTCTGGCGCTGCACGACGATCTGGATCTTTTCCGGCGGCAGACCGAACAGCCAGACCGCTTCGATCAGCTCCAGGCCCTTGTTCATCAGGGTGGCGCTGTCGATGGTGATCTTGGCGCCCATGTTCCAGTTGGGATGGCGCAGGGCGTCTGCCCGGGTCTTGCCCCGCAGCTCACCGGCTTTCATGCCAAAGAACGGCCCGCCCGATGCTGTGAGCAGGATCTTGGTCAGGCTTTTGGCGCTTTCCTTATCCTGAAGGCACTGGAAGATGGCCGAATGCTCACTGTCCACAGGCAGCAGCTGCACGCCGTGCTGTTCCACCGCCTGCGTGACCAGGTGCCCGCCGGTGACAAGGCTCTCCTTGTTGGCCAGGGCCAGGTCATGCCCGCTTTCGATGGCGGAAAGGCTTGCCCCCAGCCCAGCGATGCCCACCACGCTGTTCAGCACAACATCCGGGCCATCCAGCGCGGCCAGCCGGCGCAGTCCCTCCGGGCCGGTCAGCAGCCGGGGCGCATCGGCCCGGCCTGCCAGCGCCGCATCCAGGCGTGCGGCGGCATCCGGATCGGTCATGCAGACATATTTGGGGTGAAATTCTGAGATCTGCTGGAGAACTGCCTCCACCTGGCGATGGGCCGAAAGGCCGAACACTTCATATCTCTGTGCACGGATCACGTCCAGGCTTTGGGTGCCGATGGAACCGGTCGAACCCAGCAGCGTTACTTTTTTGCTCATTGCCGCCGCCTCTTTCCTCAGTAATAAAATACTGCCGTGATCGCCATTGTCACAAAGGGCGCGATGAACATCACACTGTCAAAGCGGTCCAGAATACCGCCGTGGCCGGGGAAGATGGTGCCGTAGTCCTTGATGCCGCACTGACGCTTGACCACGCTGGCAAACAAATCGCCATAGATGCCCAGCACGGCCGCTACACAGGCCAGCAGCGCGATCACCAGATACATCGAAACGCCGATGTTGGTGCGGCTGAACGCCTCGGTGCGGTCGGCGGCGATGGAATAACATAGCGTGATCAGCACGCCGAATGCCATCGTGCCCAGAACGCCGCCAATGGCGCCCTCCACCGTCTTTTTGGGGCTGACCACCGGGCAGAGCTTGTGTTTGCCAAAAGCGCGGCCCGCAAAATAGGCGCAGGTGTCCCCGCCCCAGGCAAAGCACAGGATGAGCAGGATAAAAAAGACGGCATCATAGGCGTATTCTTCCACCGGCAGCATCCCCTTGAGCCAGATAAAGGAATAAAAGCAGAAGATCACGATGCCCGAAAACATCACAAGGCCGCTGGCTTTTTGATAGCTGATGACACCGTTGCGCACCACCAGATAGATGGCGTAGAACAGCACCACCAGGAAGGTGGCTGCCATGATCCAGCCGCGAAAACGCCATTCGCTGGACAGCATGATCAGCAGCGTATAGGGGACAAGCACTGCGTACAGCGGCCAGTCCTGTTTTTCAAAGCCAAGCGCGGCATAGATCTCGTGGATGGCGATCAGCGTGATGGCCGCGACCACAAGGTTGAAAATGACCGTATGAAAGGTGAACAGAACGCCGATCAGGACAGCGATGCCCACCAATGCGGTGATAATGCGTGTTTTCATATAAAATGGTTCTCCTTCTTTTTCCCGGCAGACAGCTGCGCTGCGGCCGGCGTGCCGTTACAGGGGCAGGGCTGCACCTGTTTGCCGTACACGGTCCCCTTTCACAACCCACCGAACCGGCGGGAACGAGTGTTGTATTCCGCAATGGCGGCGTCCAGGTCGGCACGGGTAAAGTCCGGCCAGAGAACGTCCATCTCCACCAGCTCGGCATAAGCCGCCTGCCAGAGCATAAAGTTGGACAAACGCTTTTCTCCGCTGGGACGCAGGATGAAATCCGGGTCTTTCTGGCCGTGTGTGTACATTTCGGCGCTAAGGGCCTCCTCGGTGATATCCTGCGGGCGCACAGTGCCGTCCGCGGCTTTTTGGGCCAGAGCCTGCGCCGCCCGCACGATCTCCGGCCGTCCGCCGTAGTTGATGGCAATGTTGATCACCATACCGGTTTTGCGGGCAGAATCCGCCTCCAGCTTGTTCATCAACTTTTGAAGCCGGGGATCCAGCACGCTGCGGTCGCCCATGAAGCAGATGCGGATGTTGCGGCTCTCATAGTCGAACGCCTTGATCAGGTAATCCCCAAACAGGCGCATGATGGCGCTGACCTCTTCGGCCGGGCGCTTCCAGTTCTCGGTGGAAAAGGCATAAAAATAGACCGATGCTATGCCCAGCTCATCGCAGTAGTTGGCGATATCCTGAAAGACCTCGGCGCCTTTTTTGTGTCCCGCGGTGCGGGGCAGGCCCCGCCGCTTGGCCCAGCGGCCGTTTCCGTCCATGATGATACCGATGGACAGCCCCCGGGCAAATTCTTTGGGATGCTCCATATTTCCTCCTGGCACTCTGTTTGGAAAAAGGTGCCGCGCACCTTGTTGCAGCGCACGGCACCCGTTTTCCTTCGTCTGGGAAAGATCAGACGGACATGATCTCTTTCTGCTTTTCTTCCACAGCCGTATCGATATTTTTGATATACTTGTCGGTCAGCTTCTGGATATCTTCTTCCATGCTCTTCTGGCTGTCCTCGGTCAGCTCGCCGGCCTTTTTCATGGCCTTGGCCTTATCCATCGCCTCGCGGCGGATATTGCGCACGGCGACCTTGGCCTCCTCGCCCATCTTGGAGACCTCCTTGGCCAGCTGGCGGCGGCGCTCCTCGTTGGGTGCCGGGAAGTTCAGGCGGATCACCTGGCCGTCGTCAATGGGGGTGATGCCCACATCGCTGGCCATGATCGCCTTGCTGATGGGGCGCAGCAGCGAGCGGTCCCAGGGGGTGATGGTCAGGGTGCGGGCCTCGCTGACAGCCACAGAAGCCACCTGCTGGATCGGCGTGGGCGTGCCGTAATACTCCACCGTGACCTTATCCAGCACAGCAGGGTTGGCGCGGCCCGCGCGCACAGCGGCCAGCTCGCGCTCCAGATGGGCGACAGCGCTCTTCATTTTGTC
>JBJERU010000036.1:0-13413 GCA_051882415.1 Faecalibacterium sp. | reverse complement strand
AGACATCATCTTGGCTTTGCTGCATAATCAGTCCAAGATTTTGTCCGCACCCCCGCGCGGATTTTCAAAACGGTTGTACCGGCTATCCTTAAAGGTCAACACAATAGTAGCAAGCAGTGCATTTGTCTATACAAATGCGGTTTTTGCAGACCGTTTTTTCTACGGCTCTACAAAATGCTTGTTGGGAACTTCCCAAACCCTGATGCATCCGGTGTGATGCAGGCTGTAAGAATCATCGTAAAAGGAACAACTGGGACTTACACAGAAAACAAGCCGCCCTATGAGGCGGCTTGTTTTCTGTGAGGAAAAATTTTTATCATTTAACCGGGATACAGCAGGTAATGGGCAGTGCCTCGGTCCCCTGGGGAACAGCGGGTTTCAGCGTGCGGATTTCCCGGAGAAACGCGGCGGTATCGAAAAGGACTGCTTCAATACTGGAGGCGTCCATCGGCTGGAGGCTGTCAGGGGGGAAATGAGCGGCGTTGCCGCTGGCATGGTTGATCTGGTTGCGGTATTGCATAATCTTTTGATACAGAAGCCCGGCGCGCTCGATCCGCTGCTCCTGCCTGGGGTCCAGGATCAGCTGCCCGGCATCCTGTACCTGCTGGAGGTAGTTGTGCATTTCGTTTTCGGTAGCGATACGGAAAAGCATGTTGCCCTCGGCATCATTTTTCGTTTTGGTCAATGCAAGGGAGATCTCAGGGCGAACATTTTTGAAAGGGGTCAGACGCGTAAAGTGGAAATGGAACAGCGGCCAGGTCCATGCTTTGCCCTTGTTTTGCTCCTGTTCGACCAGATAATCCCACCCCTTTTTGGTAGGCTGAACAAACAGATGCTTACAGACATATTCCGGCATTTCCTCGCAGAGAAGGGTCAGTGCCTGCTGGTATAGGCCGTGGTTCGCGCACCAGTTTACCAGTGCAGGCAGATTTTCCTGCCGATTTTCCAGAAGGTCCTGAAACTCCGCTTTGAAGCGCTCCTTCAACAGACGGAAAATCAGCTCGGTTAGAGTTGCGCTCTCATCCAACGGCGTATTCAGGCATTTGGAGATCGCTTTCAGATCATTTTTCAGATGATCGACCTGACAAAGGGCCAGATCGTCCGAGAAGGCATTGATTTTTGTCAGCAGGTCGTGCAGGGAAGAGTTCCGCCCGACCTCACTGTATAAGTGGGTTTTCAGCTTTTGGGCTCTGCCGGTCGAGAAAAACTCGTCCATTGCTGTGATGAGGTCGAACAGGGTATACAGCTGGGTGCTGTCGTGCAGCGCAGAGGTCTGGCCTTTCAGCTCCGAATAGACGACGCGCCGGGTGTTCACGCCGCGCAGATCCCGCATACAGCGGGCGATGGTCACCAGCAGCATGGCCGTGTCCCGCAGTCCGCCGGACAGGTCGATGGACAGGATATCCTCCGGCGCGATCCTGTCCAGAAGCGTTGCAATGGCAGCAGTCTGTGCGCGGTCGTTCATGCTGTCCGGGACCTCGACGATCTCCAGCACTTCCGGCTTCAGCCCGTTTTCCGACAGAAAGGCCCGGAAGTATTCCAGTGTCGTGCGGTCGGGAGCACCGGCCAGGCCGGGCACGGTTTTCTTTTGCCGGACGGACTCACTGCACAGGGCGAGGATACGGTCAGGCCCTTCCCGGAGACGTTTCATTTCCCGAACGGCCGCTTCGTTCGTCTGGGCGCGCTCGTAGCTTTTGCCGTTGGAGGCGGGCTTCGGATTATAGAGGCTCAGGTATAAAAGCAGAACATTCTTTCCCATCGTTACAGTTCCTCCTGCTCACGGAGCATTTGCGCAACACTGCGCTTCCATGTTTCGCGCCGCTGCGAGACCGCCGATTTGCTCACGCCCAAAAATGCGGCCAGCGTCTTATCCTGCCCGGGCAGACACCGAAGATCCCGCGGGCGGTTCAGCGCGGCATGGACCAGCTCCTGCGGGGTGTTTTCAGCGTGGGGAAGGCAGAGGGAAAAGTCAACATACCGGCGCAGGATCAGGATATCCCACAAACAGTTGTCTGCTTCCAGGCTGCGCAGGGCTTCGCAGTTCTGCATCCGGGAAAGGATCTCGTTGCCTTCTTCCTCCGAAAACTCTGCTCCGCTGCGCAGCCGGAAAGGGATATCCTCCTGCTCCAGAAGGACCGTATCGTTGTTGCGCAGGATGCCCAGCAGCGTACTGCTCCACAGCGGGCCGTTTTTCCTTCCGTAGGCTTCTTTTTGCTGCAAGTTCATCAGCCCGATGCCGCAGTGCAGCCAGTCAAAGACTTTCTGCTCCGCTCCGGCTGCCGGGTCTGCGTTCGGGTCGGCGATGGTATCCAGCAGCGAAGAATCTTCCTCATTTTCAAGATCAAGGCTCAGGACGCTCTGGTGGGTCATCAGTGCCGTTTTCAGGGTATTTTCGCCCAGCTTGGCAATGGATGCAACCGTTTTCAGCTTCTGGGGGTCGTATGCGACTGCTTCGAGGGAGAAACTGCACTCCTCGATGTATTCCAGGGCTTTTTTGATCTTGCGGTTGGTCTCGCGGCCAAAACCGTTGGTGCTGGGATTTTCCTCCCGGAAGAGCCTGTTCTGTGCATTCTGAACGGCCCGGTTCAGATAGTCGCTGAACGTTTTTCCGGGCTGCGGCTCCCATCCGTCAAAGGCCTTGAGGAACGCCTCGCTGAACACACTGCCGTCCAGCGCATGGCCCGGCAGCGCCTGATCCTTCTGCCAGGAAGGGAGCCGGGCCGCCGCGAGGAAACAGTCTGCCCAGAAAGCGCGGAACCGTTCGTCCTGTGTTTCGTGCAGCCGTTGGCGCTCGGCGGGCGAGAGCTGCAGCAGCGGGGAAGCGTTGATCTCGTCCCATGTTTTTACGTCATGCATCGCAGCTCAGCCCTCCCGGTGTTCGCTCATCCAGATCAGTTGATGGAACACTTCTTCCGCGGTCCTGCTGTTGCGGATGCCGCCCACCAGCCCGGAGAGTTGATAGAGCACCGTGACGTTGCACAGTGCGGCGCTTTTCACCTGCCCGCCTTCGCGGTGGAGATCGCCGTAATAGATGCCGCCCACTTCCAGCTCGGTATGGGTGGCCTCGGCACAGGTCAGGGCGGCCAGCATGACCACAGGCAGGCTCTTGGTGCCGTAGGTGATGCAGGTGTATACCCGCGTGACCTGGGGGAGCGCATCCACCACGTCACGGCACAGGCACACCAGCGTTTCTGGGCGCTGATCTTCGGGCAGACAGAGCTGACGCACCTGCGCTTTTGCAATGCCCAGCTCCGCCAGTTCGTCCAGCAGATACTGATAGTTGCGGGCGGTGTCGGCGTTCTCCTGCCGGATAGCGATCACCTGTACCGTGTCGCCGGGGCAGAGCGTGTCCCGGATGACCTGCAGGATGGGGAAACGCGTGGGCGTGGGGGCGGCGGGGGCTTCGCGCTGGTAGGCGACACGGTCCAGATCGAATCTGCCTTGCAGCGGCACAGTGGTCAGGTAGGTTTTCAGCATGGGGTCACGCTCCTTTTCGGGTGGTTCGATGAATGCATCATATCACGAAAACCGCGTGGATACAAGCGATTCAAAAATTTCGTGCCGTTTATTTTTCGCGCCCTGAACCGGGGCTGTTTTGTGGGCTGTGATAAGATACGAGGAACGCGACCAAAAAGGAGGCGAGACCCTTGTTTCTCAATTTCACGAACCATCCCTATGCGCAGTGGAGCGCTGAGCAGCAGGCGGCGGCGCAGCGCTACGGCGTGGTGCAGGATCTGCGTTTTCCAGAGATCGACCCCGCAGCGGACGGGGTGGAGCTGGATGCGCTGGCGGCGGAGTACGCCGGGCGCATTGCAGCTTTTGAGCCGGAGGCGGTGCTTTGCCAGGGCGAAAGCACCTTTGTTTACCGGGTGGTCCGGCGGCTGGAGGCGCAGGGCATCCCGGTGCTGGCGGCCTGCTCCCGCCGTCAGGTGCAGCAGACCGTATACCCGGACGGCAGCGCCCTGAAACGGAGCATTTTTGTCTTTGCGGGCTTCCGCAGCTATACCACGCCGCCCGCAGAATAAACGTGGAGCAGACACCGGAGCGCCTGCCTGCCCACAAAGGAAGATCCCCCGGAGAAGACCGGTTGATGGTTTTCTCCGGGGGATTTTTGTCCCCTTACGGGGCATGGATCAATTCCAGAACATCGATCGCTTTGCGGCTCGTTATGCTGAGGTTTTCGTCCCCTTACGGGGCATAGATCAATTCGGCGGTGCTGTGGGTGTTACTAATGCCCGCCACTGGGTTTTCGTCCCCTTACGGGGCATAGATCAATTCTGGGCAGGTCTTGGGCGTTGTGACCACGAAGTACCGTTTTCGTCCCCTTACGGGGCATAGATCAATTCTCCCCCATGAGGTTAGGCCAGTGCTCCCACACGAGGTTTTCGTCCCCTTACGGGGCATAGATCAATTCCGGCAAAAATAGACAAAAGTCCCTGAATGACTTGCTCTGTTTTTGCTGGATCCGACCTGAATTTTCTGTATTGTAACACACCAATGCAAAAATTTCAAGACATTTTTCTCGATCTGTCCGGGAAGTCTGGCGCAAAAGGCAGTTTTTATGGCCGGTTTTTACTGTCTTAAAACCCCACTCCTTCGCACCGGAGATTCCAAAACAGACGAAAATTTGGCGCGTTTTATTGTGGAACATGACAAGACCGAGAAAAGCAGAAGATTTTTTGGAGCGGCCCCTGAACTGTCGCTTTTCCGTGGGCTATGGGAAAACACAGAGGGCGAAACGCACAGATGCCCGGCTGAGGAATCCTTGTTTCCCCAGCCAAACCTCTGCCGGGTCTTTTGGAACGCCGCACAGATACGTTGGGAAAAACAGGAGGTCTCTGCAATGGGATGGGCGAAATATACCGAGGATAATATCCGAATCTCCGAAGACAGGCATGCGCTGTACGATTACCGCCATATTGCGTCGGTCGCGCCCTTTCCCCGCTGGGAAAACTGGCCCGAATGCGCACCCCCGGCCAAGGGGAACCGGAAGGAGAAGCAGAAGTTTTCTCACTGATTTTTCCTTCCGACTCTTTTGGGTTTCGACAGGATATGCTATACTGAAAAACAGAAAACCCATGCTCCCGGAAAACAAAACTGTTTTTGATCTCAAAGTGCAAAGGAGATGGTATTTTGGATCTTCTTACGCTGCAGGTGACCCTGGGCGGGCTGCTGCACGATCTGGGCAAACCGGTCTATCGTGCGGGCGGGCAGAGCGGCAGCCATAGCATACAGGGCTACCGTTTCCTGCGCGGTGTCTATCCCGGCCCGGATTGGGACCCCGTGCTGGACTGCGTGCGATTCCACCACGCCGCAGAGCTTCGCAAAGCAAAAAGCAGGCTGCCGCCGGATGCACCCGCTTATATCGTGTATGTGGCAGATGATCTTTCGGCTGCCGCGGACCGGCGCGAGGTCGAAGGGGAAAGCAGATCGTTCCGGCGGGACCTGCCTCTGGATTCGGTGTTCACCCATCTGAACGGACACCATCCCGGCTGGGTGATGCCGGCGCAGCCGCAGGGCACCGCGCTCTGCCTGCCGCAGAAGCAGCATCCGCTTTCCGCTTCGTCCTATGCGGAGGCAGTACGGACCTTGCAGAAGCATCTGCCGGATCTCCAGCCTCAGGTGGAATGGGTCGATTCCCTGCTGAGCCTGCTGGAAACGCAGCTCAGCTGCTTTCCGTCCAGCACCTGCACCGGGGAAAGCCCGGACGTTTCGCTGTTCGACCACGCCAAGACCACAGCGGCCATCGCGGCCTGCATCAGCGGATATGTGCAGGCCAACGGCATCACCGATCTGCGCCGGGAGCTGATGGAGCAGGAAACTGTTTTCCGTACCAAAAAGGCATTCCTGCTGTATACGGCGGATTTTTCCCGCATCCAGAAATTCATCTATACCGTCCATACCGAAAACGCATTGCGTTCGCTGCGCAGCCGTTCCTTCTTTTTGGAGCTGCTCATGGAGCATTATCTGGACGAGCTTCTGGCCGGATGCGGCCTGTCCCGCGCGAACGTGATCTATAGCGGCGGCGGGCACTGCTATGTGCTTCTCCCCAACACCCCGGATGTTGTGGATACTCTGGCCCGGTGGAACCGCGATTTTAACCGCTGGCTCCAGCAGGAGTTTGGCACACAGCTCTTTCTGGCCAATGCCTGGGCAGAATGCTCCGGCAATGATCTGACCAATACGCCAGCAGAGCAAAGCCCTTACAAAAACTTGTTCCGCCGGGTGAACCGCCTGCTGGAACAGCACAAATTCCACCGCTATACCGCCAGCGATCTGCGCCAGCTCAACCAGACCACCGCATATCCAGACGGGCGGGAGTGCAAAGTCTGCGGCACCAGCGCCAAACTGGAAGGGGAGCTTTGCCCGTGGTGCAAACGGTTCGTGGAGCTTTCGGGCGAGATTCAGGAAAAGACGGTGTTCGTCGTCAGCCGCAGGCGCTCCGAATCGTTTGAATGCGAGCTGCCGGTGCGGGATGGCAGCAGAGCGTATCTGACCCTGACGGATGCAGAGAGCGCCCGTGTGCGGCTGGCCGGAGGGGAGGAGATCGTCCGCACCTACATCAAGAACGCCCCCTTTACCGGGCTGACCTACAGCACCAATCTCCACGTGGGAGACTACGCCGCCAGCAACCGCATGGAAGAACTGGCACAGCAGAGCGAGGGCATCCGCCGCATTGCGGTCTGCCGCATGGATGTGGACAACCTTGGCCATGCGTTTATCTCCGGCTTCGAGCAGGAGAACGAAAAAGACCCCGTCAGGCGGATGCATTATGTCACCCTGTCCCGCACGGCGGCCTTCTCCCGGCAGATGTCGCTGTTCTTCAAGTGCTATATCAATGATATCCTGAAAGGGCTGTGGGTGACCATCGTCTATGCCGGCGGCGATGATGTCTTTCTCGTTGGCGCATGGAACGACACGCTGGAGGCCGCCCAACGCATTCAGAGCAGCTTTGCGGCATTTTCCTGCGGCGCGCTGACCATCAGCGCGGGCATCGGCATCTTTGATGACCATTATCCGATCCGTCTTGCGGCGGAAGAAACCGCCGAGCTGGAAGACGCCGCCAAGCAGGGGGGCAAAAACGCGGTGGCGCTGTTCGCGCCGGAGCGCAAAGCGGTCTGCGACGCGGACGGCAATGTTCTGGTCTGTGCCGAACAGGGCCATGTTTATCCGTGGGACATCCTGCGCACCCGGATCCTGGACGAAAAGGCAAAGCTCCTGCACGAGTTTTTCTATGCGCAGGACAGTGAGCGCGGCAGTGCGCTGCTGTATCATCTGCTGGCGCTTTTGCGGGAAGCAGAGCATGACCGGATCAACCTGGCGCGGTATGCCTATCTGCTGGCACGGCTGTCTCCTAAAAAAGATGCCCCGAACTATCCGGCATACCAGCGCTTTTCGCGCAGGATGATGGACTGGGCGCTGGATGCCGGGCAGCGCCGGCAGCTCATCACGGCGATCTACATCAGTGTGTATCAAAACAGAAAGGGCGGCGAATCAGATGGCACCGATCTATAACAATGACCGCGGCGGATACAGTGGCGGCTCCAGAGGAGGAGGAAGCGCGCCGAGAGCATCGACACCTCCTGCCGAGATCAAGGCGGAAAAACTCCCGGCGGATTATGTGGACCGGGCAGAACGGATCCTGTACGCATATCTGGACCCGGAGACCGGAAAAAGCAGACCCTGCATCAGCACCAGCAAGCTGCGTAACCTGATGAGTCTGTCCTCCGACCTCTATAATAAAGAGATCCTGCGGACGGAATCCCGGATGAGCGAGGGGAGCCTTGCAGGGGTGAATCAGATGCGGATCCGTGCGGCGTATGAGTGCGGCCGGGATGCGCCCACAAAGGAATTTGTCGGCAAGGCCAGACTGCTGGAATATCTCAAGTGGCTCTCTCAGAACCATGAAAACAGCCGCAGCGAGCTGATCGAATTTGCGCATTATATGGAAGCGCTCGTTGCATATCATCGCTTTTACGGTTTGAAGGGCAAGGAGGACTGATTATGTACACAAAGCTCCTGATCCAGTGTGATCTGGTGGTCCGCACAGGAATGCATATCGGCGGTTCCGCCGCGTTTTCCGCCATCGGTGCGGTGGACAGCCCTGTGGTACGCGACCCCTATTCCGGTCTGCCGATCGTACCCGGCAGCAGTCTGAAAGGCAAGCTCCGTACACTGCTGGCACGCAGCATCTGCGAGGATATTGAGAAGATGCCTCCCTTTGAAGATGATGCTCCCCAGATCCTGCGGCTGTTTGGCTCTTCTCAGCCGGTGTGTCGCTCCCGTCTGCAATTCGCGGACGCGTTCCTGACCAATGCCAAAGAGCTTGCCAATGTGGGCGTGACCGAGGTCAAGACCGAGAACGCGATCACCCGCTCTACCTCTGTGGCAAATCCCCGCCAGATCGAGCGGGTAATCGCCGGAGCCGTGTTTGGTGTGCGGATCGTTTATGAGGTCACAGACCCGGCACAGGTCGAGGAGGATCTGGCTCTGCTGGCCAAAGGCATGAAGCTGCTGCAGATGGATTATCTGGGCGGCCATGGCTCCCGGGGCAGCGGCCGTGTCAGTCTGAAAAACTTCCACTTGACGCCGTTTGACGAGACGATGGATGTCAGTCACCTGGAAACCCTCTTTGATGAGGTGGACAGCTATGAACTATTACCTGTTTAAGCTCCAGTTTGATACGGCCGTTCATTTTGGCGGAGCGGATTCGGCGCTGTCGCTCTATACTTCGGAGGAAACGCTGCGGGCGGACACGCTGTTTTCTGCTCTGTGCCACGAAATGCTGCTCCGGCGGGGGGAATCCGGTCTGGAACAGCTCTGTGAGGAGGTACGGCAGGGGCGTCTGTTGTTCAGCGATACGATGCCCTGGTATAAGGAGACCTTTTATCTGCCCAAGCCGATCGTGGCTTCAGAGTCTGCCGAAGAGGTGCCGACGGAGCAGCGTAAAAAAGTTAAAAAGCTGGCATGGATTCCGGTGATGCAGTTCGACGCATACGCGAAAAGTCTCCACGAGGGCCATTTCGTGCCGGAAAAGGAGCCGGAACGCTTCGGTACGCATTTTGAGCAGACAAAAGCCCAGATCCCTGCGCAGGGAGATTCCAATCCATATCAGGTAGGGCTGTTTCGTTTTGCACCGGACTGTGGATTGTATTTTCTCTGTGGCTGTGCGGGGGAGAGCCAGGCACACCAGATATCCGATTTGCTGAAGGGGCTGGGGCTAACCGGTATTGGTGGGAGGACCACGACCGGCAGCGGAAAATTCCAGGTAGTGGATGAGATTTTGCTGGACGAGCCATTTGACGATCAGACAAAGTGGCTGTACCGGGCGCTTTCGGCAGACCGTGCACCGTATTTGCTGCTTACGACCAGCCTGCCGCAGGAGAACGAGCTGGAAACAGCGCTGGAGGGCGGTTCCTTTCAGGTGGTGCGCCGTGGTGGCTTTATGGCCTCGGAAAAGGTGGACACGCCCATCAAGAAAAAGACCCAGTATTATCTCGCTGCGGGGTCTGTGCTGCAGCATCCCTATCGAGGGGCATTATATAATGTAGGCATGACCGAAGTACACCCGGTATACCGCTATGCCAAACCGATCTTTATGGGGGTGAACCTATGACGCAGCAGGAGCATTTGCAGGTCTTTGATCTGACGCTGAAGGTCTGGGGGCCGCTGTTTGTGGGGTCTGGAAAACGCTATGTCAAAAAGGACTATCTGTACAATCCGAACAAGGGTGAGGTGTCCTTTTTGGATGAACAGAAGTTCTTTGCTTTTCTGGCAGAGCGGGATCTTGTGGAGAAGTACAGCCAGTTCATGCTGAGCACAGAATCGGACCTGTGGAAGTTCCTGATAAAGGAGTGCGGAGTGCCATGGGCTGAATTAAAGGAGCTGCAGCGATATAGCGTACCGAGCGGCGATGCTCTGGACGCAACACATTCTCTGAAGGAAATCTATGCCTTCCAAAGGGATGCCTACGGAAGGGCATATATTCCAGGCAGCAGTGTCAAGGGTGCGCTGCGCACCGCATGGCTGCTGGATCGGATCCAGAAGGACCCCAGCAGCGGCCATTGGCTGAAAGGCGGCAAGTATTCCTCTTTTCCGGAAGAGCGATATGTCAACCAACTGCGTCTGCGCACTCAGCGAGATGGGAGTATTGCTTCAGATGCCGTAAACAGCCTTTTTCGGGGGATACAGATCGCCGACAGTGCGCTGATCCCGGATGGATGCATGATACTGGCAGGGAAAAAGGATTTTAATCCGTCCGGTTACGCAAAGCCGGGCAACCTGCTGTGCCGTGAGTGCGTAGCGCCCGGAACGGTCATTCGATTCAAACTGACGCTGGACCAGTCTGTGCTCAAAGGGCGTATTACAAAAGAATCCCTGGAAGCCGCGATTTGGCAGTTTGATACATACTATCAGAAAACCTACGGTCGGCATTTTACTCCGCCGGAGAAAAGTGCGCTTCTGCCGCAGCAACCCTATCTGATCCTGGGCGGTGGTGCGGGTTTCTTTTCAAAGTCGCTGGCATATCCGTATCTGGGCGAGCAGGAAGGTCTGCGCTGGACGGCGAACGAGATGTCCCGGATGTTTGATAAGTATGGACACAACCATGCACAGGACGTGGCAAAGGGCATCTCGCCCCATACCATGAAATATGCCCGATTCCGTGGGAAATTCTATCCTTATGGATACTGTGGAGTGACCATTGCATGATCGAACAGTTTCGTTTCGCGCTGACCCCGCCCAATGGGGTGCGGGTACCGCAGGCATGGGCCTACCGTCTGTATGGCTGGCTGATGGAACAACTGCCTCCTGAATGGGGCGCGGCGCTTCATTTGCAGGGGGAACATCCCATCTCGCATTCCCTTTCTTTTTCACGCGAGGAACAAACCCTGATATGGACGGTGAATCTTCTGAGCGACGCGCTGCAAAATGCAGCCGTGCCTGTGCTGGAACAGGTACAGACGATTCCGCTGCATGAGCTGACGCTGTCGGCCCGGCTGCTGGAGCGCAGGACAGTTTTCTCCCCGGAGGAGCTGATCCGGTCCGGGCGCGGCAGCGATTCCAACCGTGCAAAGCTGACCTTTCTTTCCCCCTGCGCCTTCAAACAGGGCGGGAGATATGCTATCTTCCCGCAGGAAAGCCTGCTGCTGCAAAGCCTTGTCCTGCACTGGAACAGCGCTTTTCCGCAGGTGTCCTTCACCGACCCGGACGCTTTGCAGGCATTGGCTCAGGGATTACGCATTGTAGGGTATGACCTGCATTCCACCCGTTATTTTCTCAAGGAGGCCTGCATCCCGGCGTTTGCGGGCAGCATCGTTCTGGAATCACGCCACGCGCCCCCTCTGCGAGAACTCTGGAACGGACTTCTGGCCTTTGCGCCCTATGGTGGCATTGGCATCAAGACGACTCTTGGCATGGGCGGAACGGATGTCGCGTTCCTTGCTCCCCCTGTCAGACAGGGATGAATCCAGGAAAAACAGCCCGCAAAGAATCTGATTGAAAGAGAATCCCCTGGAGAAAGCCGTTTGTAGCTTTCTCCGGGGGATTTTTGTCCCCTTACGGGGTATAGAGTGTTTCAGTAAAAATAGATCAAAGCAACCGGATATCCTGGCCCCTTTTTTGCGGAAAACGACTGAAATTTTATATAGCATAGCATTTTTTTGACAGAAAATACAAGACATTTTTCAAAGGATGACCGGAATATCTGGTGCGAAGGCCAGGTTCTGATCCGGTGCAGGGTCCCCTGAAATGGGACGTTCGCACCGGACATCCCCGGAACAGAAAAAGATGCTGGTATGAAGAACTGACAAAAATCCTCTGAAAATTTTGAAGGATTCCTTAACCACCCTGTTTTGGCGGGCTATAGGAAAATGAGAAGTCGGAAGGAGCGGCTGCTCAGAAAAACAACATAAGAAAAGAGAGGAAACAATTCCCATGAAAAACAACACAAATCAGGCTTATCTTTGCCCGCTGATCATTGGTGTACTCCTCGTGCTGGTTGGGCTGGCCATCCAAATCCCGGGCGGAGCCCGGACTACCTACGAAAGACTGGATGGAGAATCAACCGATTACTACGTTTTCGATAACAAGTATTCTGCTATCGACGAGTATGTTGGCGGTGATGCCTACAACTATATCATTGGCACATGTCTTGTTACAGGCAAAACGGCCGGTACGATGGCCGCGAAAGCGATCAGTATGGTCGGCGGTACGATGTGCATCTGTCTGGGCATAACGCTCAGGATGCTGCAGAAGGAGAGCTCTGATAAAGTTGCTGCCCTCGATCGCGCGGAGATTTTCAATTCCTCCGAAACTTCTCCTAATCATGAAAGTGAAAAATAACAAACCGAATCGTATGTTAGGAGCGGGATGCGGGTCTCGCTCCTATTTTTTCTATGTTGGCATTGGTTTATTAGAGTTACTGCTAAACATATAACCGTATCCTCCAAGACCTGATTTTGATGGTCGGCCACTCAAACCAATGCCGTCAAGTCGTTGTTGGATGGGTTGATTTCATTTGCTCCAGAGTAAGTGCACGGTTTCTGCACGGTTTTTGCACGGTCACACACCGTGCAGAGGGTACTTTTCGCTGCAAAATGAGACAAGAGGTGCAGAAATTACCGGGAAAAAATCACGTCGCTTTGTGGAAAAATGACGTTGACTCGAAACTTCCATTTTTTGAGACGACCCCGCGGCCTGCTCTCTTAATCAGTGGGCCCAGGGTTCGAGTCCCTGGAGGTGCACCACATCAATAAAATCCGAACTTTTTCCCGATAGGGGGATGGGTTCGGATTTTTTGTTTTCTTCGGAAAACAGAATGAATCACTTGATTCAGAGGAAGTTCGTCCCAGACCGTATCTTCACCCCAGACCGTATCATAGAAAAGCACGTCAAGCAACTATAAACGTACCGTAAGGCGGAAAGGATATGGACATGAAATACGGTGCAAAAACCTGTTCGTTCAACATGGATAGGAGCATTGCTTTCGGGCGGAGCTTCTCTTTAAAGGAATATTGAACCGTAAGATGTGGTGCCCGTTTTTGTTGACGGCCCTCGGCAGATCGGGGGCTGCACGCGAGGTTCAGCCTTTTGGTCTGGCCTGCGTTTTTGCGGGCAAAAAGATGACCGCCCTCCCGGGAGAAGAAAACGGGAGGGCGGTTCAATATAACGACTGTGGGAATCTCGATGTTCAGTAAAAGGGGTGTTCTGTCAGATCGTCAGTTATTTTCTGCCGCTGACCGCTTGCCAGCAATCTCATAAAACGGTATGGAGCTGTTTTATGAAAAAACCAGTATCAAACTCCGGAATAGGCCGAGAAGCCGCCATCCACCGCCAGGCAGATGCCGGTGATGAAGCCTGCCGCGTCGTTGTTCAGCAGGAACAGCAGCGCGCCCACCAAGTCCTTTTCGCTGT
>JBJERU010000035.1:45701-55046 GCA_051882415.1 Faecalibacterium sp. | reverse complement strand
TCCTTTCCATTATAACGAATGATTTTTTGTCCATCAATATGGGAAAGGGGGCAAAATCCTATCAAAGGCTGAAAGGCCGGGATGTGATTACTGACCCGAAAACGCCTAAGAGCATCCGGGTCATCCAGATGCCGCAGTTTCTGACGGACGAAATCAGGGACTACCTGAAATCTCTCTACAAAGTCCAGCCGAATCAGAGGATCTTTGAAGTGACCAAGAGCTACCTGCACCACGAGATGGACAGGGGAGCCAAGGAAGCCGGCGTGAAGCGAATACGAATCCATGATTTGCGGCACTCTCATGTGTCGATCCTGATCGAGATGGGCTTCTCGGCTCTGGCAATCGCAGACCGGGTGGGGCATGAAAGTGTGGACATCACCTATAAGTACGCACACCTCTTCCCCTCAAAGCAGCAGGAAATGGCAAAAAGACTGGATATGGAACGAAAGGAAGGATAAAAATGGAACGGGTACTCGACAGGCAAGGCCGCTGGCGGAACAAGGTGGTAGCCTTCCGAATGTCACCAGAAGAAGATGCAGTTCTGGAAGCCAAGGTCGAGCTCTCCGGGCTGACCAAACAGGAGTATATCATCCGCCGCCTGACTGACCGGGAAATCACAGTGGTGGGAAATCCAAGGGTCTATAAAGCTCTGCGAGGTCAGATGGAACTGATCTATCAGGAATTACAGCGCCTGACGGTAACTGAAGAAATCTCACCTGACCTGTTGGAAACGATTCAAATGGTGGCTCTGACGTTGAACGGACTTAAGGAGGAATGCGAATGACAGACAATAGAAAAACGACCGTACCGGGTGCATCTGTTGGCGCAGATGCGGTACAGTCGTCTCACAAAACTAGCACCAGTATTATAACAAATTCGGACAAGCAAATCAATCTGCAAGCCGCGAAAAAAGCAAACAATTTCGGACTGAATACGGTATCAATGACCGAACTGTATGACACGGTCTATCCACCCCGGAAACCTATTGTGAACGACCTGCTTTACAGCGGAACGTACCTCTTCGTAGGTGCGCCAAAGGTGGGCAAATCGTTCTTTATGGGACAGCTTGCCTACCATGTAGCAATGGGGCTTCCGCTATGGGATTATGAGGTGCATCAAGGCACTGTCCTCTATCTGGCCTTGGAGGACGATTATGCCCGGCTGCAGCGGCGGCTCTCCCGGATGTTCGGGGTGGAGGAAACCAGCAACCTGTACTTTGCGACACAGGCAAAGTCAGTGAGCGAAGGACTAGACCAGCAGTTGGAGGGCTTCATCCGGGAACACCCGGATGTGCGATTAATCATCATAGACACCTTGCAGAAGATTCGGGAGATCGGCGGCGACCGATACAGCTACGCCAGCGATTACGAGATCGTGACAAAGCTCAAGGCGTTCAGTGACAAATACGGCATCTGCCTATTGGTCGTCCATCACACCCGGAAGATGGAGGCAGAGGACAGCTTCGACATGATTTCTGGCACGAATGGTCTGTTGGGTGCAGCGGATGGAGCGTTCATCATGCAGAAGAAGCGGCGCACCGACAACACCGCCCTGCTGGACATCGTGGGGCGAGACCAGCCGGATCAGGAGCTGACATTGGAGTTCAACCGGGAACGCTGCGTGTGGGAGTTCCAAGGAGCCGAAACGGAACTCTGGAAGCTGCCGCCCGACCCACTGCTGGAAGCAGTGGCAAAGCTGCTCACCCCGGAAAACCCAGAGTGGAGCGGAACGCCGACGGAACTGTTGGAGCAGCTGTCCGGTGTAGGAGTCCCGGCAAATGTCCTGACGCGCAAGTTAAACGTCAGTGCGGACAGGCTCTACAACGACTGCGGAATCCGCTACGAAAGCAGGCGTACCCATGAGGGACGAGTGGTAAATCTGAAGCTGGAAAATTCTGGGGCGTGACGATATGTGACGGTCGTGACGGTATTTTTGCTACTATAGAAAATACCGTCACAATCGACACGACCGACACGGAATGGTGAAAACGATGAAAAATGTACAGATTTCGCAGGAACTTTTCGTTGCTTTGCTGCACTACCATCTGAGCGGCAGGGACGAGTACGAAGAAGCAATTATACAAGGTTTGGAGCAGAAACTGGATGCGATGCTACGGCATGAACTGTATGCCCAGTACAAAACAGCACCCACCGAGGAACAGAGGGAACGGGCCAGACGTGAGTATCTGGACAGGCGTGGAGTGCCAGAGAGCTTCCGCTGGTGATTCCCTCTATTTGCCAAGGACAGGAGCGTGACACGCTCCTGTGAACAGCCAATAAGTAGGAAGGTGGTGTGGTCGGGGCAGCAGCCAAGGTGTAGCGAAGCCCCGTCCGCAGACGGATAGCCCCCGGCAGGGCGCAAAGGCATCTTTTGATGGACGGAACGTCTGTCAAAAGTGCTTTTGCGTTACTTTCGGCGAAAGTAACAAAGCCTGATGCAGTGTCCGGCACCAGTACCTTCTCCCAGAGAAAGGATGTGCGATTGAAAAGAACCATTTCGGCAATGCGGGGTCCCGGCTCCCTCAACCATAACCGGAGAAGTTTCACCGCTGAAAACGTAGACCCTGAGCGTAGCAGCCTGAATGTCGTGTACCGGGATGAGCCGATTCAAAAGGTATACCACGAACTGTTCGATGATGCAGTAGGTCGCTACAACGCCAAGCAGAAGCGCAAAGACCGCTGTATTTCCGACTACTATGAGCACCTGCGGACAGGCAAGCAGGAAAAGACGTTCCATGAACTGATCGTTCAGATCGGAAACAAAGACGATATGGGCGTTCTGACCGAAAACGGGACACGGGCAAAAGAACTGCTGGACGAGTATATGCAGGGCTTTCAGGAACGGAATCCTACCCTGCGGGTGTTCGGGGCATTCCTCCACATGGACGAGGCAACGCCGCACCTGCACATTGACTTCGTGCCGTATGTGTCCGGCTGGAAAGGTAAAGGTCTGGATACCAAGGTTTCCCTGAAACAGGCGTTGAAGGCACTGGGGTTTGCGGGCGGTTCCAAACGGGAATCCGAGCTGAACCAGTGGATCAATGCCGAAAAGGAGCAGCTTGCCAAAGTCATGGAACGGCATGGCATCGAGTGGGAACAGAAAGACACCCATGAAGAACACCTGTCAGTGCTGGATTTTAAGAAGCAGGAGCGCACCAAAGAGGTGGCTGCGCTGGAAGCGGCTAAGCAGGAGTGTCAGGCGGATCTGGCTGAGATGCAGGAGCAGTTGGAAACCGTACAGACTGCGGCAGATGCAGCGGAAGAGCGGGCGCAGCAGGCAAACAAAGCCTACCAGAAGCAGAGCAAGGAACTGAACAAGCTGGCTCCCATCATGGATGGGCTGGAAAGTCTGTCGGCACAGTATTCCCAGCGGCCAGAGGAATGGATGCCGGAGGCGGGCACCTTTGAAACGGCCAAGAGCTACCGGGAAAAGAAAGCCGTGCCGCTTATTAAGAAGCTGGTGCAGGTGATCTTCTCACTCCATCGGAAGTATTGGGAGATGAAGCATGACCGGGACAAGTATCAGGGCTTTTACCGCAGCGAAAAGGATGCGAACCGCAACCTGAGCAAGCGGCTGGAACAGGCTGAAGCAGAGAACGAGCAGCTTCATGCGATGAAGCGTGACTTTGGACGAGTGTGGAACTACTTCGGTGCGGAAAAGATGAATCAGGTCATTGGGCTTATGAAGGAACAGGAGCAGACGACAAAGCAAAATCCGCAAAAGAGCCGGGAGAACAGCATGGAGCTGTAACTGGAAGACAGCAGAACCCCCGCCAGCGTTGGGCTGGCGGGGGTTCTGTACATATCGGGTTATTTTTCAATCAAAAAGTTCTGGGGCAACATCGGACAAAGAGAAGCCGGGAATGTCATTCTCGGGCTTGTAGGTGCCATCTTCGGCCAGAAATTCAACTTTTGCAAAGTCGGCAACTGGAATTTCGGATTCACAGACATACCAGTTCCGATAGTCGTCCGCAGTCTGTTTCAGGGTGGAGGCAATGCTGCGGTCGGCATTGTACTTGTCGCAGAAAGTTCGCCAAGGCAGATACCGCCAAATTTTACCCTCGGTCTTGATGGTGATGCGGCACATGATTTTATCATTGGATAGACCGGTATTTTGAGCACCCGCACGGTCATTAGCTGTCAGCCAGACAACAGGGTGGTAGTTTTCGTATTTGTCAACAGACTTATAACCGATTCCTTGCCCGTTAAAAAAGAGCGGTTCATCATGGAAAGTAGCGTTGTCATATTTCAAATTAGAAGGTGTCAGAAGTAGCTTACCGGTGGCTAGAATCATCCGATACTTGATGAGGCTGGTGTAGTGATAGAGATTTTCAGGCAGTTTGGTCTTTTTTGCTTTCATAGGTTTTCCTCTCAGTTCACAGGTGCTTGACGATACGAAACTTCGTCCGAGATACAGACAGTGGACGAGATGGGATGAGTGTACACTATTTTGACGAAAAAAGCAATATGCAGATTTTATTGTCTTGCAATCACAGAAAAGCTGTGGTACGCTTTACTCAGATAGTATAAAGGGAAAGTGTACCTTTCCGAAAAAAGCACCAGGATGTACAAGTAGTGGTACATTTACTGTGCTAAAATCAGAAAAAAGCAGTGCGGAAAATCCGCAGTTTATGGAGGAAATAGAAATGGTAGACACCAAAAAAGAGCAGGAACGCGAAGAACTGCACCGCGCGATCTGGGCAATCGCCGATGATCTGCGAGGAGCAGTGGACGGCTGGGATTTCAAGAGTTATGTTCTTGGTACGATGTTTTACCGTTATATTTCGGAGAATATCGCCAACTACATCAATCAAGGCGAAATTGAGGCGGGCAATTCTGATTTCCACTATGAGATGATGCCGGATGCAGAAGCCGAGCAAGCACGGGAAGGGCTGGTACAGGAAAAGGGCTTCTTCATCCTGCCTAGTGAGCTGTTCTGCAATGTGAGAGCAAGGGCTACAAACGATGAAAACCTCAACGAAACGCTGGAAACCGTATTCCGGCACATCGAGGAATCCGCAAAGGGCAGCTCTTCCGAGGGGCAATTTGCGGGCCTGTTTGATGATTACGATGTCAACAGCAACAAGCTGGGCGCAACAGTGGCAAAGCGCAACGAGAAGCTTGTAAAGCTGCTCAACGGTGTAGCGGATATGAATCTCGGCGATGTCAAAGAGCATGATATCGATGCTTTTGGCGATGCCTACGAATATCTGATGACGATGTACGCCAGCAATGCAGGCAAGTCCGGCGGCGAATTTTTTACGCCTGCGGATGTTTCGGAGCTTCTGACCCGGCTGGGAACCGTAGGCAAAAAAGAGATCAACAAGGTCTATGATCCTGCTTGTGGTTCCGGCTCGTTGCTGCTGAAAGCGGAAAAGGTGTTAGGGCGTGATGCTGTCCGCAACGGCTTCTTCGGGCAGGAAATCAATATCACGACCTATAACCTGTGCCGCATCAATATGTTCCTCCATGACATTGAATTTGATAAGTTCAATATCGCCTGCGAGGATACCCTGACCAACCCGCAGCACTGGGATGATGAACCGTTTGAACTCATCGTGTCGAACCCGCCGTATTCCATCAAATGGGCAGGAGATGAAAACCCACTTCTCATCAATGACCCACGTTTTGCTCCGGCGGGTGTTTTGGCACCCAAGAGCAAAGCCGACCTTGCCTTTATCATGCACTCGCTGGCGTGGTTGGCTTCCAATGGTACGGCGGCAATCGTCTGTTTCCCCGGCATTATGTACCGTGGTGGTGCAGAGCAGAAGATCCGCAAATATCTGGTGGATAATAACTTCATCGATTGCATCATCCAACTGCCGAGCAACCTGTTCTTTGGCACCAGCATTGCAACCTGCATCATGGTGCTGAAAAAAGGCAAGACAGACAATAAAGTACTGTTCATCGATGCTTCTTCCGAGTGCGTCAAGGTGACCAATAACAACAAACTTACGCCAGATAATATCAATAGAATCGTGGACACCTTTGCACAGCGGACGGAGGAAGCCCATTTCTCTCACCTTGCGGATTATGCAGAGGTGCAGGGAAATGACTATAACTTGTCCGTTTCTACCTATGTAGAGGCAAAGGATACCCGCGAGAAAATCGACATTGTAAAGCTGAACGCTGAGATTGCGCAAATCGTAGCACGGGAAAATGAGCTGCGGGCCGCCATTGATCGGATCGTGGCAGAAATCGAGGGTTAAGATGGAAAACGAAAAGAAAGAAAATGCGTTGATTCGTTCCTCTGCGGCGGAGTATCTGACCTTTGTTGCCTCCACAGGCGAGGATAAGGACAGCATTGAAATGCGCTATGAAGATGAAAATATCTGGCTGACACAGAAGATGATGGCTGTCCTTTATGATGTAGATGTGCGTACCATCAATGAGCATATCAAAAAAATTTATGCAGACCATGAGCAGGATGAAACGGCAACTATCCGGAAATTCCGGATAGTTCAAACTGAGGGAGAACGTCAGGTTGCCCGCAGTGTGAACCATTATAATCTGCAAATGATTATTGCGGTTGGCTTTAAAGTGAACAACCAGCGAGCGGTACGGTTCCGTGTTTGGGCAAACCAGATTGTGGAGCAGTATACCATCAAGGGTTGGGCGATGGACGAGGAACGCCTGAAAAACGGCGGCACCGTCCTGACAAAAAAATACTTTGAAGAGCAACTGGAACGCATCCGTGAAATCCGTATATCGGAGCGCAATTTCTATCAGAAACTCACAGACATTTACGCTACATCGATGGATTATGACTGCAATGCATTGACAACAAAAGAATTCTTTGCAAAGGTGCAAAACAAGATGCACTATGCGGTACATCGCCACACGGCGGCAGAGTTGATCTATGAGCGTGCCGATGCTGAAAAGCCGCACATGGGACTTCACACATGGAAGGATGCCCCTAATGGTAAAATCAAAAAGAGCGATGTTACTGTTGCAAAAAACTACCTGACCGAAGATGAAATGAAATCCATGGAACTGATCGTGTCGGCTTACCTCGACTTGGCAGAAAACCGTGCACGCCGTCATATTCCTATGACAATGGAGGACTGGGCAAAGCGGCTGGACATCTATTTGCAGGCGGATGATCTGGAAGTTCTGAAAGATGCAGGCAAAATCTCGGCACAGCTGGCAAAGATGCACGCCGAAACTGAATTTGAAAAGTATCGTGTGGTACAGGACAGGCTTTACCAGAGCGATTTTGACAGATATTTGGCGGAAAATAGTGAAACTTGACATAGAGGAATAAAAAATGCGCCTGTCAGATGTATTATCAAAGGAACCTAACTTGGAATTCCAACAAGTCGATGGATTTTTGAAAAAGAAACTCCCGTGCGGTGGACAGCAAAGACTGGACGTAGGCGTTGTTTGCAGAGCCTTTTACTGCAAAAACTGTGAAAGCGATTTAACCTTTTCAATGGGAGATAGAGCTAAAATAGCCTGTATCGGTGTTACAAGTCATTTGGTAAGTATCGACTGTGTATTAAAATGCCCCCGATGTGCAACAACTGTTCCTATTTGGTATCTGGTGGAAAGTAGGAATGAAGTTACGGATACTACGGTTTGGGTAAGGATTTTGAAAAGGACAGAAAAACTTCCAGAGAACGTTTCGATTTCACATGGTGCATACGGAAAATATACGGAGTATTTGGATAAGGCGGATAGAGCCTTTAGTGATGGGCTGGGAGCAGGAGCAATTGTCTACTTAAGAGAAATTATGGAAAGCATTACATATCAGGTGGCACAAAATGAAAATATAAACTTGATAGGGAAAAAAGGAAAAAGGCTCACATTTAGACAGTCGCTGGAGGAAGTTGATAAAAAGTGTCATATCATTCCAAAAGAATTCTCAGAAAAGGGATATAGGCTGTTTAGCGAACTGAGTGAAGTCGTTCATGGAAATTCAGACGAAGAAACAAGTTTGAGAAAGTATAGTGCCTTGAAGAGATTGGTAGTTGGAATATTGGATAATGTAAAAAATAACGAAACACTAATAAAAAATAGCGAGGAAATATTGCAAAAGATTCGTGAACTTGGATGGAATGATGAACTGGATGGAGAATAAAATAAATGAGTAAGCTGGATAATTTGATTCGGGAACTTTGCCCGAATGGAGTGGAGTATAAAAAACTGGGTGAGATTGCAACGATTTCGCGTGGTGGCAATTTTCAGAAAAAGGATTTTTTGACCGAAGGAGTTCCTTGTATTCATTATGGTCAAATCTATACAAAGTATGG
This sequence comes from Faecalibacterium sp., assembly GCA_051882415.1. Taxonomy (GTDB): domain Bacteria; phylum Bacillota; class Clostridia; order Oscillospirales; family Ruminococcaceae; genus Faecalibacterium. The sequence continues at coordinate 46,795 of JBJERU010000035.1, read as the reverse complement.
TCTGTTTGCGGATAAAACATTTACCTTTATAAGCGATGAATGTGCTAAAAAACAGAAGATGGCGCAGCCAAATGATATTGTCATGGCAGTCACAAGTGAAAATATTGAGGATGTTTGCAAGTGTTTGGCATGGCTTGGAAGTGAGCCAGTAGCAGTCAGTGGACATTCGGCAATCATCCATCATAACCAAAACGCAAAATATCTGGTTTACTATTTTCACTCCCAGATGTTTTTTGCGCAAAAGTGCAAATTGGCACACGGAACAAAGGTCATTGAAGTAACACCAGATACCTTGACAAATATTGTTTTGCCAGTACCGCCACTTCAAGTGCAGAACGAGATTGTCAGAATATTGGATTATTTTACGGAGCTTACAGCAGAGCTTACAGCAGAGCTTACAGCAAGACAAAAACAGTATGACTTTTATAGAGATAAGCTTTTGACATTTGATGTCCACAGGGGGGGGACAATTAACTTTGAGAGGCGCACACTTGGGGAACTGTTTGAGTTTCGGAACGGTCTTAGCAAAGGCAAAGAATTTTTTGGAAGGGGCATTCCGTTTATTCGGTACACAGATGTTTACAATCATCGGGCGTTAAGAAAGAATGATATAACGGCATTGGTCGAATGCACGGAGACCAAAAAGGAACGATTAAAGGTGTCAAGAGGAGATGTGCTGTTTACACGAACATCAGAAACAGCAGAAGATGTTGGCTGGTCATCCGTGATGCTCGATGATATGGAAGAATGCGTGTTCAACGGATTTACAATAAAAGCAACACCTAAAACTAATGAGCTTTTGCCGGAATATTGTGCGTATTGCTTTTGCACGGAATCGTTCAGAAAGTACGTGACAAAAAATTGCGCATTTACGACTCGCGCATCTTTGACCGGAAACACGATTGCGCAGTATCAAATGACAGTTCCTCCCCTTGATATTCAGAGCCGCATTGTCGAGGTGCTGGACAACTTCGAGAAAATTTGCTCTGACCTGAACATTGGTCTGCCTGCTGAGATTGAAGCACGTCAAAAGCAATATGAATATTACCGCGATAAACTCTTGACGTTTGCAGAAGCCGGCGGCACAATCTTTG
>JBJERU010000035.1:0-45601 GCA_051882415.1 Faecalibacterium sp. | reverse complement strand
GAACGGAACGGAACGGAACGGAACGGAACGGAACGGAACGGAACGGAACGGAACGGAACGAAATAATTAAGCTGTTACAGTATGTCTATGGATATGTGAAGATTTCTCTGTGCGATGTCGGCCCGGTTTGTATGTGCAAGCGTATCCTGAAAAATCAGACAAATGTAGTGGATGGTGTGCCGTTCTATAAAATCGGCACCTTTGGAAAAGAAGCAGACGCTTATATTTCACAGGAAACATTTGACGAATACCGGGCAAAGTACAATTTCCCGAAAAAGGGAGATGTGTTGATTTCCGCAGCCGGGACGATTGGCAGAACGGTTGTTTATGATGGAAAGCCTGCGTATTTTCAGGATTCCAATATTGTCTGGATTGATAATGACGAGAGTATCGTGTTGAATGCTTATCTTCGATATTGCTATGAACTGAAACCGTGGAAAGCATCCGAGGGTGGAACAATACCAAGACTGTACAACGACAATATAACGAAGGCTGTTATAGCGGTGCCTTGCATTGAAGAGCAAAGACGAATTGTTGCCGTTCTTGATCGCTTCGATGCAATTTGTAGTGACTTGACGAGTGGCTTACCCGCTGAAATTGAAGCAAGACAAAAGCAGTATGAGTATTACCGGGACAAGCTGTTGAACTTTAGGAAATACAAAGATGAATCATCCAATTGATGAAAAAATTTATCAAGAGTTCAGAAAAGCCCTGAACGCATCGAATGTGTTTGGGTGTGAAAAAGAATATGTAGAGTTATATAATCTCGGATATGCGCTTTTGGATAGAATGGAAAAGTGCGTCGGTTATATCAATGCACATACGATGATTCCGAATTCTGAGGAAGAGTTTCTTCTTTTGATGATGTATGGCTCAATGATAGTTGATGCGGTTAAATTGGTGCTTCACTTATTAGAGGTAGAACATCCATACACGCGGGATTCGCAGACGACGTATAGCTATTTTGCAGATGTATGCGAAGAGCATAATCTGATACTTCCAGATGGAAAAATACCAACTGACGATAAAGTATGGGAGTATATTCGCTCTTTGTCTTTTGCGCATCCATTCGAAACAAGCCGTGCGAAATTTCTAAAAAAGGGCGAAACACAGTACTCACCGGCAATTATTCCTTATGCAGAGTCGCAACTTTGGCAGACAAATGCAGAACCGACAGTTGACGTTATGATATACTCAACTGCGTTTCCTGAAATAAAACATTTGAACATTCCATACGATGGAATCATCGGATATATAGGTTCAAGATACCAGCTCTTATCACTTGGAACAGAAAAAATCAAACAGATCATTGAAGAGAAAAAGCAAGAGTGGGCAAAGCAAAAAGTTCAGCTTAGTACAAATCCATTAGATACATTAAAGTCGGCAGCTTCTATTATGGAAAGCAGACATGAAGATACAAGACTTCGTGAGTTGATTTCTTTGCTGGAGGTTCGAAGCACGATAGAGGAAAATCAACAGAAAATCATTTCCTACCAATCGAGATTGATAGAAGCAGTGCCCGAAGTTGTTAAAATGGTAGAATCGCTGGATACGGAGGGTCTAAACGACTATTTGGAAAGCCTGCTTGCAGTACCTAAGCCAAGCTATGCAGGAGCCGATTATCAATTACAGAAAATTTTTTCGGGATTGAATCCATATGCAGATGCAAAGGAATGGATGTGGGGATTAAAACAGGCAGAAGGATTTTACAAAGACTGTGGTTCTAAATGGGTAAAAATGGACGTGGCAAAGATGAGAGATAATGAAATAAAACTTTTGGTTCGAATTGCGTGTGATATGCAATCACAAAGTGAAAAATAAGTGCTGCTGGAGGAAATCGAAATGTCCTTTTTCAATGTTGTTGCGGCTACCAATGAAGATACCGTTGTTTCTACCTATGAGCCTTCCAAAGTGCGCTCGGACAGCTACCAGAGCGAGGCGGAGTTGGAAAAAGAGTTTATCCGTCTGCTGTGCGAACAGGGCTATACCTATCTGCCATTGCATAACGAGAGAGAACTGATTGCCAACCTCCGCAGTCAGCTGGAAGAACTGAACCATTATCAGTTTTCGGATGCGGAATGGAAGCAGTTTTTCAGTGATGCGATTGCCAACCCCAACGAGCACATCCCGGAAAAGACCCGGAAGATGCAGGAGGACAATGTACAGGTGCTGCACCGGGATGATGGCAGTTCCAAAAATATCACGCTGATCGATAAGAAAAACATCCACAACAACCGCTTGCAGGTCATCAATCAGTATGAAGTCAAGCAGGCAGATGGCGCACGGCATGACAACCGCTACGATGTGACGATTCTGGTCAACGGTTTTCCGCTGGTTCATGTGGAGCTGAAGCGGCGAGGCGTGGCCATCCGGGAAGCATTCAATCAGATTAACCGCTATCAGCGGGATTCGTTCTGGGCTGGCAGCGGGTTGTACGAGTATGTACAGATTTTTGTGATCTCCAACGGCACGAACACGAAGTACTACTCCAATAGCACCCGCTTCAACGCCATCAAGGACTCCAAGAACGGCAGAACGAAAAAGGAAAAGACCAGCAACAGCTTTGAATTTACCTCTTATTGGGCGGATGCAAACAACCGGGTACTGACGGATCTGATCGACTTTACCCGCACATTCTTCGCTAAGCACACGATCCTGAACATTCTGACCCGGTATTGTATCTTCACCTCGGAAAAGATGCTCATGGTGATGCGCCCCTACCAGATCACGGCAACGGAGCGTATTTTGAACCGCATTGAGATCGCCAACAACTATAAAAAGTATGGCAGCATCGAGGGCGGCGGCTACATCTGGCATACCACAGGTTCCGGCAAAACGCTGACTTCGTTCAAGACGGCACGGCTGGCTTCACAGCTGCCCTACATTGACAAGGTGCTGTTTGTGGTAGACCGCAAAGATCTGGACTACCAGACCATGAAAGAGTACGACCGCTTTGAGAAAGGTGCAGCCAACTCCAACACCAGTACAACGATTCTGAAACGGCAACTGGAAAACCCAGATGCGCATATCATCATCACAACCATCCAGAAGCTGGCGACATTTATCAAAAAGAATCCGGGACATGAGGTTTACCAGAAACACGTTGTCATCATCTTTGACGAATGCCACCGCAGCCAGTTCGGCGATATGCACAAGGCAATCGTCAAGAATTTCAAGAAGTACCATTTGTTTGGCTTTACAGGCACCCCGATTTTTGCGGCCAATGCAGGAACTTCTACTGACCCACGTTATTTTACCACGGCACAGACCTTTGGCGACCAGCTGCATACTTATACCATCGTGGATGCCATCAATGATAAGAATGTGCTGCCATTCCGGGTGGACTACATCAAAACGATGGATGTGGAGCCGGACATTGATGATAAACAAGTCTGGGATATTGACCGGGAAAAGGCGTTCATGGCCCCGGAGCGTATCTCCTTGGTGACAAAATACATCCTTGACCATTTCGACCAGAAAACTTACCGTGGCGATAAGTCCTATGAGTTTAACCTGCTGACCAACGTGGCAGAGGTGGCCTCTGCGCAGCGTGGGACTGTGGAAGAAATCAAACAGAAACAGCGTGTCAGCGGCTTTAACTCGATTTTCTGTGTGGCTTCTGTTCCGATGGCAAAGCTGTACTATCAGGAGTTCAAAAAGCAGATGGCGGCCGACCCGACTAAAAAGCTTCGGATTGCCACCATTTACAGCTATGGTACGAACGAGGCGGAAACGGACGGGATTCTGGACGAGGAAAACCCGGAAGACACCTCCAGCCTTGACCAGAGCAGCCGGGATTTTCTGGATGCGGCGATTCAGGATTACAACGAGATGTTCCACACGAACTACTCGACCGATGGCGAGCGTTTCCAGAACTACTACAAAGACGTATCCCTGCGCATGAAAAACAAGGAACTTGACCTGCTGATCGTGGTCAATATGTTCCTGACAGGCTTCGACGCCACCACCTTGAACACCCTGTGGGTGGACAAGAACCTGAAGATACATGGTCTGATTCAGGCATTCAGCCGGACGAACCGCATCCTGAACAGCATCAAGACCTTTGGCAATATTGTCTGCTTTCGCAATCTGCAAAAGCGGGTTGATTCGGCTATTTCGTTGTTTGGCGATAAAAATGCAGGTGGTATTGTCCTGCTGCGCAAATATGCGGACTACTATCACGGCTATACAGACGAGCAGGGAAAGTATCATCAGGGCTATGCTGATATGATCGATGATCTGACAAACAAGTTCCCTCTGACGGAGCCGCAGATCATCGGTGAGCAGAATCAGAAAGATTTTATTGTGCTGTTTGGAGCACTGTTGCGGATGCGAAATCTGCTTTCCTCTTTCGATGATTTCAAGGGGAACGAATTGATCTCGGAGCGCGATTTGCAGGATTATCTTGGCCGCTATCAGGATTTGCGGGACGAGTGGCGCAAAAAGAAGCACGACCCGAACAAGGAGGACATCACCGATGATGTGGTGTTCGAGGTAGAGCTGATCCGACAGGTGGAAATCAACATTGATTACATCTTGATGCTGGTGAAGAAGTACCATGATACGCACTGCGATGATAAAGAGGTTCTTATCACGATTCGCAAAGCCATTGATGCCAGCCCGGAACTGCGCAGCAAGAAGCAACTGATTGAAACCTTTATTGCAGGTGTCAACGATGTGGACGATGTGATAGCGGAGTGGAACACCTATGTGTCGGAACAGCGCGAGAAAGAGCTTGTCCAAATCATTCAGGAGGAAAAACTGAAAGAGCCAGAAACTCGCAAGTATCTGGCAAATGCATTCCGTGATGGGGAAATCAAGACCGTTGGTACCGATATTGACAAGCTGATGCCACCTGTTTCCCGCTTTGGTGGCGGTGGCCGTGCCCAGAAGAAACAGGGCGTGATCGACAAGCTGAAAGGATTCTTTGACAAGTTCTTTGGGATTGGTGGAAATTGGACAACAGAAGAAGACAAAGTTGCTGATGGCGAGTGAGCTTTGATGAGCGATAATCAATGAATCCTTGACATGGAGGAATAAAATGAAAGTTAGAATACCGGACTTGAATGGACAAGAACAATATATCGAAGATAAGAATTCCATTGTTTTGATAGGAGCAAATGGCTCAGGAAAAACGAGAATGAGCGTGTGGATTGACGGAAATAATCCGGAATATCCGGTACATCGGGTATCTGCGCAGAAATCTTTGAATATGCCGCAAATAGTACGTCCGACAGAAATCAGTACTGCGGAAGAAGAATTTCTTTATGGAATGACTGATACGGATAAAAAATGGTTATATTCCTATGGAAAAAAGAACAGTCGATGGGGAAATGCACCGGAGACATTTTTGCTTAATGACTATGAAAAATTGATGCAATATCTGGTGACAGAGGAATATGAAAAAGCAATTGAATATAGGACAGAACATAAAAGCGGAGCGGCCGATTTTGATAATGTGACCCGTTTGGAAAAAATAAAAGAAATATGGGAAAACGTTATTTTACACCGTAAATTGAAAATAAGGGCTGGAAAAATAGAGGTTTCAAATTGTTTAGAGGATGGCTACTACAATGGTAGTGAAATGAGTGATGGGGAGAGAGCGGTTTTTTACTTTATAGGCGAAGTTCTATGTGCGAAAGAAAATAGCTTGATTATTATTGATGAACCTGAAAATCATCTTCATAAATCAATTTTGCCACGGCTATGGGACGCAGCTGAAAAAGAAAGAGAAGACTGTGTGTTCTTATATATAACGCATGATCTTGAATTTGCTAGAAGTAGAATGCAAACTCAAATTATCTGGGTGAAGGAATTTGAAAAGGAAGGCCAATGGCAATATGAGTTGCTTAATGACGTGGATGCATCGGATGGGTTGAAACTTGAAATTTTAGGAAATCGGCAAAATGTTTTGTTAGTAGAGGGTACACAGACTCGGAGCATTGACAAGAAATTGTATTCAAGATTGTACCCGGAATATAATGTGATTTCTATGGAAAGTTGCAATGCCGTGATTCAAGCGGTAAAAACATATGGCCAAACGGAACAGCTTCATTATATGGGGGTAAAAGGAATTGTTGATAGAGATAGACGTTCTGATGATGAAACGGAAAAACTGAAAGCTCAAAATATTTTTGTGCCACAGGTGTCAGAAGTTGAATCGCTTTTTCTTTTACCAGAAGTGATTGAAGCGGTTGCTCAAAAACAAGACAAGGAACACCCAGAAGAAATCATTGGTGTGGCAAAAGAGAGAACGTTAGAGTTCTTGAGAGAACATAGGGGTGATCAAGCACTCCTGTTTACTAAACAGAGATGTTTGAACTATATAACGGAACAAGTGAGTACAAAAGCATCTACAATAGAACTTTATAAGAATAATTTAGATGGTATACATACAAACTTGAATGTCGAAGAAGTTTATACGCAAGAGCTTGATTCGATTGATAAAATAATAAGTGAAAAAGATTTTATGGGAGCTTTGAAAATTATTAACGAAAAGGGACTGCTTCCATATACAAAGCTTCCAAATGAATTTGGTTGGAAGAAGGAATACTATATTGACTATGTGCTGAAACTCATTTCGAAAAAAGATGAAGTTGGCGAGCGGCTAAGGAAAAGCATGAGAAAATATATTTTTGAAGATTGAAAGAAACGGAGGAGTTATGGTTGCATCAAGAGCGGAAACACGCTATAATACAGGCAGGGACTGTTGCTCTGTGTGATACTATCCTGATACTAAAAAATCAGCGAACGTCATAGAGCACAGCAATCTCATGGAAAAGCAACCCATAAAAAAATAGGCTTACTAAACGAATTTGTTTAGTAAGAAATTGAACTTACCGAGCTCGAATAATTGAGAAAAGCCGGAAACCCCAGGATGTATGCGGGTTTCCGGCTTCATTTTTTGCCTCGTGGTACGTAAATGGCATTACGGCATCAAATTATTTCCTGTTTTCATCATAGCGAATACAGTCCGGTCGAATATAAAAAGGGAGGAATATTGCCTTGATTTTCAAAAGTATAAACCTTTTGCTGGAATTTGAGATAAAGTATGTTATAATGATTCCATCCTTGGTGAAAAAAGAAATCTCAGAAGTTTTTGTGCGGAATGTAAAAGAAACTGACTGAAAAAGCAAAAGGAGAGAATTCATGGAGCGAGAAACATTAAAATCCCGGTTAGGTTTTATCCTGCTTTCGGCAGGCTGTGCCATTGGCATCGGCAATGTGTGGAAATTTCCCTATGTAGCCGGTCAGGGGGGCGGCGGCGCATTTGTAGTGTTTTATCTGTTGTTTTTGGTTCTGCTGGGGCTGCCCATCCTTTCGATGGAGTTTGCAGTAGGCCGCGCCAGCCGCAAAAGCCCGGTACAGGCTTATCAAGCGCTGGAAAAACCGGGGCAAAAGTGGCATATCCATGGCTATTTCACGCTGGCGGGCTGCTATCTGCTGATGATGTTCTATACAACGGTTGCGGGCTGGATGATGCACTACTTCTACCAGACGGCCACCGGTCGCCTGGCCGGGCTTTCCGCAGATGAGATCGCGGACGCGTTTTCACAGATGCTGGCCAGTCCGGGGATCATGACTTTCTGGATGCTCCTTGTGGTCGCTATCGGCATTTTTGTGTGTGCCCGCGGTCTGCAAAATGGTCTGGAGCGCGTGACCAAAGTGATGATGATCGCTTTGCTGGTTATTATGGTCGTTCTGGCGATCAACAGCCTGTTCATGCCGGGCGCAAAAGAAGGCCTGCAATTTTATCTGGTGCCGGATCTTGCACGGATGCAGGAGGTCGGCATTGTAAAAACTCTGGTGACTGCAATGAATCAGGCGTTTTTCACTCTCAGCCTTGGCATTGGAGCAATGGCTATTTTTGGCAGCTACATCGGCAAGGAGCATGCCTTGATGGGTGAGTCGCTCCGGGTCGTCGTGCTCGATACCTTTGTGGCGATCACCTCCGGTCTGATCATCTTCCCGGCATGCTTCACCTATGGTGTGGATCAGACCTCCGGCCCCAGCCTGATTTTCATCACGCTGCCGAATATTTTTTCGCATATGTCCGGCGGCCGGCTGTGGGGCAGCCTGTTTTTCCTGTTTATGGCGTTTGCGGCTCTGTCCACAGTGCTGGCAGTGTTTGAAAATATCATCTGCTGTGGTATGGAACTGACCGGCTGCACGCGCAGAAAGTCGGCACTGGTCAACCTGGTGCTGATCGCTGCGCTGTCTATGCCCTGTATCCTGGGGTTTGGTGTCTGGCAGTGGGATTGGCTGTCCGTGTTCGGCGGTAGCATTCTGGATCTGGAGGATTTCCTGGTCAGCAACCTGTTCCTGCCGCTGGGCTCACTGGTATATCTGCTGTTCTGCATCACGCGATATGGATGGGGCTGGGAGAACTATAAAAAAGAGGCCAACACCGGTTCCGGTCTGAAGGTACAGGACTGGATGCGGGGATATCTGACCTGGGTTCTGCCGTTGATCGTACTGTTCATCTTTGCGTTTGGCTTGTATGACAAATTTCTTGCATAATATTTTGGCATAAAAACGGCTGCCCCGGGATGGAACCGGGGCGGCCACATTTTCATAGAGCAGATGTACGGTCTGCGGCAAAGGCAGAACACAAAAAGCGGGAGGCGGTCGAATGCGGATCCTGGTGTGTGATGATGACGCGGCTTTTGGCCAGCGGATCGCAGGATTGGTAAAAATATACCTGGAGGCGCGGGGCGTTCAGACACAGTGCGATGTATATACCAGCGGGGAACAGGCTCTTGCCCGGCAGGATACGGCGCAGATCCAAGCTGCGTTTCTGGATGTGGATATGCTTCCGCTGGACGGCATTTCGCTTGGCAGGGAGCTGAAACGTCGCAATCCCGGGATCATGCTGGTTTTTGTTTCGGCCTACCTGGAATTTGCCCCGGCTGGATATACGGTCAGCGCCTTCCGCTATCTGCTAAAAAAGGATGTAGAGCGAACGCTTCCGGTCTGCCTGGATGAAGTGCTGATGGAACTGGCGGATAACAGCAGAACGCTTTCCGTGCGAATGAACCGCGAAGTCAAAGAGATCCCGCTTGAGCGGATCTATTATTTGGAGAGCGATCTGCGCAAGGTCAATGTGTATGGGGATGTCCCCCATACACTTTTGTGCTCCTACTACGGCAAGCTGGCCGATCTGCCGGATTTTCTGTTTGAGAACGGATTTCTAAAAGTTGGACGCAGCTATGTTGTCAATATGTTCTATATCCAGCAGATCAAAGGCTATCAGCTGCGGTTAGCCAATGGGGTCGAGCTGAGTGTCAGCCGCAATGGGTATGCAGGGATCCGCAATACGTTTTTGGAGTGGAAGGGACAGTTTGCAAATGAGTGATACCACGCTGCTCCGGCTCTGTCTGGCATTCTGCCATATGGGGGAATACAGCATCCTGTATAAGACGGATCAGGTGCTGCTGCCCAAGGGAAAGCTTTCGCCGCGGATGCATGCGGTGATCATTGCGCTGCTCTTTTTTGTGGCGCGTTTTCTTGTGCTGTGGGATGAGCACACCTTGATGACACCGCTGTGCATCTGCACGGATGCGCTGTTGTTTTCTGCTACTGCCTTTTGTTTTGGCGGCACCTTCCGGCAGAAATTTGTTTCCTCTGTGATCGGTTCGATCCTCGTGGTCGCGCTGGAAAATATGACGCATGAGCTGGAGGCACAGCTGTTTCACCGCCCGGCGCTGGAGGTGCTGCTGCGCCCGCAGATGGCGCTGCTCAACGCTTTTTTGTTTACATTTTATGGAGAGCTGGCCCGCATGGTGCTGTCCCAGATCGTTAAGCATCAGCGGATCCCGCTCCCGCAGTGGGGGGTCACACTGTTTTATCCTTGTATGGCGCTTTCAGTCAGCTGCCTTTTGATCCTGCTCAACAAACGCATTGATGCGCCCGGAATGTTGATCTGGATCTCGATTGCGCTGCTGGTGTCGCTGGTGGCTCATTTTGAGATGGTGCGAAGACTCAACGAGGAAACCGCCCGCAGCGAGCAGGCGCATTTGCAGATCGCCCTGGAACAGGAGCGTGCGGAAGCTCTGATGGAGTCCTACACGGCGCAGCGCCGGCTGACCCATGAATTTACGCACCATCTGGACGCGCTGAATGCATTTCTGCAAAAGGAAAATCTGGAGGGCGCAAAAGCTTATCTGGCCAGTGTGAGCCGGTCGGTAGCATCCGGAACGACCATCCTGAATACAGGCAATCCTTTGCTGGATGCCCTGCTCAGCAGACAATATCAGGATGCTGCCGGGCGCGGGGTGCTGCTGTATTTTGATCTGTGCAACCTTCAACATGTTCCCTTTGCGGATCAGGATCTTGTCATCCTGATCTCCAATCTGATGGGCAACGCGGTCGAAGCTGCCTGCGGGTGCGACCGGCCGGAGGTATTTCTGCGCATCAAAATCTGCGGGGGAGAACTGCTGCTTTCGGTGCGCAATCGGGTGTCGAAGGACATCCCGGTGGTGGATGGCCAGCTGCCCCACACCACCAAGCAGGAGCCTGGGCATGGTATGGGCCTGGTCAACGTGCAGGATGTGCTGCGCAAATATGACGCGGAATATACGATAAGCTGCCGTGACCGTTGGTTCCGGTTCACCTGCGCGGTGCGTACCGACAATTTATGACATCCAAAGCGCGGCTTATGACATTTTTGGAGAAAATCCGCCGCGATTCTGGTAATATAAGCTTGGGGATGACAGTGCGGTCGACCACTTTCCGGGAGATTTTTTGAGGCCGGAAGCTCCCGGTGGTATTTTGTAAAACTCTCTGCGGAAGCTGCACACTGCGTCTATGCGGCTGTCTTTCCTGGTTCTTCCAGAATTTTCTGGCGGGATCTGCCTGCGGAAAGGAACCATTTGGAGCTTGGGGTTTTGCTATGAGACATTGCACTGTGAGGGCAAGTTTTCGCTGTGACCGCATTGTGTGTGGGAACGGGATGCGGCCGCAGCACAAAGCAGCTCCCAAGGGTGCTTTCAGCAGGCGTTTTTTAAAACTTGGGCGGGCAGTCTTTGGAGAACTCCGGGGCTGCCCGCTTTTGTGGTGCGGCGCTTGAAAAAGGAACAGCCAGTGATTATAATAAAGAACATCAGGCAGGCTGTTCTGAGCTTTGAGGAAAGGATGATTTTGCGATGAAATTGACCGAGAAAAAGCAGCGCTGGGTTCCGCATGCCGATGCGCTGCCCCAGTCCGCCGGGGATGGAGTGACCCGTCGCGTGCTGGCCTATACGGATGGGCTGATGTGCGTTGAAAATACGTTTGAAGAGGGTGCAGTAGGGGCTTTGCACAGCCATCCGCATACCCAGATCACCTACATCGTTTCCGGCGCGTTTGATTTTACGGTGGATGGCGAGACCCGCACTGTGCGCGCGGGCGATACCATCCTCAAGGAGGACGGCGTCATACACGGATGTGTCTGCCGGGAGGCAGGTGTCCTTCTGGACATTTTTGCTCCCATGCGGGAGGACTTTGTTTGAACAAAGCCATGAAGAAAGGCGTCCGGAACGGTTCCGGACGCCTTTCTTGGTGCTGTGAACAACAAATGCTTATTCAGGCTTGACCTGCAACTCCTGCTCGCAGTAGATGCAGCGGTACTTGCCGTTGGAGCTCATCTCAAAAATCTGCTCACACTCTTCCTCGATGGAGGAGATACAGCGGGGATTGCGGCAGCGCACGATGTTGACCAGGCGCTTGGGGGGCTGGGGCTTTTCTTTCTTGACCGCTTTGCCGTCCTGGATCACAGTGACGGTGATATCCGGGTCAAGATAGGCCAGCACGTCCAGATTCAGCCAGGAAGCATCGCCCTCCACCTTGATGATGTCCTTGCGGCCGCCTGCTGCCTTAAAGGAACGGGCATTTTGGATCAGGGCTACGCTGGCGGTGCGGTTGCTTTTGATCCCCAGCAGATCCATCAGCCCAATGGCCGTGCCCGCCTTGATATGATCGATGACAATGCCGTTCTGGATCTCGTCGATGTTCAGCATTTTTCGTTGTCCTCCTTCGGTGCTTTGGGGTCTGGCAGACCCAGCAGGGTCATGATCAGCGCCATGCGTACATAAACGCCGTTCTGCGCCTGTTCAAAATAGGCGGCGCGGGGATCATCGTCCACATCCAGTGCGATCTCGTTGACGCGGGGCAGGGGATGCAGAACGGCCATCGTGGGCTTGGCCAGCGCCATCTTGTCCTTGCTCAGGATATAGCTGTTCTTCAGGCGGATGTAATCTTCCTCGTTGAAGAAGCGCTCTCTCTGTACGCGGGTCATATACAGGATGTCCAGCTCCGGCATGGATTCCTCCAGGCTGCGGGTCTCCTTGTATTCGATGCCGTTGGCCTCCAGCACGTCCTTGATGATGTAATCCGGCACCCGCAGTTCCTCCGGGCTGATGAGCACAAAGCGGATGTTCTGGCAGCGGGCCATCGTTTTGATCAGAGAGTGTACGGTGCGGCCAAACTTCAGATCACCGCACAGGCCGATGGTCAACCCGTCCAGCCGACCCATGCGGCGGCGGATGGTCATCAGATCCGTCAGGGTCTGAGTGGGATGCTGGTGGCCGCCATCGCCCGCGTTGATCACCGGGATGCGGGAATGGTGGCTGGCCCGCAGCGGTGCACCCTCTTTGGGGTGGCGCATGGCGGCGATGTCCGCGTAGCTGGAAACGACCCGGATGGTGTCCGCGACGCTTTCGCCCTTGGATGCACTGGAAACGTTCTCGCTGGGAAAGCCCAGCACATGGCCGCCCAGGTTCAGCATAGCCGCCTCAAAGGAAAGGCGGGTGCGGGTGGAAGGCTCGTAGAACAGCGTTGCAAGCTTTTTGTGGGCTGCCACTTCCTGGTATGCAGCGGGATCCTCACAAATGCGGTCGGCCAGATCCAGCAGTGTGAGGATCTCCGGATGGCTGAAGTCCAACGGATCGATCAGATGACGCATAAAAAAGATTACCTCCGTTTACAGCAGTTTGCGCAGAATGGAAAAATCAAAAAAGTTCGTGTAATAACTCAAAGAGCGCATGACCGGGCGGCACAGGCGGTTGAAGCATACCTCGTCCAGAAGCAGCATGGCCTCACCCGGGGCCAGACGCATCGCAGCACGGATGGACTCATCGCCGCAGCTGGCTTTCAGATGGGCGACATTGGAGGATACCTGTTGGCAGCATTCCTGCTCCAGGATATCAAACACGCTCCCGCTCAGATCCAGCCGGGTGTAATCCCGTGTGCCAAACAGTGCGCGCGGCAGATAGTCGATGGAGTAGATCACCGGTGTGGTATCGGCCAGCACCCGCTTTTTGATGCAGATCACCTCATCACCGGGGGCGATCTCCAGGCTGCGGGCCATTTCTTCGCCCGCGCGCAAGGCGGTGATCTGGATGCCGTCTGCGTGGGGATAGCTGCCAAAGCTGCGGATGAGCGGATAGTACTCCAGCTTTTGGTCCAGACGGCTGCGCAGATTGAGCACAGTGCGGTTGACCACAGTGCCGATACCGCGCACCCGCTCCACATATCCGTCCCGCTCCATTTCGCTCAGCGCGTCGCGGATCACGGTGCGGCTCACCCCCATTTCGGCGGCAAGATCGACTTCGGCGGGCAGGTGTTCGGCCCCGGCATAGCGGCCGGAGCGCAGTTCTTCCAGCAGGTTGGCAATGACGCGGTCACTGATGACAGCGCCTCCCAAACGGCTGGAGCTGACAGGGCTGGAATCTTTCATAGAGGATATGTCCTTTCCGGTACGGGCGGCAAAAACCGCCGCAGCAGTGGAAGCGCCCCTGTGCGGCAGCTCCCTGCTAACAGTATAGCATAAATCGACTTTTGAGAAAACCGCAATTCGACAGGAATCAGAAAAAATCGTACTTTTTTTGGGAGGAAATAGAATATGGAATATCTTTTGCGCCGCATCTGCGGCAGTCCGGCAGAGCAACCGGTGATCTTGCGCCGCTGCCGCCCGCAGGAAGCACAGGCAGTTTTCCGCCTGCAAAATGAGGTGCACGCGGGGATGCCGCACCCCGAACAGTTTGTCCCGGATACATTGGACAATCTTTCGCGCTATCTCCGGCAGGATCTTTGTGTTGGCGCGTGGCAGGGGGAACGCCTGGGGGCGTATCTGATCCTGCGTTTGTGCGGCGGCAGCCCGGAAAATTATGCGGCGTTCCTTGGTGTGCCAAAAGAGGAATGGCCTCAGTGGGCCAATGCCGACAGTGCGGTCGTACATCCGGACTGGCGCGGAAACGGCTTGCAGCGGGTGCTGCTGCAAGCGGCTTTGCCTATGCTGCCGCCGGGGATCAAAGCGCTGGGGGCCACCATCAGCCCGGAAAACCGGTACAGCCTGAACAATGCCCTTGCAATGGGCTTCCGGGTGGAGTGCCGCCGGGAGATGTATGGCGGCTTTGATCGATATCTGCTGCGCAAGGATCTCTGAAATCAAA
Organism: Faecalibacterium sp.; assembly: GCA_051882415.1. GTDB lineage: Bacteria > Bacillota > Clostridia > Oscillospirales > Ruminococcaceae > Faecalibacterium. Next base: position 31,172 of record JBJERU010000035.1, on the reverse strand, counting down.
CACAGCCGGTGCAGTTTTCAGACGGCACCGGCTGTGTTTTGGCAGGATCAGGCGGCGGGGGAGGCCGCACCGCTGTTTTTGGGGTGCTGTTGGCGCCGAAGATGCAGCAGGCAGATCAGATGCGCCGCGGCGGTCAGGACCCAGCTGATGGGATAGCTGAGATAAAGCGTCTGCGGGGTGCGGAACAGCTGGAAAATGGTCGCGATCCAGACCAGCCGCAGCAGACAGCTGCCCACCAGACTGACGACCATATCACATCTTTTCTCTTTTGGCTATTCTTTTTCATGCGTAGGCCGTGAGGCTCTGTCGTGGTGCGGCAGCAAAAAAAGAAAACCTGCCCGCGGGCCGATTGGCTCGGGGACAGGCTGCAAAAAGCGAAAAATGGATTTAGCCGGTGGTAAGGATACGCCAGTGCTCCGGACGGTTATAGTCGATGCCGATGCCGTCGTCGGTGTACATGCGATAGCTTCCGGACTGGCCGGGAGCCAGATTGCTCCAGAAGGCTGCCGGCGTTTCATCCAGCTCTGCAACACAGCGGGCCGGGTGCGCTATCGGAACGATATGTCCCGGCCGCACGAACAGCAGCACCTCATCCAAAGCACAGGGGATGTAGTGATGACCGGCGGGCAGCATCTCCTCGTCAAAGTCCTCTGCGCTGCGCAGACGCAGCAGCTTCATCGGCTCCGGCAGATATACGCTGCGTCCGCGTGCGTTCTGCACATAGACCGGGGCCACCATCAGCCCTTCTCCCAGCAGGAGCTGATCCTCTATGCCGCGGGCTTGGGGATCATCGGGGAAGTCGAAAGCCAGCGGACGGAAATAGAAATCATCCTCCAGTGCCGCTTTCATAAATTCGCTGTACAGATAGGGCAGCAGGGCATACCGCAGCCCGATCAGATTGCGGAAAGCGGGGATGAATTCTTTAAAGCGGTAATATTCCTGCTCGCGTGTTCCGTTAGTGGAATGGTTGCGCATCAACGGGGTGAACAGACCAAACTCCAGCCAGCGCAGCGCCAGATCCGGTGTGGTGTCATAGCTGAATCCACAAAGATCTGCGCCGCTGTACAGAAAGCCGCACATCTGGACGCTGGGCATCATCTGGATGTTCAGCAGCAGCTGTCCCCAGGAGGAGTTGTTGTCTCCCAGCCAGATGCCGCCATACCGGTGGGAGCCGATATAGCTGGAACGGCTGTATATCAAAGTGCGCTGGCCCGGCCGCAGCGTCCGGAAAGCTTCTCCGGCGGCGCGGGTCATGCAGCCGCCATAAAGGTTGTGCACCCGGTCGTGCCGCACGCGCTCGCCGTCCAGCGTGTGGTAAAAGGTTTTGTAATCCTCGGCGTTATTCATCAGCCCCATCACCGCATGGATCATGCCGAAAAACTCATCCTGAACAAGGTTGTCCTTCTTGGCCAGCTCTGCTGTTTGCTCCAGCACCTGGGCCAGCCGTTCCGGTGCATAGAACAGCGCAGGCTCGTTCATATCGTTCCAAAAGCCTTCTATGCCCAGATCGGTCAGAACCCTGTACCGCCCGCCAAACCATGCGCGCACCTCTGGCCGCAGAAAATCGGCAAAGCAGGCTTTTCCCGGCCAGACGGCGGCCACAAAGGGGGAGTCGTCCTCTTTGGTGCAGAAATATCCCTTCTCCAGTCCTTCCCGGCAGGTGGTTTCCTCCGGGTCAAGGCGGACACCTGCATCGATGATGGGCACCAGACGGATGCCCTCGGCCTTCATCTCGGCGGCAAGGGCTTTCAGGTCGGGGAAGCGGCCGGGATCCACTGTAAAATCGGCGTAGTCCTGCATATAGTCGATGTCCATACAGATCATATCCAGCGGCAGATCGTTTTCCCGGTACTGGCGGGCTACTTCCCGGATGTCGGCTTCGCATTTGTACCCCCAGCGGCTCTGCGCCAGGCCAAAGGCCCATTTGGGCGGAATGTAGCTCTGGCCGATCAGGGCGCGGAACTGGCGGCAGATGTCGGTCTCGCTTTCGCCGGTGATCAGATAGAGGGTGTAATCCGGTTCTTCTGTGCGCAGATGCAGCAGGGAATATGCGGTGTAACCGATATCATAAAACACTTTTCCGGCATAGTCCACAAACAGGCCAAAGCTCGGCCCGGCAGTGCTGCTCACAAGCAAGAAGTTGTGCGCGCCATACAGCGAGAGCTTGTCCTCGGTGTGGTCGGATTCATCGGTGTTGTTGGTGACATAGTGCCAGCCGCGCTTGTTGATGCCGCGGATCATTTCGCCCAGGCCGTAGATGATAGTATCATCCGCCATCTCATAACACCATCTGCCGTCTGCTTCGGCGGTCAGAAAGGGAACGGGGCCTTCTGCGGCGGGCAGGGCCTGCACTACGCTGTCGGTGCGCAGCGGATGGCCAAAAATATAGCGTTGGATCATGGATAAACCTCCTTAGGCCCGCGGCCGGGCCAAAACCCAGACAAAAACAAAAATGCTGTGGATCGTCTGGTATTATCTTACGGCGCGGCCGCCCAAACTGCAAGAGAGAAAACCAGCAGCTTTCTGGTACAAAAACGGCGTCCCAAAGCCAAAACTGCCGTGCGAAACCTGGCAGGGCGAATTGAAAAAGCGCGAAGGAATTGTTATAATAGAATCCCTGCGGAACGCCGCAGCCCCGGAACCGCCGGACATATTTTCAAAGGAGGCTCTTCCCCTTATGTACCAAAACGGAATCAAGCGTCTGCTTGCCATTATTTTGTCGCTGTGCGGCATGGTCTGCCTTTCCTGGCTGTTTCTGCTTTTGGCGCTGGCCATCAAGCTGGATTCACCCGGCCCGGTTTTTTTCAGGCAGAAACGGGTAGGCATCCATAAAACCCACTTCGATATCCTGAAATTCCGCACCATGCGCATCGACACCCCCCACGATATGCCCACCCATCTGCTCAAGGATCCCGATCAGTATATCACCCGCATGGGCCGTTTTCTGCGCAAGACCAGCCTGGACGAGCTGCCCCAGCTGTGGAATATCTTTGTGGGGGATATGGCGGTCATCGGCCCCCGGCCTGCGCTGTGGAACCAGTACGATCTGCTGGCCGAGCGGGATAAATACGGTGCAAACGATGTGCGCCCCGGTTTGACCGGCTGGGCACAGATCCATGGCCGGGATGAGCTGGAGATCACAGAAAAGGCAAAGCTGGACGGTGAATATGTCCGGAATATCAGCTTCTGGATGGATCTGCGCTGCTTTTTTGGCACCATTGCGGCGGTGCTGCGGCACGATGGCGTGGTAGAAGGCGGAACAGGCGCCCTGCACGGCGGGCAGGAGGATAAACCGCAGTAAACCGCATATGCTGCGTAAAACCCGCATTTTGGGTTGAAATCCCCGAAAAAAGAAGTATAATGGGGAAAGATAACCGATACAGAAGGAGGATCTCCATGGAACGCACCTACATTGCAGAGGTACAAAAGGAAATTGGCAATACGGTCAAGGTACAGGGCTTTATCGAAAATCTGCGCAACAGCAAGGCGATGGCTTTTATCGTATTAAAGGATATTACCGGCAAGCTTCAGATCACGATCGAAAAGGCGGATCACCCTGAACTGGTGGATACCATCGACCAGCTCACGGCGGATTCCGTGATCACAGTCACCGGCAAGGTGGTAGCCAACGATTACGTCAAGATGGGCGGCATCGAAATGTATCCCAGTGCCATCGAGGTGGAGAGCATTGCGGACGCGCTTCCCATCGCCCGCAAAGCCATTGCTGCCACCAAGAAAAAGAAGGCGGTGGAGCGCTCCAGCATCGACCAGCGCATCGATTACCGCTGGGTGGATCTGCGCACCGATGAAAATCAGCTGATGTTCAAGGCACAAAGCTGCTTCGTCAACGCAATGCGCCGGTTCCTGCTGGATCAGAACTTCATCGAGATCCACACCCCCAAGCTGATCGGCGCGGCCAGCGAGAGCGGCGCAGATGTGTTTGAGGTGGATTATTTCGACCGCAAGGCTTATTTGGCCCAAAGCCCGCAGTTCTACAAGCAGATGGCCATGGCCGCTGGCTTTGAGCGCATTTTTGAGACCGGCCCGGTGTTCCGCGCCGAAAAGAGCTTTACCAGCAAGCACGCCACCGAGTTCTCCGGCTTTGATCTGGAATTCAGCTACATCACCTCTTACCGCGATGTGATGAAGATGGAGGAAGAGCTGCTCAAGGCGGGCCTGTCTGCTGTCAAGCAAGCCTATGGCGATCAGATCCAGGAGCTGTTTGGTCAGGAAGTGATCGTGCCCGAAACTCCGTTCCCGGTGGTCACGCTGGCCGAGCTGTACAAGGGCCTGGAAGAGGACTTCGGCTATGTAGTGGACGAGGCCGAAAAGGGCGATCTGACCACCGATGCCGAGCGCCTGAGCTATGAGTGGGTGAAGAAGCACTATCAGCACGAGTTCCTCTTTGTCACCGATTACAGCGCCGAAAAGCGTGCTTTCTACCACATGCGGGACGAAAACGGTGTGCCCCAGGGTTATGATCTGATCTGGCGCGGTGTGGAGATCACCACCGGCGCACAGCGTGAGCACCGTTATGATGTGCTGAAGAAGCAGGCAGAGGAGAAGGGTCTGGATCAGGATGTCAAGTTCTATCTGGAGTTCTTCCAGTACGGCTGCCCGCCGCACGGCGGCTTTGGCCTGGGCATCGACCGCCTGACCATGCTGCTGGTGGGTCTGCCCATTAAGGAAGCGGAATTCCTGTTCCGCGGCCCCAACCGCCTGACCCCGTGATCCACTGAAAATGCAAAGCGCGGCGTCTGCTGTCCGGGAAGTTTCCCGGCGCAGACGCCGCGCTTTTTTTATTTTATTTTTTATAGGGAAAAACTCACTCGTGCAGCAGCCGCTCGGACTCCAGCCCTTCCTGCTTGCCGTGGATGCGCCCCAAAGCATAGGCCAGCAGGGAAGCGCACAGCAGATTGGCCCATGCAAAGGTGTGGGCATGGCCCATAGAATTTGCCACGCCAATGATGATATTTGCGGCGCAGACAACGCCCAGCATCCGGCTGATGCGCTTCAGATGCTGGATGCGGGAATCCAGGTCGGAGAACAGCTCAAAGGGGCCGTCCGCCGCTTTTTTGCGGTAATACTGCCACTTCATCAGGTTGCCGATGTACTCCGCACCCATTTCCTGCAAAAAGCTATGATAATCGTTGTCCAGATCGAACAGCCCCATGCGGATGGTGTATTCGCCCGGCTCGCACCGCACAAAGTGGTAGGTGCAGAAGCCGACCTTTTCCAGTGCCCAGCCGGACATGGCCATACTGTTGAGCCAGCGTTCCTCCTTGTCAAAATTCCAGACCCAGATCCAACGGTGGACGGTTTTGCGTTCGGCAGTTTCGTTCATACGGATCCCTCCTTCAGGATCGCTTCCCCGTTGGCGACCAGCTCGCGCAAACGGGATAGTTCGTGTTTCAACGCCGCAAGCCCTTCTTCGGTCAGGCGGTATTCCTTGCGGCGGCTCTGTTCCCGTACCGGAAGCTGGACGATCCAGCCTTTTTCGCACAGGGCGTTGAGCGCACCGTATAAAGTTCCGGCGGCAAGCCGTACCCGCCCGCCGGAAAGCTGCTCTGCCCGCTGCATGATGCCGTACCCATGCTGCGGCGTGTACAACGATAACAGAATATAATAGGTGGCTTCGGTCAGGGCAACGCTGTCGTGCATCGCATGGCCTCCTTTCCTCGATGGGCGATATAACGTGTTCCGATATATCGTAAGACAAATATATCGCCAAACGATGTATTTGTCAAGAGGAAAAACAGGGTCTATCATGTCTGCTGGAACTGCTTCCAGACATTTCCCGGAAAATAAAAGCCGGAAGGATGTTTTGCCATCCGTCCGGCTTTCAGGATCCTATGATAAAACGTACAGGCTTATTGGAACAGCTTGCGGCCCGCCCAGATGCAGATGCATGCGCCGACCACCGAGACCAGGATATCACCAATGAGGCCGGTGGCAGTCAGACCGATCAGGCCGAACAGCAGGTTGCCCACAAAGCCGCCCAGAATGCCCAGCACGATGTTGCGCAGGGTAGAAGTTTCGCTGCCCATGATGCGGCCGGCGATGTAACCAGCCAGTGCGCCGATCAGGATGCTGATGAGAAAAGAAAACATTTTGAGATCCTCCTAAACAAATTTTATGTTTTATAACGTTTGTCGCCTGCCGCTGCGGTTTCTTCGCGGGCAGTGCGGCAGATGTCCCGCAGACAGCACCGCTCACACTCCGGTCTGCGGGCATTGCACACCGCGCGGCCGTGCAGAACAAAGCGATGGCACAAATCGCTGCCTTCTTCGGGCGGGATGATCTTCCACAGTGCCATTTCCACCTTTTGCGGCTCCTTGATGCCGTCTACCAGGCCGATCTTGTTGCAAAGTCGGATGCAGTGGGTATCGGTCACGATCGCGGGCTTGCCAAATACGTCGCCCATGATCAGGTTGGCGCTTTTGCGTCCCACGCCGGGCAGAGCCAGCAGTTCTTCAAAGGTGGTCGGCACGCGGCAGTCGTATTTGTCCCGCAGCACACGCATGCAGGCGGAGATGTCCCGTGCCTTGGAATGCCCCAGCCCGCAGGGTTTGACAATGGCTTCGATCTCCTCCGGCTCTGCAGCGGCAAGAGCAGCTACGTTGGGGTACTTGGCGAACAAGTCTTCGACGACAACGTTGACACGGGCATCGGTGCACTGGGCCGCCAGCCGTACACTGACCAGCAGCTGCCAGGCATGATCATAGTCCAGTGTGCAGGAAGCCTCCGGATATTCCTCCTTGAGCCGCTGGATGACCTCCAGCGCAAGGGCATGCTTCGCGGATAAATCGGCGGCAGATGCCTGTTTTTTCGGCATAAAGACCCTCCTTTCGACGAGTGTACGGTGTGATAATACCATGTTTTGCGTTTTTTGTAAACATGGAAGCTGCAAAGTAAGAATCACTTTCCAAAGAAAAACTTGTCCTGTCCGGCGGAATGCGTTATACTATAAAAAACACCTGCACGAAAGGAGGAATGCGCCATGAGCGAACCGCTGGCACAGCGTCTGCGGCCGCGGACTCTGGCGGAGGTCTGCGGGCAGCAGCATCTGCTGGCCCCCGGCAGACTGTTCCGCCGTACGATCGAAAGCGGCCATGTGCCCAATATGATCTTCTACGGCCCGCCCGGTACTGGAAAAACCACAGTTGCCCGTATCATCGCCGAAAACAGCGGCATGACCCTGCACAAGCTCAACGGCACCTCCTGCGGCACGGGGGACATCAAGGCTGTGCTGCAAAGCATCGGTACACTGGCGGCGGCCGGGGGCATTCTGCTGTATCTGGACGAGATCCAGTATCTGAACAAAAAGCAGCAGCAAAGCCTGCTGGAATGCATCGAGGATGGAAGCGTGACCCTGATCGCCTCTACTACAGAGAATCCCTATTTTTATATCTACAATGCGCTCTTGTCCCGATGCACCGTGTTTGAGTTCAAATTCCTTGCGCCTGCGGATGTGGAGCAGGGCTTGCGCAATGCCGTGTGCAGGCTTGCGGAAGAGGAGGGCGCGCCCATCCTGCTGGAGGAGGATGCCTGTACCTGTCTGGCAGAGAGCGCGGGCGGCGATCTGCGCAAGGCGCTGGGCTGCCTGGAATTTGCGGTGGCGGCGGCGCAGCCTGCGCCGGAGGGCAAGCACATCACGCTGGAGATGGTGCGGCAGGTCACTCGGCGCACCGCCATGCGGTACGATAAAAACGGGGATGACCATTACGACATTGTTTCCGCCTACCAGAAGTCGATGCGCGGCTCCGACCCGGACGCGGCGCTGCACTATCTGGCGCGTCTGCTGGAAGCGGGGGATATGGCTTCGGCCTGCCGCCGCCTGATGGTCTGTGCCTGTGAAGATGTGGGTCTTGCCTATCCGCAGATCATCCCCATTGTCAAGGCGGCCATCGATGCGGCCAATATGGTGGGTCTGCCGGAAGCCCGCATCCCGCTGGCGGACGCGGTGATCCTGGTGGCCACCAGCCCCAAGTCCAACTCTGCCCATGATGCGATCAACGCGGCAATGGCGGATGTCCAGGCGGGGCGCACCGGCCCCATCCCGCGCCAGCTGCAAAACAAGCATTTTGACGGTGAGGACGCGCTGATCAAGGGGCAGAATTATCAGTATGCCCACAGCTATGCCCATCACTGGGTAGAGCAGCAGTATCTGCCGGACGCGATCAAGGACGCCAAATATTATACGTTTGGCGATAATCGCACTGAGCAGGCCGCACGGCTCTATTGGGCAAAGATCAAGGGAGAAGAAAATGTGTAAGCCGCGCTCCGTATTGCGGCGGAGCGGGGCAAGGGACAGGAAAGGAGAAAGTCATGCGTTATTCCAAACAGCGTGAGTTGGTGCGCCGGAAGGTAGAGGCCCGCTGTGACCATCCTACCGCAGAAGAGATCTATGACGAGGCCATCCTGGAATGCCCGGGCCTGAGCCTTGGCACGGTGTACCGCAATCTGAACGGCCTGTGCGAAGCAGGGCGGGTGCGCCGGGTATCCATTCCAGGCTGCCCGGATCGCTTTGACCGTACCCTGGCCTGGCACAGCCACATGTACTGCACAAGCTGCGGCAGTGTGACAGATGTGGATGTGGATGAGCAGGGCCTGCTCCAGCTGCTGCGGGATCAAAAAGGGAAGATCGATTCCTGGGAGATGGTGCTGTTTGGCACATGCGAATCCTGCTGCGCACAGCAGGCAGCAAGAAGAGAGCATTGAAATTTCCCCTTGCCGCAGACGGATGCAAGGGGTATAATAAAACGTATCGGCTGTTTTGTGCGCGGCGTCTTTGGCGGCGCACCGCAGCCAGAAGGATTCACCGCCCAGGGGCTGTGCCCCGGCGGGGAGGGACGGTTTTTCTTGGAATATTTGAATTTTGAACACAACGCTGCCGCAGCCGAGCTGGTGCGGCAGACCTACGATACTCCGCCGATGGCCTTTGTACACAGCTATGGCTGTCAGCAGAACGTCAACGACGGCGAGCGCATCAAGGGCGTTCTGATGGATATCGGCTATGGCCTGTGCGACAAGCCGGAGGATGCAGACCTGATCCTGTTCAATACCTGCGCTGTGCGGGAACATGCCGAGCAGCGGGTCTTTGGCAATGTGGGCGCGCTCAAGGGCCTGAAGGAGAAAAAGCCGGGTCTGATCATCGGGCTGTGCGGCTGCATGGCCAACCAGAAGCAGGTGGTGGAAAAGCTGCGCAAAAGCTATCCCTATGTGGATCTGGTGTTCGGCGTGGACGGCATCGACACGCTGCCCCAGCTGATCGCCCAAAAGCTGCAAAAGCATAAGCGCGTTCTACTGGAGCCTGCACAGCGCCCGGTCATCGTGGAGAATATCCCTATCCGGCGGGAAAGCGAGTTCCGCGCATGGCTGCCTATCATGTACGGGTGCGATAACTTCTGTACCTATTGCATCGTGCCCTATGTCCGCGGGCGGGAAAAGAGCCGCAAGCCTGGCGATATCCTGGCGGAGTTCTGCGGCCTGGTCGAGGCGGGCTATAAGGAGATCACCCTGCTGGGCCAGAATGTGAACAGCTACGGCAAGGGCTTGGAAGAACAGGTGGATTTTTCGGATCTGCTCGATCTGCTGTGTGCTGTGCCGGGGGATTATCACATCCGGTTTATGACCAGCCATCCCAAGGATGCCAGTCATAAGCTGATCGACACCATCGCGGCCCAGCCCAAGCTCTGCAAGCACCTGCATCTGCCGGTGCAGTGCGGTTCCAACCGGCTTTTGGCCCAGATGAACCGCCGCTATACCGTGGAGCAGTACCTGGAGCTGATCGACTATGCCCGCAGGACGGTGCCGGGCATCACCTTTTCCAGCGATATCATTGTGGGCTTTCCCGGTGAGACCGAGGAGGATTTTGTCAAAACGCTGGAACTGATCCAAAAGGTGGGCTATATGCAGCTGTTCACCTTTATCTACTCCAAGCGCACCGGGACCAAGGCGGCAGAGATGCCCGACCCCACCCCCCGCGCGGAAAAGACCGACCGCATGGCCCGTCTGCTCAAAACGCAGGACGAGATCGCGATGGCACTGGTCAAGGCACAGGTGGGCGCAACGGTCCGCGTGCTGGTAGAGGGGTTTGGCCGTGCCGAGGGAACGCTTTCCGGCCGCCTGGACAACAATCTGACCGTGGAATTTGCTGCGGATGCCGCTTTGCTGGGCCAGTATGCCCAGGTGCGGCTGACCGGCGCACGGGCAACCGTGCTTCTGGGTGAATTGGCCGGGTAAAAATGGGACAAGCTTTTTTTGTCCGCTGCGCCTTTTGGGTGCGGCATGATTGCAAATAAAAAAATACGTTCAAAGGAGAACACACATGGATTGCATCGACCTTTTTAAGCGCGCTGCCGTAGCGCTGCAGACCGACCCCCGTTATCTGGCTCTGGATCAGGCCCGCAAGATGAACGACCGGGACGAAGAGCTTCAGAACATGATCGGCGAGTTCAACCTGGCCCGCATGGATCTGAACAATGAGATCGGCAAGACCGAGCGCAGCGATGAGCGCATCGCAGAGCTGAACGAAAAGGTGAACCGTCTGTACGGCCAGATCATGAACGATGAGGGCATGCTTGCCTACAACGAGGCCAAGAAGGACTGCGAAAGCCTGGTCAACTATATCGACGCCATCATCAATACTGCAATGAACGGCGGCGACCCCATGACAGTGCAGGAGCCTTCTGCTTCCTGCACGGGAAGCTGCTCCACCTGCGGCGGCTGCCACTGACGTCTCTCACTCAACGCGGCTTTGCTTTGCAGGCCGCGTTTTGCTTGTGCATACGGTTACAGGCCGCAAACCAGGGCCTGCCATCCGTCCGCATCCTTTCGCGCATGGCTGCCGGGTGCAATGCCTGCCGCGCCAACATTCCAGAGGAAGGTGAATCAGCATGGCGGAACTTTCGCCCATGATGCAGCAATATCTTGAGATCAAAAAACAACATAAGGACGAGATCCTGTTTTACCGTATCGGCGATTTCTATGAGATGTTCTTTGAGGATGCCCTCACCGCGTCCCGGGAGCTGGATCTGACCCTGACGGGCAAGCAGTGCGGTCTGGAGGAACGCGCACCCATGTGCGGCGTGCCCTTCCACAGCTACGAAAGCTATGTCGCCCGCCTGATCGCCAAGGGGTACAAGGTGGCCATCTGTGAGCAGATGGAGGATCCGTCCAAGACGAAGGGCCTTGTCCGGCGGGACATCATCCGTGTGGTCACGCCGGGCACGGTCATCGAGAGCAGCATGCTCCAGGATGACCGAAACAACTATATCGCCAGCATTTTTCTCAAAGGCAAGCGCGCGGGCCTGTGTTTTGCCGATATCTCCACGGGTACAGCGCATATCACCGAGTTGAAGGAAAACAAAATCGCTCCGGCAGTCATCGCGGAGCTGTGCCGCTTCCATCCCAGCGAGGTTTTGATGAACGAGGGGCTTTTGGATTGCCGGGAGGTCACAGCCTACATCAAAAAGAATATGAGCTGTTCGGTGGAGCTGGTAGGGCAGGAGCGCTTTGCACCGGGGCTTGTTGCCACAACGCTGGAACAGCAGTTTGGCAGGGACTGGGCGGCCCAGACCGGCATGGCGGCGGACGGGATGGTCCGCTTTGCGATGGCGGCTCTGTTGGAATATCTGCACGATACCCAGATCAAAGGCGTGGAGCGGCTGAAAACCGTTCTGCCCTACAGCGAAGCCCAGTTCATGAGCCTTTCGGCCGTCACGCGGGCCAATCTGGAGCTGACCGAAACGCTTCGCGGCCGCGAAAAGCGGGGCACGCTGCTTTGGGTGCTGGATAAGACCAGCACCGCGATGGGCAAGCGGATGCTGCGCAGCTGGATCGAGCAGCCGCTGCTGTCCAGCGAGAGGATCAATCACCGCCTGAACGTGGTGGACTGCCTTGTGCGTCAGAGCATCCTGCGCGGAGATCTGGCGGAGGAGCTGCACTATATCGCAGATATGGAACGCCTGATGACCCGCACGGTCTATGGTTCCGCAACGCCCAAGGAGATCTATACTCTGGCGCAGACCTGTGATCATCTGCCGGTTCTCCGCCAAAAGGTGGACGAGAGCGGCTGCCGGGAACTGGCAGAGCTGGGGGTGCAGATCGACCTTTTGGAGGACATCAAGAGCCGCATCTATGCGGCGGTGGATCCGGAGGCACCCTCCACTCTAAAGGACGGCGGCGTGATCGCCAAAGGCTATCATGCCGAAGTGGATGAGCTGCGCTCGATCCGGGATAATACCAAAGGCATTCTGGCCCAGCTGGAAGCGCGTCTGCGGCAGGAGACCGGCATCTCCAAGCTGAAGATCGGCTATAACCATGTGTTCGGCTATTTCATCGAAGTGGGCAATTCCTACAAGAACATGGTGCCGGAGAGCTATATCCGCAAGCAGACCCTTTCCACCGGCGAGCGCTACATCACCCAGGAGCTGAAGGAGCTGGAAAGCAAGATCCTTGGTGCGCACGAGCGGCTGATCGCCTTGGAACACCGGCTGTTCAGCCAGCTTCTGGAAGACATCGGCAGTCAGCTGGACCGCATCCAGAGGACCGCCAACGCGGTGGCGCAGCTGGATGTCCAGGTCTCGCTGGCGCAGACGGCGGCGGAAAACAACTACTGCCGCCCGGTGGTGGATGACAGCGATGAGCTGACCATCACCGAGGGCCGCCACCCGGTGGTGGAGCAGGTGCTCAAGGGCAGCCTGTTTGTGCCCAACGATACCTGCCTGAACTGCGGCACGGATCGCTGCCTGATCATCACTGGCCCTAATATGGCCGGCAAATCCACCTATATGCGCCAGAATGCTCTGATTGCGCTGATGGCGCAGATCGGTTCCTTTGTGCCGGCTTCGGCCTGTCATGTGGGCGTGGTGGATGCGATCTTTACCCGCATCGGCGCGTCGGATGATCTGGCGGCAGGCCAGTCTACCTTTATGGTGGAGATGACTGAGGTGGCCCAGATCCTGAAAAATGCGACCCCCAAAAGCCTGGTCGTGCTGGATGAGATCGGCCGCGGCACCTCGACCTTTGACGGCATGAGCATTGCCCGCGCAGTGGTGGAGCATATCGCCGACCCCAAAAAGGGCCTGGGCTGCAAGACCCTGTTTGCTACCCACTACCATGAGCTGACCGACCTGGAAGGTGCGGTAGAAGGCGTGAAAAACTATAATATCGCGGTCAAAAAGCGGGGCGAGGACATCACCTTCCTGCGGCGGATCATCCGCGGTCCGGCCGATGACAGCTATGGCATCGAGGTGGCAAAGCTTGCGGGACTGCCCGGCAGCGTAATCCGCCGCGCCCACGAAGTGCTGCGTGCGCTGGAATCCAGTGCGCCCAAGAACAAGGTGGAGCAGATGGACTTTGACGCATTGCAGGAGTATGCATCTCCGGCTGTCCCCGGCGAGATGATGGAAAAGCTGGAGGCGCTGGATGTGGAAACGCTGACCCCCATCGAGGCACTGAATTTTTTGTATGAACTCAAAAAGACGCTCAAGGGCAGTTTAAAGGGCTGATGGGCGTGCGATTCCAAAGGAGGAACGCTGCATGGCTGTGATCCGTGTTCTGGATAAACATACTGCGGAGCTGATCGCTGCGGGCGAGGTAGTGGAGCGGCCAGCATCGGTGGTCAAGGAGCTGCTGGAAAACTCGATCGATGCGGGTGCCACGCAGATCACGGTGTCCATCGAGGCAGGCGGGGTGCGTCTGATCGAGGTCAGCGACAATGGCACCGGCATCGAGGCGGAGTATATCTCCACCGCATTTATCCGCCACGCAACCAGCAAGATCGAAACGCAGCAGGATCTTGAGCACATCCACACCTTGGGCTTTCGCGGCGAGGCGCTGGCCTCCATTGCAAGCGTGGCGCGTGTCGAGGTGCTGACCCGGACCGAGCTGGATGAATGCGCCTGTATTTACCGCATCGAGGGCGGGGAAGAGATGCCGCTGGAGCCGGGTGCCCGCGCGGTCGGCACAACCATCCGGGTGCGGGATCTGTTCTACAATACGCCCGCCCGTATGAAGTTCTTGAAAAAGGATTCCAGCGAGGGAACGGTGGTAGCGGATATCATCTCCCATGTGGCGCTCAGCCATCCGGAGGTCAGCTTCAAGTTTGTCCGGGAGGGCAAGCTTCAGTATGTCACCCCCGGTGATGGCCAGCTGCGCAGCGCTGCCTATGCAGTGCTGGGCCGGGAATTTACGCGGGATCTGATCCCGGTGGAGAATCGGGAGGGACAGTACCATCTGTATGGCCTGCTCACTCCGCCCCGAAGCTGCCGCGCCAGCCGGAGCATGCAGTATTTTTATATCAATGGCCGTAACGTGCGCAATCGCACCATGATGGCCGGTATGGAGATGGCCTTTAAGGGCACGACCATGCAGGGTAAGTTTCCGGGCGGCATCCTGCTGCTGGAAATGCCCGCCGACCTTGTGGATGTCAACGTTCATCCTGCCAAGGTAGAGGTTCGTTTTGCACACGAAAACGATGTGTTCGATGTTGTGTATCACGCGGTCAAGTTGGCTTTGACACAGCCGGGCACGGGAGAACAGCAGTTTTCCTTTGAGGGAGCCTCCAAACGCCTTCCGGCAAACGGATGGGATCAAAACTTGAAAAATGACGATGATAAAGAGGAAAAAACTGTAAAGCAAAGTAACTTTACGGGCCTTTCCGCGGTGCTTTCGCGCCAGGCGGAGCCTGGTACCCTGCCGCCGCGCCGTCCGCAGCCTGCTGCAAAGCCCGCTGTGCAGACGCAGCAGACGATTCCCGCGCCGCGTGCCGTCTCCAAAACAGAGCCGGAAGCAAAGCACTACATCGTGGGTGCTTCGATCAATGACCCGCTGAGGACTTCGCTGGAGCTGCGCAGCCCCAAAAGGGAGGAGCTGGAAGGGCTGGATGCTGTGTCAGAGGCGGACAAAATCGTTGGCCCGGTATTCTCTCCGGCTGCCAGTGAGGGGCGGCTGGATGTGGAGATGGAAGGGGAGGATCCGACGGAAGTAGACCATCTGGCCGCCTGGAACGCATCGCAGGCCGCTGCCGTGCCGGAGGGCACCGCCCTGCAGGATGAGGATGCGCCGCCGGAGCAGATGAGCTTTCAGGAACCGGAAGGCCCGGAACCGCTGCGCTATGTGGGCGAAATTTTCCGCACCTATCTGCTGGCCCAGCGGGGAGAGGAGCTGTGCCTGATCGATAAGCATGCGGCACATGAGCGGCAGCTTTATGAAAAGCTGGCGGCATCCTACGGGAATGTGGCCAGCCAGATGCTGCTGGAGCCTTGTGCCGTTGACCTTGCCCCGGAGGAAAAGCAGGCGCTGCTGGATAATCTCCCGCTGCTGGAAAATGCGGGCGTGGAGATCGATGACTTTGGTGGCAATACCGTAGTGCTGCGGGCGGTGCCCGCGGATGTGGAACCGGAAAACGTGGAGATGCTGCTGGTGGAACTGGCGGACAAGTTCCGCAAAGGCAGCCGTGATGCGCTGAACGAGCGCACGGAATGGGTGCTGCATTCCATTGCCTGCCGCGCCGCGGTCAAAGCAGGGGATCGCAGCTCTCCCCAGGAGCTGATGGCGCTGGCCGAAAAGATCTTGTCAGGGGAGATCCCGCCGTTTTGTCCGCATGGCCGCCCCTGTGTATTGAAGCTGACCCGAAAGGAGCTGGAAAAGCAGTTTGGACGCATCGTTTAAAAAAAAGCACGCGCTGCTTGCCGTTGTCGGCCCCACGGCCACCGGAAAAACCGCTCTGGGCGTCGCGCTGGCAAAGCGCTTTGGCGGCGAGATCATCAGCGCGGATTCCATGCAGATCTATAAAGGGCTGGATGTCGGCACGGCAAAGGTGACACCGGAGGAGGCACAGGGCATCCCGCACCATTGTGTGGATATCCTTTTGCCGGAACAGCCTTTCAGCGTGGCAGATTTCACCGCGCTGGCCGCAAAGCTGGAAGCCGCGATCACTGCCCGGGGCCATCTGCCTGTTTTGGTGGGCGGAACAGGGCTGTATGTCCAGAGCCTGCTGTACGGGGTGCGTTTTTCAGAGGAAAAGGCGCCGGAAAGTCTGCGCCAGCAGCTGGCCGCAGAGCTGGCAGCCAAAGGCCCGGACGCGATGTATGCCGAGCTTCTGTCGGTAGACCCGGAGGCTGCCGCGGCGATCCATCCCAACAACCAGGTGCGGGTCCTCCGGGCATTGGAGCACTACCGGGCCACGGGCAAACGCCTGAGTGAGCAGAAAGCAGACTCTCTGCCGGCAGAGCGCCCCTATCGCTCGCTGGTGCTGGGCCTTGACTTTCCGGATCGTGCACAGCTGTACCGCCGCATCGATATGCGGGTGGACAAAATGCTGGATGCGGGGCTGCTGGAGGAAGCACAGCGGGTCTTTGACCACCGTGCCGCCTACGCGACAGCGGCCCAGGCCATCGGGTATAAGGAATTTTTTCCTTATTTTGAGGGGGCGTCTTCTCTGGAAGCCTGCGCAGAAAAGCTCAAGCAGGCTTCCCGCAACTATGCCAAGCGCCAGCTGACCTGGTTCCGCCACATGGATGGTGTGGTTTGGCTGGATGCCTCTGACCCGGAGCTTCTGGCCCGGGCGGAGAGCCTGACCGAAGATTTCTTGACGAAAGGATGAGCGTTATGCCGGAGGAAAATCGATCTCCGCGTCTGCTTTCCCGGATATTAGCTGCTTTTGCAAGCCTGCTGGTGGTGTTTTTGCTGCTGGCTGCCCTTTATGTGGGCTATCAGGCAATGCAGATCCTTTTTCCGCCCAACACTTATGAGACCGCGACCCTGTCCACAGTGGCCGATACGGTCGAAGCGGAAGGCGTGCTGCTGTTTGACGAAACCTATCTTTCCGCCAGCGGGATGCTGGGCTATCTTGTGGCGGATGGAGAGCGCGTTTCGGCCGGGACCGCGGTGGCGGAGGTCTACACCGATGCTTCGCAGGCATCGCTGCGCCAGCAGATGACCCAGCTTCAAAACCAGATCGACCTGCTGCAAAGGTCGCAGAATACCTCTGCGATCCAGCTGGAACCGCTGCTGAAAGAGCGCGCCGCTTCTTTGTGCAGCCTGATGGAAATGCTGGATCAGGGAGAATATGACCGGACGCAGGAGGGAGCGCAGGCGTATCTGCTGGCACAAAACAAGCTTTGGGTCGTTACGGGCGAGGCGAGCGACTTTTCGGCTCAGATCGCGGATCTGAAAGCGCAGAAGTCCGCGGTGCAGGCGCAGCTGGGCACGCCGGCGCAGATCACTGCCCCCCGGACGGGATATTTTGTCCGGGCCGCCAGTTCGGGCCGGCTGAACGCGGATCCGGAGGAGATCCTCACGCTGGATGCTGTGGGGCTAAAGGCCTATCTGGATTCCGATCCGGAGCTGGCCCTGGATGACTGTGCGGGCAAGATCGTTGCGGGCTTTACCTGGTATTACTGCGGTGTCAGTTCCGCTTCCGAGGGGGAAAAGCTGCTGGGGACAGACGGAAAACCGCTGAAAAATCAGGTGGAGATCCGTTTTCCGGGCCGGGCGGAAAACGGGCTGAAAGCAACGGTGATGGAAGTGTCCATCGACCAGGAAAACGATCTGGCCCGATTTGTCCTTTCGTGCAGCTCGGTCAACGCGGATATCCTGCGGCTGAACCGGGCTTCGGCACAGATCGTGGTGGGCACAAGCACCGGCCTGCGGGTACGCGCTTCCGCGATCCATTATTTAAAGGAGGACGGCTCGGAAGCCGAGGGCCAGGGCGAAAACTATATTCCGGGCGTATATGTAAAATTTGGCAATCTGGCGCGCTTTTGCCGCATCGACCCGGTCGATCGGGATCATCCCCTGATCACCGACGGCGATTATGTCCTGATCACCCCCAGCGGGACCAGCGGGTCGGTCAGCCAGGTACGGCTTTACGATGAGATCATTGTGTCCGGACAAAATTTGTATGATGGAAAACTGCTGTAGTTATTGACATCTGCGGCAAAAAATCCGATAATAGAAAAAGGTATTTGCATCTGTTTGATACAAAGATGCCGGGCAGCATGCGCTGCCGGAATGAAAGGAGCAGGTTCTATGTCTTTTGTGGATAACCTCAAAAAGGGGCTTTTTGGCTCGGACGAGGATTATGAGGATCAATACATTGACGACGGCCCCCAGATGGTGAATAATAACAACAACTCCGGTGCCGGATTGGATGACGAAGATCCGGAGCTGCCGGAGAATGGCCGTAGAAATGGCAAGGTGGTCAATATCCATGCAACCACGCAGCTCAAGGTCGTTCTGGTCAAGCCGGAGCGCTTTGAGGATGCCAGCACCATCGCCGATCATCTGAACAACAAGCGCACCGTGGTGCTGAATCTGGAGTCCACCAACAAGGAGGTCTCCCGCCGTCTGGTCGATTTCCTGTCCGGCGTGGCTTACGCCAACAACGGCCAGATCAAGCGTGTGGCAAACAGCACCTTTATCATCACGCCCTACAACGTAGATATCATGGGCGATCTGCTGGACGAGCTGGAGAATAATGGCGCGTTCTATTGATCCGGCTCCAGGCCCTGTGCGGGGCTTTGTCCCGGCCCGCACCGATGAAGAACGCTTTCTCATGCGGCACATCGAGGATCTGGCCCGCACAGCGCAAAGCCGCGGCATTGCCCGGTATTCGTCTTTTTTATCTGAAAGGGAGCAGGCTCTGGCCCAGGCAGCGCTCAACCGCTGCGGTGCACAGGACTATCGCTTTGACGGCGGATGGCCGGATGCCGAGCGGCGTCTGCTCTGCCTGGAACCGCAGGACAGCTATGGCCTCAGCCCGCTGTGCTGTGTCCGGCTGGAATGCAGGATGCTGCCCGGCGCTGCGCTGCCCGCGCACAAGGATTATCTGGGCAGCCTGATGGGGCTGGAGCTGCGGCGGGAAGCGCTGGGGGATATCGTTCTCCCGCCTGACCGCCCGGGCACCGCCTATGTCTTTGCACTGGAGGCTGCGGCAGAATTGATCTGCCGGGAGCTGCGCCAGGCCGGGCATACCGACCTGACGGCAGTGATGCAGCCGCTGGAAGAGCTGCCGCATTTCCCGCAGGCGGAGCATGCGCGCCAGACGGCAACGGTATCCTCTCTGCGTCTGGATGCGGTGCTCGCGGCGATCCTGCGGTGCAGCCGCGGCATGGCTGCCGAGCTGATCCTGGCCGGGCGGGTGGAGATCAACCACATCCCGGCAGACAGCGTCCATGCGCCTGTCTATCAGGGCGATGTGTTCACCGTGCGCGGCAAAGGGCGCTTTGCGCTGACGGCTTTGCCCGGAAAAAGCAAAAAAGACCGGCCGATCATTGAATTTTTTCAGTATTAGTACGAATTGAAATTGGAGGAATGACTATGCTGACTCCGCAGGATGTCCGCGCTGTGCAGTTTGAAAAGAACATTCGCGGCTACCGCACAGACGATGTGGATCGCTTCCTGGACAAGGTCGAGGAACAGCTGAAACAGTGTGATGCACAGGCCGAGGAACTGCGCAGGCAGATCGCGGAGCTGTCCGCTGAAAACCAGCGCCTGCAGCGGGAGCTGCAAAGCTATGAGGCGGACGGCGATATGCTCAAGTCCGCGCTGATCAACGCACAGCGCATGGGCGAAAATGTGATCCGTGAGGCAAACCAGAAGGCGGAGGAGATCCTCCACCGTGCAAATCTCCGCGGCGATGATATCATCCGCGATGCAAACGAGCTGCTCCAAAAGGCCAGCGACCGCGCGGACGAGATCATCACGGAGGCAAACGACAAGCGCAAAGCGGAAGAGCGGGAGTATGAGCGTGTTCGCATCGAAGTCACCCGCTTCAAGTCCGATGTGCTCAATCTCTACCGCAGCCATGTGGAATCTCTGAGCCGTCTGCCGGAATACCAGCAGCATAGGGAAGAGGCTCCCGCGGCAGAGGAGGCACCGGCCGCAGAATCCGCCGCGGAAGAACCCGCGCCGCAGCCGCAGGAGGCCCCTGCCGCGGTGATGGCAGCAGCGGCAGAGGAAAAGCCGGAAAGTGAAAAGAATGAGGATTTCTGGGATAAGGATGAGAGCCAGCTCAAGCTGGAGCTTCCCCCGGAGCCTGCCGCTGTGCCGGACTATAATGCCTTCCAGGGCGTGCAGTTCAGCGAATAAGGCGTGTAAGCAAAATTTTTGAGGAGTGTGGAACCATTGGCTAAGAATAAGTCCCAGTATGACGGTACGGTAAATCTGCCCAAGACGCTGTTTGAGATGCGCGCGGGCCTGCCCAAAAAAGAGCCGGAAATGCTCAAGGATTGGGAGCAGAACGACCTGTATAACAATCTGATGAAGCACAACGAGGGCAAGCCCCTTTTTGTGCTGCACGACGGCCCTCCGTATGCAAACGGCAACATCCACATGGGTACGGCCCTGAACAAGATCATCAAGGATATCATCATCCGCCAGAAGAACATGGAGGGCTTCCAGGCTCCCTATGTGCCCGGCTTTGATACCCACGGCCTGCCCATCGAGCTGAAGGCTCTGTCCTCGGTCGGCGAGAAGAAGAAAGACATCTCCAAGCTGGAGCTGCGCCAGATCTGCGAAAAGTTTGCCACCGAGCATATCGACATCATGAGCGATCAGTTCAAGCGTCTGGGCGTCATCGGCGATTTCGAGCATCCCTACCTGACCCTCAAGCCGGAGTTTGAGGCCCGTCAGATCGAGATCTTTGGCGAAATGGCCAAAAAAGGGTATATCTACAAGGGACTGAAGCCGGTCTACTGGTGCCCGGACTGCCGCACCGCTCTGGCAGAAGCGGAGATCGAGTACGGCGAGGACGAGTGCGACTCTATCTTTGTGCGCTTCCATGTTACCCAGGATCCCAACGGTGTGCTGGCAAAGTACGGCATCCCGATGGACAAGACCTATTTTGTGATCTGGACCACCACCACCTGGACCCTGCCCGCCAACGAAGCCATCTGTCTGAACGGCCAGTTTGAGTATTCTTTTGTCAAGATCGGCGAGGAGTACCACATCATGGCCGCGGAGCTGGTCAAGAGCGTTATGGATGCCTGCGGCATCACCGAGTATGAGGTAGTGGGCGAGCCGGTCAGCGGCGCCGAGTTCGAGCTGATGCGCTATCAGCATGTCTACCTGCCCAAGGAGGGCTGGGTCATCCTGGGCGACCACGTTACGCTGGAAAGCGGTTCCGGCTGTGTCCATACCGCAGGCGGCCACGGCGTGGATGACTTTAATGTCTGCCAGAAGTATCCCCAGATCCCCATCACGGTTCCGGTGGACGATGGCGGCTACCTGACCGAGCAGGCCGGCCAGTACGCAGGCCAGCGGGTCTGGGCGTCCAACAAGACCATTCTGGCAGATCTGACCGCTTCCGGCGCAGTCATGGGCCAGGTGCACATCAAGCACCAGTATCCCCACTGCTGGCGCTGCCATAACCCCATCATCTTCCGCGCAACCGAGCAGTGGTTCTGCTCCATCGATAAGTTCAAGCAGGATGTCTACAACGCCATCGACACCGTGACCTGGATGCCCGATTGGGGCCATGACCGCATGCACGGCATGGTGCGCGACCGCAGCGACTGGTGCATCAGCCGCCAGCGCACCTGGGGCGTGCCGATCCCCGCCTTCTACTGCAAGAAGTGCGGCCAGTACCACATCACCGATGCCACCATCCAGGCCGTCAGCGACCTGTTCCGCAAGGAAGGCTCCGACGCCTGGTATAAGTACGAAGCAGAGCAGATCATCCCCGCAGGCGAGGTTTGCGAAAAGTGCGGCGCATCCGAGTGGTCGAAGGACACCGATATCATGGACGTCTGGTTCGACTCCGGTTCCACGCATGCTGCTGTGCTGGAGGAGCGCCCCGAGCTGCGCTTCCCGGCCGACCTGTATATGGAAGGCGGCGATCAGTTCCGCGGCTGGTTCCAGTCCAGTCTGCTGACCAGCGTTGCCAGCAAGGGCTGTGCACCTTATAAGTCCGTGCTGTGCCACGGCTGGGTCGTGGACGAGCAGGGCAAGCAGATGCACAAGAGCGCCGGCAACGGTGTGGAACCCAGCGAGATCATCAAGGACTACGGCGCGGATATCATCCGCCTGTGGGTGGCATCCTCGGATTATACCGTGGACGTCCGTGCGGGCAAGAATATCTTTAAGCAGCTGAGCGAGGCATACCGCAAGATCCGCAACACGGCCCGCTTTATTCTGGGCAACCTGAACGGCTTTGATCCCAACACCGATATGGTGCCGGACGATCAGCTGCAGGAGATCGACCGCTGGGCACTGGCCGCCCTCGATGATCTGATCGAGGAAACCGGCGCCGGCTATGCGGTGTATAATTTCAACAAGGTCTATCACGCAGTATACAACTTCTGCGTGGTGGCAATGTCCAACTTCTATCTGGATGTCACCAAGGATCGTCTGTACTGCACCAACGGCTCTGCCCGTCGTGCGGCTCAGACCACCATGTACAGGATCCTGGTGGCGCTGGACAAGATCATTGCTCCCATTCTGTGCTTTACCAGCCAGGAGATCTGGGACTATATGCCCAAGATGGAGGGCATGAACAAGTACGTTGTCTTTGAGCAGATGCCCAAAGCGGGCCAGCACAAGGCGGACGAAGCTTTCAAGGCAAAGTGGGCTCAGCTGATCGCGGTGCGCGATGAGGTGAAAAAGGTTCTGGAGCAGGCCCGTGCGGACAAGCAGATCGGCGCTTCTCTGGAGGCTTCTGTCACCCTGTATTGCAGCGAAGCAATGTACACGCTGCTGAACAGCATCCCCATGGATGAGCTGGCCGACCTGATGATCGTCTCCCGTGTAGAGCTGGTCGAGGGCGAAGGCGGCGCAGCCTCCGCTGTGGAGGGTCTCGGCGTTGCTGCTGCCCATGCCACCGGCGACAAGTGCGAGCGCTGCTGGAAGTACTCCGCAGACATCGGCACCCATCCTGCCCATCCCACCCTGTGCGCTCGCTGCGCCAGTGTGGTCGAAGCATAAACCTTTCCGGAATCCGGTATTCCGGTTTTGAGGGCGGCGCTCCCTTTCGGAAAGGGGGCGCCGTTTTGTATCACAGGCGGCAAACTGCCGCGAATGGGAGAAACAAATGTTTTATTATGTCATCAATGTCCTGTTGATCGCCGTCCTGGTAGGCATCGATCAGGTGATCAAGCTCTGGGCGGTCAATGTGCTGGAACCGGTTGGCGCCATGCCGCTGATCCCCCATGTGGTGGAGCTGAACTTTGTGCTGAATCCCGGCATGGCGTTCAGCCTGCTCAGCGGCAAGCAGACCTTTTTGATCCTGGCCACCAGCATTGCGATGTTGGTCATGCTCTACTGGCTGCTGTTCCGCTGTCAGAACGATCGCTTGCAGCAGGCGGCCTTTGTCCTGATCATCGGCGGCGGTATCGGCAACCTCATCGACCGCGTGCTGAACGGGGTAGTGGTGGATTACATCAATCTGCTGTTCATGGACTTTGCGGTGTTCAATTTTGCGGACATCTGTGTTTGCGTAGGCGTGGGTCTGTGGATTCTGGACATTCTGCTGGAAGGGCCGGGGGACGATGCGCCCGCAGGCAAAAAAATGGAACACAAGGAGCTGTAACGCATGGAGCAGCGCGAATTTATCGTAGAAGCAGAAACGGCGGGCCAGCGCATTGACCGTTTTTTGAGCGGAGAGGATACCGGATTGTCCCGCAGTGCCTTGCAAAATCTGGTGGCGCAGGGGCTGGTGCGGTGCAACGGCAAGCCGGTGGCCAAAAGCCAGAAGCTGAAAGCAGGGGACACCATTCTGGTGGAGATCCCGGACGCAAAGCCCATCGAAGCAGTGCCCCAGGATATCCCGCTGGAGGTCGTCTACGAGGATGCCCATCTGCTGGTGGTCAACAAACCCAAGGGAATGGTGGTCCATCCCGCGCCAGGCAATCCGGACGGTACACTGGTCAATGCGCTGCTGTGGCATTGCCGGGGCAGTTTGTCCGGCATTGGCGGTCAGCTGCGGCCGGGCATCGTCCACCGCATCGACAAGGATACCAGCGGCCTGCTGGTGGTGGCCAAGGATGATGCCACCCACATCGGCCTTTCGCAGCAGATGGCGGTGCACAGCGTGGAGCGTGCTTACCAGACGGTGGTGTACGGCGGGTTTGCCCAGGAGGAAGGCTTTGTGGAATCCCATTTGGGCCGTTCCAGGAATGACCGCAAAAAAATGGCGGTCTATCCGGCGGGAGAAGCGCACACCAAATATGCCTATACCGGCTACCGTGTGCTGGAACGCCTGGGCAGCTTCACTCTGCTGGAGTGCAGGCTGAAAACAGGCCGTACCCACCAGATCCGGGTACACATGGCATCCATCCGTCATCCGGTGGCGGGGGATCCGGTCTATGGCCCGCACAACTGCATCACCAGTCTGCATGGTCAGTGTCTGCACGCCAAAACGCTGGGCTTTGTTCATCCCATTACGGGGCAGCAGATGCGCTTTGATTCGGAGCTGCCGGACTATTTCACACATTTTCTCGATTCACTCAGGAGGGCTCAAGCATGAATCAATCTCTTGCAGACACGCTGGTGCTTTGCGATCTGGATACGCTGCTGCTGGGAGAGGACGGCAATCTGACCCAGGTGGTTCGGGATGTGCTTCAGCTGTTTTCCAGCCGCGGCGGTCGGTTTACTGTTTTTTCCCAGCGTTCTCCCCGGGCAGTGCGCACGATCCTGGGCAGCCTGCGCCTCAGCGCACCGGCGCTGCTGTGCGGCGGAACGCTTGCGTATAGTTTTGCAGAGGGCAGCGGCCAGCCGCTTTGCGGGTTCGAGGCGCTGGACGATGGCTTTTTGACCAAGCTTCCGGCCGCGGCGGGCGTGGGCATCGCTTTGCAGATGAAGGATGGCACCACCCGCGTGCTGCGCATGAGCCAAAGCCTGGAGCAACATCTGCGCCAGGAATGGACGCCGTTTTTGCTCAACCATGCCGCCGATGTCCGCAGCTCGGATGTGCTGCGGGTGCTGCTGTATCAGGACGGCAGACGCAGCCCAACGCTTCTGCTGTTTGAAAAAGCGCTGGCAGAGAGCGCGGCCCCGCTGACAATGGAGCGCATGGCTTCGGATGTGCTGGTGCTGACCCCGCGGGGCGTGACCGGCAAGGCGATGCTGGATGCAGTTTGCGGCAGCGCGGGTCTTGCGCCGGAAAATGTGCTGGTGCTGGCGGGCAGCATGCCGATGCTGGAGCTCTTACAGGCATCCGGCAGCAGCGCGGTGGGGGCGGATGCCCCGGCAGAGCTGCGTCTGGCGGCGCGTCAGGTCGCCCTGACCGACTGTGCGGGCGGCGCGGCGGCAGAGATCCTTTATGGTCTTGTGCGCAGCGGAGAAGGCCGCGGCGGAGTCGGCGTAAAAAAGCTGTAAAAGTTTTGCCAAGGGTGGGGAAAAGGGCTTTTCTTTTGGAGGCGGATTGAGTAAAATGGAACAAGAGAAAAAGCCCGGCTTGGCCGGTTTGGAGCTTCTTTTCCTTGCCGCTGCGGTGTCTGTTCTGGCGGTGGTGACGGCGCTGGCGTTCTGGTTTGCGGTCCCGCTGTCTGTATCGCCGCCCCAAAAGGCTTGTTCATCTGTGCCGCTGATCGAGGCGGTGCGGGTGGATTTGAACACGGCCAGTGTGGAAGCGCTGTGTACTCTGCCCGGTGTGGGCGAGAAAAAAGCCTGTGCGATCGTAGAGCTTCGTCTGCGCAATGGGGCGTTCCGGCAGCTTTCGGATCTGCTGGCGATCCCGGGCATTACACAGGATCTTTTGGATTCCTGGCAGGGCCTTGTGACCCTCAGCTGATCTTTTGTTTTATGCCTTGAGAGAGGAAAGCGTTATGAAAGAGGATACTATCTTTATCAATCGTGAACTGAGCTGGCTGGACTTCAACCGGCGCGTGCTGGTGCTGGGCAAGGACAAAAATGTGCCTTTGGCCGAGCAGATCAAGTTCCTGTCCATTTACGGCTCCAATCTGGATGAGTTTTTTATGGTCCGTGTGGGCTCTTTGCAGGAGCGCGCCAACCTGAGCCGCAATAAAAAGGATAAGCCGGAAAACAAGACCAATATGACCGCCGCCGAACAGCTGGCAGCCATTATGCCCAAGGTGGCACAGATCCAGACCGATTGTGATAAATTTTATGAAAAAGCGCTGGAAAATCTGTCGGCCTGTGGTTATCAGAAGGTGGATTTTGAGCACCTGACCAAGGAACAGGAACATTTTTGGAAAAAGTATTTCCAGAACGAGCTGTTCCCCATCCTCAGCCCGCAGATCGTGGACAACCGCCATCCGTTCCCCTTCCTGCGCAATAAGGAAATCTATCTTGGTGTGCTGCTCAAAGAACGCCATCCTGCCGAGCAAAGCCTGGGCATCGTCCCCATCTCCAGCCAGATGGAGCGCATCCACTTTATCAAAAAGGACGCTGTGACTTATTTTGCTCTGGTGGAAGAGCTGGTCTATCATTTTGCCTCTATGATCTTTGGCAAAGAGAGCATCCTGGAAAAATGCCTGTTCCGGGTCACGCGCAACGCGGATCTGGATGTGAAAGAGGGCATGATGGATCATGATATCGATTACCGCGAGATCATGACCGATCTGCTTAAGCGCCGCCGCAAGCTTGCGCCTGTGCGTTTGCAGGCCGCACCCGGTGCGCCGGAAACCGTGCGTATCCTGTGCGACCGCCTGGAACTGAGCCATAAACGTGTGTTCGAGCAGAAATGCCCGCTGGATATGGGCTTTTTCTTCCGTCTGAGCAGCCGCATCGAGGCGGACGGCCACGCCGAGCTGGTATATCCCACTGCCCGGCCCATGCTGCCACCGCAGGGCTATAACCTGACCCAGGAGGTGGCAAAGCATGATGTGCTGCTGAGCTATCCGTACCAGTCCATCCGCCCGTTCATCGCGATGCTGAAGGAGGCCGCCAGCGACCCGGAGGTCATTTCCATCAAAATGACCCTTTACCGCATGGCGCGCGAATCCCAGATCGTGCAGGCGCTGGAGGAAGCGGCTGAAAACGGCAAGGAAGTGGTCGCGCTGGTGGAACTGCGCGCCCGCTTTGACGAGCAGAACAATATCGACTGGTCCAAGCAGCTGGAAGCAGCGGGATGCACGGTGATCTATGGCTTTGAGGATTACAAGGTGCACTCCAAGCTGACCCTGATCACCCGCAAGAACGCGCAGGGCTATTCGTACATCACCCAGATCGGCACCGGCAATTACAACGAAAAGACCAGCGAGCTGTACACGGATTATTCGTTCATCACTTCCGACCCGGAGATCGGCGAGGAAGCCTCCAATGTGTTCCAGAACCTTGCGGTGCAGCGGCTGACCGAAACGAGCGAGAAGATGCTGGTTGCGCCGCTGCGCTTCAAGAGCGTGCTGCTGGAAGAGATGGATCACCTGATCACTGCCGCCCGTCTGGGACGTCCAGCATCCATGATCCTGAAAAACAATTCCATCAGCGACCGGGATATCATCCTCAAATTGCAGGAAGCCAGCTGTGCGGGCGTGCGCATCGATATGATCGTGCGCGGCATCTGCTGTGTGCGGGCGGGCGTTCCGGGCAAAACCGAGAACCTGCATATCCGCAGCCTGGTGGGACGCTATCTGGAGCATGGCCGTATCTACAGCTTTTTTGATGGTCAGACCACCCGAATTTATATCGCATCGGGCGACTTTTTGACCCGCAACACCGAATGCCGTGTGGAAGTGGGCGTGCGAGTGCAAGACCCTGTGCTGATGAAAAAGCTCGGCGATATTTTGCAGCTCCAGCTGCGGGATAATGTGAATGCCCGCGAGATGCAGCCGGATGGCAGCTATCAGAAGGTCAAGCCGGAGCCGGGCCAGCCGCTGGTCAACAGCCAGATGGGAATGTACGACCTGCTGAAGGACGATTGGATCGTCCGGGATATTGCAGAAAAAGAGCAGGCTGCTGCACCGGAAAAGCCTGAGACTTTGGACTCTCCGCCGGAACCTGCTGCCGTATCGGAGAATGCGGCAGCGCCGCAGCCGGAATCTGCGCCGGAAGCTGAGGAGGAACCGGAGCGCTCTGCCCCGGTGCAGCCGGAAAAACAGCCTGCTGCGCCCATGGAGCGCCCCTCTGCGCCCAAACCGGCAGCTGCTCCGGCAGAGCGTGTCCCGGCACGCAGAACGCCGAACCCTGTCCAGCCGCCCCGAAAGGAAAGCCTGAGGGATCGGCTCCGCAAGCTGTTGGGCATGAAGAAATAAAGCAGATCCTGACGGGAGCTGTCTGTGCATCGGCATGGGCGGCTCCCGTTTTGTTCTGCCCGGACACAGGGCTGCATATTTCTAAAAGACGGGATAAAGAAGGGAAGGGAAGAAATGCAGAAACGGCGCAGAAAGGCACCAAAGCCCAAAATCGGATGCCTCCACAAAGCCTGTGCTGCGGGCATGGCGTTTTTGTGTGTGCTGGCTCTGGGAATGATGCTTTGGGCGGCGGAGCTTTCCGCCCGCGCGGGGAATTCTGTATCACTGACCTTTCCGCTGGACACCGCATCCTGGCGCGTTTCGGATGCCTACGGCTGGCGGCAAGACCCTTTGGATGGGGAGAAAGGCTTCCATCAGGGGGTCGATCTTGCCTGTGAGGAGGGGACGCCGGTGCTTGCCGCGCTGGATGGAGTGGCGGCTTTTGCCCGGCGCAGCAACAGCTATGGCAATTATCTGAGGCTGCGCCACGGCAACGGCGTGGAAACGGTTTACGCACACCTGCAATATCTCTATGTGCGGGCGGGTGAGGTGGTGCAGGCGGGGCAGGTGGTCGGCACCGTTGGTCAAACAGGCCGCACCACCGGGCCGCACCTTCATTTTGAGCTGCTGCGCGGGGGAGAAACCTGCGATCCCGGCGCGGCGCTGGGGATTTTATGAAGCGGCGGGTGCGGGTCGGGCCGCTGGAATTCTGTGATCCGCTTCTGATGTGCGGCATTTTGTATGTGCTGCTGTTTTTGGATTCCAGCGGATTTCTGCGTCTGGGGCTGCTGGCAGCATTTCTGCATGAGACGGGTCATATCGCGGTCTACTGTCTGCTGCGCCGCCGTTTTCCGGTGATCCGGGTCACGATGACTGGTTTTTGCATGGCGACGCGAGGCGCAGAGCTGACCGCAGGGCAGACGTTCTGGCTGGCGGCCGCCGGGCCGGGGGTAAATCTGGTGCTGGCGGCGTTCTGGGCCGCAAAAATGGCACAGCGGATCACGGTCTGGGGCAGTGCATTTCTGGCAGCAAATCTCCTGACAGGCGCGTTCAATCTGCTGCCCATCCCGCCTTTGGACGGCGCACAGATGCTGCAAAGCCTGTGGCAGATGCTGCACGCCCAAACCCGGAATTGAAATTCGCCGGGAAATAAGGTACAATGAAACGAAAGGCTCTTTGGCAGGATAAAACCCTCTGCCGCTGGGCTGGAAGAAATTACAGGGTGACGGAGGAACCAATGTTTGACCCAAAATTGAGAGAAGCGCTGAGCCGGGTGCAAAAGCCGGGCCGCTATACCGGCGGCGAGCCGGGCAGCGTCTATAAAGATAAAGAAAAAGTGGACGTCCGCTTTGCCTTCTGCTTTCCGGATACCTACGAAGTGGGCATGTCCTTCCTAGGGGAAAAGATCCTGTACGAGCTGCTCAACGAGCACGAAAACTGGTGGTGTGAGCGTGCTTTTATGCCCTGGCTGGACATGAAAGCGGAGATGGAGCGGCTGGAGCTGCCGCTTTATGCGCTGGAAAGCAAAGATCCGCTGACTGCTTTTGACGCGGTGGGCTTTACGCTGCAATATGAGCTGTCCTATACCAATATCCTGGCCATGCTGGATCTGGCGGGCATCCCGTTCTGCTCCAAAGACCGCGATGCTTCCTGGCCGCTGATCGTGGCGGGCGGCCCGTGCGCCTGCAATGCCGAACCCATCGCGGATTTCTTCGATGTGGTGCAGCTGGGCGAGGGTGAGCGTCAGCTGCCGTCTATCTGCGCGCAGATCGAGCGCGCTAAAAAGGAGGGCATCTCCAAAAAGGAGCTGCTGCTGCGCCTGGCGCAGATCCCGGGCGTATATATCCCGGCGTTCTATGATGTGGATTATTATGAGGATGGCCGCGTCCGGGCCATCACGCCGAACGAGCCGGGTGTGCCGGCCGTGATCACCAAGGCCATCCTCAAGGACATGAACGAGTTTGCCCCGCCCACGCATTTTGTGGTGCCGATGGTGGGCGCCATTCAGGATCGCGCCAGCATCGAAGTGCTGCGCGGCTGTGTTCGTGGCTGCCGTTTTTGTCAGGCGGGCTTCCTGTATCGTCCCATGCGCCAGCGTGACGCGGGTCTGCTGAACCGGGCCGCGCAGGATCTGTGCGCCAATACGGGCTATGAAGAGCTGAGCCTTTCCAGCCTGTCCACCTCGGATCACAGCCAGCTGGAAGAGCTGCTGGACGATCTGAACGACTGGGCCCCCAAAGAGCACGTCAGCCTGTCCCTGCCTTCGCTGCGCATGGACAACTTCTCCCAGAGCCTGATCGAAAAGACCACCAAGGTGCGCAAGAGCGGCCTGACCTTTGCGGCGGAGGCCGGAACCCAGCGCCTGCGTGACGTTATCAACAAAAATGTCACCTGGGATGAGATCGAAAAGACCTGCCGCATTGCGTTTGAGGCGGGCTATACCTCGGTCAAGCTCTACTTTATGATGGGCCTTCCCACAGAAACAATGGAGGATATCGAGGGTATCGCGGAAACGGCGCAGAAGGTGGTAGACCTGTACTATCATACCCCGAACCACGCCAAGGGCCGCGGCGTGCAGGTAACAGTCAGCTGTGCCTGCTTTGTGCCCAAGCCTCACACCCCTTTCCAGTTTGTGCCGATGGATACTGCCGAGACCTTGCAGGCCAAGCAGAAGCACCTGCTGGAGAGCCTGCGCAGCCGCAAGATCAAGGTGAACTATCACGACAGCAAGACCAGCTTTCTGGAAGGCGTGTTTGCCAAGGGCGACCGCCGCCTTGCGCCGGTTCTGGTGGAAGCCTACCGCCGCGGCTGCTACTTTGACGGCTGGGAAGAGTGCTTCCGGTATGATGTCTGGATGCAGACCTTTGCCGATCTGGGCGTAGACGCAGCGTTCTACTGCCAGCGTTCCATTGCTCTGGACGAGGTGACACCCTGGGCACACATGGACTATGGCGTTACCCACGAATATCTTGTGCGGGAGTACAACAAGGCGCTGGCCGCCCAGACCACCCCGCCCTGCAACCGCGCCTGCAA
>JBJERU010000034.1:0-13786 GCA_051882415.1 Faecalibacterium sp. | reverse complement strand
TCGCTTTTCTGGTTCTCTTTTGGCGAGACAAAAGAGAACATCCCACCGGCTATCGATTGAATAACAGGGCATAAACCTGACCCATCCCGT
This sequence comes from Faecalibacterium sp., assembly GCA_051882415.1. GTDB lineage: Bacteria > Bacillota > Clostridia > Oscillospirales > Ruminococcaceae > Faecalibacterium. The sequence goes on along the minus strand of JBJERU010000034.1, from coordinate 13,696 downwards.
CCGCAATCTTTCGGGATGCCAAAGCCTTCCCTTCCGCACCCGTCACCCCCAAAACGCAGCACCCCTCCGTTCCAGTATGCCCCAGCACTCCGCCCTGCGGCACGGCAAATCCTGCGCAGATATGCAGATGTAAAAATAAAAACAGCCCCGCCGCCGTTTCCGGCAACGGGGCTGTCCCTTACCTTATCATCTTAGGCAGCTGCCGGGATACAGAAGCTTATTCTGCGTCTTCCTTCAGCAGGGCCTTCATGGACAGGCTGATGCGCTTCTTGTCGAAGTCAACATCCAGCAGCTTCACATCGACCATATCGCCGACCTTCAGCACGTCAGAGACCTTCTCCACGCGCTCGTTGCTGATCTCGCTGATGTGAACCAGACCATCCACACCCGGCAGAATGCGAACGAATGCGCCGAACTTGGTCAGAGACACCACCGGAGCATGGAAGGTGCTGCCCATGGGATAGTTGTTCTTCAGCTGCTCCCAGGGATTGTCCTCGGCCTTCTTGAAGCCCAGAGAAACCTTGTGGTTCTCGGTGTCGATATCCTTGACATACACCTCGATGGAGTCGCCCACTGCAACAACCTCGGAGGGATGCTTGATGCGGTTCCAGCTCAGTTCGCTGATGTGGCACAGACCGTCCACACCGCCGATATCCACGAATGCACCATAAGAGGTCAGGCTCTTGACAACGCCGGAGTAGCTCTTGCCCACCTCAACATTAGCCCAGAACTCTTCACGCTTGGCCTTGTTCTGCTCGGCAGTCACCTTGTTGATGCTGCCAACGATCTTGCGGCCGGAGCACTCGGTGACAACCAGCTGCACATGCTGGCCAACCAGAGCAGTGTAGTCCTCGTCGCGGCGCATGGTAGCCTGAGAACGGGGAACAAATACCTTTACGCCCTTGACGTTGACCACAACGCCGCCCTTGTTGAACTCGGTGACATCGCCCTCGACGACCTCGCCGGATTCAGCGGCCTTGGCGATCTCTTCCATGCCCTTGCGAGATGCGAGCTTCTTGCGGGAGAGCTGGATGACGCCGTCCTGATCCATAACCTTCTCGACGATGAGGTCCAGCTCATCGCCAACCTTCACCAGGTCTTCGACCTTGGCGGAGGAATCGTCGCTCAGCTCGCTCAGCTTGACAAAGCCGGTCTGCTTCGCACCGATATCCACCTGGATCTCGTTGGCAGAGATGCTGGTCACGATTCCTTTCACAATACTACCTGCATGAACACGCTTTTCCTCGGATGCATTCAGCATCTCCTCAAAGCTCATGCTGTCATTGATTTCTTCGCTCATACTGTTAAGTACCTCCTCAATAATAGACGATGGCGTTGAAGCCCCGGCTGTGACGCCCGCCGTTTTTACCTCTGCAAACCATTCCGGCCGAAGTTCGCTCGCTGTCTCGACCGTTACGGCTCGCGTGTGCTTTGCGGCGACCTGTACCAGCTTTTGGGTATTGGAAGAATGATGACCGCCAATGACAACAATGATGTCGCATTGCTGGCTGAGGTCTTCCGCTTCCTGTTGCCTCGCCCACGTCGCATTACATATTGTATCAAAAATTCGGGCGTTTGTATAGGCTTTTTTTAGAAACTCCGAACTTTCTTGCCATTTTGTAACCTGAAATGTGGTCTGTGCAACTGCAAAAATGGGCTTTTGGGGGTCACATGGGCCTTTCCAGGCCCGCAGCTGGGCCAGATCGTTGAAAACATACACTTCCCCGGCGGTGTGCCCTACGATCCCCTGCACCTCCGGATGGGCCGCGTCGCCCGCCACCACCAGCACTGCGCCCTCTTCTCCGGCCTGCTGCGCGATGCGCTGGATCTTTTGCACAAAGGGGCAGGTGGCGTCGTGATAGGGGATTCCCCGGCGCTCCAGCTCCTTGTACACGCTGCGGGGCACGCCGTGGCTGCGGATGATCACCTCGTACCCGTCGGGCACATCGGCCACCGTATCCGCCACCAGCGCCCCCCGGCGGCACAGATCCTCTACCACCTGCGGGTTGTGGATCAGCGGGCCAAGCGTAGCCACCCGCTTGCCCTGCTCCAGCAGCTGATAGGTCAGCTGTACGGCACGGTTTACGCCAAAACAGAAGCCCGCCGTCTTTGCCAAGCGGATCTCCATCGCTCTCTCTCCTTTTCCGGCGGCGGGGCAGCCCCGCGCTCCGATGTTTAGTTTACGCATGCTGCCGCCCCATTATGCGCTGCGGCGGGCAAAAGCGTTCTCGTCGCCCAAACGCTGCCATGCATCGGTCAAAGCCTGTTTGTTGGCGCGCAGCTTTTTGGTATCGCGGCGGCCCTGCATCGAGAACTGCGCGGCGGGAAGCGGCTCGCCGTAGATCACCTTGACCCGGCAGAACAGTTTCATGCGTCCGTCCGGCGTATCGTATAAAATGCGGCAGGGCACCACGTCCACGGCGGCTTCGTCCGCGATGACAAAGATACCGCTTTTGGGCGGCAGCAGATCGCCGCCCCGCTTTTCGCGGGTGCCTTCCGGAAAGATCAGCAGCGTGCCACCGTTGCGGCATTCTTTCACAGTCTGCTCGATGACCTCCACTTCATCGCGGGTGCCGCGCACGCTTACACCGCCCATACACCGGAAAAACCAGCTCAGCGCGCAGTTGATCTCGAACAGTTCCTTTTTGGCAAAGACCACCATCCGCCTGCCCCAAAAGCGGGTGACGACAACAAACACCGGGTCGATGCCGGAAACATGAGTAGGGGCAAGGATGCAGCCTTTGGTCGCCACCTTTTTCAGGTTGTCCCGCCCGATCACCTCGATGCGGAATCCAATGTGCCAGATCAGCCAGGCCAGCGGCACCAGAATGTAATAAAGAACCATGATTATCCTCCCTGTACTTTGCTGGTCTTTTGTGCGATGATCTGCTTCATGGCGGCAAGGCTCTGCTCAAAGTTCATATCCGAGGTATCCAGCAGCACAGCGTCCTCTGCCTGGCGCAGGGGCGCGGCGGCACGGTGGGTATCCTGATGATCCCGCTGCCTGACGTCTGCAAGAACTTCTTCAAAGGAAATGGTCATGCCCTTGGCACAGTATTCTTTCCAGCGGCGGGAAGCGCGGGCTTCTGGCGAAGCGGTCAGGAAGATCTTTACGCTGGCGTTGGGCAGAACTACGGTGCCGATGTCCCTGCCGTCCATCAGGACGTTCCGGGTCTTGGCCATGTCCCGCTGAAGATCCAGCAAAAAGGCGCGCACGGCAGGGTTTGCCCCCACCGCCGAAGCCGCCATGCCAGCCTGCTCGGTGCGGATATCCGCGCTGACATCCTCGCCGTTCAGGTAGATATGCTGTTCGCCATCGATAGACTCCAGCCGCAGCGCAATGGCAGGCAGCAGCGCTTCCACCGCGGGGTCGTTTTTTGGGTCACAGCCCGCGCGCAGCGCGTACAGGCCAATGGCACGATACATCGCGCCCGTGTCTACATAAATGTATCCCAGTTCCGCGGCCAAACGCCGCGCCAGCGTGGATTTGCCTGCCCCGGCAGGCCCGTCGATTGCAACAGAAAACATGGTGGCACTCCTTATATAAATACTACGGGGGATTTCTTCCTTTTTCGAGAAAAAGGAAGCGAAAAAGCTTTTCAATCGGCCCACATTCCATGTGGGCCAGAGTGTTTCATTCGCATAGGTCAGGCCCGGCTGCTTTTGTCAGGCCCGGGCGGGCTGAAGCATCTGCGTTCACGGCAGATTCTTTGCAAAGGCCTGCGCTGTGCAAAACGCGATCTGCAGATTATAGCCGCCGGTATAAGCGTCCACATCTAACACCTCGCCCGCAAAATAAAGCCCCGCGGCCTTTTTGCTCTGCATAGTGCGGGGATCCACCTCCCGCACCGACACGCCGCCGGAGGTGATGACCGCATGGGCCAGATCGCCCCGCGCATCGATCGTCACCTTCCAATGCTTGCACAGATGCACCAGCTCCCGTTTCTGCTCGCGGGTGATCTGATTGGCACGGGTGGCTGGGTCGATGCCCCAGCGCTCTACCATCACAGGCTGCATGCTGGCAGGCAGAAGCTTGACCAGCGCACCCTGCGCGGCATGGTTGGCCAGCAGGCCAAAGTCCCTCGTGATCCGGTCATAGAGCTGCTGCTCCGACAGGGCAGGCTTGAGATCGATCTCCGTATAATAAGTATGTTTTTTCATGTCACCCAAGTGGCTGGAAGCACTGAGAGTCAGCGGCCCGCTGATGCCAAAATGAGTGAACAGCATCTCGCCCTGTTCGGCAAAGATGGCTTTGCCGTCCTCGTACAAGGTCAGGGTCACATTTTTCAGGGCCAGGCCCATCATCTTTTTGCAGCCCGGATCATGGCTGACCAGGCTGACCAGGCTGGGCACAGGCTCCACAAGAGTGTGTCCGGCCTGTTTTGCCAGGCGATAGCCGTCGCCGGTGGAACCTGTGGTCGGATAGCTCACGCCGCCGGTCGCTACCAGCACAGCATCTGCGCGATACTCCTGGCCGGAGGTCCCGCGCACCCCCACACACCGCAGCGCAGGGCCGGCCTTCTGCTTTTTGCCGGGCTGCGGCTCCGGCTGAGGCAGCGGCTCCAGAAGAAGCTTGGATGCGCCGTCATGCTCCAGGCGCGCATCCTCCGCATACCGCAGAAGGGCCTGGCGGATATCCTCTGCCCGGTCAGACACCGGGAACACCCGGCGTCCGCGCTCCACCTTCAGCGGAACGCCCAAAGACTGGAACAAAGCCATGGTGCTGGCGGGTGGGAACGCCCCCAGCGAGGAAAACAAAAAGCGGGGATTGGTGCGCACATGGCGCAAAAATTCCTCTGCGGTGCAGTCGTTGGTCACGTTGCAGCGTCCCTTGCCGGTGACGAGAATCTTTTGGCCGGGCTTTTCGGTATGTTCCAGCACAGTCACCTGATGCCCCTGCCGAACCGCTGCGCCCGCCGCCATCAGGCCCGCTGCACCTGCGCCTACGACCACCACTTTGGACATTGTTCCACCTCTTATTTTGTCGAAAATTATTCTTTTTTATCTTACCAGAATCGACGGTCAAAAGCAATCTTCGTTCCCCGACTGTTTTGGAAAAACGGTCGGATTTTAAGCGGGGAAATACAGGAAAAGGGCTGCGTTTCGTCCAAAACACAGCCCTTTTCTTTGTTTTTTCAGTTTCCGCTCAGCAGAGCGATGGGGTCAAGATACTTGTCCTCTTTGATCACTTCCAAATGGATATGCGACTCCTCTGCGCACTCACAGCTCACGCTGCCAACCTCGCCGATCTCCTGTCCGGCAGAGACGTTGTCCCCCTGCTTGACATCCAGATCCTGCAAGCCGCACAGCCGCCAGATCCGGCCCTGAGCGTCCTCGATGGCCACTACTGTGCCCCAGTTGCCTTCCTGTCCGGCCAGAGTCACCTTGCCCGACACTGGAGCGCTGACATCTTCGCCCTGCGAACAGGCCAGATCCACGCCATTGTGGGTGCGCCAGTCCCCCAGAGTTTTGTTATAGACCAGATCGTCACCGCTGTAGGTGTTTAAAACGCGACCCGATACAGGCCGTGTGGAGGCAGGCGCTGCTGAACTGCTGGCAGGCGCAGAGTCGGTGCGCAGTGCGGAAGGTTCGGATACCGAACCAGACCCAGACTGTCCCCCAGACAAGGAGCCAGAGGAAGCGGAGGGTTCGGGTTTGGGAACATTTGCCACACTGTTTGCGGCCGGTTCGGTTTGCTGCTGCCATGTTTGTGCCTCCTCGTCAGTTTCAACATCATTCAAAAGTTCTTCGTCCATGCGTTGGGCTGTCTGATCCTGCTCTGTGGCACCGTTCAGCCCCTCCAGATTTTCTTCCAGCCGGTCCCGCAGGACCCGCACCGCCCACACGCCCGCGCAGGCCGCCGCCAGCAGGCAGGCCGCCATTGCCAGCGCAAAGCCTTTGCCGTGCAAAAACTTTCTGAGTTGATCCATTTTGTGTTACTCCCATCCATCGTTTGTGTACGGTTGCCGTTCCTGCCTTTATTGTGCAGCAGCGCACGGCGGTTTATTCAATTTCCGGGGTCAAAATATTCCGCAAAGCGTCTTTGGGCGCAAAAAGCCCACCGCAGGCGGAAAACCTGCGGCGGGCGATGGATCCGGGAATTTTAAAAGGAAAAGCTTACAGGGCGAAGTAACGCTTTGCGTTATCGAAGCAGACACCCTTGATGATCTTCTCCAGAGCCTTTTCGTCGGCGGGATATTCGCCGTCCTCGACCCACTGGCCGACCACGTTGCACAGGATGCGGCGGAAGTAGTCGTGGCGGGTGTAGCTCAGGAAGCTGCGGCTGTCGGTCAGCATGCCGACAAAGTTGCCCAGCAGACCCAGGTTGGCCAGGCTCTTCATCTGGTTCTCCATACCGATCTTCTGGTCATTGAACCACCAGGCAGAACCATGCTGGATCTTGCCCGGGACCTCGCTGCTCTGGAAGCAGCCCAGGATGGTGCCGATCTGCTCGTTGTCAGCCGGGTTCAGGCTGTAGATGATGGTCTTGGGGCACTCGTCGGTGTCGTTCAGCGCGCTCAGCAGGCTGGCGATCTCGCCGCCGCAGGAGCGGGTGTTGATCATATCGAAGCCGGTGTCGGGTCCCAGCAGGCTGTTCATCTTGCGGTTGACACCACGCAGGCAGTTGAAGTGCAGCTGCATGACAACGTTCAGGCGGTGATATTCCTTGCCCAAGTGGGTCAGGATAACGGTCTGGTATTTCTCAGCCTCTTCCAGGGTCACAGCCTCGCCAGCCATCGCCTTCTTGTAGATGGCGTCTGCCTCCTCGATGGTGGCTGCACGGAACGGCACATAGTCCAGACCGTGGTCAGAAGCACGGCAGCCCAGGCTGACGAAGAACTCCAGGCGCTCGGTCAGGGCATCCATCACGCAATGGATGCAGCCCAGGCTCTCCTTGCCCACGCTGGCAGCCAGCTTGCCCATGTACTCCACAAAGCCGTCCTTGTTGATATTGATGGCCTTGTCCGGGCGGAAGGAGGGAGCCACGGTGAACTTGATGGAAGGCTCGGCCTTGATCTTCTCGTGCCACTCCAGGCTGTCGATGGGATCATCGGTGGTGCCGATGAAGGCCACGTTGGACTGCTCGATCAGGCCGCGGACGGTCAGCTTGGGGTCGTTCTGCAGCTTCTCGTTGCACAGGTTCCACACTTCCTCCGCGGTATCGCCGTTCAGCACGCCGTCATAGCCAAAGAAGGTGTGCAGCTCCAGGTTGGTCCAGTGATACATCGGGTTGCCGATGGCCATGGGCAGAGCCTCGGCAAACTTCTGGAAGCGCTCGCGGTCAGGCTTGCTGCCGGTGATGTACTCTTCGGGCACGCCGTTGGAGCGCATGACGCGCCACTTGTAGTGGTCGCCAAAGTAGCTGCCATCGGGGTTGCGGCCGCCCAGCCAGACCTGAGCGATGTTCTCAAAACGGCGGTTTTCGTAGATCTCACGGGGAGGGATATGGCAATGATAGTCGCAGATGGGCATCGCTGCTGCGTAATCGTGGTACAGGTGCTGCGCGGTAGGGGACTGAAGCATGAAGTCCTTATCCATAAATGCTTTCATGGTTGGCTAACTCCTTTTTCTGTACTTTTAAAATAGTGGTTCGGGTTGTTCCTGCCTGCCGCAGGGCAGACGATTCCTTATGACTAGTATACCGAAAAAGCCCCATGTATACAACTAAAAAATTGACAAATTTTTAAAGTTTTGATTGTGGATTCCGCTGGAATTTGTGAATGTGAGCTATTTTTGTCCAAAAAACCAGCAAGAAGCACTTGACGAAATTGTATACAACACCTTAAAATAGAGGGAGAGAACGGGGGAGCTATGCCCCTCCGCTGCGTACGCAAAGCAACTGAGCAAAAGGAGACAGATCACAATGGAAACTTTGAATTACAAGGTCCTCGAGCAGTCCGGCTACCAGGGCTATATCCTCAAGGATGCCCCGGTCAAGGTCATGCAGTTTGGCGAGGGCAACTTCCTGCGCGCATTCGTGGATTACTTCTTTGATATTGCCAACGAGAAGGCCGGCTGGAACGGCAAGGTCAGCCTGATCCAGCCCATCGGCAACTTCCCCCAGATGGCCGACTGGATCAATGCTCAGGAGGGTCTGTACACCCTGTACCTGCGCGGCAGCGAGAAGGGCGAGAAGATCGACGCAAAGCGTGTGATCTCCTGCGTCAGCGACTGCGTGTGCCCCTACACCGAAGGCAGCTGGGATAAGGTGCTGAAGCTGGCCGCTTCTCCCGATCTGGAGATCATCGCCTCCAACACCACCGAGGCCGGCATCGCCTACACCCAGGGCGACAGCCAGTTCGACCAGGTTCCCCCCACCAGCTTCCCTGCAAAGCTGACCCGCGTTCTGTACGAGCGCTACAAGGCCTTTGACGGCGCTGCTGACAAGGGTCTGGCCATCCTGTCCTGCGAGCTGATCGACAACAACGGCAAAGAGCTGCAGAAGTGCTGCAACAACTACGCCAAGGACTGGGGCCTGGAGGAAGGCTTCCTGACCTGGATGAACGAGTGCAACACCTTCTGCTCCACTCTGGTCGACCGCATCGTTCCGGGCCGCATCCGCGATCCTCAGGAGCTGGCCGCGATGGAAGAGGCCAACGGCTACCACGATCAGGTTCTGGATGTCGGCGAAGTGTTCGGCGTGTGGGTCATCGAAGGCCCGGCATGGCTGGAGGACAAGCTCCCGTTCAAGAAGGCCGGCGTCAACGTCATGGTCGTGCCCGATGTCACCCCCTATAAGAAGCGCAAGGTCCGCATCCTGAACGGCGCACACACCGGCTTTGTTCTGGGCGCTTACCTGGCCGGCTTCGACATCGTGCGTGACTGCATGCACAACGAGAACATCCGCGGCTTCATGAACAAGATGCTGCACGAGGAGGTCATCCCCACCCTGCCCCTGGACAAGAAGGATCTGGAGGACTTCGCTTCTGCTGTGCAGGATCGCTTCAACAACCCGTTCATCAACCACGAGCTGATGAGCATCTCCCTGAACTCCACCTCCAAGTGGAAGGCCCGCAACATGCCTTCCTTCCTGGGCTACATCGAGGAGAAGAAGGAACTGCCCAAGTGCCTGACCATGAGCCTGGCCGCTTACATCGCCTTCTACTCCAACGACATCCAGGAGCGCACTGCCGACGGCCTGATCTGCAAGCGTCCCGCAGGCAACACCTACAAGATCCAGGACGACAAGTGGGCGCTGGACTTCTACTATGCTCACAAGGATGACTCCGCTGCCGATCTGGTGCACGCCGTGCTGACCAATACCCAGATGTGGGATCAGGATCTGACCCAGATCCCCGGCGTGGAAGCCGCTGTTCTGGCCGATCTGGAGCTGATCCGCGCCGAGGGCGCCGAGGCCGCTTACAAGAGCTGCCTGTAATCCGAATCCGAAACACAATGCACCGGGGCTGCGCCCCGCACGGGCGGGCTGGAGCGTTCCGGCCTGCCCCTTTGTGCATTTGACAAGCCATTCAACTGAGGAGAAATTAACTATGCCGCAGGCTATTCATATCAGCCCCATCGACAACGTAGTGGTCGCTTTGCACCCCATCGCCAAAGGCACCCTGGTGGAGGCAGACGGCCTCGCCGTAACTGCTCTTGAGGATATCCCCCAGGGCCACAAGATGGCGGTCCAGCCCATCAAAGAGGGCGAGAATGTCATCAAGTACGGTTTCCCCATCGGCCACGCTACCGCTGACGCCGAGCCGGGCACCTGGATGCACACCCACAACGTTAAAACCAACCTGTCCGGCGAGGTGGAGTACAGCTACAACCCCGCTCCCGACCTGGCTCCCCTGCCCAAGGTAGAGCCGGAAACCTTTATGGGCTTCCGCCGCAAGGACGGCCGTGCCGCTATCCGCAACGAGATCTGGATCATCCCCACCGTCGGCTGTGTCAACGACATCGCCAAAAAGATGGTTTCGGACAACCAGGATCTGGTCACTGGCACCATCGACGGCCTGTACACTTTTACCCATCCGTTCGGATGCAGCCAGACCGGTCATGACCATGCTCAGACCCGCAAGCTGCTGGCTGCTCTGGTGCGTCATCCCAACGCTGCCGCCGTTTTGGTGCTGCACCTGGGCTGTGAGAACCTCCAGCACGATCAGTTTGTGAAAGAGCTGGGCGAGTACGATCCCGATCGCGTCAAGTTCCTGACCTGCCAGGATGTTGAGGACGAGTTCAGCGCTGCCCGCGAGATCCTGAAAGAGCTGGCCGCCTTTGCGGGCCAGTTCCAGCGCGAGCCTATCCCCGTGTCCGACCTGGTCGTTGGCATGAAGTGCGGCGGCTCGGATGGTCTGTCCGGCATCACCGCCAACCCCACCATCGGCCGCTTCTCCGATATGATGGGTCAGCGTGGTGGTTCCACCGTTCTGACCGAGGTGCCTGAAATGTTCGGCGCCGAGGGCTTCCTGATGGATCGCTGCATCACTCCGGAAGTGTTTGGCAAGGCCGAGCACATGATCAACGGATTTAAGAACTACTTCATCAGCCACAACGAGGTTGTTTACGACAACCCCTCTCCGGGCAACAAGAAGGGCGGCATCACCACTCTGGAGGACAAGAGCTGCGGCTGTGTCCAGAAGGGCGGCACCGCTCCCATTATGGATGTGATCGGCTATGGTGATCCCGTTGTCACCAAGGGCCTGAACATGCTGTATGGCCCGGGCAACGATCTGGTGTCCGCCACCGCTATGACTGCGGCAGGCGCTCATATGATCCTGTTCTCCACCGGCCGCGGCACTCCCTTCTCCGCCCCGGCTCCTACCCTGAAGATCGCCACCAACACCCCGCTGGCTACCAAGAAGTCCGATTGGATCGACTTCAATGCCGGTGTGGTCGCTGACGGCGAAAAGACCATCGACGAGGCAGCGCAGGATCTGCTGGATCTGGTGATCCGCGTCGCAAGCGGCGAGCAGACCAAGGCTGAGACCCGCGGCTTCCGCGAGATCTCCATCTTCAAGGACGGCGTTGTGCTGTAAACTGAATCCAAGGGGCTGCTGCGCGTCCGATCCCGGCTGTGCGGCAGCCCTTTTTGTAAACATGATAGGAGGTATCCCCCATGAACCAGATCACGACCCAGTACATCACCGAAAACGGCGCCTGCTATGAGCAGTATGTCATCTCTGACCCTGCCGCCAAAACTGCCCTGACCATCACCCCCGAGCGCGGCGGTATGATCACCGGCTTTACCCTGGACGGCGATGAATACATCTGGACCCGCCGCCCCAATTTCAGCGAGTGCAACCGCCCCCGCTTTGCGGTGCCCGTGCTGTTCCCCAGCTGCGGCAACCCGGACGGCGGCGTGCATATCTTTGATGGCAAGCCCTATCCCATGGAGACCCATGGCTTTGCCGATCTGTGCGCCTGGGAAGTGGAGAGCGTTGGCCCGGACGGTGTGACTCTTGTTCTGGAGGCCACCCCGCTGACTAAGTTCCTCTACCCCTATGACTTTACTTTGATGGTCACTTATGGTCTGGAGGGCAACAAGGCCAAGATCAGCCTGACCGTTATCAATGAAGGCGACAAGCCCATGCCGTTCAGCTTTGGTTATCACCCCTATTTCCTGGCCTCCAAGCTGGAGAATGTGGACTTTGATATCAAGTGCGCTACCTGCTCGGAGAATGCAAAGGGCGAACAGCCCGCTGCTCCGGAAAAGATCACCCTGACCCGCAAGGAAGGCGCAGATAATACCATACGCCTGATGACCGGTGTGCAGTTCCCCATGACCTTTACGGACAGCGGAAACGGCCACAAGGTCACTGTGGACGCGGACGAGACCTTCGACAACGGCGTGCTCTGGCAGCAGGATGCTGAAAGCTTCGTCTGCATGGAGCCTTGGAACGGCTGGGCCAACAGCGTCAACGAGGAAGGCAAGCATGAAATTCTGGAGCCGGACGAGGCTATGACCAGCGAGTGGAGCATCACCATCGAAAAGGTGTGAGGTGCAGTGTAAACCCTTTTACGGGGGTTTTCCCGCTTTCTTGAAAGAAAGCGGGGCAAAGAACGTTTCAAACGGGCCAGCGCATACGCGCTGGCCCATTGCTTTTAACAGCTGTCAAGATAGATTTTGTACGGGAGTTTTCCCGCTTTTTGAAAAAAGCGGGGCAAAAACTTTTCAATCGGCCCGCGCTTGCGCGGGCCAGAGTTTTTATAAGCATAGGATAGTTGCAAACAAAAAAATATAGGACCCATGCGCATGCATGGGTCCCAGTGAAAAGCTTTTTCGCTTCCTTTTTCTCGAAAAAGGAAGAAATCCCCCGTAAAAAGATTACTTGGGCTGCTTGCCGATATAAGCCAGAATGCCGCCGTCAGCATAGAGGATGTGGCCGTTCACGAAGTCAGAGGCATGGGAAGCCAGGAATACGCAGGGGCCAACCATATCCTCGGGATCACCCCAGCGGCCAGCGGGGGTCTTGCCGATGATGAACTTGTCGAAGGGATGACGGCTGCCGTCCGGCTGGATCTCACGCAGGGGAGCGGTCTGCTCGGTAGCGATATAGCCGGGGCCCATGCCGTTGCACTGGATGTTATATTCGCCGTACTCGGAAGCGATGTTCTTGGTCAGCATCTTCAGAGCGCCCTTAGCGGCAGCGTAGGCGGAAACGGTCTCACGGCCCAGCTCGCTCATCATGGAGCAGATGTTGATGATCTTGCCCTCGCGCTTGGCCACCATATCAGGCAGAACAGCCTTGGAGCAGTTGAACGCACCGCCAACGTGCACGTCGATAACGCGCATGAAATCCTGATGGCTCATCTCCACCATCGGGATACGTTTCATCAGGCCAGCATTGTTGACCAGGATATCCACGGGGCCGACATCCGCCTTGATCTGAGCGATCATTGCGTTGACAGCATTTTCATCGGTCACGTCCGCGATATAGCCGTGTGCATCGATGCCGGCAGCCTGGTAAGCGGCCATACCTTTTTCGTAGCTGGCCTGGTTGGAGCAGTTGAAGCAGACGGTTGCGCCGCACTTTGCCATGCCCTCGGCGATGGAGAAGCCGATGCCGTGGGCGCCGCCAGTGATCAGGGCAACCTTGCCCTTCAGGTCAAATGCAGAAAGATCCATGAATTGTATTCTCCTTTTCTGGGAAATGCCGCCCCGAAAAGCTTCCGGGCAGCACTTCCGTATTTTTTAAGAGAAAGCCCCGCACCCGGCTCGTACCGTGTACGGGGCTTTTATGATTGGTTTTAGCGCAGATCGGTGGTGGCGATGTTATCCATGTCGTCAAACTCCATGTTCTCGCCGCCCATCGCCCAGATGAACGTATAGTTCGAGGTACCCACGCCGCTGTGGATGCTCCAGGAGGGGCTGATGACAGCGTCCTCGTTGTGCATCACGATATGACGGGTCTGGGTCGGCTCGCCACACATGTGGAACACAGCCTGACCTTCGGGGATCTCAAAGTAGGTATAGATCTCCATGCGGCGCTCGTGGGTGTGGCTGGGCATCGTGTTCCAGTTGGAACCGGGATCCAGCGCGGTCATACCCATGCTGAGCTGGCAGGTCTTGAGCACATCCGGGTGGATGAACTGATTGATGGTGCGCTTGTTGCAGGTCTCCACGCTGCCCAGGGGACGGTGGTTGGCCTCTGCGATCTTGATCAGGCGCGTCTCATAAGAGCAGTGCGCCGGAGCAGACACCATAAAGAACTTTGCGGGATGCTCGGGATCGGCGGACTGGAAGGTAACT
>JBJERU010000033.1:0-13881 GCA_051882415.1 Faecalibacterium sp. | reverse complement strand
TTTCATTGTTTTTCTTCCTGTGTAAATCCTGAAAATGACGATCCTGTGCGCACATTATCTTTCACAAGGAGCTGCAGCGTCCTCATCGTCATTTTAGTATAGATTGTTTTTTATCACAAGGATGCCGATTCAGTTGGCCTCTTTGTACTCCGGTCGGAGGGTATCATGGATCATCCGCTGAAGGATCTCCATATCTTCCCCATCCTCCGAGTAAGTGACCCGGACTTTGCAGCCATTGACGATATAGCGATCTTTTTCTACGGAAACAATATCACGAAGGATCATAGCACGACCTCTCTTTTGAAAAAGTAACGTTAGTATGAACTTTATATGTAGTGAGGGGCATCCGCGCCGTGCAGATGCCCCTCACCTGAAAAAGATGAATGCCTGTAAAGATCAGAATTTCATCGGCAAAGCATCTTTTCTGCACTTGCCGTTGTATGCCGTGTAGATCGGGAAAACATATTTCTTCCACCCCGGCAGCTTTGCAGGATTATCCTGTCCGATGCGGTAAATGTCGATCGGATGAATGCTGCGCAGTGCTCGAATCAGACGTTCCTCGCTGAACTCTCCGTGGTACAGCTCCACGAAGTGCATCATGCCCCGAAGAACGGATGCACGGAACGAATCCGGTTTGCCTTCCCATGCTTCTACGATGAGCTGCAGGGTTTCGCAGTAAAGCGGTTCCCCCATCCGCTTATACAGCCGGAACGCTGTATTTACGCAGCCGATGCGGTAATCGCTTATCTGCTGGTTGTAATCAAGTACCAGCCCAACCCGATTGGTTGCAGCGAGAAAGGCCGTGGACACTTCATCACCCCCAAAGACTCTGGCACGAAGCTTGATGCCCGCTGACAGCGGAGCGGAAAAACCATTCTGCTCCGCAAAGAGCAGGGCTTCCTGCTGTGCTGTCAAACCTGTATACACCTTGCAAAGAATCGGAAGGTCTTTTCCGCAGTTGCGCAGGATACGACCTTCGATGGTATGCTGCCCGTCTGTGACGATGAACTTCCCATCCCGGAAACTGACTTTCGGCTCGTTGGCAATATACTCGTTGAAGTTAGCCGCGATCCGTTCTACACGGCTGCGCTGGATACCACGCTGATACAGCTCACGGGGATAGACCAGCTTACTGCTATGAATTACCATGAGCTGGTACGGTGGATTGAAACCAATGAACGGATCATTCTTTTCTTTCAGGCGCATCGCATTTCCTCCTTGATTCTCCAGATGTATCTTTCGGCTTCTTCCAGAATTTTGCCGACCTGCTGTTTTCGCTTCGGACTGATGAGCAGGCTGGGGTTGAAGGTGAAACTATATTCCAGACGCTGGATCATCGCATGAACAGCGGATTGAAGTTCGGTATACAGCATCATTTCCTCAATGCTTCCAGCGTTCTCAAAGGACGACCGGATAGGCGTATATGGGTAGACAGGTGGTTTGCCATCTTTCACCTCTGGCGGCGCGTAAGCCGCCGTAGAGCGGATGATGGGCGTGAGCTTCTGGATGCTGCCCATTGGATTCAGCGCAAGGCTGATCCGCACCGCATCATCGACTCTGCTCATTTCTTCCGGGGTCAGATGACCGATGAACTTCAGAATACGGCTCTTGTCCACCGTAAAGATTTGCTCTGCCTGGACGATGGACGGCAGCGAGAGCATAGGGTTTTCCAGCAGGCAGTGTGTCGGTTGGGAAGATTTCTTTGAAGTCTTGCTGGTCAAAGCAGCAACGATCAATGTCGGTGAATAGAAATTGCCCACGTCATTTTGAATCACCACTGCGGGACGGTTTCCGCTCTGCTCGCTTCCTGTGCCTGGATCGAAGCGGGTGAAGTAAACATCGCCACGCTGGAATTTCCAGTTATGGGTCAAACGTCGAACCTCCATTTCGATATATATGAAGCCCGCTGCACCTCCCTGGCAGCGGGCTTCGCCTTGTTATGGCGGTATTCTTTTTAAGGTGCATCTCACCTCCCCGGTGACAATGTGGCAAAATTCCTTCAGCGGTGCATCACAACGTAGTCGTGACCGTGCCGGGTCTGGCAGACTGTGCAGGTGTCCAGGCTCTTGTCTGCACTGGGAACAATGGCAATGCGGAAGGCCCTGGATTCCGCAAAATGCCGGAGACAGACACCACAGAGGGTGCGGATGGACTTGATCATCTCAGGCGTCAGTTCCATCTCCTTGTAGATTTCCCGTTCTTCAATGGTGGAACGAAAGTCGTTCATACGGAACCTCCAATGTTATATAAAGTGAGTTTCAAATAAATATGTAAAAAGAACAGGAGCTGCCAGAGGCCAAAAAACAGTATCCGGCAGCTCCTGATTTAATAAGTTAAGGTCTCTCATATTCGTCCTCGACTCCCTGAGAGTGGGGCATACATCTGGCAGCGGATTTGACCGCTTCATTGGCGTTGCAGCCACCCCGTCTTCGTTATGACCGGGCCGCGAATTACGGAAGTATCATTATCTGAGTACCAGATGGCGGATCTATTCGGTTTTCAAGGTGCGGGTGTTCGGATATTCCATCCAACGTTTTGTATTGTTTGGGGAATTGTCCTTACATCAGGTAGCCGACGAGAATGCCTTTCAGACAACCCTGATTTCAAAGTTTTTGATATAATTAGTAATCCTTCGGATTTTCTTACTAATATTCTGCCGGGAAGTCCCAAACGCTTTAGAAATTTCAACCGTGTCGTAATCTTCATAGGCATACAGGGTCAGGAGTTCCAGATCTTCATCCTTCAGGCTTTCCAATGCAGAGAGCAGCCGTTCGTCTTCGATTTCGCCGATCCACGAAAAGCGGCTCATGGTTTCGTGGTAGGAGTCGACCGTAGTGGTCACTTCCCGATACCGCTTCATCAGTGGCGAGTTCTCATCTTCGCTGCATTCAAACGTATCCGTCGCAAGCTCCTGTGTCCGCTCAATATAGGTGCGCTCAACATTGAAGGTCTGGCGGTCGTAGCGGTACATCTGCTGAATCGCCTCCTCAGTCATACCTGCCACAACATATTCAGCACACAACTTTTCCCAACGCGCTTCAAACTTCTTCAACTCATAACCTTTATTGAAACCCATGCTAAACCTCCAAATTTTCGATAGAACGTGAAAAGCCGAAAATTTGGAGATACTAGGGATACTTCGCCACTTGGGGCATCCACGAAAAGCGGACAAACATAAAGCCTGCTCCTTTTCGGGAGCAGGCTGCCTGAAGCTATAAAAATAGCCGGACAACAACCAGCAGAGCGATTCTTGCTTAAAAATCACTCCGCCAGCTGCTGCCCGGCTATTTGGTGCTACGTTTCATACATCGCCCGAAAGCGACGGCCCGTTGCTCGGTGCCAACAGTCCATATTCAGGGTGTGTTGCACCCGATTTTTTGTTTAATGAGGTTACTTCTTTCTTCGGAATGACAGGTCGATGCGGAGAATCAAGCTGCAACGATGACATTTCAGATGGATGATTCCATTGCAGCCATCAATCTTCTGATACAGCTTTACGCCGCATTTTTCGCAAAATCTCCAGCCTTCAAGGTGGTCTTTCAATCTGTCTTTCATCTCATCCGCCCTCCGGCAATGGGAGTAAATGGCGGTAAGGAATATCGCTGGTCAGAATGTTCAGGTATTTCATCCGGTATGCGAGATGCCGCCGCGATACGCCCAGATACCGCGCCATCTCTTTGAACCGCGGATAATTCACATCCAGGTCAGATCGGGAGACGTAGTGCAGCGTGTCGGGAAAATGGAACAATGCCATCGAAGCCCGTACAAGGCGTTCCGGCAGCAAAAGACCCATAGCGATGATGTCTGCAAACTCTTCTTCTAACGAATGAGGAAAGTTGTTGACCGGATAGTGTGTACGAAGGAGATGGTGCCCGATCTCATGCGCAAGGGTAAAATTGCGGACTCCGGTGTTATGAAATCCTGCCAGAGAGGAATCTATGACAATATCCTTTGGCCGAAGTGTGTCACGGATAACTGTGCCATCATTCAATTCAATGCGGATGGTAAGACGTTCGTGTGCAGTCATGCCTAACACAGAGCCATCTTTGGACAGCGGATACATCTTGATGCTGCTTCCGGCCAGTTCCATCAGGAGCAAGTCAAGGTCGATCGGCTCCGGACGATGCCAGGAAAACGGAAAACGATTATAGTACCGGCTGATCGCATGGTCTGCAAGGTCAAGTAATTCACTGTGTTGTATCTGGCTGTACATTTTTCAAACCTCCTAACAATAGAATCGGCTAAAGATTAGTCATTTCTAACCAACCAGGATTGTGGAAATTATAACGAAAAGATTTGCAACTGGCAATATACTTTTTTGATATTTGGTTACAAGTCCAAACATATCGTTTTATAAAGGCAATTTATGGTAAAAACGCCAATAATACACGACTTATTCCAAAGGCTATTGCAATTCAAGAAAAAAGCACATTACAAAACAGCATCTTTGCGGTATGCATACCAACGTTGTTGCCGTCGCATTAAAAAGTTGGTTTGATATAATTGTCCAACTATGGCCGGGGCATTTGCGCCACAAAAAAATTCAGCGCGGAGAAACAGCATATACCCTCCAGCGGTGAAATCCGGCGGGATTTGGCAGCTTTCCTATGAAAAAACGGAGGCCCCGTCAAAAAACCGGGCCTCCGTTTTGTGTTGTCTCTCAGGGAATCGCTTTGCTTTTCAAACAGATTCCGCTATGGCTCGTTTTACTCCAGCACCGGGATCTCCACCGTGACCGGGATCTCGTACGCGCCGTCAGAGGTATAGTAAACGATCTGCTTTACCGTCTGGCCTGCCAGACCCGCACAAACCGTATCATCCAGGCTGAAGCCCAGTTCCGTTCCGCGCCAGATATTGATTATATGGCGCAGCGGATACTGCCCGCCGTTTTCGGTGGTCATAACCACACCATAGACATCCGTCTTGCTCACATCCAGATCAAAGCTAGTCAGCTTCATCTCATCGTCAGCTTAGTTTCTTCTAACTTATATGGCCGAAAAAGAAGTCCGCCTCTCGGTGTTGCTCCGCATCTGGACTTCGAGGACAGTATGGCACATTTTATTTCAAAAATCAAGAGACAAAATAGCTTTTGTATTTTTAGAAAAGTTGCGTTCTACTAACATTTTTTAAGAAGAAATTTCGCATCCGGGTGTTGACAAATCCATCCGGGATGCTATACTTGCTATGTGGTTAGTTATTACTAACCACCTCACTTCATTTCAAAGAAAGGAACCCTCTATGCAATGGACGTCTTTCCTGATAATCCTCGTCGTCTCCGGCTCGATGATCCTGCTGATCGAAAGTGTCAAGGCCTTTGCCCGGCATCACCTTGCGCGGCTGAAAAAACCGAAAATCCCTCAACAAAAATAACACCTTCGGCCCGGCTGCACCGTGCGCCGCTTTCAGGCCAGCAGGAGCTGTTCCCGGGGATCTCTCTGCGGGAACTGGGTGCTTGTTCTGCGGAGGAGAAAGCTTTTTGGACGCCTGCTCCCGGCATGATGGAACTGTTTTTCTGCTGTGAAGGCCGCGGAACCGGACAGATTGATTCCTCCGGCTTTCCTCTGCATCCCGGTGATCTCTGGGTGCTGTGTGCACCGCATGGAGCGGGTACGATTCTGCTGCATCCGGGTGGTCACGGCATCTTTTTGCAGATCGATCCGGCAAAAACGCCGCCCTGCCTGTCCAGCATTCTGGCCGGAGTGGAAGTAGTCCCTTCCCTTCTGTATGAGCGCTTCTGCTTCGCGGCTTCGCCCTGCGTGCTTCATACGGGCACCGCACTGGGGCAGCTTTTCTGTGCGGGATGCGCGGCAGCGGAACCCTCCCGGCTGGGCTGCTGGCGGGTCCAGACCCTGGAGCTGCTGCTCTACCTCTCCGGGCAAACATTTGAGCCCCCACAGCTCCCCTGCACCGCCCGGCAGGAACTGGCAGAACAGGTTGCCGAATATCTGCACGAAAATATGGAATGCTCTTTTTCGTTGGAACAGCTCTGTGCGCAGTTCCGTGTTTCCGGCACCGTCCTCAAGGAAAGTATTCGCCGGGTCTACGGGCTGCCGTTGGGGCAGTTCGCCCGGATGCAGAAGATGCGCTCTGCTGCTGTACTGCTGCAAAGCACCAGCCTGAGCGTGACCGAGATCGCCGGGCGGGTAGGCTATGACAACCCCAGTAAATTCTCCGGTGCTTTCCGAAAGGTCATGGGCCTGACCCCGCGGGAATACCGCACCGCAAATGGATCGCAAAAATTATCCATGTCCAATTGGAGTTAAAGGCCGTCTGAATGGAGCGGAACTCCACCGTCCGGTATGCTACAATAATGCCTGTCAGAACGCCGCAGGCTGTTTTTTAGCGATGAAGGTTAGTTTTTTCTAACCATTGTTTGCCAGAAAAGGAGGCTGTTTTATGTCTGAAGAATGGATCGTCCGTTACTGTTCCCCCACGCTGGCCGGACTGAAAACCGGGAGTATGT
Source organism: Faecalibacterium sp. (assembly GCA_051882415.1). Lineage (GTDB taxonomy): Bacteria > Bacillota > Clostridia > Oscillospirales > Ruminococcaceae > Faecalibacterium. Next base: position 7,418 of record JBJERU010000033.1, on the reverse strand, counting down.
TCTCCTGCGCCTATTGCTGCGAAGAGGAATTGCGGGAGGACATCCGCAGGCTGAACCGCCGCCTTGCCCCCAAGGGAGTGCGCGTAATCCCCTTGCAGCAGAAAAACGGCCGGGCGCTGATCTATTTCTTTCGTCCTTGCAAGCTGGAACGGGACCTCTCCGACCGCGCTGCCGCCGAGCTGCTGCGACAGCGCGGCTACCCGGAGAAGGGCGCGGCCGTCTGCCTGCGCCAGCTCATCCAGCGGTTTGACGAGGGTGGAGAGTTCCCCCATGAGGTCGGGCTGTTCCTGGGCTATCCGCCGGAGGACGTCCGCGGCTTTATCGAGCACAAATATTGCGGCTGCAAGTGTGTGGGAAACTGGAAGGTCTACGGCGACGCGCAAAAGGCACAGGAAGCCTTTTCCCGCTTTGACAAGTGCACCCGCATCTACTGCGAGCAGTGGGCGCGGGGCAAGAGCATCGAGCGGCTTACCGTAGCCGGTTGATTTCATTTTATTTCATTCAGAAAGGTTGGTATTTTTATGAGCAAGATCGCAGTGGTTTATTGGAGCGGCACCGGCAACACCGAGGCCATGGCCAATGCCGTAGCAAACGGCGCTAAGAACGCTGGGGCGGAGGTGAATCTTCTGCCCGCAGGCGCTTTTGGCGCGGAACAGATGGACGCCTACAGCGCCATCGCCTTTGGCTGCCCGGCCATGGGTGCGGAAACGCTGGAAGAAAGCGAGTTCGAGCCCATGTTCTCCGGCTGCGAGGGCAAACTGGGCGGCAAAAAGGTGGGTCTGTTCGGCTCCTACGGCTGGGGTGACGGCGAGTGGATGCGCACCTGGGCCGAAACCTGCCGCAATGACGGCGCAGTGCTGGTCAACGATGGTGTGATCTGCTGCAACGCGCCGGATGACGATGCAGTCAGTCAGTGCGAGGCCCTGGGCGCAGCGCTGGTTTGACGATACATATCTCTTATCGCTCTTTTTACTCCTCCTTTTCTTTTAGACGTATCTTTTATTTGCGGGGTGTGAAAAAGCAGGGCTTGCTCTTTGGAGCTGCCCTGCTTTTTCCTGTGTCAGCGGACAGGCTGTCTTTGCGCAAGGCATTTGACAAATCCGGCCCTAAGATGTACACTATGCCGCAGAAGTTAGTTTGTTGTAACTGATCAAGTGTCAAAGATGAGAGGAGAAGTTCCATGTCCCTGACCGAAACCCATCTCCGCTATTTGTTTGCCATCCACGAATGCGCCGCGCAGCATCAGGATCTTTCCTCCCGCGTCCTTGCGGATCGGCTGGGAGTCAAAAAGCCCTCTGTCGTCCGACTTCTGGAGGTGCTGATGGAGAAAAAACTGATCGTCAAAAAGCATTACGGCAAAATTTATCTCACGGACCGCGGGGCCTTCACGGTGCGCTATTATGCGCGGCTGCTGGAGCGCACACTGGAGGACTTCCCGGACTATGGCTTCCCGGTCAGCGAAGAACAGCGCCGCAGCGCTGCACTGGCGCTGGTAGCGGCATTGCCGGATGAGGATTACCGCTGCCAATATGAGGCTTTGTTTGAGGAACCTCCCAAGAGCGTGGATGCGGAGCCGCAGGAGCTTTCAGCGACCACGAACCTTGCTGGGATGTGGACATAGCAGGCTGGAGGACTAAGGCACCCGGCAGCCACAAATAAATCATGCCCACGCATCTGCGGAACCTCCACAGGTGCGTGGGCATCTCTATTGATTGATAAGGCTCAGCGGCAAAGACCTTCGATCCAATCGCAGACTTCGCCCTCGTAGTCTGCTTCACAGTGGGGGCGGTCCCAGACAAGGGCATAGTCCACCGGGAAGCCTTCGTTGGCAAGGCGTACAGCCAGCGCCATTGAGATCGTAAAAGCAGTATCCGCGTCGCAGGCACCCACGCGGATGCGGTAGTGCTTCGCGGAGGTGCTGTCCGGGTCTCCGATAAAATTCATGGGATTGATGAGGTATTTGCGCTCGGTCAGCGCCGGATCACGGGCCGCAGCAGCATAGGCGTCATGATAAAGTGCGTATTCCTCCGGGAACTGCTCCCGCAGCGGATTCATGGCCTGCGCAATGTCCGGGTCAAAGTGCAGATAGTCCTGTTCCGCGCTGCCGAACTCCTGATTCTCTCCGCTGTCCATGTTCAGCGTATCGAAGCTGGTGCAGGGCTTCATACGGCGGCGGTGAGCCAGCAGATAGCTGTCCAGATCGGTAATGTGCGCGCGTCGGCCGTCCCAGCTCAGCCAATCCCGCTTGTCGGTGCCAGGCACCTCGATCATCTGTGGCTCGGTTCCCTGATAGGGGACTCCTCTGGGCGGGCGGGAGACCCGATCCCCCAAATTCGGGCGGCGATTCTGGGGCATCCCCGGCAACCCGGACGGTTCGGCAAGCGCAACGCCCGGCCCGGCATGCCCCTGCATGGCGTCCTGCTGGCCTGAGGGTTTTGGTGCGGGAACTTTGCGGGTATAATGTCCACAGAGATACTCCGCAGAGGAATAGGCCTCACCAAGTTGCCCCGCGTCCAGACGGGCCAGATAGTCCGAGGCGGAATCCTCCAGCAGGCTCATCAGGTAGTCATAGCCGGTGCCGCTGCGCCCGTCTTTGTTCAGCGTCAGGGGCGTTCCCGCCGCCGGGTCGGTCAGACCGAGGCCGTTAAAGTAGCGGATATAAGCGTCTGCCAGCTCCTGAGACAGCGCAGCCTGGAAAGGAGTCATCCGGCCGGCAGGCCCGGCATGGGAGGCTTCATTCTCCGGATCCTTCTGGAACTGCCACTCATAGGCGAGGTCTGCGTGATCCAGATCCACGATGGGGCAGTAAATCTGCGCGGCGAATACCGCATCGCTCTCCTCAGGGTAGGCTCCGTTCTGCTCCAGAAAGGGAGCATAGCGCGGATGGTCGCCGGTCAGGGCCAGCAGACTGGACATGGCACCGCCCGCACTCCATCCTACCGAAATGATGCGGGAAAAATCGCCCGGCAGAACGGCGGCGTTGTGCCGCAGGAAGCGGATCGCGGTCTTGAGGTCCACCAGTGACCACGGTGATTTGCCGCACAGAACTTCGTTCTGATCCCGGCTGTCCCGACCGCGGCAGCCGCAGGTGACGTAGACCATGCCCCGGGCCAGATACTTGCCCGCCTCGTCCCGGGGGCCGCCCAGCCAGGTGTGCGGCATCTGCATATAGCCCGCGGCATTGTTCTCGAACACTACCGGCGCGGTCCGGGCGGTGAAGCTGCCGCAGGCACCCTCGGGCCTTACGGTGCCGGTCTCGTCCAGATAGGCGGCAGGCATGAAGATACTCATGCGCTGGAATTTGGGGGTGGTGGCCTTTTGCGTGTAGAGGATATCTTCCAGACACCAGCAGTCATGCTCTTGATCAAAGGTCCATGCACCGCGGCAGTCGGCCAACTCCGGGGTGGTGTTTACGACAGGGACGGACACTTCCATAAGAGGATTCCTTTCTCAAACGATTATATCGGTTCGCTGTGTACGCTCCGGGAGATAAAATCGACCAGAAGCTCTACAAAGACGTCAAACAGCACCGGCGAGACCGAACTGTTTTCCGGGTCGGCCGCAGAGTACGGGAGAACGACAGCATGGTCCACCACGGTGGGATTGGTATAACGCGGATTGGCTGTCACAAGGATCACTTTCCCGTTGCATTCGGTGATCTCTCCCATCAGATGCAGGGAGCCACTGACCGAGAACAGGATCAGCAGATCGTTCGGGTTCATATAAGAGGAGACTTCTGCCAGCGCGTCGCGTGTGACGGCGTGGACGATCCGGCTGTTCTTATACATGAGCTGTTCCAGCAGCAGAGCCGGATGGAAGCTTTTTCCGATCCCGGAGGCATACACCCGGCGGGAGGAGCAGACATAGCGGGCCAGCTCTTCGAGATAGTCCTGGGTCAGCAGCTTTTCTGCACTCTGAAGGGTCTGGAACAGTGTTTCGAAGTAGCTCAGGCGTTCGGTTCCAAGGTCTACATACTTTTTTTGCTGGGCCAGCCAGGTGATGAGGTCGGAGCGGAAGTCCTGATACCGCGCGTATCCCAGCCCTTTGACAAAGCGGGTCAGTGCGGGCTGGGATACGCCGCAGTCTGCGGCCAGCGTACTGATGGTCTTGTAGGTGACCTGTGACGGATTCTCCGCGATCGAACGGTAAATCGTCCAGTCATTTTGTGTAAAATCGGATTTGTGCAGCTCCATGCGCTGAAACGGGTTCATGTCGGGCCGCCTCCTTTTTATTCTGAAATATTACTTTTATCTTAAACCAAATCCCCCGAAATTTCAAGCAGGAATTGAATTTTATATTCAAAAAGAGGTGGTATTCCCCTTGAAATCGGCTGGTTTCAAGGAGAAAATGAAGAATTTTTGAACGAATCGACAAAGAATCATGAATATCTTTGTCTGAATTGCATATTTACAAATCTTGAAAAATATTGTATAAAATATTCATAGCACGACGGTCGAATCCCGTCGGACGGAAGATGCGGCCCTGTACGATCGGGAACCGCAAGGAACAAGGAGGAACATTATGGGTAAAAATTATGACCAACTGGCCCGTGCCATCGTGGAAAACGTGGGCGGACGGGACAACATCACAGGTCTGACGCACTGCGTGACGCGGCTGCGCTTTGTCCTGAAGGATGAGAGCAGGGCGAACACACAGGCCCTGAATGACACCGAGGGCGTGATCAAGGTGATCCAGGCCGGCGGCCAGTATCAGGTGGTCGTGGGCAACAAGGTGGGGCCGCTGTTCGACTGCATCTGTGAGACCTACGGCATTGGCGCATCGGAGCAGCCTGCCCAGGGCAGTGAGAAGGGCAAAAACTGGCTGGATACGCTCATGGGTACCATCTCGGGCATTCTGGCTCCGACGCTGGGCGTCCTGACCGGTGCCGGTATCATCAAAGGTCTGCTGTCTCTGTTTGCCGCGCTGGGCTGGCTCTCCACTACGGGCGGCCTGTACATGGTGCTTTACGCGGTGGGCGACGGCTTCTTCTACTTTCTGCCCATTCTGTTGGGCTTTACTGCGGCGCGGAAATTCGGCTGCAATGAGTTCATCGGCGCGGCTGTCGGCACCGCACTGGTCTACCCCAACCTGGTGAGCATTGGGTCTGCTCTGGAAGTGGCGGGGACCATCTTTGAGGGTACGCCCTTTGCAATGTCCTATTATAACACCTTCCTCGGCATCCCCATCATCATGCCGGGCGCGGGCTATACCTCCAGCATTATCCCCATCATCATCGCGGTCTACGTTGCCGCCAAGCTGGAAAAGCTGTTCAAGAAGATTCTGCCCGAGGTGGTCTGCAACCTGCTCACTCCCCTGTTCGTTCTGGTCATCACGGTGCCTGCCACCTATCTGGTCATCGGTCCGGTTTCTCAGGGCATCTGCGGCGTGATCTTCTTGCTGATTGAGACACTGTTCAACGCAGGTCTGATCGGCGGCATCATCGGCGGCGCGATCATTGGCGGCGGCTTCGGTGTTCTGGTCATGTTTGGTCTGCACTGGGTCATCATCTCTCTGGGTCTGTCCAACATTGCCATGGCGGGCTTTGACTACATCATGGCTGCCGGCGGCATCGGCCCCATGATCGGCATGGCACAGGGCCTGTGCATCACCCTGCGCACCCGCAGCAAGAAAGTCCGCGACCTTGCTCTGCCCGCCTGGATCTCCCAGGTCTGCGGCGTGGGTGAGCCTCTGATGTACTCCATCCTCATCCCCCTGAAAAAGCCCTATGCCATCAACATTCTGGGCGGCGCCATCGGCGGCGCGATCCTGGGTGCGCTGAAGTGCAAGATCTTCGTCTTTGGCGGCAGCGGACTGTTCGGTATCGCCAACTATGTGGACCCCTCGGGAGACATGAGCAACCTCATCAAGGCGTTGATCGGTATCGGCATCGGTATGGCGGCCTGCTTTATCATCCAGTGGATCGCTTATGATTTCGAGGCGGAAAAGAAGCTGTAAAGAAGCTCCCATCGCATCTGTGCGCTGACCCTGTCGGCTGCGGTAATGGTGTCCTATGTCAGCTTCCCCTATAATTGATCTGTCCGCAAACGGAAACGGGCTGAGCCACGAGCGCCTGACTGACCGTTCAGTCTTTTCCGGCGGAAGAATCCTGTAAAAGCAAAACATGGGACGGTCAGCGTTTTTCACTGGCCGTCCCATGTTTTCGTGGTATACTGAAAACAGCAGAGAATGATTCAGGAGGTTATTTATGTCGATTTTTACATCCGAGCGGGTATCCCGGCATATCACGCGCATCCTCACGCCCTGCGGCGTCTGTATGTATCTGGTACAGGGCGAAACGAGAGCCGCGCTGCTGGACACCGGCTTCGGCTTCGGAGATCTGAAGCAGTATGTAGACTCTCTGGTCAAAACGCCCTACGTTGTTCTGCTGTCCCATGGGCATCTGGACCATGCGGGAGGGGCGGCACAGTTTGAGCAGGTTTACCTGAACCCCAAAGACTGGGCGCTGGAAAAATGGCACTGCACGCTGGAGCGCCGCATCTGGGATGTCCAGAACGGCCCCGGCGGTATGCCTGAGGGCGTGACGACCCAGGACTTTCTCCCCAGCCGCACTGAACCGTATCTGCCGCTGGAGGAGGGAGATGACTTTGATCTGGGCGGCGTAACCGTGTGTACGCTGGCCGCGCCCGGCCACAGCAAAGGCACGGTGATCTTTCTGATCCCCGAGGACCGGACGGCTGTTTTCGGCGACGCCTGCGGGGAGCACACTCTGCTCATGTTCGATGAATGCGCACCGATCGAGACCTATCGTGACAGCCTGCGGCATATCCGGGAGTTCTCCGACCAGTTCGATCTGGTCCTGCGCAACCACGGGAATTACCGTTCTGCAAAGGCGATTTTGGAGGACAACATCGAGCTGTGCGGTCAGATACTCGAACGGAAGGATGCGGCGATCCCGACCGAATTCCATGAAGTGGCGGGCTTGATGGCACGCCCGGAGCTGCACCCCGGCAAAGAAGGAAATATCGTTTATTCGCCCGAGAACCTGTTCCGCAAAAATACTTGAAAGGAGAAGGATTCTATGGACTACAGAACCGAAATCCTGGACCTACGCACTGCGCTGGAGGTCCTTCGTCAGACCCCCGGCCAGCTGGTGGAGACTCGCGTGGAGGTGGACCCGGCAGCCGAGCTGTCCGGTGTCTACCGCTATGTAGGCGCGGGCGGAACAGTGATGCGCCCGACCCATGTGGACGGTCCCGCCATGCTGTTCCATAACATCAAGGGACACCCGGATGCCAGTATTGCCATCGGTGTGCTGGCCAGCCGGGAACGGGTGGCCAATCTGTTCGGATGCAAAAAGGAGGAACTGGGCCATCTGGTCCAGTCCTGCGCGGCTCATCCTATCCAGCCGGTGGTCATCGACGGCCCTGCCCCCGCGCAGGAGGTGGTGCATCTGGCCA
>JBJERU010000032.1:0-13937 GCA_051882415.1 Faecalibacterium sp. | reverse complement strand
TGATGCCGCACACTTCTTCGTCCAGCCTTGTGTCGGTCAGGTCGGCGGCGGTGATATCGGCAGAGCCTGCGGGCACCCGGATGGTGCAAAGGCCCAGCTCATACTGGCGGTGATTCTGCAAAATGGCGGGCGGTTCCGGCGCGGCAGACGGGGTGCCGGGCTTGAGTTTTAACGCGGTAAGGTTTGCGTCCACGTCAAATTGCAGGACGACCCGGTCGATGCGGTCAAGGGTACTGTCGGCGGCAGGCACCGTCAGGACGGTTTCCTCCCGGCCGCACACGCTGACACCGCAAAAATCATCGTAGTTGATCCACGCAAGGCCGGGCGAGACCGTGATCTCCCGGCTGCCGGTGATGCGGATGGCAAAATTGCTCTCTTTGGCGTAGATGCCGGAGGTGCGGGTGCACAGATAGGTGGCTACATCCTCCGCGTTATAGGTAACACCGTTCAAAGGATATGTAATAATGCTCATGGTTTCCTCCTGAGGATAGGCGTGCCGATCTCGGTGCTTACCTCATTTTCTCCCCGCTGAGAGGTCAGTGTGATGGAAGTGATCCGCGCCGCTGCCTGAATGTCCGTACCGGGCAGACTTGCCGCCACCACTGTGCCCACTGTCACGCTGTCGGTGGGCGTAAAGCGGAAATTCTCGATGCGGGTATGGGTCGCAAGCTCCTGCTCGCCCAGCGCTTTCAGGGCGGCAAGATACTCCGCCTGAGACTGGTCGTCTGCCTTTTTGCGGCTTGTGGCGTCCAGCAGCAGCTCCCGCCGGGCAATGCCTGCGGCATCGACTGCGCCCACGGTGACGCTGCCATCTGCGCCCAGCACCGTGCAGACGTTCTTGTAGTCGGTGATGCTCTCGGTATAGGTCAGATCGGTAAGGTTTCCGTACTGGGGCGCATAGCGGGCATTGGGGTCAAGTTTGGGACGGTACAGCTCAAACAGCAGTTTTTTGCTGCTGTGCTCGAATCGCACCCGGAACCCGATGTCCAGCGCACCGCAGACCTGTTCGGTGATCTCCAGCAGGCTGCCGGGGCCAACTTCGGCGGTGTAGAGGTCGGGCAGCTCCGCCCGCTCCCCCAGCTCAAAATTCGGCCACTCTGCCATGCTGCTGACAAGGCCGCGCAGAGTGGACTCCACATCTCCCAATCCTGGTAAAGTCCGGGGAAAGACCCGCTCGTCCAGGATGCAGGCGGCGTCTTTGGTGGAGATCACAAGGCGATGGTCGGATTTCTGCACCGAACAGATGCGCATGATGTGATCGCTGCCAGTCAGCCAGAGATAGCGATCCGGACGGCACAGGGCCTGCAGGCTGGCGGAATCCTGAAGCTCCAGCTGTGCGCCCTGCACGCCGGAATAGGTGTTGTACCGCTCCGGCCAGACGAGGGACACCCAGCTTTCGATGCGCCCCAGAAGCTGAAGGCCAGAGTCGTACACGCAAACGCTTTTGTGGCCGGATGTGGTCAGAACGGATGCTCTTGTTTCAGCCATGGGCCACCTCCGTGATAACGGTGGAAAATGCCGCGTTGCAGCTTACAGTCAGATAGAGTTTATCCGCGCCGCTGTCGGCAGAACGCGCCCATGCCTGTGTTCCGTGGCGCAGCGTCCACAGGGTGCTGCTCTCGTCCAGCAGCGAAAAGCCGTTGACCGCCGTCCCTCCAATGATCCATTCGATGCGCAGACGTCCGTGTTCCCGCCAGATGCGGAGCTGTTCGGCATCCTCCAGCGTTACGACAAAACGCAGATACTCGCCCGTTTCCGGATCCCGGACGGCAGGATTTTCAACGGTGCCGTGGGCGGTCAGGGTCAGGGTAAAATCCTGCGTGTCCAGCCCGGCATTGTAGATCTTGAGCCACTCCGTCTGCGAGCGTAGGCCGTACTGGTGCGTCTCGTAGCAGACCGGCAGCGTAAAAGCCGGGGTGATCTGCAAGGTGGCGGCGCTCGTTTCGGCCACGCTGTGCCAGTAGGGGTTCGGGCAGTAAAGCTGAAAGCTGAAGGTCGGCCATCGGCTTGCGGCGCTGATGGCCGGACACCGCTGCACCTCCGCGTCACAATAATATTTGCCCGCCACGGTCAGCCGTCCGGTGACATAGGGCGCAAACACGTCCCGCAGCTGGCGCTTGCAATAGTCCGCGTTGCGCAGGATGCGCCCGGTGATGGTGCGGGTCACGCCGGAGATGCTGCGGCTCTCCACGGTGGCGCCCACCTGCTGGTAGCCCTGGCTGGTCTCCAGTTCCACGGGCAGATCGCCCAGCGGGTCGATGCTGTACAGTACGCCCGCCGCATACCCAAAGGCAAAGCTCTGACCGTTGCTGGCCGCAAATTTTGCGTCAAACACCCTGAAGCACCGCCCTTTCCTGCGCATATTGCGCTTCCCGCATCAGGTCAGCGGCCGTCTGCGCCTTGCTGTAGATATACTGGTTCACCTCGATGTTCGGGCGCGGCTGGCGCTGGGGCAGCGGCTGCGCCTTTTCGTAGTCCCAGAGGGATGTGCTGCTGCCGATCACACCGGAAACGCTCCCGCCCGTGCCGGCAGACGGAGAGGTGGACGGTTTAAAAGTCCCGCCCAGCCTGCTCACGATGGCGGCAATGGCCACGCCCAGCGCCACCGCAGCCGCAGCCGCGACCAGACCGGCAGGGATGCCGAATACCGTGGACGAAAGCGCGGCGGCCACAGCCGCAAGCATGCTCTCCACAGCTGCGCCGATGGTGCCGATGAGGGAGGCAAAGCCGGCAAAAATAGCCGGAAATGCGGAGAGCAGCCCGCCGGACAGCGCGCTGCTGATGGCCTTTGCCGCCGCAGCAAGAGGCTCCTCGAGAGATGCAAAGGTGCTTGTCAGGATCTGAGCCAGCGTCCCGGCCTGCGTTCCGATCTCCGCCACGCCGGTGGTGAAGGACTGCACCAGCGGGGCAAGCACCTCTGTTCTGCCCAGCGTTTGCAGAGCAGCGGCAAGGGTCTGGATGCTGGCCGCAAAGTTCAGCACGGTATTGACGCCGCCGGTCATATCGCCCAGCAGCTTGCCCAAAGAGGCAAGCCCCTTGCTGCCCAGCAGCTCACCCAGCTCCGACAGCGCCCCGCCGAAGCCGTCCAGCGCCGAGAGTGCACCCTTTGCGCTCTGTGTGAACGCCTCCTGCGCGGCCGCGCCCTTGTCCAGTTGTTTTTCGTAGTCCTGCAAGGCCTGCTGCGCGGACTGAAGCGTATCGCGGGCCTTGTCCAGCTGGGCAGAAAGATACTGCGTCTGTTTGGAAGCCGCGCCGGTCTCCCGGGCAGACTGGGTGAACAGATAGCTCAGCCGCTGTACATCGTCCTGCGCGGCGTCTGCCGCCGCCCTGAGCACCGCCAGCCGGTCGGCCTGAAGCTGCGCCTCGTCTGCCGTATAGGAAAAGCTGTCGCCCAGAGCAGTCATTGCAGCCTTGACTGCCTCGGAGGTGGTCAGCAGGATCTCCGCTTCTTCTGCGGCCTCCTCAAAGGCATCGCTGATGCTTTCCGCAGCTCTGGATGACCCGTTTTCCCCAGATGTGGTGCGTGTCACCGAATCCGCCAGAGCCTTCTGCACGGCTTTAAGGGAATTTTCCATCCGCAGGGCGTTGGCCTCGGTCTTGTCGGCGATCATGTCCATGTCCTCGCCCCAGAGATCGGAAAACGCATCCGAAGCGGCTGTCCGTACAAGCTCCATCCCGGCTGTGGTCAGCGTGGCCGCGCCGCCTTTTCCGGTAAGACCGTTGATGAAGCTGTCGATGAGGTCTTTGCCCCACTGGAGCGCCTGTCCGGGCAGGCTTTTGAGCCAGTTCAGCGCACCGGAAAAGCCGGTCTTGAACGCATCCGTCAGGCCGGATACCATGCTCCGCACGCCGTCGGCGATGCCTTTCAGGAGGTTCGCGCCCAGATGGATCCAGTTGACCGCGGAGATCACCGAGAGAACTGCTTCAGTGATCTTGCCTGCGTTCTGGACAAGCAGCGGGATGCTATTCAAAATGCCCCGGATCAGAGCCACCACCAGCTCGACACCGCCCGCCAGAAGCTTTGGCGCGTTGTCGTTGATCAGCCCCGCAATATTGATAACGATATCCGGGATGTGCGCAAACAGCTGGGGCAGACCCGCCACGATGCCGTTTGCAAGGCTCAGGATCAGGTCGATGCCCGCCGAGACCAGCTCCCCGAAATTGGCGCGCAGCTCTGCGGTAAAGCTCACCAGCGCCGGGAGAGCCTGTTCCAGAAGCTGGGGCACCCCCTGCGTCATGCCGTCCGCAAGCGAGCGTATCAGCCCAGTGCCCTGCGCCAAAAACTCCGGGGTCATCTCTGCAATGACCACCGGGATGCCCCGCAGGATATTGCCCGCCATGGGCAAAAGGTTATCCGCAAGCCAGGTGTGCACCGACTCGCTCAGCGCGTCCAGCGAGGGTTTCAGCTCCTCGCCCAGGGCCAGATTGCCCAGCAGATCCTGCGCTGCGGCTTTCATGGCGGAGAAGGAGCCGGACAGGGTAGTGGAGGCCTCCAGCGCGGTGGTGCCGGTGATGCCCAGCTCTTGCTGGATCACATGGATAGCGTCATACACATCCGCCAGGTTGCCGATGTCGTATTTTACGCCGGTCAGCTTTTGGGCGTCTGCCAGCAGGCGCTCCATCTCGGTCTTGGTGCCGCCGTAGCCGAGCTTGAGGTTGTCCAAAAGAGTATAGTTCTGCTTGGCAAAGCCCTGATATGCCATCTGGATGGACTCCATGGCGGTGCCCATCTTGTTGGCGTTGTCGGCCATGTCGATCATGGCCTGATTTGCCGATTCTGCCGCGGCAGCGGAGACCGCTTCCTCGCTGCCGCCAAAGCTGGCGCGCAGGGCCGCCGCAAAGCCGGAAACGCTCTGCATGTACTCGTTGGCAGAGGTGCCTGCGCTTTTCCAGGCGTCCGACGCATAGGCTTTTACCATGTCCGCGCTGGACTTGAACAGGGTCTCCACACCGCCAAGGCTCTGCTGCAAGGCTCCGCCGGCGTTCAGGGTGGACGCAAGGGCTTTGCCCAGTCCTGCCGCTGCAAGAATTTTGGAAGCCGCGGAAGCGAACTTTGCCGCAAAGCCCTGTCCGGTTTTGTGTCCCTGCTGCTCGCCCTCCTGGGGCAGACCGCCCAGCGCGTCCTGGAGCGCGCCCTGGATGCCCTCCGCCGAGGGCACGATCTGCACATAGGCTTTCGCCAGTTCAATTGCCCCTGCCATTTCTTTCTCCTCCCAGCGCGGCGCGTCTGGCCTCCTCAAATTCTTCGGCGCTGTCAAAGCTCTTTATCCCGTTTTTGTCCTCTGCTTCCGGAATGCCCTGCAACGCGTTGTAGATGCTGCGGGGCGCGCGGCTCCCGCCTGCGGCGAACAGCTTCCAGCACAGCAGGTTCAGGTCATCGGCAATGACCGCCAGCAAAAGCTGATCGGCCGGCGCGCGCTCACCGCGCAGGCGCATTTTACAGCGGCTGTCTGCGGGCAGACCCGCTGCCAGCACAGCCGCCAGACGCAGCGGAAGTGCACGCCAGTCCAGTACCTGGTAATACTGGGCAAAGTCACAGATCAGGTCGTCCTCGTCCGGTGCGGTCAGTTCGGCGAGGAGGAGGAGTTTTTTCCCGCGCCAAAGGACAGCAGCAGTTCGGATACCGCCCTGCAAACGGCGTCCATCGGGACGCGGCCGTCCCCGGTGCGCAGATGGTCATAGAGCTGCTTTTTGCTTTTGGCGTCCAGCATCTTTTCCACCATGCAGCTCAGGGCAAACACATCGTTGTCCTGCACGCCGCGCACCGCGTCCAGAAACTCCATGTCGTTCAGGGCTTTTTCGTTGATCTCCACCTCAAAGCCGGATTCCAGTCTTGCGATCATTCCGCTGCCTCCTGTCCGTTGACGATGTATTCGTAGTGGGTATTTCCGGACGCATCCGGCACAGCGGTCAGGGTGGTGCTGTAGCCCACAACGCCCTTGGAATAGGTGATGTCACCCACCGCAGTGACCGCCGCTTCCGGGATGACGATCCGCTTGCCTGCGCCATCGCGCATGACCATCTCGATGACCCAGCTGCAAGGCTCCTGCTCGGCGGCATTCGCCTTGACCGTGATGCCGGTCGAAAGATCGCCGGTCACGTTGCTGTTGCCGTAGACCGCCTTGAGCACGTTCACGTTCAGCGCCTCGATGAGCGAAAAGCCAAAGGTGTCCGGCTTTTCGGTCTGCTGGGTCAGTACGGTATCGCCGCCCCAGGCGGTGGTGCTCTCGCTGGAGGGCGAGTTGGAGTTGGTCAGACCGTCGCTGGAGATGTATCCCAGGGACGCAAAGGCGGCGTCCAGCTCGGCCTTTGCATCGGTGGGCAGGGAAGTGCCCAGCGGGGCACGATACACCGCGCCGCCCACCTTGGGCTTTGCGGCTGTGACAAGCTTTGCGTTTGCTTTTGTCATAGAGTCGGTTCCTTTCATTCGTAGCAGGTAATGTCAAACACCGCCTGATAGCGGTGCAGTTTGCGCACAGCGTCCGGATAGCTGTAGTCCGCATTCAGCAAGCAGGAGGCCAGGCTGTCCAGCGCATCCGGCGCGGCTTCCATGGCCTGCACCACCCGCTCGTTGAGCCGGGCGGCGTCGTACAGGGTGGGGCCGTAGCTCTGTGCGACCATCAGTGCGCTGCGCAGATGGTCGGCGCTCCCACCGCCGGTGCGCTGCAATACGACAAAGCTGCCGGAAGGGTTTTCCGGCAGCTGCATCCGGACAGGCACGTCCAGCGCGTCCGTCAGGTAGTCCAGTATGGTTTCCTCGATCACTTTTTCCTCCTGTAGGCCCGCACCGTAATGACCCGGCCGTCCTTCAGGGTACGAGTGTAGCTCTGCACTCGTTTGCCGGTGCGGGCGGCGCCCATCGGGGTGCCCAGCGCCCGGAGAATGGTCTGGTTCTCGCTGTTGTCCAGCATGGACTCCCGGCTCCCGGTGCTCACCGAGGCGATCACGCGGGTGCCCGCGCGGTAGGTGTCAGTCTCGTAACCCTCCCCGCAGCGGGAGCGGATATCCTGCGCAAGCCGCACAAGACCCTGCTCCATCTCCGGGCTTTTGAGCAGGGCCGCAACGCCTGCGCTGTTGAGCCTGATTTTCACCTTACTCATAGCGTTCCACCCTGACCTTTTTGTTCCAGTCCAAGGGCACAAGGGCATCGATGTACTGCTGCACGCCGCCATACACCCGGAATTTCTGCCCGAAAAATTCCACGGTGCCGTTTTCCCAGCGGTGGGTGTCCCCTTTGGGGATGCACAGCTCATAGGCCAGATGGCGGCCGGTCAACTGTAACTCGGTCACGACCGCCGCCGCGTCCGCCGGGGTCACGAGCACGTTTTCCACCGTGACAGGCGTTTGGGTGCAAAGCGGTTCGTGAAAAGCATCTTCCCCGGCTTCGGCACGCTCATACAGAACCACCGGGATCCCTTTGATCCATGCCATACGGCTCGATCACCCCTTTCCGCTGGCTGCGCAGCCCCAGCCGCGCCAGCTCAGACTTTTTGATGAACAGTCCGCCGCCGGGCACAAGGAAGGAGCCGGAAGCAGAATAGCCGCCTGCGGACTGGGTGAACTGGGTCAGCGGCTCCTGGGTGGTGCTGGTCATCAGAGCGCGGGCGACCACATCCACCGTCACGCTTTTGGCCACCAGTGCCAGAGCCGTGTCCTGCTCGGTCAGGGCGGGCAGATCCCTGCCCACCTTTTTTGCTTCAACGTCCAGGCTGGCGCTGACGATCTCCAGCAGAGGGGCGGCCCGCGCCTGCTCTGCCGGGGTCATCTCGCGCCACAGGACGGTCAGATCATCCAATGTGGCATAGGCCATGCGATCGCCCTGCCTTTCCTTACTGCGCGGCCTTGATGTGGGCGAAGGCGGCCGGATCCAGGATGCCCCAGCCGATATAGGCTTCGCCCCGCAGATAGACCTGATTGTGGCCCTTCAGATCGCCCAGAACGGTGTCGTTGTCGGGGTTGCCGTACTGGATCACCTCGATGGGCATCTGCTTCGCGTAGCCCCACTTGAAGCAGCCTGCGAAGTCGCCTACCAGCGCACGATCCGGGCCGGCATTTGCGGACAGGTTGGAGGTGGTCTCCACCCGAAGTCCGTTCACCTCGCTGGGGCTTGCGCCCCAGGCAAGCTGCGGATACATCTTTGCGCCGTCCTTGGTGGTCAGCTTTGCCAGCGCGGACTTGAAGGCCGGGGCCATGACCATGCCGGTCACATCGCGCTCTGCGCCCTGCACCAGAGAAATGGCGGCTTCCACGTTTTCATCCGGTGTATCATCGGACGCGATGGTAACAGCCTGCGTCACCTTGCTGTCGAAGTGGTTGGTGCCGATCACGCCGGAAACGGTGCCGGTGCGGGGGTTGATGCCGTGGAACGCCATCAGGTCAAGACCCTTGGCCACCTTCAGGGCAAAGCCATCCGCAAACGCGGACAGGATGTCGAGCTGCGCTTCCTCGGAGGCGTCCATAAACTCATCCGAGACGCGGGCGCCGTATTCGATCTTGATAGGAACGATGGTGATAGGCTCCACAGTCACGCCGCCCTTGCTTTTGGCGCCGTTTTCCGCCACGATGTCCACCTCCTTATCCATGCTGAAGGTGAACTCCTTCAGGCCGTTAAAGGGGATGGGCGTTGCGCCGCACAGCTTTGCCAGGGCGGACGCGCCGCGGGTCTTGTTGATAAAGTCGGGGATCAGCTCCTCGGGGAAGAGGGAGCCTTTGCTCAGAATGTCAGCCATAGATGGTTCTCCTTTACTTGTTCATCAGCTGATTTGCCAGGGTGCGCAGGGCGGTCTTTTTTCCGCTGGCGCGGTCGTCGGGGTCAGAGCGCAGCGGGGCCGCGGGGGTTTGGGGCCGGAGCATCTTTGCAAAGGCCTGTGCGTCCTTGCGGATCTCCGCCTCGGTGCTGCCGGTCAGACGCTGCGCCAGCTCGTAGGGAATGCCTTCCTCGTGGGCGATGCGGCTGCGCAGGGCGCTGGTCTCGTAGTCCTTGACCGTGCTGTTCAGCTCATTCACCTGTCGGGCATAGTCCGCATTCTGGCTTTTCAGGGTGTCGTAGTCGGCATAGGGGGCAAGGCGGTCGGCAATGGCCGCGTCAAAGGCCTCCTGCGTGGTGATAGGGGTAAATGCTTCTGCCATAGAAAGATCCTCCCGTTTGGCATGAAAATAAAAAAACAGGGGCAAAAATGCTCCTGTCAATAACTGGTTCGCTGACGGCGTGCGGGCTTGCTTTCGGCACATTGCCAGTGGGCCAGGATCGCGCTGTCCAGCAGCTCGATGTGCCCGCCCTCCAGCAGGGCTTTGTACCCAAAGCCGCCGCCCGTGCCGATGGCGCGCTTGTCGCAGTTGGCTGCGATCTGTGCAAGGCCGGGCTGCCCGGCGTGACAGAGCGTCTTTGCAAAGATCGCCTGCTCAAAGGCGGCATTCGCGGTGATGATCTGGCGGACGGTGGGCAGCACCGGTGCCTTGAGGCGCGCCGCTTTCATGGCGTCGGCCAACAATTGCTGGCCGCCGGCGCCGTCCACGGCCACGCCAGCCAGCTCCGCACGGGCCAGAAAATCCAAAAGCCACCCGTTGCCCGCCCGTGTGGGGCGGCAGTCGATGGCTTCCACAAAGATGGTATTGTCTGCCGTCCTGACCGCAATGGACAGCGCGCAGCTCGCGCCGTTGGTGCTGAATTTGATGCCCGCGTACAGCTTGCCCTGTAATTTCGGCAGGGCGGGCGCCTGAAGTCCGTCCCATTCGGCGCGGCTGATGGCAGATTTCAGGTTGTACCGCAGCCACAGCCCCAGGCGCTGGATGTTGAAGTCGATGGGGTCGGTGCCGATCTCGTCCGCCACGCTGCGCTCGGTGAAGATGGTGCCGAGGCTGGGGTTTGTCTGGTACCATGCCTCCACGTCCTGGGGGTCGGTCTGCTGCTCCACGCTCCACTCCGCCCAGCCGGTGTTCCGGGTATTTCCCTGCAAGGCGGCGTTGCGCAGCTTGAGGAACACCGTGCCGGAGGAGACCGGGGTGGGCGGCGTACCGCAGAACAGGGTCTGGGGGTTTTTACTGTCGGTGACAACATATTTCAGCGCACTCTCCTGATCGTCGGTGTATTCCTGTGCTTCGTCGATGATCAGCAGGTCAAAGCCCTCTCCAAGACCGCCCTTGGAGGAACGGGTGCGGAACTCGATGCGGCCTTCGCCATCCTCCAGGCGGATGTTCTCCCGCCCGGCGGCCTGTACGGATTTGTAGGGGATGTGAGCCTTGTCCAGCAGTTTGCACAGCCGCTCCCACGCCGCACGGCTCGTGGTGGTGCGGTGGGCGGTGTGCAGGATGCTTTCGCCCTGCCGCAGGCCCCACAGCTCCCGCATGGCGGCGATCTCGTTTTTTCCGTTGCGGCGCGGTACGCTGTAGCCAAACTTGGTATGCACCCAAAGATCATCTTCATTGCGGGACAGGATATCGTACAGCACAAGCTGCTGCCAGGGCTGGGCAGTGCGCCCGGTGGTGTTGTACAGCTTCACGGCATCCTGCCCCAGGGTGGAGGTATACGGCAGCACGATGGAAGCGGTCGGCGTCTGGCGTCCCAGCCGGGCCGGAGCCGCCGGCTGCTCTTGCTCCCGGGTCATGCGTTGCGGATACCTCCTTAACTCATCCGATTTGAAAATGGGCATGAAAAAACCACGGTGCGTTGCATCGTGGTGACATTACCGGTTTCAATTCACGCCCCCGCGTGAGGGGCGACAGCGTGGTTGTGTTACCGGACAGGCTGTCCGGCCTGATATGCTTTTCTGGCCTGATCCAGGCTCATTTGATTGGCTCCGCCTGCAAAATCAGGCTTTCGGAATTGTATCGGGTCATTTTCCCAGCCGCAGTTTTCGCAGATGTCGTATTCCTCGACATAGGATTTGCCGCAAACCGGGCAGAGGGCCTTATTTATTTCGGTCAAGTTCTTCATCCCAGTAAGCCTCCCTTGCCTCGGGTTTGAAAAAAGTCCGGATATTTCCGTCATCCGTCACAACCACAAACTCATTTGTGGAAAAGCAGTATTTCGAAATGCTTCCATCCGAACGGACAAGCTGGACAACGTCATCCGAAAGCGGAGCATCCGCCAGCGCATTTGCGCGTTCCAGATAGGCCTGTCTGGAGATCCCGTCAAACTCGTGCAGATGTTTGTCGTAGTGCTTCTGAAGGACATGTCCGGAAGAGAATTGCCGGAGTGGACTTTTGTTCAGTTCCATTGTAGCAGATTTTTCTTTTTCTGTCGATAGATTCTGAATATTCCAGATCCGTTCCTGCCGTTCGGAATCGTTCTCTGTCCACTCTTTCGTCCATACGCTCTGCCGCCTGCCGGAACCGGGGTCATACTCCACCCGGCAGCGGCAGCGGTTGTGCCGGCGGTAAACATCCCTGGGTACATCCGGGTAGGTATAGGTTCCCGCCAGGCTGCTGCACCACTTGCAGCACTCGCTCTCCGCCGTGCGGATCACCTGCGGCCGCAGCCCGGCTTTGCCCTGAAAGTCCACGTTGGCTTTGAGGGTATCGTCTACCGTCATGCGGGAAAAGGTGCGCACCGGTTCGTCCAGCACCCAGGCAGCATCCTCAAACTTTTCAGCAGCGGAACTCTTTTGCAGGATGCCGTCCACTCGGTCTTCGTCCAGTACGGCGCGCTGAGCCTTCAGCCCAAGCCCTGCCTGGACATTGAGCTGCTGCTGGACGGTCTGAGCAGCATCCGCCACCAATGCGTGCTCCTCTGCCAGCATGGGGCGTACGACCCGGTCGGCAAGGTTCCAGTACAGCTTACCGTCTGGCAGAGTGCCGGCGGTCAGGTTGTGCCGGAACGCCTCGGCAAGGGCATTGCCCACCGCTTCGGCATAATCCTCGGCGGCAGCGTAGCTGCTGCCGGAGAGCGTCGTATCGCCCAGCAGGGTGCGAAAGTCTTTGCGGATCTGTTCCAGCAGACCGGGCGCAAGATCCTGTTGTGCCATCCTGACCACCTCAGCTTTCGGAGCGGATGCCGGTCTGATCCCGCAGGTTCTCTTTGCCGAAGTATCCGGGGATCACGGCATTGATCTTGCCCACCGCGTCCCCGATGCCGGACAATGTTGCCGCATCCGGCTCAAACACAGGCTCCCAGACCGGGCGGGTCAGGTAGAGCTGGCGGCGCTGGTAAGGGTAGTCGTCCCGCAGGCAGGCGGCAAGATAGCCGGCGTTGAGGAACCCGCTGCCAAAGGTGCGCTGGGCCTTGCGTGCGGCAAGCCGCAGCGTCTCGTGGCTGGATTTGATGGCCTCCGCGCTGGAAGGATTGTCGGTGACAAAGCCCAGATCGTCCAGCGTCAGGCCGGTTTCCCCCGCAAACAGGGACGCAAAGGTGCGCAGCTGCTCGGTAAAGGGGGACATGCTCTGCTGGGTGAACTGTCCCACCACAGGCTTGTCTCCCTCATCGTCCTTGGTGATCTCCAGCAGGCTGGAGATGGTTGCACGCCACTTTTCCAGCGGCTCGGAGTCGTTGGAGGTGCCCAGAACATATTTCTGCGGGAAGGAGTAGAACTCCGCGCTGATCTCCGCCCGCTTGAGGGTGCGCAGGGCACCCTGCTGCAGCCCCATGCAGGCCCGGGAAATGCGGCTGTGCCCGAACAGGCGGGCAGCGTCCGGGCGGTGCACGATGGGCACTAGAAGCGGATAGGGAGCGGGATTTTCCACTGCATACGGATTCTGCCCTTTGGGGTAATACCAAGTGACCCCCGGCGCAAAGTAGGCTTCCAGCGTGGGGGTGCCCGTTTCAGGATTGCGCGTCAGAACAGCATAGCCCTCGGCCAGCATCCCGGTCACATCGTCCATGATGCCGGTAGCGTTTCCGCCGTCGATGACCTGCAGTCGGGGAAAGCCGTCCTCCCCGGGGCTGATGTAAAGAAAGCAACAGCTTGCAATGAGTGCGCTCAGCACGGCCGAGTCAAACAGGATGTCGGCATTGTTCTGCTGGTAGATGGTATTCAGATCGAAGTTGTCATTGCGGAACTCCCGCCAGACCAGCCGGTCGGCAAGGGCATCCACTGCCTTGCCGCACCAGCCCAGCGTTTCGTGGAAATAGCGGAACTCCTCCGGGGTGACTTTGCCAAAGTCCTGCACGGCATTCTTCATCTCGTAGTATTTGTAGCGGGTCAGCACCCGCGGGCGCTTGCGCTCCAGTTTACGGCGCAGATACACCATTCCTTTCAGTTCCGGCATGGAAGGCTCCTTTCGCGAGAAAAAATTCCCAGTCACAGCGGGTAGTCCAGAGGACGGGGGTGGGAGGGGGATATCCCCCCTGGGCAGCGTCCGCTCATCTGCTGCGGTACGCGGCCCAATCGCAGCTCTGGGGCAGCAGCCTGGGCGAGGGTTCTGCGGCATCCGCTTTCGCCGCGCTGGGAGCAAACAGCTTGTCGCTCTTGGCACGGTTGCAGCAGAAATGCGCCAGCTGCAAATTGTCGATATCGCTGGGGTGCCCGCCCTTTGCGATCGGAATGATATGGTCGATGCACGGCGAAAGCGGATGCGGAAATTTCAGGCCGAAATCAACGGGCTTGCCGCAGATGCCGCACACCGTTCGGGTCGCGTAGATCTTCTTTTTGTTCCGCTCAAACGCCAGCCGGTGCGTGCCGTCGTGATCCGGACGGTTGATGGTTCGTGCCATGGTACTCTCCTGTATGCCCTGCGCGGTGTTCCATCCGGGCGGGGCGCTTTTTGTATCCGGGGGGGTATTTTCAAGCCCGGGGGTCTTTTGAGGGAGGAGGGGGATTTTTGACCTCCGGGGGATGCAAAACTATCCCCAGGGGTAAAAGCATAAGAAAGCCCCGCACGTTTCCATGCGGGGCGATACGGGCGCACAGCATGCGCTTTCCGGGGGCCTCCGAACTTGTAATTGGCGTCTTGGCATCGGGAAGGAGGTCAACCGATGCAGCCCCCGGCGGAGGAAGATTCCA
>JBJERU010000031.1:0-13964 GCA_051882415.1 Faecalibacterium sp. | reverse complement strand
AAGAGAACATTCCACCGGCTATCGATTGAATAACAGGGCATAAACCTGACCCATCTCGTCCGCGATCTTTTGGGATGCATCTCAAATGCCGCTTGCATTTTACTAAACGCTTCTTTTCATAAAAAAGGAAAGCGCGCCTGCCAGAAACAATGATCCGGCAGACGCGCTTTCTCTCATGGTCAAACGCACTTGGAGGTATATGCGGGAATCGCATTTTGATAAAACAGAAAGCGCCCGGCTGGGATCTTTTTGACCCGGGCCGAGCGCCTTTGCTTCGTTATTAGTATACTCCTCTGCGCCGCAGCTTTCAAGCCTGAAATTGCAGCAACATTTCCATATTTCAGAAAGATTTTTGGTGTATTTTCTGAAAAGTGTGTTTTTTCAGCGCACCACCAGCAACAGCACGGCAGAGGCCAGGCTTTGCAGGATCACCCAGCGGGCTACCACCTGCTCATCACTCCAGCGGCTGCCCTCCGGCAGATTTTTGCGCACATGATCATGCAACGGGGTGCGGGTCTTTTTCAGGATGGAAATATGCAAAAAACGCTTCAGGCTGATCTTCAGGATGCCCAAGCTGCCATCCACGATGAATACCAGCGCCGCCAGCAGAAACGCGAACGGATGACCGCTTTTGAGCGCCAGAACCGCCAGATAAAAGCCCAGCGCACGCGAACCTGCGTCCCCCATCAGAAGGCTGGAAGGCTTGGCATTCGACCACAGATATGCCAGCAGCGCACCGATGAAGATCACACCCGACGTAGCAAAGCTGCCCAGCTCCCCGCTGTAGGCCAGCAGGAAGGTGCCGATGCTCACGATGCTCAGGCTGGCACACAGACCGTCCACACCATCGGTGCAGTTGACCACGTTGATGCTGGCCCAGATCAGGATCACGATCAGCAGCAGATACACCCAATACGGCAGGGTGAAGCTCCATTGCAGAAACTGCACCCCGCAGCCGTTAAAGTTTAGATAAGTGACGCCCGTCACCACCGCGATGACAAAATCGATCAGGCCCTTCTTGTACTCATTCCAGGCCTGCTCTGCTGCGTCGTCCAGAAAGCCCGAAAGCATCGATGCCACCAGCAGCACTGTATAAATAATGTATTCGACCCGGAAGGGCAAAAATGCCAGCATCACCAACGCGATGCACAGCACAAAAATCAGGCCGGAACCACGGGCCTTGCCGCGGGATTTTTCGCCATCCACAGCAAAAGCGCGGCCATGATCCTGCGGCAGGCGCCCCCGGAACAGCGAGTCCATTAGGGCGGTGAGTGCAAAGGCCAGCAAAAGCGCCAGTGCATCCGCACCGCGCTGGCCCAAAACAGAAGTCAGCATTGCAACCATATAATACGTTTCCTCTTTCTTCGGATACTTCTTGGAATAGAAAAAGTGTATCACGCCAAAGCCAAAAAATCAATCTCTGCGTCCAAATGCTGCCCGCGTTGACATTTTCCGCAGCGGTTCCTATAATGGAAGCCGTGGAACATGCGCCCCGCCGGGGCAGACAGAAAAGGAGCAAACCCGTTATGACTCTTTCACTGGAACAGCTTGCCGCCCGCATGCGGCAGGGCGAGGACATCCCCTATTCCGACACCGCACGCGCAGCCCTGGCCCTGAGCGTGCCTTCCATCCTCCAGCAGATGGTCGTGACGGTGATGGAGTACATCGACGCGGCCATGGTGGGCCGCATCGGTGCCGAGGCTACCGCCGCCATCGGTATCGTCAGCTCCAGCACCTGGCTGCTGCACGGCATCATCGTGGGATTGTACACCGCCTTCACCATTCAGGCGGCACAGTACCTGGGCGCAGACCGTCAGCAGGACGCACGCGGTGTGCTGCGCCAGGCTATTTTGTTCACCGTGATTCTTGGCGGCGGCGCTGCCGTGCTGGGCATCGGCGCCAGCCGCTTTCTGCCTGGATGGTTGGGCGCAGATCCCGCGCTGCGGGCGGATGCCTCAGCCTATTTTGCCATCTGGTCGGCGGCGCTGCCGCTGAACATGGCGATGGGGCTGTTCTCGGCCCTGCTGCGCGCCGCCGGCGATGCGCTGACCCCCGGACTGCTCAGCGTTCTGGTCTGCCTGCTGGATGTGGGGTTCAATTTCTTCCTCATCTCCCCTGCCCGCACCATCGAACTGGCCGGGCACAGCGTTGTCGTGTGGGGCGCGGGGCTGGGCGTGCCGGGCGCAGCGCTGGGTACGGCAGCGGCCACCGTCATCGGCGGAGTCCTTGCGGCGGCGCTGCTTTTGCTGCGGGACGGCCCGCTGTGTATCCGGCGGCCCGGAAGCTGGCGCATTACCCGCACCTGCCTGCACAATTTGTGGAAAGTGGGCATGCCGCTGGCCGCCGAACGCGCCGCCCTGTCCTCGGCCCAGGTCGTGCTGGTGCGCATCGTTGCGCCGCTTGGCACGGTGAGCATCGCGGCCAACAGTCTGGCCGTCAGCGCCGAGGGCCTGTGCTATATGGCGGGCTACGGCATCCAGGATTCTGCTATTGCTCTTGTGGGCCAGGCCGTGGGCGCACACCGGCGGGATATGGCCCGGCGCTTTGCCTGGCTGTGCACCGGCCTTGGCATGGGATTGATGGCCCTTTCGGGCGCAGGGATGTGGCTGCTGGCCCCCAGCCTGATGCGCATTTTTACTGCTGATGCAGCGGTCGTGACGCTGGGTGCGCAGATGCTGCGCATCGAGGCTTTTGCCGAACCCATGTTTGGAGCCAGCATCGTTGCCAGCGGAGCCATGCAGGGCGCGGGCGACAGCACCGCCTGTTTTGTGCTCAACCTTATCAGTATGTGGGGCATACGGCTGGTGCTTGCGTCCGTGCTTGCGCCGCGGCTGGGGCTGGCAGGCGTGTGGGGCGCAATGTGCTTTGAATTATGTCTGCGCGGCGCGCTGTTTCTGCTGCGGCTGGCCCGCGGCAGGTGGATGGACAAAGGTGCGCTGGCCTGATCCTTTCTTTTTCAGCCAAAACCGCCCCGGCGGACGCATGACGCGTTTTGCCGGGGCGGTCTGTTTTTTTTTAAAGATCAGCGTTTGCCGTGCAGGATGGGCGAAAGCGGCTTGTAGATCAGCATGCAGATCAGCGCGTCCAGCAGGCCCTTGACCAGCGTGAACGGCAGATTGAAGATCACCAGGCACTTGATCAGGCTGTCCGCCGCGGGCAGGATGGCCTGATACATGCCCAGAATCGCTTCCAGCGGCATGTGATAGAACTTCACATAGGCCGGATAGGTGATAAAGTAGTTGCTGGGCACGCTGATCAGCGCCATCACCACCGCGCCGAGCACTGCGCCCACAATGGCGCTTTTGCGGCTCTTTTTCTGCTTGTAGATGTAACCCGCCGCAAACGAGAACACCGCGCCCAGAATAAAATTGCTCAGCTCGCCCACACAGGCGGTGGTCGTGCCCTTGATGACGATGTGCAGCAGATTCTTCATAAAGCTGATCACCACACCGTACACCGGCCCCAGCGCAAACGCGCCCAGCAGGGCGGGCAGATCGGAAAAGTCCATCTTGATGAAGGACGGGATCAGCATCGGGATGGGAAAATCCAGGAACATCAGCACAAAGGCTACCGCGCTGAGCATGGCGGCAACGGTCAGATCGTGGGTGGTCACTTTTTTCTTTTTCATAATGTTTCCCTCCTGCGGGGCGCATGGCCCCTTGATAAAAATAGATCCGGAAAGCCCTTTTCGCTCTGATCTCGGAACCGGAGAGACAAACAAAAACACGCCCTGCTGCCAAAAAAGCAACAGGGCGCAGACATGCCATTTGTCCGCCGTTTCTTGCATCCGGACTGTACCGTTGGCCCCGGAGTCTCACCGAGTCAGCACCTTCTTGCGAAGATGGTCGCGGGCTGTACCGCCAGTGGGGAATTTCACCCCGCCCTGAAACGAACTTTCTGTGCCAAACAGTATACATCATTCCTGCGCCAGAATCAAGCCCCATTCGCCCTGTTTGGTGCATTTTCGGCACAAAGGTCTTACTTTCGTCTGTTTTTGTTGCGGCCGCAGAACAGATATGCTATACTAGTATAGTTTCACCTTTCCATTTCAGGAGGATTTTTATGATTTTTTCGATTCGCAACTTGACCTTTGAGCTGGGAGGGATGCTGCTGGAAGGGTATGCCGCCCTCACCGCACGGTTTGTCTGCGCGCTGCTGCTGCTGGCCGCCGGATGGTTTGCGCGGCACATGCTGATCCGCAAGATTTTCCCCGAACTTCTGGCCCGCCGCTGGCATTTCGAGGCCACTCCCATCCTGCTGCGCAGCTTTACACAGCCGGTGGAACTGTTTGCCGGCTTTACAGGCCTTTACTTTGCGGTGTATTCGCTGCCGTGGGCCATTCCGGGGTTCTCCAAGCTGATCACCAATCTTTACATCGTTGCCTTTATCTACTGCGTATGCCTGGGCCTGTATTCTGCTTCCGGCCTGATGGAGCTGCTGCTGAAATCGTGCAGCGAACCGCTGCGTTCCAACCGCACCTTCTCTTCCCTGCTGGTCAAGCTGTACAAGATCTCTGTCATTATCGTGGGGCTTTTTGCTGTGGCACAGGAGCTGGGCCTGCCCATCGGCAGCATCGTCGCCGGTGCCGGACTTGTCGGTCTGACCGTTTCTCTGGCCGCTCAGGAGACCGCCAGCAACCTGTTCAGCGGATTGATGATCCTGCTGGAACGCCCCTTCCAGATCGGCGATTGGATCGTTGTCAATGATGTTGAAGGCACCGTTGAGGACATCAACTTCCGTTCCACCCGTGTGCGCGCGCTGGATAACTCGATTTTTATCCTGACCAACAGCCAGGTGTGCAGCTCCACCATCAACAACTGCACCAGCCGCACAAAGCGCCTGTACCGCTTTACGCTGGGCGTGACCTACGATACCACCCGCTCCCAGCTGGAACAGCTGATGGCCGACCTGACCCATCTGCTCAAGACCAGCCCCAACACCTATGCAGAGGGTGCTTTTGTGCGGCTGAATGGCTTTGGCGATTCCAGCATCGATCTGCTGGTCTCGGCCTATCTGCGCACCACCGATCTGCTCACTTTCCTGAACATGCAGAACGACCTGAACCTTGATATCATGGACGTGATGGAAAAGAACGGCGTGTCCTTTGCCTTCCCGTCCACCAGCGTCTACATCGAAAACGCCGACAGCCCCTCAAATCCGCCCGATCCTCAGAAAGGAGCAAAGAAGTGAAGATCATTGACGCACATGTCCATCTGGTGCAGTGCATTGCAGGCACCGGCGCGGGCGGCGAAATGCGGGATATCGGCGCAGGCCGCGGCCAGTATGCCGACGGCACCGTGTTCCAGCTGATCCCGCCTCGGCTGGGCGAGTCCAGCGTGACCCCGGAATCTGTTCTTGGTCTGATGGATGAATACAACGTCGAAAAAGCTGTGCTGCTCCAGGGCAACTTTATGGGATTCCAAAACCTGTATTCCTACAAAGCCCAGCGCACCTGGCCGGATCGTTTTCTGGCCGCCGCAGCCTACGATCCCTTTTGCCGCAACCGGGACGGCATCCGCCGCCATCTGTTTGAGGAACTGGGCATCCGGGTGGTCAAGTTTGAGGTGAGCACCGGTTCCGGCCTGATGGCCAATCACGCCACCCTGCCGCTGGACGGTGAGGTGATGGAGCAGGAATACGCCTATGCAGATGAGCAGGGGCTTATCTTTGTCATCGATATCGGCAAGATGGGCAGCGAGAGCAGCCAGATCCCCGCGCTGCGCCGGGCCATCGCGCGGCATGCGGGCATGAAATTTGTGGTCTGCCATCTGCTGGCCCCCAACGCCGCGCAACAGGCCGAGCTGTGCGCCGGGCTGGAAGCACTGGCCCTGCCCAATGTGTGGTTTGATACCGCATCCTTGCAGCATAATCTGCGCCCCGATGAAGCGCCCTATCCCCGTACCCGCCAGTTCCTGCGCCGGGCGGCGGATATCGTAGGCAGCGACCGGCTGCTGTTCGGATCCGATCTGCCGTCCACTCTCTGCCGCCACCGCTACGAGGATCTTGTGGAGTGTGTGGCCGGGTGCGAAGCCTTCTCCGCGCAGGAAAAACAGGGCATCCTGTATGAGAATGCCCGCCAGCTTTTCTGGGGCTGAAACGCCCAAAGCTTTGGCACACATGAAATGTGTGCCGATCAAAAAGTTTTTGCCCCGCTTTTTTCAAAAAGCGGGAAAAGAAAAAACCAAACACACCTCCGCAGCTTTGGGCTTTGCGCCCCGCGCCGCGGAGGTGTGTTTTTCAGCTTACAGCGCAACATCCAGCGCCATCATCAGGGCAAAGCCCAGCACCACGCTGAGCACCCCAGAAGGCTCATCTTCTTCCACGGCCTGCGGGATCATCTCCTGCGCCGTGACTGCCACCATGCATCCCGCCGCCCCGCTCATCAGCCAGGGCAGCGCCGGGCCGACCCATCCGGACAGCGCCAGCGCAAGCACTGCTCCCAGCGGTTCCACCAATCCGGAGGCCGTGCCCGCCCAAAACGCCTGCGCTTTGCCGCGTCCACGCTGCGCCAGCGGCAGGCTGACCGCGGCACCCTCCGGGATATTTTGCAATCCGATGCCCAGGCTGAGCGCCAGCGCACCGCTGACTGCCTCCATGCTGCCCGAAAGCGCCAATGCCGCCGCCAAGCCCACCACCATGCCTTCCGGCAGATTGTGCAGCGTGACCGCCAGCACCAGCCGTCCGCCATGCCTCGGCCCGGCGGCTAATAACTCTCCCGCCATGCGCTCCAGCTGCAACAGCCCCACCGCGCCCAGCAAAAGCCCTGCCGCAGGCGGCAGCCATGCCGGAAATCCCTGCCCACGCGAGCGCTCGATGGACGGCAGCAGCAGGCTCCACACGCTGGCCGCCAGCATGATGCCCGCCGCCAGGCCGCTGAACATCCGGCGCGTACGTCCGCCCGCCGAACAGTTCATCAGAAACACGCACGCCGACCCAAACGCTGTACAGCATGCGGGCAAAAGGATCACGCCCAGCGTCCATCCGATTTGTTCCATACTGCATCCCCCCTTCCCCCGGTGTATGCGCCGCGGGGAAAAGTGGTGCACAAAAGCCGCCGGACATGGACCTGCTTCTGGCCCTTCCGACGGCTTTTTTCCGTGTTATTCCTCGCCCGCAAACCGCATGCCCCAGCTGCTGCGAATAGCATACAGCAGCTGCGTCAGCGCAAGGCTGTGCGCGGGAGAATAGATGTCGCTGCACCAGCGGCCCGCCCGCACACAGCGGGAAGATTCCCGGATCTGATACTCAAAACCGTTGATCTCTTCCGGAAAATCCAGCGTCCGGGGTGCCTGCCCATTCAGCTCCAGCACCATCTGCTGCGCATGCTGGAAGTCCGGCAGGAACACGCTGCCCTTTGTGCCAACGATGCGGGCATTGCGCACAAGCTCCTGTCCGATCGCCTGCACCGACTGCGCACGGCAGCCACAGGGATATTCCAGCTCCAGCCTGCTGAAATCATCGGTGCCGTATTCGCTCAGGTGCAGCTGCTGCGTTCGGAACGCACTGGGCTGCTGACCAGTGACCAGCTGCAAAAAGCCCAGATTGTAGATGCCGATATCCAGCAGCGCCCCGCCGCCCAAACTGGAATTGAATTTGCGTTCCCGGCGTGCGCCCGCGGCTACAAAGCCATACTGACAGGTGATCTCCCGCAGCTGGCCCAGCGTGCCGGATGCCAGGAGCTGACGCAGATGCGCATACAAGGGCAAAAACCAGATCCAGAACGCTTCCATCAGGAACAGGCCCTTTTCCTCTGCCATGTAGTACAGCGTTTCGGCCTGCTGCGGCGTCAGCGTGAACGGCTTTTCGCACAGGACGTGCTTGCCATGTTCCAGGCACAGACGGCAGTTGTCAAAATGCAGGCTGTTGGGGGTGGCCACATAGACCGCTTCCACCTCCGGGTCTGCGGCAAGCTGCTCGTAGGAGCCGTACCAGCGCGGGATGCCGTATTGCTGCGCAAAGGCCCGGGCGCTGTCTGCCCGGCGTGAGCCCACTGCGGCAAGGCTCTCGCCCTCTGCGGACATCTGCTGTACCGTGGCCGCAAACTTGTGGGCGATCGTGCCGGTGGCCAGAATGCCCCATTTCATAAAGATTCCTCCCTGTGATCGGTTTTGAATGATCTTATAATAACACGATTTTGCCGCATTGAAAAGCGCAGGACGAAAGAGGACGGGCGATTTCTTCCTTTTTCGAGAAAAAGGAAGCGAAAAAGCTTTTCGATCGGCCCACATTGCATGTGGGCCAGGTTTTTGGAGAAACCCGGCAGATCACAGCGAAGAATCTGCCGCCTGGCGGCAAACACCCGCAGCCCGAAGCCGCACCGAATCCTCTGCCAGTTCCCGGTAGGTGCGCACGATCAGCACCACAGCCGCCGCAAAGGTCAGCACATCCGACACCGGCATCGAATACAGCACACCGTCCAGCCCGAAAAACCGCGGCAGCACCACTGCAAATCCTACGCCAAACACCACTTCGCGCACCATCGAAAGCGCGGTCGATTCCACCGCCTTCCCCATCGCCTGCAAAAAGATGAAGCAGGCTTTGTTGACGCACGCCAGAATCACCATGCACAGATACACACGGAACGCTTTGACTGCAAATTCTGTATAATACATGCTCTCATTGGCCGCGCCGAAAATCGCGATCAGCTGCCGCGGGAAGAACTCTGCCAGTACAAAGGCCGCCGTGCCCACAGCGGTTTCGGCCAGCAGCAGCCGTGTGAACAGCTGACGCACACGCGTCTTTTTGCCTGCGCCCATATTGAAGCCTACGATCGGGATGCAGCCTGCTGCCATGCCAACCACGATCGAGATGACGATCTGGAAGAATTTCATCACGATGCCCACCACTGCCATTGGAATCTGGGCATACTGCTCCTGCCCGAACACCGGATCCAGCGCACCATACTGCCGCAGCATATTATTGATGGCCGCCATCGCTGCCACCAGACTGATCTGGGACAAAAAGCTGGTGATGCCCAGCAGCAGCGTCCGCCCGCAGATGCGCGCATCGGGCCGAAAATCTGCCCGCGCGGGACGGATATTTTTCATTCGCAGCAAGTACCCTGCCGACAGCCCTGCCGTCAGCACCTGGCCCAGCACGGTGGCGATGGCGGCACCCTTCATACCCATGTGCATTGGGAAAATGAAGATGGGATCCAGCACGATATTCAGCGCCGCGCCCGCCAGCGTGGACACCATTGCAAAGCGTGGATTGCCGTCTGCACGGATAATGGGATTCATCGCCTGACCAAACATATAAAACGGGATGCCGAGGGTGATATAAAAGAAATATTCCCGGGAATGATAGAAGGTTTCCGCATTGACCGTGCCGCCGAACAACATCAGGATCGGCTCTGCCAGCAGCAGATACGCTGCCGTCAGCACAAAGCTGGCTGCCAGAACCATCACCACCGAATTGCCCACGCTGCGCTTTGCGGCGGCGTTATCGCCCTGGCCCAGACAAATGCTGACAAACGCGCAGCAGCCATCCCCTGCCATTACCGCCAGAGCCAGCGCCACCACCGTCAGCGGGAACACCACCGTGTTGGCCGCATTGCCGTAGGAGCCGAGATAAGCGGCGTTTGCAATAAAGATCTGATCCACAATGTTGTACAGCGCCGCCACCAGCAGCGAGATGACGCAGGGCACTGCATACCGGCGCATCAGAACGCCGATTTTTTCCTGCCCAAGGTAGGAATGATTGATTTCCATAAGATTCACACACCTTTCCTAAAAAACAAAAAGCGGCCCCGCAGCTGGATTTACGCCGCAGGGCCACTCGCGAAATGGATCGGGCCGGCCTGACCTATACGCCGCACTGCGCGGCACCAGGACAGAAAAACCCGTTGCTGTGATTCAATTGGATGCAAAAGCTCAGTTCAGGTAATCCCCTACCGGGCTGGAATTATACTGCTTGATGATCTTCACCAGCACCGAGCCGTCTGCCTGACGCTCTTCGCTCAGGATACGATACTGGGTACGGCTGCGTTCCAGCCCACGCTTGTAGTTTGCAATTTCCTCATCCAGCAGCTTTGCCGCCTCGCACGAAGGAACATTGTCCTTGAGCAGGAAATGCAGCGTCTGGCAGATACAGGCCGATTGAATGCGTTTCATGGGTTTGCCTCCATTTCTCAAAAAGAAGCGGCCCTGCGCGCAACTGGAATTACGCACAGGGCCACTCGTTACGATTTTATTTTATCGCACAGCGCCAAAAATTACAACCGGCATTTCGCCGATTTTTTTGCCCCGATGCAGCGTTGCTTTTTTGGCAGTTTGGCTTTAACAGGATTTTTTGTCCGATCACGGAAAATGCATCGGGCTTACTTTAACGGTTCCATACCGCAGGCAGGTTTTTGCCTTTTCACGCTTTATGATGCTTTTCCGTTTTAAAAACTTCTCTTGCCAAATGCGTCCGATAGTGGTATACTATATCAGCAGCCTTCGCTGGTGTGGCGCAATGGCAGCGCAACTGATTTGTAATCAGTGGGTTGCAGGTTCAACTCCTGTCACCAGCTCCAAAGAAAACCGCTTGGATTCGTAGAAATCTGGGCGGTTTTCTTTTGCGATAACACACTTTTTAACACACTGTGGATTTTGTAAACCCCTTTTCAGGGTACATTCGGGCTTTCCTGCTCCCGCCGCTGGGAATAAATCTGCTCCAGGATGCGGGCGGTCTTTCTCATGTGAGCCAGGCGGCGGCGCTTGCGGCCGGAGGCGATCCCGCCCGATCTCCCGGCGGCGTTCGGGCGGGAGGTCGGCAAGGGAAACCAGATTTTGCAGGCTTTTGGGGTTCATGATGCTTCCTTTCCGCCGGGGGTGTCCATTTCGGATGCCCCTTTTGCACACGTTTCAACTTCAGTTTTCTTCAGGTTTTCGGACGCAAAACAACGTCACATCCCCTTGTGTATACGTTCCAATAACAGGTTTTGACAGGTTCAAGGAAGAAAAACGCCGGGCTATTGTCCTGAATCGGTTATATCAGCCATACACGCCCAGCCGTTCCATCAGTTCCACGGTGCGTTCCTCTACGCTGCCGCCATGGTTCCAGGCGTCCCAGCCGGTGCCGTGGTATGCGTGACTAGGGATAATCTCATCATGCAAGCGCTTTATTTTTGGGTTTCGGCCCAGTGTGTGCAGCGCGCGGCGTTCCAGATCATGGACGCGGGACGGGGTGATCTGTTGGGCGGCTCCGACTGCCGACAGACTTAGCCCGTCCCAGTACCGGCGGCGGATGATCTCCGCCTCTCGTTCGGACAGCTTGGTCAGGGCTTCCTCCAGCGCTGCATGAAGCTCCTCGGTAAAGATATCCTCTTCGGCGCGCTCAAAGGCCGCCGCAGCCGCCGGGTCGGGCTGGAGATCACCCAGGGCTGCGCCTTCGGCGTCCTCTGCATCCAGGGGCGCGTCCAGGCTTGTGCAGCC
Source organism: Faecalibacterium sp. (assembly GCA_051882415.1). Classification (GTDB taxonomy): domain Bacteria; phylum Bacillota; class Clostridia; order Oscillospirales; family Ruminococcaceae; genus Faecalibacterium. The sequence goes on along the minus strand of JBJERU010000031.1, from coordinate 2,547 downwards.
GTCCAAGGGGTTTGCCGATATCATGACCTGCCGCCTGCTGGGATTCCTGGATGCGCTGGGCGTTGACCGGGGCGGCCTTGGCGCTGTTCCATGCCCTGTGCAGGCACTCGCCGAAGGCGGCCACGCCCTTGCGGTACAGCTTCCACGCCTTGCGCATGATCTCGGAAAGGTTGAACTTCTTCATATTGACCTCGCTTTACTTTGCGGGCCGGGCCTGTTATAATGGCCTTGACCCTGTTTGTGGGTTTGGCTCGGTGGTTTGCTTGGAGGCTGGCACCGGGCCATTTCTTTTTACAGCTTTGGGGAAGTGGGTTACTGTCTTAGCTGGCTTCCAAAGCGGCGCTCCCGGTACACCCTTCGCCCCTTGCCTTCCGGTCGTGCTTCCCTTGCTGTGTCTTTATTATATCACCGTTAACGGTTATAATCTATCGACAAATTTAACACGTTAACGGTTATTTTTCTGCTATTTTGCACGTTGACGGTTAGCTAGTTAACGGTTATAATAATAGTGGATAGGAGGTGGTTTCATGGCCGTATCTGATGCCCACAAGCGAGCATCTGCAAAGTACAACGCGAGCAAAGACAATATCATGCTGCGGCCTTCCAAAGAGGACGGCGCACGGATTCGCAAGGCCGCTGCGGGTGCTGGAAAGAGCGTACAGAATTTTTGTCTGGACTTGGTTTTACCGCATTGTCCGCCCGGCAACGAAGGACCCGCCAGCCCCGCCAGAGAAGGGGAACCAACATGACCTGCTTTTTCTGCAAGGGCGAGATGAAGCCCGGCACCACGATCCACACGGTACAGCTCAAAAGCTGCATTGTGATTATCAAGAATGTGCCCTGCCTGAAGTGCGAACAGTGCGGCGAGGTCGTTCTGTCCGCTGACACAGTGGAGAAGATTGAGCACATCCTGCAAACGGTCGAAAAGGCCGTTGCGGAAATTACCGTGGTGAACTATCCGGACTGCGCAGCATGATAGCAGCCACAACAATCCGGCTTCACAAGGTCGTTGCAGAGATGCAGCGGCCTTGTGTTTTGCGGCACCCAGACAGCCCGCCGGGGAGGAACAAAACGGCTGACACCTGCCAGTATCGCGGGAGGGGCGGCCAGGAGGCCGCAGAATGCGTTTTCTGCTGCTGGCAATGAAAGCCGCCCCCTTCTCAAAACAAGAAGCCCACACAGCCTTTCTTTCAGGCGGTGTGGGCTTTGATTTTTCCCTGTGTGTAAATCGGCGCTGGACGGCGGGGGTCGCCATGGGTGGGGGTGGGGGAACCCTGCCCAGGGGTGCAGGGTGGTCAAAGAGCGATCCCGGCGGTTGTCCGGCTCTTGGTAGTTCTCCAACGGTTTTCCCGGCCATCCGGTACAGCGAGAAAATACTGTCCGTTTCCGCTGGCCTGTTCAATGCGGCTTGCAATGGGCGGGGCGATATCTTCCAGGCGTTCCGGTGTCCAGCAGCTTGAAATGATGGTAATTTTCCCGGCGCAGCACCGTGCGTCAACAACTTCCAATGCCCTGTCAAAGTCTGACGCACTGGGCGTTCCTCTGCTGCTTACAACGTCCAGAAAGCCGTCAAACCACAGGATGTTGCAGCCTTTGGCCGTCTCGATCAACTGCCAGTCCTTGGAACTGCGCCGCGCAAAAGCTTTCCAAGGCTGATAGCAAAGGCCGCTGGAACCGTTTGCCATCAGATGATAGTAAATTTTGCTGCACAGGTGGCTTTTTCCGGTGGCGGTCTGGCCGCCGATGTAAAACACGCCCGCCGGGCACTGGGCAAACTCTCCGGCCTTGCGGTGCAGGGTACGCTGCCAGTCGCGCTGGTCGAGATAATCGCCATAGCGGGGCGCGTTGCCCGCCTTGCGGGCTGCATCTTCCTTCACATGGAAGGAACCGCATTCCGGGCATACGGTCAACAGGCCGTGGTAATGATCTTCGTCAGACCATATTGCCATAACGTGGCCGCTGCCGTTGCAGACCGGGCAGGGGCTTCCCTCCGGGCGGTTGAACCGTTGCCGGGCCTTCTCGTTCAGCTCTTTCCAAGCCTGTTCCGATGTAATATTCATTGGCATCACTCCTCATTCTCAGCGTCCGGCAGGGCTGCGTCAGCGGCAGCCCAGGCCGGGCGCTTTATGCTGTTAAAAAACTTCCACCGCGCTTCTTCGGTGTCTGAATCTGTTTCCAGTGATGTACTACCTAGCGCCGCCATGCCGCCGCCAGCGCCCTTGTGGGGCGCAAAGGCGGCAGGCGGCTCGGTCGGGCGCTGCTGATCTGATTCATTTTCTATATTCATATTCATCTTCATTTTCATATTCATATTGGTTTTCGGAGAAACAGAAAAAGGGGTTTCTGGATTTTCAAAACCGGGGTTTTCGTTTTTGGAAAAACCGGGGTTTTGGTTTTTCCGAGGCCTTCCACCTTTTGAACCGTTCATAAAATCACCCATGGATTTTTCAAGATACGGCTTTACCAGAATCCAGCACATAGCGGCTTGTCCCTTTATAGCAATTCATAAAAATACAGCAACGGACAAAAGCATCTTTTTATTTTGCT
>JBJERU010000030.1:0-14052 GCA_051882415.1 Faecalibacterium sp. | reverse complement strand
TGGCAGATCGACCCCAAGGGCCTGCGCTATACGCTGAACGAGCTGTACAGCCGCTACCGCATCCCGCTGATGGTGGTGGAGAACGGTCTGGGCGCCCACGATGTGAAGGGCGAGGACGGCATTGTGCACGACAGCTACCGCATCGACTACCTGCGCTCTCACATCCAGCAGATGGCAGAGGCGGTCAAGGACGGTGTGGATCTGATGGGCTACACCCCCTGGGGCTGCATCGATCTGGTGAGCGCTTCCACCGGCGAGATGGCCAAGCGCTACGGCTTCATCTATGTCAACAAGTTTGACGATGGCACCGGGGATCTGTCCCGCGAGCGCAAGGACAGCTTCTATTGGTACAAAAAGGTCATCGCTTCCAACGGCGAGGATCTGGACTAAGCTTTTTACAATACACATCCGCACGGCAGGGCGGGAGCTTGCCGCACAGAGCGTTTAGGAGGAAATAAAGATGCTGTTTGATTTTCTGAAAAAGAAGCCCGCACAGGAAGAAGTCACCTTCCCGGCAACACTGGGCGCTGTGGCCAAGGGACCCTTCCTGCTGATGGAACAGATCCCGGACGCAGTTTTTTCCACAGGCGTTTTGGGCACCTGCTGTGGCATTGACCCCACCGAGGGCAAGGTCTATGCCCCCATCAGCGGCAAGGTCACGCAGCTGGCCGATACGCTGCACGCCATTGGCCTCGAGGCCGGCGGCATGGAGCTGCTGATCCATGTGGGCGTGGATACTGTGGATATGAATGGCGACGGCTTTTCCGCCAAGGTCAAGGAGGGCCAGACCGTCAAAAAGGGCGATCTGATCCTGACGATGGATCTGGGCAAGATCCAGGCCGCGGGCCATTCGGCTGCCACGATCCTTATCGTGACCAACACCGATGATTTTGCATCGGTCAAGGCCATCGGCGAGGGCACTGTTCAGCCGGGCGACGGCGTCATGGAAGTTGCCCGCTGAGCCTGCTGTGTATTGTGTATAGAGGATTTTTGCAGGGTGTTATAAACAGATCCTCTCGTGCAGAGAGCATGCCGGCAGGAGGCAGATCTGCCGGCGATAGAAGAAAATAGATCATCGGGCCTTTGTGCAGGGAAAGAGGCCTTGTGATCCGGGCAAGAAGCAGCTTTGTGGATGGTAGCCCATGCCGTCCGGCGGGCGATCCTTGCCCCAAAAGGCTGCGGGCGATGCATTTTTCAGAGGGATGCAGCTGCCTGACGGTCTGGCGCAGAAAAGACCTCCGGTTTCCAAAGGGAAGCCGGGGGTCTTTTTTTGTGTGCATTCGACCATGCAGTTCCGTAAAATTCCACAAATGTGCCGCAATGGGGATGGATCCCTGCCCATCCGCGGGATAAAAAAAGACGGCTCCCCGCGCTCCGCAGGAAACCGCCTTTTTGAGATCACTTGCCTTGGGCAATGGTTATAAAAATGGCTCCTCAGTTGGATCGCATCAGAGAAGCCTTTTGCAAAGCCAGAACGATGAGGGGGATGAACAGGATCTGGACAAGGATGCCGGGGATCGCGTTGAGGAAGCCGCCCGCCAGGAACATCTGCCAGGTAAAGGGCGAGCCAGCCACGCCGGACAACAGCACCCGCACCACGCCCCAGACCGCACGCCCGGCCAGCATTGCGCTGAGCAGAGAAGCATAGATACTGGAGGTCTTGCGGGGCAGCCGGGCATACAGCAGGCCGGACACGGCGCCGTAAGCGGCCAGCTCAAAGCACATGGCGATGCCGGTGGGAAAGATGGGCGGCATGCCGAACAGCATAAAGCGCAGCAGCGGAGCCACAAATCCCACGGCGGCGGCATAGGCCGGGCCGCATACAAAGCCCGCCAGCAGCACCGGGATATGCATGGGGCACAGTGCGCTGCCGATCTGAGGGATCTGGCCGGTCAGAAAGGGCAGCACCAGGCACAGCGCCAGACAGATGGCGGCCAGCACCAAAGTTTGCATAGAATGATTGCGCGTTTTCATAGGTAGTTCCTCCCGAATTGCAGAAATGAAGATCCATTTGTCCGTCTTGAACGGGAGAAGCATCTTGAGATGCCATTTTGATGAAAAAGTATTTATGAAAAGCGTCCGGCCTGGCCGGACAGACTGCGCTCAGGCTTGGAGCAGGCCGCGTAATGCTTCCACCGCCTCGTCCAGCAGCTGGGAGAGGGTCAGATCCGGCACGCCCACCACGATGTTGTTGCAGCGGTTCACGGGCAAAAGCAGCTTTTGGGCGCTGCTGCGGCCCACCGCAAGGGCCATGGCGGGGGTGATCTCCCCCATCAGAGAATCTGCGGCCAGAATGCCGATAGGCCCCACGATGATGTCTGCGGTCCGGCAGTTGACCAATACGGCATTCTGGCCGGTGGCGGCGGCGTCCGCGCCTGCCTTGAGCATGACAGAAGCCGCGATCGCGTTGGTCCCCACCGCCACCAGCTGGCAGGGCAGCCGGGCGGCCCGCACCCGCTCGACAAAAAGCTGGCCCATACGTCCGCTTTGTCCATCGATCACAAGCACTTTCATTCCAAAGCCTCCCATTCCAGCGTGCAGCGCGTCCAGGGCTGCATCGCCTCAAAATACCGCGTTTCCAGCGGGATCCATTCTTCCAAAAAGCGTTTGCACTGGGCGGGGGTGTTCCGCTTTTGCAGCCGTGCGCGCTGGAGCTGCGGGTCGATGCGCACAAAAACAGCCCCATCGTAAAAGCTGCACAGCTCCGGGTGCAGGCTGTAGCAGCCTTCTATGATGTTCAGCCGCCGGGCCGGGATCCTCTGCGGGGGCAGCAATGTAAAGCTGCCGCAGTCAAAGCGGCGGTAGTCCACCGTCTGCCCCGCCCGCAGGGGAAGAAGGATCTCCTCACGAAAGCGCTCCCGATCCACGTTTCCGCCCGGCTCGGCATAGCGCTCCGGGGTGCGCTGCTCGGGGCGCAGGAAAAAGTCATCCATGTGGAATACATTGCAGCTGTAGAGCTGTTGCAGCCAGCCGGCCAGCGTGGTCTTTCCGCTGGCGCTGCCGCCTTCGATGGCAAAGACCACCTGCGGCTTTTCGCGCAGCAGGGCATCGATGCGGCGCAGGATGGGCAGGAAAGCGCCTAGCTCCCGCCGAACGACCCGGTAGGCCGGGCGATAGGCCTGGCGGAAGGCGCGGGAGTGGTGACAGGCCGGGAAGCCCGCCGCCTGCCAGCGCCCGGCTTTCTCCCGCACCTGCTGCGGCGCAAAGGGCAGGCGCCCCTCCTGCGCCAGACGCAGCAGGATGGGCAGGCTTTCTTCCAGCGGCAGACCCGGTGCGGGCTGCGCCGCCGAACATACAAACATCCGCATCAATGTCTGCGGCTGCAATCCGCCATCCCGCAGGGCGGACAGATGCAGGCGGCAGTACCCTCCGCCGATCTCTTCCACCGCAGGCACGTCCGGGCTGGCGGGCAGCTCGGCAAAAATGCGCCGCAAGCATTCTTCCTCGTCCCAAACAAAATGTCCGCAGCCAAAGGCGCTTTGGTGCAGCAGCTTGAGCAGATCCTGCACCTCCAGCTTGGGATAACGGGAACAGTGTCCCAAGATCAGTTCTTCGATGGTCTGCGGCATCCTTCCGCCTCCTGGATCGTTTGTCCCTTGAATGATATCATGCCGGGCCGGAAATTTCCAGTGTGAAGTGCCCGGCTGCTGTTTTTTGGACATCAAAAAGCCCGCCGCGGAAAAAAGCTCCGGACGGCGGGCATACAGATCGACAAAAAAGACGAGGATATTACTTTGCGTACTCGACGGCGCGGCTCTCGCGGATCACATTGACCTTGATCTGGCCGGGATAGTCCAGCGTATCCTCGATCTTCTTGGCCACGGCGCGGGCCAGCAGCAGGACCTGATCGTCGCTGATGACATCGGGCTTGACCATGATACGCACCTCGCGGCCGGCCTGCACAGCAAATGCCTGCTCCACGCCTTCAAAGCCGGAAGAGATCTCCTCCAGATTCTCCAAGCGCTTGACATAGCTTTCGACGTTCTCGCGGCGGGCACCCGGACGGGCGGCGCTGATGGCGTCGGCAGCCTGGATGATGAAGGCCAGCGGAGTCTTAGGCTCCACATCGCTATGGTGCGCTTCGATGGCATGGATGATCTGGGTGTTTTCCTTATACTTGCGGCAGATGTCCACGCCGATCTGGACATGGCTGCCCTCGATCTCGTGATCCAGCGCCTTGCCGATGTCATGCAACAGACCGGCGCGGCGGGCCAGCGTGACGTTGAGGCCCATTTCGCTGGCCAGCAGGCCGGACAGCCAGGCCACTTCCATGCTGTGGGTCAGGGCATTCTGGCCAAAGCTGGTGCGGTACTTCAGGCGGCCGATCAGCTTGACCAGGTCGGGATGCAGGCCGTGGATGCCCAGTTCCATAACAGCATGCTCGCCTTCGCGCTTCATCTGAAGCTCCAGGTCGTGGCGGCACTTTTCCACCGTTTCCTCAATGCGGGCGGGATGGATGCGGCCGTCGCCGATCAGACGCTCCAGCGTCATACGGGCGACCTCGCGGCGGGTCTGGTCAAAGGAGGACAGGGTGATGGCCTCCGGGGTATCGTCGATGATCAGATCCACGCCGGTGGCGGTTTCCAGGGCGCGGATGTTGCGTCCCTCGCGGCCGATGATGCGGCCCTTCATCTCATCGCTGGGCAGCGGCACCACGCTGACGGTGGTTTCGCTGCAATGGTCGGCAGCGCAGCGGCTGACGGCCTGACCGATCAGGCTGCGGGCGATGGTGTCGCAGTTCTCCTTCAGGTCGGTCTCATAGGCGGCGATCCGGATGGCCTTTTCGTGGGTCAGCTCCTCGTCCACCTTGTGCAGCAGCACTTCGCGGGCATCCTCCTGGCTCAGTCCGGCCAGCGTTTCCAGACGCTCCATCTCTTTGGCGCGCAGGGCATCGATCTCGGCCAGGTGATCCTCGGCCTCGGCCATGCGCTTTTTCAGGTCTTCCTCACGGCGTTCCAGCGCCTCGGTCTTGCGATCCAGGGTGGTTTCTTTTTGGTCGATGCGGTTTTCCTGGCGGCTGATCTCGGCACGGCGCTGCTTGATCTCGCGGTCGGCCTCCGCTTTCTGGGCATCCACTTCCGCTTTCAGGCGGAAAGCTTCGTCCTTGGCTTCCAGGATCGCTTCTTTGCGTTTTTGGTCGGCGGTCTTGATCGCTTCGTTCACCAGGCGGGTAGCCTCGGCTTCCGCGCTGCCGATCTGGGCCTCGGCGGTCTTTTTCCGGTGCATTTCGCCCAGATAAAAGCCCGCGGCCAATGCTGCGGCAGCAATCACGACCACGATCACAATCCACAGGAATGTGGTCATGCGTTTCACTCTCCTCAAAATCAAAATCAAATACGGGGAGACGCTGCGGGAGCAGGACGCGGGATCAAAACGTATCTGTGCAGGCTTTCCACATAAAGAAACAACTGCCATACCCGCGCAGAACGGCCCGCACAGGGATGGCAAGCAGCCTTTTCATTTACAGTTCTCTCTTATGCAAAAGGGCAGATGAAGCCCCATTTTAAGATGCGATCACGGAGTTTCCTGCGCGCAGCGCCAAGGATTCCATACTACTAATTATATTACGAAACATTTTTCCGCTTGTCAAGGGAAAACCCCGCCCCACGGCAAAAAATTCGGCCGTGGAGCGGGGATATCCCAGTTTATTCCAGATACATGCGGCGCAGACGCATCAGCCGGGCGGGAGTCAGGCCGTATTCGGCTTCCAGATAGCTTTCGGCGCTGCCATATTTTTCTCGCAGCAGTCCCAGAACATAAGGCGCCATGGACGGATCGACCCCGGCGATGCCGCGGTAAAATTCCGCCCGCGCGGGATCTTCCTCGATCTGGGGGGCGTAGCGGGCCAGCAGAGTGTCGATGTCCGCGCTGCGGCAGATGTTGGTTTTTGCAAAGTCGGCGCAGATCGTCTCGTCCGAGGCCCCCAGCGCCAGCAGGATGAGCATGGCCGCCGTGCCGGTGCGATCCTTGCCCGCCGAACAATGGAACAGGATGGGCGTTTCGCCAGCTTCCAGCGCGCGGAACAGCTCTTTGAACGCCTTGTTTCCAAACAGCATGCTCTGGTACATGGTCTTCAAAAAGCCTCCGGTGCCGCCCACGGGCGGGTCGGACATCAGGCGCTCGATCTCATCGGGGGCAAAATCCACCTCGCGGCCGTCCCCGCTGTTCAGGGCGCTGATCTGCACCAGCCGTGCGCCGTCCGGCACATAGTCCGGGGCGCGGCGTGCTTCGTCGGCGCTGCGCAGATCCAGGATCAGCCGCAGGCCCAGCCCGTCCAGCCGGGCGCGATCCTGGGGGGAGGACAGACCTGCCGTGGGGATGCCGCGGTAGATCTGGCCCCAGCGCACATGCTTGCCCTCATCGGCAGGATAGCCGCCCAGCTCGCGGAAATTGTGTCCGCCCGCAAATGGCAGCTCTGTGCCGGGCGCGGGATGTGCCGGGGCGGTCCTGGTCTGTACAGCCGCGGCCGAGGACAGCACCGGAAAATTGTAAAAGGGCTTTGCCGGACGGCCCCGGCGGGGCGGCAGAGAGGCAGCGCCGCCCAGTACATCCATCAGATAGCTGCGCAGCAGATCAACATAGGCGGACGCGTGATCCCGCCGCTGCACCAGCGAAACGCACAGCGGGGGCAGATCCTCCAGCAGCACGTCCCGCACCCGATCCAGCTCGCGCCGCGCGCCCGGCTCGTAGCGGGTCAGGCAGGTGCACAGCTGCTCCTGCACCAGATAGTAGGCCTGGTAGAAGCTTGGCCCCACCTCGGCGCTGGGCGCAAAGCCTGCGCTGGCACAGGCAGACCACAGCGGGCCGAACAGATCCTGCCGCAAACTGGGCAAAAGCACCCGCTGGCCCCGCAGCTCGGCCAGCGGCACGCTCTCCCGTTCCCAGAAGGGATGCCCGCGCGGGACCAGCAGACAGGCAGGGTCGGCCCGAAGGGTAGTGCGGGCCAGCACCGGGGCTGCGCAGCCCAGATCCATCACAAGGCCCGCGTCCAGCCCGCCCTGTTCCACGCCGTCCGCCACCGCGTCGTTTTCCATCAGGCGGAAGCGCATCTCGATGTGGGGATACTGCTGGCGGAATTTATCCAGCTGGGTCTCCAGGCCGGGCAGGTAATCCGGCACCAGAGCAACGCTGATGCCGATCACCACCGGCGCGGCAGACTGGATCTCGGCTTTCAAAGCGGCCTGCATCTGCTGGAACTGCTCCACCACCGGGGCGGCGTGGCGCTGAAGGCTGACCCCTCGCTCGGTCAGGGTGAGCTTGTGGTGTGCGCTGAGGAACAGCGGCCCGCACAGCTCCGCTTCCAGCGCCGCAATGCTCTGGCGCAGCGCCTGGCGGGACAAAAAGAGGCGCTGTGCAGCGCGGGTATAGTTCATCTCCTCGCACAGGACCAGAAAATAATGCAGCTGGCGGATATCCATGTTGTCCTCCCGATCTTTTGCGTCAGAACGCCCGGCTCTTTGGAGCTGCGGGCGCTCTTTCTTTCCTTCCAAGGATACCGCCTTTTTGACCGATTGTAAAGAGAGCGGGGCCAAAAATCCCATTTGTCGGACAGGGGGCCGCTTTTGGGCGATCTTCGGGTTTTGAGGAAAAAGCGTTTCCATACAGGAAAAACATTCCTTTTTGCGCGAAAAAATGGATATAACAGAAGATATCTTTTCGGGGGCTTGTTCATCTGGTCGGTGCAAAAATGATCCCGGAGGGAAGGAGCTGGCATGGAACGATGAGAAAAAAGCGGGCCGGAAGTTCCGCACCAAAAGTGCAGCGCCGCTGGCGCTGCTGGCTGCGCTGATCCTGGCGGTCGATCTTGCCTGCGGGGGATGGAGGCCGTCCCATTTTTTGTGTAATCTCAAAATTTTTGACGTTATTATGATATTTATTTAGAGTTTACACGAAATTCGGGATAGTCTCCATTTTGCAGCGAAAAGTACCCCTCTGCACGGTTTGAAACCGTGCAAAAACCGTGCACTTACTCTTTGACAAATAAGATATACATATCCAACAACGACTTGACTGCATTGGTTTGAGTGGCCGCCTATCAAAATCAAGTTTTGGAGGATACGATTACAGGTTTTACGTTATTTTCAAATAAAAAAACTCTGGGAGCAGGAATCCGCTCCCAGAGGAAGAAGGAGAAAAACGTCACAAGGTTCTATCCATAAAATGGAATATCACCCTTTGACCTGCCGGAAATACGCATACGCGCCTACAAGGTTCGCTTCATTGAAGAAGCGGCAGGTCGTCACCTGCGGTTTGGGCATCCCATGGCGCGCGGCCAGACGGTCGACATAGTCCAAATTGCGCTGGATATATTCCAGAAGCAGCGGCTGGCGGCTGATACCGCCGCCGATGGCGATGCGCTCCGGGTCAAAGATCAGCTGGAGATTGCGCAGCATGACCGCTGTGGCGGCGGTAAAGCGATCCAGCACACGGAGCACATCCGGGTCCCCTGCGTTGGCCCAGCGGAACACATCCTCCCCGTTGATGCTGTCGGGGGCCACGCCCTTGACATAGGCGGCCTTGCGGATGAGAGCGTGGCTGCCGTTCAGACCGTACCACATACTCTCGTCGTTGTCCAGCCGCTCGTCCACGCTTACGGTGCTGAATTCGCCCGCCGCAAAATGCGCGCCCATATGAACCTCGCCGTTTTTGATCAGCGCTCCGCCGATGCCTGTGCCCAGAACCAGCACGATGCCGTCCCTGCAATCCGACAACGCGCCCCAGGCCGCCTCCGCCAGCGCAGCGCACTTGGCGTCATTCATGATCGTGACCGGAACGCCGCAGCGGGTTTCCAGCTCCTGCACCAGCTCCAGACCGTGAGCAAAGCTATCCAGCGCACCCGCTGTGACGCACACGCCGTTTTCGCTGTCGATGATGCCGGGGACCGACATGGCAATGCCTTCCGCCTGCCCGGAACACTGCTTCCAGATGCCTTCCAGCGCACTGAGATATTCCTCCAGTGAGCCGTAGGGTGTAGGGATCTTGCCCTGGTCGGTCAGGCTCAGCGTTTCGTCGATCAGCGCATATTTGATGGAGCTGCCGCCCACATCTATACACAAGCATTTCCCTGCCATACTGTCCCCCTTAGTCCAGATCCTCGCCGTTGGAGGCGATGACCTTTTTGTACCAGTAGAAGGACTTTTTGCGGCTGCGCTCCAGCGTACCGGAGCCGTCGTTGTGTTTGTCCACATAGATGAAGCCATAGCGCTTGTCCATCTCACCGGTGCCTGCACTCACCAGGTCGATGCAGCCCCAGGGCGTGTACCCCATCAGATCCACGCCGTCCTCTTCTACGGCCTTCTTCATCTGCTCGATATGGGCGCGGAGATAGTCGATGCGGTAGCCGTCCTCCACGGTGCCGTCCGGCAGCATGGTATCGTAGGCGCCCAAGCCGTTTTCCACGATGAACAGCGGCAGACCATAGTGATCCGTGAACCAGTTCAGGGAATAACGCAGGCCCACCGGATCGATCTGCCAACCCCAGTCGCTCGCCTTCACAAAGGGGTTGCGAACCAGGTCGTGGCTCTCGTCGTAGTCATAGGCGGTATTCTCGGCCTTGTGCTCCACGGCGAAGCTCATATAATAGCTGAAGCCGATGTAATCCACACAGCCTGCCTTGAGCACGGCACGATCCTCGTCGGTGATATCGATGGTAAAGCCCTTACGCTTCCACAGAGCCGGTATATTGGGAGGATACACGCCTTTGGCGTGCACGTCCGCATAGTAATAGCGGCGCTGCATGGCCCGTTCAGCCATCAGCACATCCTCCGGTTTGCAGGTGGCGGGATAGATGGGACACATGGCGATCATGCAGCCGATCTGAAGGTCAGGGTCGATCTCATGGCCCCGGCGCACGGCTTCGGCGCTGGCCACCAGCTCGTAGTGCGCCGCCTGATACATCGCCTGCTCCCGGTTTTCACCCGGCGCACAGACAAAGCCGGAATTGAAGTAAACACCCCAGTCCGCACTGTAATTGGCCTGATTGTTGATCTCGTTAAAGGTCATCCAATACTTGACCTTGTCCTTATAACGGGTGAAGCAGGTGACAGCAAACCGTACAAAAAACTCGATGAGCTGCCGGCTCCGCCAGCCGCCATAGGTCTTGGTAAGATGCAGCGGCATCTCGAAATGGCTCAGCGTGACCACCGGCTCGATGCCGTACCTGTGGCATTCGTCGAACAGGTCATCGTAGAACTTCAGGCCCTCCTCGTTGGGGGTCAGCTCGTCGCCATTGGGGAAGATGCGGGTCCAGGCGATGGAGGTGCGGAAGCATTTGAAGCCCATCTCGGCCAGCAGCGCAATGTCGCCCTTATAACGGTGATAAAAATCGATAGCCTCATGGTTGGGGTAATTTTTGCCCGGCTCGATCTCTGCGCCGATCTGTCGCGGAGTGTTGACGTCACCCGCTGTGACCACATCCGCGATGCTCAGGCCCTTGCCGCCCTCGCGATAAGCGCCCTCCAGCTGATGGGCTGCCACGGCACCGCCCCACAGGAAATCTTTACGTAAGCTCATAGAAATGCTCCTTTGGATTGTGTTTTCCCGCCTTTGGGGAGCCGCTTCCTGTCAAAGCGGCTCCCCCTGCGGAAACTCAGGATGAAGGAGAATGGATATCGGGAAAGGGATCAATCTTCAAGCTCTGCCGCTTCGCGGGCAATGTTTGCCTTGGCTGCCGCCGCCACAAAGGGCAGATAGATCAGCGTACTGACGGCAACGCACAGCACACCGATGACCAGACCCAGCGGATTGCTGCCGCCCGATGCCAGGAAGGGCAGCAGGAAGCCGGGGGTCGTCCAACCCACATCCAGCGTGGTGGGCGGGATGATCTGGAACACGATGGTGCACAGATAGCCAATGATATCGCAGACGACTGGAGACAGGATGAAAGGAATAGCATAAATGGGGTTCATGACGATAGGCAGACCGAACATCAGCGGCTCGTTGATGTTGAACAGGCCGGGAGCCAGTGCCAGCTTGGCAATGGTGGTCTGGGTCTTGTCCTTGCGCGCCACCAGGAAGATGGCGATAATGAGGCCCAGCGTCGCGCCGGAACCACCGGTGTTGCCGAAGCAGTCATTGATAGCACCCCAGGTAATGGGGAACGGGCAGCCCACGGTGGTGCCGTTCGCTCCGAAGAACGCCAGATTTGCCACGCCCTGCTCCGCGAACATCACGCTGCGGATCGCCGACAGCGTATTGGGGCCATGGATGCCCAAGATCCACAGGAACTGCTGCACGATGACGAAAATCAACACTGTGAAGATGCTGCTGCCCAGATTGCGGAATGGAGCCTGGATGAAGTTATAGATCACATACTGGATGCCGCCATCGACCATCATGGAGAACAGCTGGTTGATGACCGCCGCAGCCACAAACACGATGATGATGGGAATGACCAGATTGAAGGACTGGGCTACGGCAGGCGGAACGCTGTCCGGCATTTTGATGCGCAGCTTTTCGTTTTTGGCCAGCGCGGGCACGAACTCGCCTACCAGCAGGCCCACCAGAATGGCCACGAACAGACCCTGCGCACCCATAAAGTTCATGGGCAGCGCACCGTCGGCGTTGTAGGGCGGATAAATGATGAAGAACACGCTGACAGCGCACAGTGCGGACAGCACCTTGTCGCCGCCCTTGGTTTCTGCCAGCTTATAAGCGGTCAGAAACACGATCAGGATGGACATGATATTGGTGGTGCCGTACAGAATGGGGGTAAGTACCTTTTGATAGTCTGCCAGGTTAGGGATCAGGGTGCCCAGGTGGAGGATCTTGGCGATGAATCCGCTGGGATCCAGCACCGCGTAGTTGACCAGCATGACCAGAGAACCCGCCAGCGTCATGGGGAAGGCCAGAGTAAAAGCGTCACGCACCGCAGCAACGTGCCGCTGATTGTTGATCTTTGCAGCGACCGGAACCAAGGTGGCTTCCATGGCCGACTGCATTTTTTCCATCAATGTCATTCTTGTTTCTCCTCAACGATTCAAACCAGTTTCTTCTGCCGCAGTTTTTATTCTTTGCCCGCCAGCTTCAGGGCAAACTCCAGCACCTTTTTGCCGTTCATGGTGCCGTAGTCGGTCATGGGGATCACGTCCACGGGCACACCCTTCGGCTCGCAGACCTTCTTGGCGGCAGCCAGTTTATAGCGGATCTGGGGGCCCAGCAGCGCAACGTCGATGCCGTTGGTCTCGTCGTCCATCTTTGCCTCGCCCGCAGCGGCGATATCCGCCTCGATGCCCTTGGCTTTGGCGGCTTCCTTCATCTTGTTGACCAGCAGGCTGGTGGACATGCCCGCAGCACAAAACAGTCGAATGGTGATCATAAACAGTTTCTCCTTTCAAATGCTACCTTGTGTGTCTGTTACTGGTCGAGACGCTTGTACAGCTCGACCATCTGCTCTGCCAGATCAATGACGACCATCGCGGTCATCAGGTGATCCTGTCCGTGGCACATCAGCAGCGACATCGGCACAGAGCCGCCGTTGATCTCCTTTTGCACCAGCTCGGTCTGGAAGTTGTGCGCCGCGTTGATGGTCTCGTGCGCCTGCTCCAGCCTCTGCCCTGCCTCCTCGAACCGCTTCTCCTTGGCCAGCTCGATGGCCTCCATTGCGATGCTGCGCGCCTCGCCGCTGTTGACGACCAGATTCATCACAATGGCGTCGGTCAGATTTTCATCCATACGTTTTCTCCTTTCATGCCTTGAGTTCCCCGCCTTCCGGCCGGATTTCTGGGCACAGTATAGCGGCTTTCTCCTGCCTTGTCAGCAATTTTGAACACGAAAAAACGGGTCAAATACGATTGAAAACCGTTTTTGACCCGTAACACGTCGTTATTTTATCTGTACAAAATGCACAAACTTTTTCCTCTTTATTGTAAAAAGTTACATTATATTTGGGATCCCGTTTTTTATTTTGTGCCTTTTGTTTTTGCACGCCATCCTTTTTCTACGAAAAAAGGCCGCTCCCCCAACCGGGTGCGGCCCTCTGTTTTTATTCGACATCATCCGGTTCGGACTGATACAGCCGCCGCCCGATCATCTCCAGCAGACAGACTACCGGAGCCTGCGAGGTGAGCTGGAAGTACCCATTCACCCGCAGATCCGGCATGTAGTAGTTGAGGTTCAGCTCACTGATCTGGGCCAGCGTACAGTTTGCGCTGTTGGTAATGGAGATCAGCTTGCACTGATGTTCCTTGAGATCCCGGGCCATGCGCAGAATTTCCTGAGTTTCTCCGGAAACGGACAGCGCCACCACCACTGTCTGCCCGCCGCTGCGCAGCAGCTGCGAGCCAATGGGTGTGAAAGGATCGTCCAGCGCAATGGCAAAGCACCCTACATTGCAGAAGTACCGCGCCCCATACTGGGCCAGCGCCGAGCTGTTGCCCACCCCGATAAAGACGATCTGCATCGTATCCCGCAGCATCTCCACCGCGCGGTCAATGCGTGCCTGGTACTCCGGGCGGGACAGACGGTTGATGTAATCCTGGATGGCTGAGATGTCCAAGTCCCCTACGCCCTGCTTTTCGCTCAGCAGATCCTGCTTGAGCCGGAGCTTAAACTCGGTATAGCCCTCGCAGCCGAACTTCTTGCACATATGCAGGATGGTGGTGGTAGAAACATGGGTCTCTGCCGCCAGTTCCCGAATCTTCATATAGACGACCTTTTCCCGGTTCTTACAGACATAGTTGTAGACCATCATCTCAAGGGTGTTCAGGCTTTGCAGTTCCCGTTCCGAAAACATGGTTCCTTCCTCCATTCCGCAGGGGGGTCTCCTGTTCTGCCAACGTGTTTTTCATGCAAACACAGTATAGATTCAGTGTACCATAATCCGATCAAATTTGCAAATGAACGCTCCGCGAGGATGCGGCAATCAATGTTGAGGAATAGACAAGAGCTTGATGCAATCCAAAAGACAGTCCTATAGCAATTTTCAGAATTAAAGCAAATAACCGCATGAACGGAACCAACCGATACAGTCATTGTGAGAAACCAAACGAAAGGCTGCATGAATTGCATCGGGAAGGGTATCGATCGTTCGAGCCTTGCGTTTGCGAAGAATCG
>JBJERU010000029.1:0-14114 GCA_051882415.1 Faecalibacterium sp. | reverse complement strand
AAAGCGACCCGCGTTTCGATGCGCGGGGGCACGACCAGGGCGCTGCCCTGGACCCTGTATGAGAGGACTGCTCTTCGGAAGAAATCCTAAAAAATTGCATCAGGTCAGGTGCAGCTTCCGCAAAGCCCGATCATTCTGGCAATTTTTCTTAACGGATTTCTTCCTCATCGCTGATTTGGGAATACGTCCGCGGCAAGCGCGGACGAAATAGCGTAACGGAAGCCTCAAACGCAGGGTAGAGCTGTCAGCAGTTGCGTAAAGGGTAAAGCAGCACTTCCGTAAAGTGCAAACGGGGAGAGGCTCTACTTTTAGGCACTGTTACACCAGCGCCCCATGGCCCGTATCGCGCGTACAAAGTGCAGCGAAGCCTGCCCTATGCGAATAAAAAACATGGCCTGTGCGTATGCACAGGCCGATTGAAAAGTTTTTGCCCCGCTTTTTTCAAAAAGCGGGAAAAGAAAAAAGTTTTTTCGGTTCCTTTTTTTCAAAAAAGGAACAAAAAGAACCCCCGTATCCGTAACTCTCAGAACACCCCGGCGATAAAGATCTCCAGTCCAATGCCAATAAGGATCACGCCGCCCAGGATGTTAGCTTTTCCGGCAAGCTTAGTGCCAAACTTTTTACCGATGACCAGGCCGCCCACGCAGATACCAAAGGTCACAGCCGCGATGATCAACGCGCAGACCAGCGCCATCAAAAGTCCATATTCCGAGATGGTAAATCCAACGCTCAGTGCATCGATGGATGTAGCCACGCCCTGGACGAACAATGCGCTGACGCTCAGTTCCGGAGCCTGTTCTTCTTCGCCGCCATGGACGCCTTCCCACAGCATCTTTCCGCCGATATAGCTCAACAGTGCCAGGGCGATCCACGGGATGAACGTTTCAAACGACTGGAACATCTCCACGATGGTGTGCACGCACACCCAGCCCAGCAGGGGCATCACCGCCTGGAAAAGCGCAAACGTGCCCGCAACGATCCCCATGCGTTTGTGGGACATCTTGGGGTCATGCAGGCCGTTGGCCATCGATACCGAAAATGCGTCCATCGCCAAGCCTACGCCCAGCAGCGCGCTGTTGATAAAAAACACGATGTTCCATTCCATAATGATCTGTCCTCCCAAATATCCGCCGCCGATGCGCGGCGTCCCGGCCCAAAAAATCGCTGCGAACAAAAACGACCCTGACGTGGCCGCCGTGAACGTCCATGCCAGGGTCTGTTTTCTGTCCGGGAAAAAGAAAAAGACTCCATGTGCATGAGGGCGCTCTGGCGCACCAAAAACACATGAGTCTCGCAATTCAAAGCAAGCCAGGCTTTAAAGCCATTGTGTTGACTTGCTGCGCTCGGCTGGGCCGCGCGCCTGCTACTCCCCCACGGGTCAGCGTGATTCTTTTTTCATCTTACCATATTTTTTCCGCGCTGTCCAGAGGGACGCAGAGGTTATTTTTCTTTTTGTTCCTTTTTTGAAAAAAGGAACCGAAAAAACTTTTTTCTTTTCCCGCTTTTTGAAAAAAGCGGGGCAAAAACTTTTCGATCGGCCTGTGCATGCGCACAGGCCAAGTTTTTTCTTTGCATAGGGTAGTCTCTGCCGCATTTTTCCGGCCCGAGCGGGCTGTAGTGCGCAGGTGTGACGGCCGGGCCGCAAACGACTGCGCACAGATTTTTATTTCAGGGCAAGCTACAATATATTATATTATTGATAAGAAAAAAAGACTTCTTCCACTTTTTTCCTCGATTTAAAGAGGCTTTTTGCGAAAGAAGTCTTTTTTGTTTGTGCTTTTGTTTGTTCAGGATTTACTCATCCGATTCCGACTGTTCCTCAACCGGCTGCTCTGCCGCCGCAGCTTCGTCTGCGGCTTCCATTGCGGCCAGCTGCTCATCGGTCAGATCCGTTTCGCCCTCCACGGCCTCAACGGTCTCGGTCTGGGCATCGTCATCGTGCTCCGTGCGGGCCAGAACGTTCACCTTATCGGTTTCGCCCAGGCGCATCACACGCACGCCGCTTCCATAGCGGCTTTGCAAGGTGATATCCGAAGCATGCAGGCGGATGATGATCCCCTCCTGGCTGCCCAGCAGCACGTCATCGGTATCATCCACGATCTTGACGGCGGCCACCTTATCCTTGGCGGCATCATAGTTGCGGATGCCCTTGCCGCCGCGGGCGGTAACGCGGTAGGTGTCGATCTCGGAGCGGCGGCCCTTGCCGTTTTCGGTCACGGTCAGAATGGTGGCACCCTCGCGGCAGATGCACACGCCGATCACCTCGTCGCCCTCCGCCAGACGGATGGCGCGCACGCCATGTCCGCTGCGCCCCATGGGACGCGCTTCTTCCTCGTGGAAGCGGATGGCCTGACCGTTGCGGGTGGCCACGATCAGCATGTCGCTGCCGGTGGTCAAGCGGGTCCAGGCCAAGGCATCGCCCTCGTTCAGCGCAATGCCGATCAGACCGGTCTTGCGGATGTTGGCATACTGGGCCAGCGGGGTGCGCTTGATCAGGCCCTGCTTTGTAACCATCGTCACAAAGCCTTCGCCGGTGCTGTCCTTAGCGCTCTGGCGCAGCATATTGGTCACGCGCTCGCCCTCGGCCAGCTGAAGCAGGTTGACGATGTTGGTGCCTTTGCTGGTGCGGCTGCCCTCGGCGATGGTATAGCCTTTCAGACGGAAGATCCGGCCCCGGTTGGTGACGAACAAAACATAATCGTGCGTGGAACCGACAAACATTTCCTGCACGATATCCTCTTCTTTGCGGGTCATGCCGGAAATGCCGCGTCCGCCGCGGCGCTGGGCCTGATAGGTAGCCTTGAGCTGACGCTTGATATAGCCCGCCTCGGTCAGGGTGTAAACACACTGTTCCTCGGCGATCAGATCCTCAATGTCCACCTCGCCGGTAACTGTTTCGATCTCGGTGCGGCGCTCGTCCCCAAAACGGCGCTTCATCTCCAGCAGCTCGTTCTTTACGATTTCCAGCACACGGCTGTCGTTGGCCAGAATGTCCTTCCAGTCCTCGATCTTGGCCCGCAGACCGCCCAGTTCTTCCTCGATCTTGAGGATCTCCAGGCCCGCCAGACGGCCCAGCTGCAATTTGACGATGGCATCCGCCTGCACCTCGTCAAAGCCGAACTTTTCCATGATGGCGGCCTTGGCTTCCGCCATGCCGCCCTTGCAGGCGCGGATGGTGGCGATCAGCTCGTCCACGATGTCGGTGGCCTTTTTCAGGCCTTCCAGAATGTGGGCGCGTTCCTCGGCCTTTTTCAGGTCAAACTGCGTGCGGCGGCGCACCACTTCGTCCTGAAACTCCACATATTTCTGGATCATCTGCTTCAAAGTGAGGACCTTGGGGATCTTGTGGTCGATGGCCAGCATGATGACGCCCACAGTGTCCTGAAGCTGGGTGTACTGGTACAGCTGGTTCAGCACCACCTGGGGATTGGCGTCCTTGCGCACGTCGATGACGATGCGCATACCCTTGCGGCTGGTCTCGTCGTTCAGATCCACAATGCCGTCGATGCGCTTGTCCTTGACAAGGTCGGCAATGCTTTCGATCAGCCGGGCCTTGTTGACCATATAGGGGATCTCGGTCACAATGATCTGGCTGCGGCCATTTTTCTTTTCCTCGATGGTAGCGCGGCCGCGCAGAGTGATCTTGCCGCGGCCGGTAGCGTAGGCGGCACGGATCCCGCTGCGGCCCATGATGATGCCCGCCGTGGGGAAGTCCGGGCCTTGGATGTGCTCCATCAGGCCGGGCAGGTCGATGTCCGGGTTTTCGATATAGGCAACGCAGCCGTCGATCACTTCGCCCAGATTGTGGGGCGGAATGTTGGTAGCCATGCCGACCGCAATGCCCTGACTGCCGTTGACCAGCAGGTTGGGGAAGCGGCTGGGCAGAACGCTGGGTTCTTTTTTGGTTTCGTCAAAGTTGGGATCCCAGTCGATGGTGTCCTTGTCGATGTCGGTCAGCATCTCTACCGCCATGCGACTCATGCGGGCCTCGGTGTAACGGTAGGCGGCCGGGGGATCGCCGTCCACGGAACCAAAGTTGCCCTGTCCGTCCACCAGCGGGTAGCGCAGAGAAAAGTCCTGCGCCAGTCGGACCATTGCGTCGTATACCGATGCGTCGCCGTGCGGATGGTACGAGCCTAGCACCGCACCTACCGTGTCGGCAGATTTTCGGTATGCGTGGCTGGGATCGTTGCCGCGCTCGTGCATCGTGTAAAGGATGCGCCGGTGAACCGGCTTTAAACCGTCCCTTACGTCCGGAAGCGCTCGCGATACAATGACAGACATCGAGTAGTCCAGAAACGCCGTCTCAATCTCTTTCTTGACATCCCGGATGATCATCTTGGTACCGCTGCCCGGTATCATCACATAATCTTCTTCCATTTGTTCCTCCGAGGTATGATCGTATTTGTTGCAGGGAAGGTTCCCTCTTTTTTACGGGGGTTTTTTGTTACGGGGTTTTTGTTCCTTTTTTGAAAAAAAGGAACCGAAAAAACTTTTCAATCGGCCTGTGCATACGCACAGGCCAAAGTTTTTATTCGCATAGGGCAGGCTTCGTCGCACTTTGTACGCGCGATACGGGCCATGGGGCGCTGGTGTAACTGTGCCTAAAAGTAGAGCCTCTTCCTGTTTGAACCTTGCGGAAGTGCTGCTTCATCTTTTACGCTTCTGCTGACAGCTCCACCCTAAGTTTAAGGCTTCCGTTACGCTATTTCGTCCGCGCTTGCCGCGGACGTATTCCCAAATCAGCGATGAGGAAGAAATCCGTTAAGAAAAATTGCCAGAATGATCGGGCTTTGCGGAAGCTGCACCTGACCTGATGCAATTTTTTAGGATTTCTTCCGAAGAGCAGTCCTCTCATACGGGGTCCAGGGCGGCAGCCCTGGTCGTTTGCGGGAGGGTATGGGGTTCCAAGGGGATGTAGGGAGGGGAATCGAAACCCCTCCCTCATCCCCTTGGCCCCGCTGGAGGCGAGAGAAACATGAAAATCACATCAACGGTGAATCCAGGAGAAGCCGTGCATCTTCCCAACAAACGTAAATTTTAGATGCCATTTGCATTTCCCACATCCGCTGACCTTACGCACCTGCGCCATCCTGCCCGGATTTCCGCAGAATCAAACGTCCAGCTTCGCATATTGGGCGTTCGTCTCGATAAATCTGCGCCGCGGCTCCACCTGGTCGCCCATCAAAATAGTAAATGCCTCGTCCGCCTTTTCCGCATCCTCGATGGTGATCTGCACGATCACACGGTTGTCCGGATTCATGGTTGTTTCCCACAGCTGTTCCGGGTTCATCTCGCCCAGACCTTTGTATCGGCTGATCTTTGCGCCCGGCATCTCCTGAGAAAGCACCGCCATTTCCGCGTCATTGTAGGCATACTTGATGGTATTGCCTTTCTGCACCTTGAACAGCGGCGGCTGGGCAACGTAGACATGGCCCTGCTCGATCAGCGGCCGCATATAGCGGAAGAAAAAGGTCAGCATCAGCGTGCAGATGTGAGAACCGTCCACGTCCGCATCCGCCATAATAAACACTTTGTTGTATCTCAGCTTGCTGATGTCAAACTCTTCGCCGATGCCGCAGCCCAGCGCCAGAACCACCGGCATCAGCTTGTCGTTGCCATAGATCTTGTCCGCGCGCGCCTTTTCCACGTTGAGCATCTTGCCCCACAGCGGCAGAATGGCCTGGATCGCGGAATCACGGCCCATCTTGGCCGAGCCGCCTGCCGAGTCGCCCTCGACGATGAAGATCTCGGTGCGGGACGGATCCTTTTCGCGGCAGTCGGCCAGCTTTCCGGGCATGCGGCTGCTTTCCAGCGCGCTCTTGCGGCGCACCAGCTCACGGGCTTTCTTGGCGGCGGCGCGGGCGCGGGCGGCCTGGGTCGCTTTTTCAAAAATGGCCTTGGCTACGCCCGGATTCTCCTCAAAGAACTCGGTCAGCTTGGTATATACCATGTTGGCCACCAGCGTGCGGATCTCGGTGTTGCCCAGCTTTGCCTTGGTCTGTCCCTCAAACTCCGCTTCCTGCAATTTGACCGAAATGACGCAGATCAGACCTTCGCGCACATCGGAACCGGACAGATTCTCGTCCTTGTCCTTCAGCAGGCCGTGGCTTCGGCCGTAATCGTTGAATACGCGGGTCAAAGCCGATTTAAAGCCCTCTTCGTGGGTGCCGCCGTCCGGGGTGTTCACGTTGTTTGCAAAGCTCAGCAGCAGCTCGTTATAGCTGGAATTGTATTGCAGCGCGATCTCCGCCATACCGCGTTCGGTCTGGCCCTTGAGATAGATCACATTCGGGTGCAGCACGTCCAGATTGCGCTTTTCGTTCAGGTAGGTGACAAAGCTGCGGATGCCGCCCTCGTAGCACATCACCTCGGTGCGGTAATCCGGCTCTCCCTCCTTACCGTCCTCCAGAACAGGCGTGTACAGCTCCCGCTCGTCGGTCAGCGTGATCTTTACGCCCGCGTTCAGGAAGCTTTCTTCCCGCAGACGCTTTTCCAGCGTTTCAAAGTCATAAACGGTGGTGTCCCTGAACATCTCCGGGTCGGGCTTAAAGGTGACACGGGTCCCGGTGATCCCATCGGGCACATCGCCGATGCATTTCAGATCTCCGTCCGGCTCGCCGCGGCGGAAGGTCTGTTCGTACTCGTGCCCATCGCGGCGCACGTTGACGGTCAGCCATTCCGAGCAGGCGTTTACCACCGAAGCGCCCACGCCGTGCAAACCGCCGGCAACTTTATAGCCGGAGTTCTCGCCGCCAAACTTTCCGCCCGCGTGCAGGATGGTGTACACCACCGTAACAGCGGGCAGACCGGTGTCGGCCTGAATGTCCACGGGGATGCCGCGTCCGTTGTCTGTCACCTGGATGATGTTGTCCTTTAGGATCTTGACCTCGATGTGGTCACAGTATCCGGCCAGCGCCTCGTCAATGGCGTTGTCCACGATCTCGTAGACCAGATGATGCAGGCCGCGCTCGCCCGTGGAACCGATATACATGCCGGGGCGCTTGCGCACGGCTTCCAGGCCTTTCAAAACCTGGATCTCGCTGGCGTTGTACTCGTGGTCGGTCGCGGTTTCCGCGTTGGTGCTGGTGATGATTTCTTCAGCCATTTCTCTCTCCCTTTTCTCAGTTTTTCAGTGATATTGTATTGGAACCGACATCCGGATGCAAGCGCGTCCTTTTGCCGGGGGATGGCGTTTTTTAGTGGGAACGGAACGGCATCACGCTTTCCACCCCTTCGGGCAGAGTGCGCACCGCGCGCCGCCGCAGCGCGGCAGGGGACAGCTCGGATAGATAAACGGTGTCCAGCGGTGCATCCGCCAAAATGTAGCTCTGTGGCAGCTCGTCCGATAGGCTCACCACGGCGCCGTTGCGCTGCGCGTAGTTCAAAAATTCCCGTCCCCGCGGGGAAACGGTCGTTGTTTCCAGATTGAATATGCCGATGATGTCGCGGTCGTTCACCACATAGTCCCGGCCCAGATGAACATACATGGAACTCCCCCTTTTGCTCCCGCGTCGGTTCGAGGTATCCTCCGCAGCCAGCGCATAAAAAGCTCACGGCTTTTCCTGTGCCGGGCGCAGCCCCAGCGCACGGGAGTGCGCAAAGGCTCTGCCGCCGCCTTTTTCTATTTTTATTTTTGGCAAAACACGCCAGTGTTTTGCAGATAAAAAGTTTTTGGGTCCCTTTTTTCAAAAAGGGACAAAACCCCGTCATGCTTTTTCCAGCACCCCGCCGTCCATGCGGTATACCTCTCCGTCCGTTTTCAGGAACGCGGTGTCGTCGCAGCTGGTGACAAAGGTCTGTTTTTCCCGCATCCGGGTCAAAAGATATTGCTTTCGGCCCTCGTCCAGTTCGCTGAGCACATCGTCCAAAAGCAGCACAGGATGCTCGCCGGTGATGTGTGCGGCGGCGGCGGCCTCGGCCATTTTCAGGCTGAGCACCACGCTGCGCTGCTGGCCCTGGCTGGCAAACGCCCGGGCGGGCTGTCCGTCCAGGCTCAGCTCCAGATCTTCCCGGTGCGGCCCATACAGGCTTTGTCCGGCCCGCAGCTCCGCGTCCTGTTTTTCGGCCAAAAGCCCGGCCAGGCCGCCCGGCTCAAACTGAGCGGCATAGCGCAGCTCCAGCGTTTCGGCCCCGTGCGAAAGCTCGGCGTAATTGCCGCATGCGATCGGCCCAAAAAGCTCCAGATACTCCCGCCGCCGAAGCTGGATCTGTTCGCCATGCGCAGCCAGCTCCGCATTGAGCACTTCCAGCATGGCGTGTTTTTCGGCATAGGGAAGCTCCCGGCCCTGGGGCGTGCGCCGCAGCAGGGCGTTTTTCTGCTGCAAAATGCGCACATAACGGCGGTAGAGGACAAGGTATCCGGGATACAGCTGGCACAACGCCGCGTCCAGAAAGCGGCGCCGTCCCTCCGGCGCACCCTTGACCAGGCTGAGATGTCCGGGGTCGAACACCACTGCGGGAAAGCTGCCCGCCAGCGTGGAGGCGCGCTTTGGCGGCCCGCCGTTCACCGATGCCGCGCGGCCGGGCCGCTGCGTACCGGGCATACCGACCGTCAGCCAAACGTCTGTCGGGCCGCAGGACGCATTTCCGCTCAATTCCTCCCGCTGGGTGACGGCCTTCAGCGCGGCAAAGCCTTCGCCCCGGCGCACCAGCTCGGCGTCCTTGCCGCCCCGAAAGCTTTTTCCTCCGGTCAAAAGCCAGATGGCTTCCAAAAGATTGGTTTTGCCCTGGCCGTTGTTGCCGCAGATGACGGTCAGTTCCCGGCCCGGCTCCAGCTGCGCGTGCAGGATGTTGCGGTAGTTTTGTACTTCCAGTGAGAGCAGACGCATCGCTTTAACGTCCCTGGCCCACTTCCACGCTGCGCCCGTCCAGCTCTATCACGTCACCCGGTACGCATTTTTTGCCGCGCATCGTGCATACTTCGCCGTTCAGCTTGACCGCGCCGCCCTGCACCAGCTCCTTGGCTTCGCCGCCCGTTTCGCACAGCCCTGCGTATTTCAGCAGCGCGTCCAGCTTGATATATTCGGTATGGATCAAGATCTTCTGCATAGGATCGCCCTTCTTCTTTCTTTTCCCGCTTTTTGAAAAAAGCGTGGCAAAAACGTGTCCATCAGCCCCTGCATGCACATGGGCCAGGATTTTTATTCGCACAGACCAGACCCGGGCGGGCTGTGGCATAAAAGCGTAACAGCTCCCGGCACAGCGGTGCGGCTTTTAAAAAGAAATGCGCATAAATATTCATTGCGCATTCATGCTCCGCCGCTCTTATTACAGTTTGTTATCTGTAAATCTGTCTTTGAATAGCACACAATTTTAATCGTTCTTAAAGCGCACCGGCAGAACCAGATAGAGGAAATCGTTTCCGTCGGCTGGCATCACCTTGACCGGGCTGAGCGGGCCGCTGATCTCAAAGCGGATCTGCTCGGTATGAGCATTGCGCAGCGCATCCAAAAGGTAGCGATTATTGAAACCGATTTCAACTTTTTCTCCCTCGCATTGGGCATCGAACTCATCCACCACGCGGCCAAGTGTCGTCTGACAGCGGACAGTCACTTTACCATCTGTAAAGGAAATGCGCAGTGGATTTTTGAGGCGTTCAGTGATAATGAGGGAAGCGCGTTCGATGGTCTCGATAAATTCCTTGGTGTCGATCGTCACCCGTGTGCGGTTCCCGCTGGGGATCACATTGCGGTAGTTCAGAAACTCGCCCTCGATCAGACGGCTGAGGATGGTATAGCCCGCGGTCATAAAGACGACATAGCGGCGGTTTGCGCAGATGTGGACCAATTCCTCGTCATCATTGGGCAGCAGACGGTTCAGCTCGGACATGGTTTTGCTGGGCACGATGATGCGGATGTCCTTGATGGAGGTGACAGGCCGCTCGACAATGGCCAGGCGGTAGCCGTCCAGCGCCACGATGGTCAGCTTGTCGGGTTGGATCTCAAAAAGTTCGCCGGTGTGGGCCGGTTTTTTCTCGTCCTGGCTCACGGCATAAAGGGTGCGGTCGATCATGTCCCGCAGGACGCCTGTTTTGATGGTCAGGGTCTCCTCGGCGCCGGTGTTGGGCAGCTCCGGAAAGTCAGAAGCGGACAAGGACAGGATCTCGAACTGGGCCACGCCGCTCTGAATGATGGTTTTGCCGTTGTCCTCCGATTGGATCGTTACCTGGCCGGACGGCATGCGCCGGATCATGTCGCTGAGAAGCTTGGCGTTCAGGACTACTTCGCCCGGCTCTTTGACGTTGGCCTCGATGGTGGTCACGATGCCCATTTCCAGATCGTACCCGGTCAGGGTCAGCTGAAACCCCTCGGCCTTCAGCAAAATGCCCTCCAGCACCGGGATGGTGCTGCGCAGGGTCACGGCCCGGGATACGCCGTCGATGGCGGCACTTAATAACGTTTTATCGCAGATAATATTCAAAAAGGTTCGCTCCTTTGAGGATTTTTTTGTTCCTTTTTCGAGAAAAAGGAACCGAAAAAGCTTTTCAATCGGCCCATGCATGCGCATGGGCCAGAGTTTTTATTTGCATAGGGCAGGCCCTGTCGTATTTTCAAGGCCCGGGCGGGCTGTAGTGCGCGGGTGTGCCGGTGCATGCTGCCGGATTCGGTGTTGTTTTGGCGGGGGAAAAGTTCTGCTTTTGCGCGCAGCGGGGCGGAAAAGAGACAGTTGCTTTTGTTTTTCCGGCGCAGCCGCTGTGCACGGGAGTGCGCAAAGGCTCTGCTGCCGCCTTTTTCTATTTTTATTTTTGGCAAAACACGCCAGTGTTTTGCAGATAAAAAGTTTTTGGGTCCCTTTTTTCAAAAAGGGACAAAACCCCGTTCCTTTCCGTTTTTGTATTATTGATCTTGTTGCAGTAATCGTAGTAGGGGCTGGGGAAGATGTGGAAAAGTGGGAAAAGGTCAGTTCTGATGCGGGGTTTTGGGTTTCCACAGGGTTGTGAAGGAAGCGTGGAAGGATTGTGGAATGCTGTGAGGTTGAAGATCTTTCCACAGAGGCTGTTTAAAACAGAGGTTGAATGTTGAAAAGTCTGTTGAAAAGGTGGAAAGTTTCGGGTTTTCACCACAATATATGGGCCTGAAAGCCGGATTGAGCGGGAGTTTTTCCCCATATTTTGAGGGATTGGGGGAAAATCGGCTCACTTTTCCGTGCAAGCGGCAGGCTTTTTACACTGGCCTTAGACGTTCCGAGGTCAGCGCGGTGCCCTTTTTGAGGGGCCGCAGTCTGGGAGAACGCTTTCCGCATCACGCCTTGACGTTCTTGATGATATCGCTGACCGTTTCGCGCAGGTGCTGGTCATTTTTCATGTCGCGTTCCATCGTCTTGAGGGAATATACGATGGTCGAGTGATCACGGCCGGAGAACTCGCGGCCGATCTCCTCCATGCTCATTCCGGTCACATCGCGCAGGATATAGATCGCAACGCGGCGCGCACTGGCCACATTTGCGTTGCGTTTTGTGCCGCGGATATCGGCGGGGGAAACGTTGAATGTGCGGGACACCTCGCCGATGATCTTTTCGATCGTCACCGGCACCGGCTGGGTCTCATTCAGGATATCCTTGATGGCATTCTGCGCCACGCTGATCACCGGCTGGATGCCTTCCAGCATATAATAGGCGTTCAGCTTTTTCACGGCGCCTTCCAGCTGGCGGATATTATTTTTCAGGTGATTGGCGATAAATTCCGCCACATCCTCCGGCAGATCCAGGTGCAGCAGTTCGGCCTTGCGTTTGACGATGGCCACGCGGGTCTCAAAATCGGGCGGCTGGATATCGGCGGTCAGGCCCCACTCAAAGCGGGTGCGCAGACGCTCTTCCAGGCTTTTGATCTCCTTGGCGGGGCGGTCGGAAGCGATAACGATCTGCTTGTGAACATCATGCAGCGAGTTGAAAGTATGGAAAAATTCCTCCTGGGTGGATTCCTTGCCCGCGATGAACTGGATATCGTCTACCAGCAGCAGATCCGCGGCGCGGTACTTCATGCGGAAATCTTCGGTGCTGCCCGCGCGGATGGCGGCGATCAGTTCGTTGGTAAACTGCTCGCAGGTCACATACATGATCACAAAATCGGGGTGGGTGCGCTTGATCTCGGTCTGGATCGCGGTCAGCAGATGGGTTTTGCCCAGGCCGGAACCGCCATAGATAAACAGGGGATTGTATGCCCCGGAAGGATTGGCCGCAACCGCCTGCGCAGCAGCAAACGCAAACTGATTGGATGGGCCTTTGATAAAATTTTCAAACGTAAATTCATAATTGCCCTGCGGGGAGGAGGGGTTGGCCTCGTATTGCTGGGCCAGCACCACCTCATGGGGAGGGGTGCTGGGCACGACCAGATTGATATCCACATCAAAGCCCAGCACGCTTTTAAAAGCCTCTTTGAGCAGGCCCAGATACCGGTCGGTGACGATCTTGCAGATAAAATCGTTGCGCACCGACAGGGTGATATGGCTGGAATCCTCGAAGCTGACCGGCTCCAGCCCGTCGATATAAAGATTATAGGTCGGCTCTGCCATCTGCGCCTTGCAGTAGCTTTGCGCGGCCTCCAGAACATCCTTGAAAGAATCCATAAAACATCCACTCCATTGAAGTTTTCAACAATGCTGCTGATACCAGCTTAGTATAGCACAAAAACCTCTGTACGTCCATATTTCTATAATGTAATTTATAATACATAGAATAGACGAATCTTCGCGCCATTGTGGATAAGGCGGCGCAGGGCCACAATATCTTGTGGCAGGCGGGTTTTCAACAGCGAAATGGTGAAAAAGTGGAAAATCTTTTCACAAAAAAATTTGTTCCACAGTCAAAAAAATGCTTGACAGAACCGGATTGTGTGCGATATACTGTTGAATTGCAAGCCTGTCCCCATTTTGGGACTCACGAGAAAACCCCATTCCGGGGACGAGTTTTACGGAGGATACCGACCATGAAGAGAACTTTCCAGCCCAAAAAGCGTCAGCGCAAGCAGGTTCACGGCTTTCTGACCCGTATGAGCACCAAGAACGGCCGCAAGGTCATCAATGCCCGCCGTGCAAAGGGCCGCAAGAGCCTGACCGTCTGATCTCTGCACCTTGTATGAGGTCGGCGCAGAATGTAATATGCGCAACAAAGGCCGCTGATGGAAGATTAGCGGCCTTCTTTTTGACCTTTGACGGCCCAAAAGAGGCCGTGTGCGGAAAATTTTTTGAAGAAAACCGGCAAAAATAGTCCGGACAGACTTTCAAACCCGGACGATTTTTGTTATACTGGCTACTAGATAGTCCTTTTTCAGGAGGGGGCTGTCCATTCCCGAACCAAAGGAGGCGCCAAAGGAGTGCGCTATCGTCCACTTCGCCGCAACAACGAATTTGGCCGCGTATACGCCCGCGGCAAATCCTATGTCCATCCGGCGCTTGTGATGTATGTTCTCAAGACGCGGGGCAGGCGGACCCGCGTGGGGCTTACCGCCACCAAAAAGATCGGCCATGCCGTACAGCGCAACCGTGCCCGCCGCGTGATGAAGGCCGCCATTGACGAGCATCTGGACTACAACATCGGCGGGTATGATCTGGTCTTTGTGGCCCGCGGACAGACCCCCCGGCTCAAAAGCTGGCAGCTGAGCACCGTTGTTGCCAAGCTGTTTGCACAGGCAGGATTACCGGACAAGGCTCTGCGCCCCGATGCGCCGCCGCCGGCCACCGTTCCGCCCGCCCGCAAAGCGGCTGCAAAACCGCAGCCGTGACCGGGATCCAAACGTTCTGCCGCCGGGCTTTGTGCGTGCCCATCCGCTTTTACCAGCGCTGGATCAGCCCGGGTCTGGGCCGGAACTGTCGCTTTACCCCCACATGCAGCGCCTACGCGATCCAGGCTATCATGGTGCACGGATGCGTCAAGGGGCTGATTTTGGCTGTTGCACGCATTGCGCGCTGCAATCCGCTGGGGCGGTGGGGGTTCGATCCCGTGCCTGAAAAGGGCAGATGGGTCAATCCCAAAAGGATCCTGCATCCGGCAAGGGAGAAAAAGGGATAGCGGCATATTCAGATGCATCCCGATAGGTTGCGGACGGGATGGGGCAGGCTTATGCCCTGTTATTCAATCGATAGCCGGTGGAATGTTCTCTTTTGTCTCGCCAAAAG
>JBJERU010000028.1:0-144235 GCA_051882415.1 Faecalibacterium sp. | reverse complement strand
AATCTCTCCATGCCAGCGAACAGGAGCGTCCCCGATGTGGCAAAGAAACGGAAAGAATGGAATCGCCTTATATCTGGGTACAAAAGCAGTGACCTCGTCTTTTTGGACGAAAGCGGCTGTAATACCGATATGACAAGACGGTATGCTTATGCTTTCGGCGAACGTAGAGCAACGGATTCAGCTCCACTGTGCAAGCCAAAGAATACAACGATCCTTTCCTCGATTCAGCAGGATGGAAGCTACCATTATACTACTTTTTCTGGAGGAACAACTGTTGTCCGTTTCAAAGAATATCTTGAGAAAGATCTTCTGCCGTACCTGAGCAGCACTTCCGTTCTCGTCATGGATAATATGAAATCTCACCATGCGAAAGCAGTAAAAGAGCTATTGGACAACGCTGGAATCCATTATCTTTATCTGCCGCCGTACAGCCCGGATTTCAATCCCATTGAAAAGCTCTGGTCAAAGGTCAAGGCGATTCTTCGCAAACGCAAGGCTCGAACGATCGATACCCTTCCCGATGCAATTCAGGCAGCCTTTCATTTGGTTTCCCACAGTGACTGTATCGGTTGGTTCCGTTCGTGCGGCTATTCGCTTTAATTCTGAAAATTGCTATAAATTGTCTGAAATCCGTCTCCCCACTGTGGAGGCTGATGTTCGACTATGGAAAATGTCCAATGCAGGCTATGGTCTGTTCCGAAAGAAATCTAAAGCTAACGGTTCTCCATTCAGCATTCGGAACGAATGCGCAACCTGCATCTTTTGATGCAGAAAATTCAGGGTTTGGGAAGTTCCCAACAAGCAACGGAGCGCCATAGTCGTTTGACTGGGCGCTCCGTTTTTGCAGGTTGGTACCAGCCTGCACTGCTTGCTAATATTATGTTGGCTTTCATTTACAAAATCAAATCATTGTTGTCGAAGCACGACCTTACTCGTTCGAGGATAAGGGGTCCAAGACAAGTAGCAAAGACCTATAAAAGTTGCAAAAATCTCAGGTATCGAACGAGACGTATCAGAAGTCTAAAAGTCTCAAAAGGTGGAGCACGAAATATGTCTGGTGAATATCATAGTTTGAAAGAGCTGTCGCCGTAGTGGATACCTACCATGAAACAAAAACGCAATTTGCCTGGGTCGGGAAATCAAAGATGAGCGTTTGAGTACCGAAGCCAAGAAATTATCCAAAGAAAATCTGGAGCTGCTGACGCTTTATATTTGTAAAAGCTACCCCGAAACGGAAATTTCTAAAGTCTACAACCTTTTTCTATCTGCAATTCATTAAAGAATCCAGAAGATCACATTATTTCTGAAGGAAATAAAAATTTTGGTTATTTTTTCTGCCGTCTCAATGGCTCGTAAGTGTAAGGACAGTTTTCCAGACAAAACAAGTCTATGAAAAATTTCCATGCCGACACCTTGACAATCGAATCGCTCAATCCTCCGGTACTTCACAAACCATATACTTCAGGAAAGAAAAGTGGCACTTCCCAAAGTGGGAAGTGCCAAAGCAGTAATTGAGGAAATCGGTAGAAGCTCTTATCCGGCTTTAAACCTTATCGAGTTTTTAAGAGCCAACACTATAGTAGCAAGCAGTGCATTTGTCTATACAAATGCGATTTTTGCAGCCCGCGTTTTCGGCGGTTCTGCAAAATACTTGTTGGGAACTTCCCAAACCCTGACAATTCTGCATCCAAGGATGCAGGCTATATCAATCGAATTGAGGGAAGGCACTGCTTTAATGAATCTTCTCGCGCTACTTTTTTCTATAACGATGCTACGAAAAACCGGAACTGACAGTTCCGGTTTATTCATACACTGTTCATAAAAATTCACTCAAATCGGAACTACCAGTTCCTTAAAATGGAAGTTGTTTTCCGGTACACTATTGTCACAGCAAGGGCAGCACCCCAGAGAGGACGGAAGCCCGAAGCTGGAAAGCGGACCTTGAAAACCGAATATCATTCCCCCGGCACAAAACAATGAAACTTCCGTAATTCGCGGCCCGGCCATAAAGAAGGCGGGGTGGCTGAAAAAGGCCAATGAGAGTGTGTGAAACTCCACTCACCGGGGTGTATTCCAACCTCCGGGCGTCGAGGACAAACAGGAGGAAAACTTAACCAAACAATTTTAATCTCACCAGCCCGGATAGAGGCCTTTCCCATAGGAGCAATCTCCGAACCGGATGGACTCGATCCTGTATCACTGTTTCTCCGGTAAGCTGATGCTCTTATCCCGGTTTACTTCTTCAATAGATTTTTTGACGGCACTACGAAAAACCGGAGGTGAGACCTCCGGTTTCGACGTTTTTCGATGTCCAAAAAGATGTAAAACCGGAGGTACGACCTCCTAAAAAAGCATTCAGGTTTCCGGTATACTATTGTCACAGCAAGGGCAGCCACCCCAGACGGGGGAGAAGCCCGAAGCCGGAAAGCGAACCTTGAAAACCGAATATCATTCCCCCGGCACAGTACAATGAAACTTCCGTAATTCGCGGCCCGGCCATAAAGAAGGCGGGGTGGCTGAAAAGGCCAATGAGAGTGCGTGCAACTCCACTCACCGGGGTGCATTCCAAATCCAACGGGCGTCGAGGACAAATAGGTTGGAAAAATCAACCAGACAATTCCAGGTCCACCTGACAGGATGGTGCTCTGTTACAGAGGGGCAAGCGACACGCCAGCAGAAAAAGAATTGATCACGCTAATCCAGAAGCATAATCGCACAATAAGAACATTCAAAAAAACTGGGTGAAGCTTATCCTGCATGACCATTCTGCAAAGAATCCGACATACCGATTTCCACTTTCTTTTAATAATTTTTTATAACGATTCTGCGAATAATTATGCGAAAAACCGGACCTGCCAGGTCCGGTTTCAGCCTTAAAAAGCGGACCTGAGAGGTCCTAAAAAAGGATTCGGGTTTCCGGTATACTATTGTCACCGCAAGGGCAGCCATCCCAAAGGGGACGGAAACCCGAAGCTGGAAGGAGAACCTTGAAAACCGAATATCATTCCCCCGGCACAAAACAATGAAACTTCCGTAATTCGCGGCCCGGCCACAAAGAAGGCGGGGTGGCCGAAAGGCTAATGAGAGTGTGTGCAACTCCACTCACCGGGGTGCATTCCAACCTCCGGGGGTCGAGGACAAACAGGAGGAAAACTTAACCAAACAGTTCCATTGGTTTTCTTGGAAACCAGTATACTTCAGTAGAAAGAAGTGGTGGTTATCAAAATGATAACCACCAAACACCCCATTCAGGACCCGTGCACCGCTCTCCAGCGAGAACGAAATCTTTGATACATGAAAGCTGAAAGTCAGAGATGAAACTGTACCATTTCCCTGCGGGACTGCACAGGGGGGCGCTCGTATAGCGTATAGCAATTCGGGAGATTTTACGGGATTACTATAACTTTCTAAGCCTAAGTGGTGGTTCCCAAAATGGGAACCACCAAATGCACGGTATGAAAAATGAGCAAAATGCCTGCTTGCAAAATATCTGTACAGATAGGGTGAGGTGATGTCTATTGAACAAAGAAATCAGCCATGAAGAACATACTCCCCGAACGATTTCCGATGTCCGGGATATGCTGAGCAAATACTCCAACGGTGAAATCTGCCGGACGATTGACAACTGCATTACTGTCCTGCAAAACGACCCTGTGCTTGCAGATGCCATCCGTCTGAACCTGCTGAGCGAACGCATTGATATTGTAAGACCTGTAAGCTGGCGGCGGTCGGGCCGCACTTTGAACGACACGGATATGAAGTATATCCTGCGGCGCATGGAGAAATACGGCCTGACCAGCGAAAAGAAAATCGAAACGGCTATCCGAATCGTTGCCAATGAAAATCACTATCATCCCATCCGGGATTACCTGAATGCGCTGGAGTGGAACGGAACCGAACGCATCGCCCACGCACTGCACCACTTCCTTGGTGCTACGGAAGATGAGTACACTTGCGAAGCCTTGAAAATTTTCCTTCTGGGTGCCATTAAGCGTGTGTTCCAGCCGGGATGTAAATTTGAAACCATGCTCTGCCTGGTAGGTGGACAAGGAGCAGGAAAATCCACCTTTTTCCGGCTGCTGGCCATCAAAGACGAGTGGTTCTCGGACGACCTGCGGCGGTTGGACGATGACAACGTGTACCGAAAGCTGCAAGGTCACTGGATCATTGAAATGTCCGAGATGATCGCCACCGCCAATGCCAAAAGCATTGAAGAAATCAAAAGCTTTCTGAGCAAGCAGAAAGAGACCTATAAAGTTCCGTATGAAACCCATCCTGCCGACCGTATGCGCCAGTGCGTCTTTGCTGGCACGACCAACCGGCAGGATTTTTTGCCCCGCGACCGCACCGGCAACCGCCGCTTTATCCCCGTTCCGGTGGATGCAGCGCAGGCCAAAGTCCACATTCTGGACAATGAGGAGGAATCCCGTGCCTATATTGACCAGCTTTGGGCAGAAGCTATGACCCTCTACCGCAGCGGCAATTACCAGCTGGTGCTCAACCCTGCCATGCAGGAAAAACTGCAAGCCCATCAGCAGGACTTCATGCAGGAGGACACGCAGGCGGGCATGATCTATGCTTTTCTGGAGGATTACACAGGCGACCGGGTCTGCTCCAAGCAGCTCTATGCAGAAGCTCTGGGCAATCCCAATATCCCGGCCGAGTGGGAGACTCGTGCGATCTGCGAGATTATGAACACCGGAATTTCGCGCGGCGATATCCAGGGCTGGCAGGTTCACAGAACGGCGAAGCGTTACCCGAAGTACGGCGTTCAGAAAGGCTGGGAGCGCGTAACCAGCCCCGAAACCGGGGCTGAAGATTTTACGGAAATCACAGACGCAGAAGCCCGGCAGATGGGCTTTCCCTTCTGATGGACAGCAGTTACAGGGTCAGTTACAGGTTTGGTTGCGCTGCAGTTACGGGCCAAACCCCGCATGACTGCTTCGTTTTCCATCTTTCTGTAACCATGTAACCTTAAAACGAAAAGAAAAAGTATAAAGCACACCGAATGGCCTATGTGCAGAAAAGGAGAGTTTTCCTGCCCGGTTACAGGCATTCAGTTACAAAAAGGAACGGTGATGCAATGACAGAAAACTTTTCCCAGCTCGCGACACATCTTCCCTTGAATCCCGGCGACCACACACAGAAATACCTGGTGATCGACGGTTGCCCCGTCCTCCTCTCTTTTTCGGAGAAACACCAGCCCCAGGTCTTTGAACGTGTCCGGGATATTCTGCTCGCCACCTCTTATGCCTCCGAGGATACGAAAAAAGCAAGCTGAACCGATAGACTTGTTCACAGTTTTTCGCTATACTGAGGATGGCGGTGGGATTCAGGCAGACCAAGGGACCACTTCCAGATGTTCTTTGACAATTGAAGATGCACCCCATTCTCACTTTCCTTTTCAGAAAGTGAGGAATCTCTATGACTGACAATCAGAACCGTGTCTGCTGCCTGTACCGCGTTTCCACGGACAAACAGGTGGATTTCAACTCCAACCATGAAGCTGACCTTCCCATGCAGCGCAAGGCCTGTCACCGGTTTGCGGAAGAAAAAGGCTGGGTCATCGTCCACGAGGAGCAGGAGGAAGGCGTTTCCGGCCATAAGGTCCGCGCCGCTGCCCGCGACAAACTGCAGATCATCAAGGACTATGCCCGGCAGGGCAAGTTCGACATCCTGCTGGTGTTCATGTTCGACCGTATCGGACGCATTGCAGACGAAACTCCCTTTGTGGTGGAGTGGTTCGTGCGTAATGGCATCCGGGTATGGAGCACGCAGGAGGGAGAGCAGCGATTCGACAACCATACCGACAAGCTGCTCAACTATATCCGCTTCTGGCAGGCCGACGGTGAGAGCGAAAAGACTTCCGTTCGTACCCGCACCAGCCTGCGGCAGCTTGTGGAAGAAGGCCATTTCAAGGGCGGGAACGCGCCTTACGGATATGACCTTGTCCGAAGCGGACGCACCAACAAACGCAAGCACGAGCTGTACGAACTCCGGGTCAATGAAGCGGAGGCCGCAGTTGTCCGGCTTGTATTTGACAAATACGTTTATGAAGGCTATGGTGTTCAGCGTATTGCTGGCTGGCTGAACAGCAACGGCTACCGTGCCCGGTCTGGCAAGTGCTGGCATCCGGCAAGTCTGCGGGGAATGGTAGCGAATCTGACCTATACCGGCGTTCTCCGCTGTGGAGAAGCGCGCTCGGAAATGATTCCTGAACTGCAAATTATTCCGCAGCATCAATTTGAAGCTGCCCAGCGCATCCGGGAAAGCCGGTCTGCGCAGGCAGCAAAAGAGGCAGAGCACCATGTTCCAATGAATACCCGGGGACAATCCCTTCTGTCCGGAAACATCTATTGCGGGCATTGCGGTTCCAAGCTCATGCTCACAGCAAGCCGGAAATATCGTGAAATGGCAGATGGCACGGTAGACAAAACGCTGCGTATCCGGTACAGCTGCTATGGCAAGCGGATGAAGCAGACCGAATGCACCGGACAGACCGGATATACCACCCAGATTCTGGACGGCATCATCGACAAGCTGGTGCGGCAGGTCTTTGCCCGGATGAAGGGTATCCCGAAGGAACAGCTTATCACCCGGCGCTACCAGAAGGAGCTTGTCCAGCGCAAGCTGCATCTAAAAGACCTCGAAGCCCAGAGGGAGAAATCTGAAAAAGATCTGCTTGCGCTTAAAACAGAAGTCCTGGCCTGCATCCGGGGCGAAAGTGCTTTTTCCAGGGAAATGCTGGCTGAGATGATCGCCGCGCAGGAAGCCCGGCACAAGGAGTTGGAGGCTCTTTGTGAATCCGCCAGTGCAGAGCTGGCAAAAACAGAGGAACTGCTGGCGGAAGTATCCCGGCAATACGATGAACTGATCTCCTACGCTGATCTTTACCAGAACGCCAGCTTTGAGGCGAAGAAGATGATCGTGAACCAGTTGATCCGCCGGGTGGACGTATACCGCGGCTACCAGATCCATGTGACGTTCAATTTCAACCTTGCACAATACTTTGACGGACTCGATACGGAGGTGAGTGCCGGATGACACAGCGATGCTTCAACCCAATGTTTGGGGGTTCCTGCATGATTCGGGCGCAACGGTCCGAAAAGCAGCTCTTTTATGGTATCTTTGTTTTGAGGACAAACGAAAACACCGTCGACTTTGTTTCCAAAATCAACGGTGTTTCGTAAACTCTTGCTGAGCTTTGTGGTGGAGATAAGCGGGATCGAACCGCTGACCTCTTGAATGCCATTCAAGCGCTCTCCCAGCTGAGCTATACCCCCATGTTTTTCCAGAAATTCCAATTTCAGGAAGAAGTGGGCTCAAGCAAGAATTTGTTTTATTCAATTGTTTCGGGGGTGTGTGACCGAGCGCCTTAGGCTCCCAGCTGAGCTATACCCCCATAATTTTCCATAAATTCCATTTTTAGGAAATAGGATACTCAAGCAAGAAATCGTCTATTCAATTGTTTCGGGGGTGTGTGACCGAGTGCCTTGGGCTCCCAGCTGAGCTATACCCCCACATTTCTTCGTGCATTCCTGTGTTCTGGCTGCTTGAATATAATACCAGCTCTTTTCTGATTTGTCAACCACTTTTTTCAATTTTTAATAAAATCCCCGCCAGACATCCTATCCAAAACGTCCAGCGGGGGATCTGACGATATATCTGATGTACGCTGTCACCTTGCCGAAGCCTGACGGTCAAAGATCTGCGGCGCGGTGCGCACCAGCAGCACAGCCGCGATCACAGTCAGCACTGTTTCAGGCAGCATATAACTGCCATTGTAGACCAGACTGTAGCTCCAGGCTGCCCAGCCCTCGCTCAGGTTGCCCCAGATGAGCACACCGGAGAAAAAGCTACACAAGAAACGCAGAAAGCCTGCCGCCGCAGTGCCGATGGCCACGCCCACCATGCGGTTCTTGAAGGGACGCGCAAACAGCTCTGCCAGACCAAGAGCCATAAAAGCCAGCACATAGTCCAGCAGCACTTCGCCCAGAAAATACAGGAAGGTCGGGGTCGGGGGCGCCCAGAAGCCCAGCAGCATTTGCAGGCAGGCATTGACAAAGCCAGTGAACAGCCCCCACTTGACACCATGGCGAAAGGACACCAGCACAAAGGGCAGCATGCTCAGCAGGGTAACGCTGCCGCCATTGGGCATGGTAAAGATACGGATGTTGGACAGCACCGTGCCGATGGCAATCATCAGCGCACACTCGACCAGAACCCGCGTTTTGGAATAAGTCTTGGACATAAGATTCTCTCCTCCTATACAAAAATATTGCCGTTAAAAACAAAAAGCGCCTGCTGGCATGGCAGGCGCACCGAGTGTTCAGACAAACATCCAGGTGTTTGGATGAAACTCCCTGCGCCAGCATTACCCGGATCAGGTTCTTAGGGTACTCCGCACATGACGGATCTCAGCCTTTCAGCGCCCCTGTTTTCCTCAGTATAGCCGCGCACCGCCAAAAGTCAAGCCCTCAGCCTGGCATATTCCCACCGGGAACGGCATATTTTTTGGCAAAGAGGAGGAATCTGTATGAAAGGTGATCCGGAGCAGCGGGCGGTGCTACTGGGGGAGTACATTGTACAGCGTCAGGCAACGGTGCGCGCGGCGGCCTCGGCGTTTGGATACAGCAAATCCACCGTCCACAAGGATGTATCCACCCGTCTGCGGACGGTCAGCCCCGCGCTGTTTGCACAGGTGCGGGCTGTGCTGGCCCGCAACAAGGCCGAACGCCATCTGCGCGGCGGAGCTGCTACGCGGGCCAAATACCGCCGCGGTTGAATCAAATACGGCGCACTGTTCCTCTTCCGGGAACCGTGCGCCGCTTTTTTGTTCTCATTCTGCCTGTGAGCGGAATTGATCCAGCGCGCATTTTTCCAGCCGGCTGACCTGGGCCTGACTGATACCGATCTCACGCGCCACCTCCATCTGGGTCCGGCCCCTGAGATAGCGCAGTTCAATGATCTTTTTCTCCCTTGGGGTCAGGCCGGCCACCGTTTCGCGGAACTGAAGTCCGCTGATCCAGCTGTCCTCGCCGTCCGGATCCCGCACCTGGTCGATGACGTACATCGCGTCACCGCCATCGGTATACAGCGGTTCTTCCAGGCTGAGCGGCTCCACCACCGATTCCAGCGCCGCCGCCACGTCCCGACGCGGCAGACCTGTTTCGGCGGCGATCTCGTCTACAGTCGGCTCCCGGCCCAGGCTTTTTTCCAGATGTTCCCGGGTCTGCATCGCACGATAGGCCGCGTCACGCAGCGAGCGGCTGACCCGTACCGCGTTATTGTCCCGCAAAAAGCGCCGGATCTCTCCGATGATCATCGGCACGCCATAAGTGGAAAAACGCACCTCCTGCGCAGGGTCAAAGTTGTCGATGGCCTTTATCAGCCCGATGCACCCCACCTGGAACAGGTCGTCCAGATTTTCGCCCCGCTGCGCAAAGCGCTGCACTACACTGAGCACCAGTCGAAGGTTCCCTTCGATCATCTGCTGGCGCGCAGCATGATCTCCGGCGCGGGCCCGGGTCAGAAGATCATGCTTTTCCGCTTCGGACAACACGGGCAGCTGCGACGTATTCACTCCGCATAATTCTACCTTATTATACATCCCCAGACCCTCCGGTTTCGGTTTTAACTTTACCGGAAGTATGGCCCCGCGCCGGGGCAGGCATTCAGCAGCGAATCATCCTTCTTCTTCCAACGCAGTGCGCAGCTGGCGGATGATCCGCTTCTCCAGCCGGGAAATATAGCTCTGGCTGATGCCGATGGCATCCGCCGCTTCCTTTTGCGTGCGCTCCACCCCGTCCACCAGCCCAAAGCGCAGCTCCATGATCTGACGCTCCCGGGCCGAAAGCTTTTCCACCGACCGCCGCAGCACATCCTTCTCCGCATCCTGTTCCAGATGCTGGCTGACCACGTTTTCATCACTTCCCAGCACATCGGACAGAAGCAGCTCGTTGCCATCGCCGTCCACATTCAACGGTTCGTCTATGCTGGCCTCCTGACGGCGGTTGGAGGTTTTGCGCAGATACATCAGGATCTCATTGCCGATGCAGCGGCTGGCATAGGTAGCCAGCTTGATGCTGCGCTCCGGGGTAAAGGTATTCACCGCTTTTATCAGGCCGATGGTGCCGATAGACACCAGATCCTCGCTGGGCACACCGCTGTTATCATACTTTTTGGCCAGATACACCACCAGCCGCAGATTGTGGGTGATCAGCTCATCCCGCGCGGTGCGGTCGCCCGATGCCATCTTCTCCAAAAGCGCTTTTTCCTGCTCCGGGGTCAGCGGCGGCGGCAGACTTTGCGCCCCTGTCACATAATGCGCGCCGCCCGCCGCACACAGCCGGATCCATACACCATGCACCCACTGCCACAAGCTATGCCAAAACTCCTTCATCTTCATGATACCTCCTGTTTTGAACCAAGATTCCTTATCTGCCCAGCTGTGCGGCGGTCTGTTCTCCTACCAGGGCCGTCCAAGGGCCATCGGGCTGGCCGGCAGAACAGAATGCCGCCAGAAGATCGTGCTGCACCCGGCAATGCCCCTTTTCGTACCGCGCCAGCGCCTGCACGGGCACGGCAGGCAGCAGCATCCGCCCCGACAGTGTGGTACAGGGCACCATGCGCACTCCGCACCCTGGCGGAGGCACAGCCGCCTTTCCCGACAGCTGCGCCTCCAAATACTCCTGCATCGCCCGGGGCAGCAGCGTTTGCACCGCCGTGTAGCGCACCAGGATCACGGTGCGCCCGGACAAAGGTTCCTGCACAAAAAATCCGGTATCGCAAAAAACATGTACCACCCCCGTGCAGCCATACAAGGTGATCTGCGCGTCAAACAGCGGCGGGCGGACACGGCCAAACAGCGCCACCATCCCCCGCAGCACCAGATACACCCCGCCTGCACAGGCCAGCAGCAGCCCCGGCGAAAGCGGCAGATATACGCTCAGGTTGCGTGTTTCCGCTCCCGGCAGCAGCACCATCCCGGTCATTGCCAGGCTTAGCAGCACACACCACGCGCATAGCTGAACAAAGGCGCGCAGCCCAGGCCAGCCATAGGCCGCCGCTGTGCCGGATACGCAAACCCCTACCTTATATAAAAGCGCCAGGACGAATGGCTGCTGGGGCAGCAGCAGCGCCAGGGACGAGATGCCCGAAATGACTGCCCCCATCAGCAGCCGTCCCCCCTTGCATCTGTGCCCTGTCATCAGCCCGGCCCCCAGCAAAAACACCGCCCCCGCCGCAAAATTGACCAGCAAAAGCTCGTCCAGATAGATCACCTTGCGCATCGCATCCGCCCTCCTTGAGCGCTTCCTGTGCCTTTATGCTACGCCCAAACCGGCCGGAAAGCTGTCAAACCAGAAAAAACTCCCCGTTTTGCTGCATTGGAACCGGACTTTTTTGCAAAAAGGTCTTGCAAAATATCTTCAACTGCGGTATAATACTGCACGCAGCAGGTTTGTTGCAGGCGCTTTTTGCTCCTAATGTATATCTGCCTCTTTAGCTCAGTCGGTTAGAGCACCTGACTGTTAATCAGGGTGTCGCCTGTTCGAGTCAGGCAAGAGGCGCCACACGGCGGCGAGCCATCGAGTTCGCCGCCGTTTTTCTGGGCTTGCAGCTGGAAAATTTCACATTTATTTCAATATTTTATAGAATCTTAAAAAATGTCCTCTTGAAGAAACTGTCATATTGTGGTATACTGCACTCAAGCTTTAGGATCCATGCAGACGTCCTAAGGTGCAGCACAATTGATCAAAGGTTAGGCGCTCCCTTCTTTTGATAAGCAGCAAGCCTCTGCTTTGTTCTGTTTCTCTGCAGGGCAGGGCAAAGCAGAGGACTGTGCGCTGCTTAGCGTGCTGTTTTTTCTCTTTGTCAAACCCAGGTGCAGAAGGCTGCCTCCGTTTTGGGTGCCGGCAAACAGCTGGAAATCATTCCCGCTTGCCAAACGCATCCTTTTCTGGTAAACTTCTGCCACAGTTTGAACATAAATTTTGGAAAGGCGTTTCCGCCATCCGGCGCAGCGTCTTGTAAAGGAACCATTTATGCGCTACACCTACGTCCGGCAGCACGACACAACAGATTGTGCCGCTGCCAGTCTCGCAATGGTGTGCCTCCATTACAAGAAGGAGATCACCATCACCCAGCTTCGGGATATGATGGGAACCGACCTGAAAGGCACAAATCTTGTTGGCCTGCAAAAGGCCGCCAACGAACTGGGTTTTACCACTGCGGCAGTTCGTGTAGACCGAGAAAACTTTCTCAGCGATTTCACTCTTCCCTGCATCGCGCAGGTGATCACAGACCAGGGCCTGGCCCACTTTGTGGTCGTATTTAAAAAGACGACCATCAAGGACGACGGCGCGCGCCGCAAGCATATGCTGCACGAGGCCGAAGCCGCCAGGGAAGCCGAAAAAAACGGCAAAAAGCATAAGTGCAAGGATTATGTCGTCATCGGCGATCCGGCCACCGAGCTGAAAAAGATCTCTCTGGATGAGTTTTACAAAAACTTTACCGGCGTTCTGCTTCTGCTGAACCCCACTTCGGAGTTTAAGGGCGGAAAAATCGAAAAGGGCGGCATTTTCAAGCGCTACATCCAGCTGCTTCTGCCGCAGAAAAAGCTTTTCTTCTACGCCATTTTAAGTTCTGTCATCACCACCATATTGGGCATTGCGTCCTCTCTCTTCAATAAGATCTTGATGGATGAGGTGCTGCCCTATGGGTTGCAAAATCTGTTGGTCACATTGATCCTTGTGTTCAGCGTGGTCAGCATCACCAGTACCCTGATCGGTTACGTCCGGCAATGGGTGCTGATCCACCTATCCATTAAGATCGATATCCCCCTGATGCTGGGTTACTTCGGGCACATCTATAAGCTGCCTATGAAGTTTTTTGCCACCCGCAAAACCGGTGAGATCACCACCCGTTATTCGGATGCAAGCACCATCAAATCCATCTTTACCAGCATTGCGCTGAGCCTTGTGATGGATATCTCGATGGCACTTATCACCGGTGTGGTCCTGTTCAATATGAACTCGACCCTGTTTTCCATCTCCCTGCTGATGACGCTGGTCAGCATCCTGCTGGTATTGGTCTTTAAACAGCCGTACAAGCGCATCAACGAGGAGACCATGCAGCAGTCCGCCATCCTCAACAGCCAGATGATCGAAAGCCTGCGCGGGATCGAGACCATCAAGTGCAATGCCAACGAGGAGACCGAGCTGGCAAACCTTGAGCGGGAGTACATCAAAAGCCTTAAAATCAGCCTGCGTTCCAGCAAGATCAGCACGGGACAGGGCCTGATTTCTACTTTTATCTCTACCGGTTTTAGCATGCTGACCACTTTTGTGGGTATTTCGCAGGTGCTGAACGGACAGATGACGCTGGGCGGCTATATGGCGTTCAGCACCCTTTCCAGCTATTTCACTTCCCCGGTAAGCAACCTGGTCAGTTTGCAGATGCAGATCCAGGAGGCCAATATCTCCATGAAGCGTTTGACCGAGATCATGGACTATGAGACCGAGCAGCCCGAGGACAGGAAATATACCGAGATGGAAGCCATCGATGGTGATATCGAATTCAAGGATGTCACCTTCCGTTATGGCAACCGCTCCCCTGCTTTGGATCATGTCTCTTTCACGATCCCCAAAGGTAAGAAAGTGGCTTTGGTCGGCAGCAGCGGCAGCGGCAAATCCACCATCACCAAGATGCTGCTCAAGTATTATGAGCCGGAATCTGGTGAGATCGATGTGAACGGCGTCAATCTGGACGAATACAGCAACGC
Source organism: Faecalibacterium sp. (assembly GCA_051882415.1). GTDB lineage: Bacteria > Bacillota > Clostridia > Oscillospirales > Ruminococcaceae > Faecalibacterium. Next base: position 130,452 of record JBJERU010000028.1, on the reverse strand, counting down.
CTCTGTGCGCCGCGCTATCGCCTATGTGCCGCAGAACATCGAGCTGTTCAGCAAAACTATTTTTGACAATATCCGCATCTCGCGCATGGACGCGACGATGGATGAAGTAAAAGAGGCCGCGAAAAAGGCGGACGCGCACGAGTTTATCCGCAGACTGCCGCTGCAGTACAACACCTTTTTGGAAGAAGCCGGAAACGGTTTGTCCGGCGGTGAAAAGCAGCGCATCGCGCTGGCCCGTGCGTTCCTCAAGGATTCCAACCTTTATATTCTGGATGAATCCACCAGCAATCTGGACTTTGCCACTGAAAACATCATCTTTGATATGATCTATAATCAGTTGGCTGATCGTTCGATGCTGATCGTAGCACACCGCCTTTCCACGATTCGTGATTGTGATATTATTCTGGTAATGGATCATGGTCAGATCGTGGAGCGGGGCACCCATGACGAGCTGATGGCTGAACAGGGCCGGTATTACGATTTGTGGAACATGCAGCAGGGCATCTTCCGCCGCAAAAAGGCTGCGGAGGCTCCGGTGGCCGGGCCTGTCATCGTTGAGGACGAGGACGACGGCGAGTCGATCACCTACTGATGTTGCAACCGGGTGCACTCGGTTACATAAATGGCTTTGACGCGGTTGCGCAGCCGCGGAAAAGTCGATTTGTTCGATTGAATCATTTGAAGGGAGTAATTCATTATGATGATGCCTGCAAAGTTCTCTGCAATTGCAGAGAATGAGATGACTTATGTCATCGGCGGCGGCTCCACCACTCTTGGCGATTTCGCTTCTACCCTCGCCAAGAATGCCTGGACGATCGTCGGCAACAACTTTGTTGGTCGTCTGGTCAATTATACGCTGGGCGCTATGTTCCGCGGCAATTACCAGATCGGCAACGTTCTCCAAAATTTTGGCGACTATTTCGCTGGCCTTAAGGGTATCAACCCGCTGATGGCTGGTGTCGGTATGGTTGCAGCATTTGACCAGCTGACTAATAACGCAGTTTCTTCTGTGGTTGGCCGCTGGATGCACAGCAGTGGCGATGGCACTTACTGGGATATGGGTACTGACCGTTGGATTGGCACTGGCCGTGATGACGTTCTCTATTCTTCTGTTAATCCTGGTAATCCGGAGTCTCCTGTCGCCTAATTTTCTGTTCCGTTTTTACTAATGATGCTCTAACGTCAGAACCGTTCTGATGTTTAGATAATTTTTCGATTTTTTCGAAGGGAGTAATTTATTATGATGATGCCTGCAAACTATTCTGCTATCGCAGAGAATGAACTGACCTACGTTGTTGGCGGCGCCGGTATCGGCGACGTCCTGCCCACTGTGATGGGCCCCTCTCAGTGGAAGACCCTGACCACCAACATTGTTACCATCATCGGCAACAACTTCGTTGGCAAGCTGGTCAATGCTACTCTGGGCGTTATGTTCAGTGGCAACTGGGACAAGGATGGCCTGACCCTGGGCAAGTCCCTGTTTGGTGAGGAAGGCGAGTCCGGCCTCTTCAAGAAGGTTGGCGACGACGGCAATGTCAATATCCTGAACACTGTCATGGCTGGCATCGGCGGCCTGGCTGCTGTTTACACCCTGGGCTTCAACTCCGTCAAGGCTGTTGCTAACGGCAGCAAGTTCACCAGCACTCTGGCTGGCAGCGGTGTTACCGGCTTCTACAATAACTAAAAAGTGTATTTTATTTGGTGATGCCCACCCGGGTGTGACCAGATAACGATGCCTCAGTAGGGGGGTGCCGGGAGGCGAAAGCTTCCCGGCACCTCTTATTTTTATTTTAAGGTACGCTGCTCCCCTTTTCCGCTGCGCCGGAAAAGCACAGCGGCCTTTCGCGGAAAGAAAACCGGAAAAATTTCATTATTTCTTTATGCTTCTTCATTTTATATTTTGCCCGTTTATGGTAGAATAGAGTGAGGATTGTTTTCCTTCTGCGAAAGGCCGGCCTGTCCGGGCATGGCCGTGGGTTTTGGCAGCCCTGCGGCCCCTGGCGTCTGCCCTTGCGCACAGCGCTTTCTGGTTTGCACTGCCGATGCAATGCAAGCTGCACGGCGCATATCCCCCTCTCTAAATTTTTTGAAGTACAGGTGACTAGTATGAACGCGATCCAAACCAGCGAGAACAAGACCCTTAAGCTGACCAATGTTGTCTCCCGCCGTATCCGGCCGGAGGAAATGGGCAATATGAGCCTGGTGCTGACCCAGATGAACAACCTTATCAAAAGCAACAACGCCCAGCCCATTGGCCCGCTGATCCAGCATGTGGATGTTTCGGGTGCCCATGAGTCCGAGCCTGTGATCGAGCTGATGATCCAGGCCAACCAGCTGATCCCCCGCCTGGATCCCGGCTATCATCAGGACGCTGTGCTGCGGGTGCGCGGCTGCATGTATGCCCACTTTACCGGCCCGCTGGATAAAAGCCAGTTTGCCAGCCAGAAGCTGCAGATCCAGGCGTTTGAACAGGATGTCAAGCTTAGCGGCAACGTTTACACCATCTACGTCAAGCAGGATGACGAGGATTCCATTGTTGATGTGTTTATGGAGACGAAGGCATGAGAAAAAACGGCATTTATGACCTGCAGGACTTGCAGGATCGCCGGATCATGATGGAAAAAAAGCTGCCCCCTTATGCCTACATGCTGGTGATCCTGGTGGCGGTGTTCATGGTGTTTCTGGTGGTTTGGAGCACCCGCACCCCCCGTATCTATGTCAGCCAGTGCTCCGGCATGGTACAGGCCAGCAACAAAACTTATATTATGTCCACCTATTCCGGCTCTATTACCGAGCTGAACATCTCCGAGGGCAGCTATGTCAACGAAGGCGACCTGATCGCTCACATCAAGAGCACCGATCTGGATATCCAGCAGAGCAATCTGCAAAGCCAGATCGACATCTACCAGACCCAGCTGGATCAATACAACAAGCTGCTGCGCTCTATCCAGGACGACAAGAATTATTTTAGCGAGACGAACCCTGCCGACCAGAGCTATTACTACCAGTACGAAACGTACAAGAGCCAGATCGCGCAGAAAAATTTTGATCCCTCGCCCTATCAGGCTGCGGGCTACTCCGACAGCCAGATCAAGGCGCTGATGGAGCAGAACCAGAGCGAGATCGAATCGCTGTATTATTCCACGCTGCAAAGCATCTCTCAGAACATCAGCTCGCTGCAGGGCACGCTGGAAAATCTCCAGTCCCAGATGGACGCGCTGAACACCGGCGCAAGCGATTATTTCATCTACGCCCCCACCTCCGGTATCATCCACATGGACACCGCCTATAAAGAGGGCATGGTGCTGGGTTCCGGCTCGGTGCTGGCTACTGTTGCCAGTGAGAACGACGATATGGAGATCATCGCCTATGTTACGGTGAACGATCGTCCCCTGCTGAGCGCGGGCAATCCGTGCAAGATCGCTGTGACGGGACTTTCGGAGTATACTTACGGCACTATTACCGGCGTTGTATCCTCCATCGACAGCGATATCACCGCCAGCCAGAACGGTTCCTACTACAAAATGACCATCAAGCCGGACTCGAACTATGTCGTGGGAAAAAGCGGCGATAAGATCAATCTGTCCAACGGCATGGGTGTGACGGTGCGCGTGGAATACGATAAGGTCACTTACTTTGAATATGTGATGGAGGCGTTCGGCGTGCTGTTCCGCTAAAGGCGCGCTTCCCTGCCCGATACTTTCCCCCAGAAAGGTACTGAAAGCTATGAATTTATCTGCAAAGAAGCTGGCCCTGAGCGCAATGCTGCTGTGTCTGCTCACGCTGGGCGCCACCCTGCCAGCCTCCGCGTCCTTCCGCATGCCGTGGGACAAACCGGCCGAAAGCATCGAACCCGGCGCATATTCCGCCGTTATGGAGGTGGGCCAGACGCAGCAGCTTGCCCCCGCGCTTTTCCCGGAGAACAGCAACAGCAAGATCAAATATACTTCCGATAACGCCGCGGTGCTGGCTGTCAGCAGCACCGGCGAGGTGCAGGCTTTGGACGTGGGCGTGGCCAATGTGACCGCCGCCGCGGACGATGTGAGCTGTGTTTACACCATCCAGGTGCAGCCCAATGCGTCTATGATCGTGGCGGAAATGGATCTGACCCTGTCCGCCAACCGCATCGGCGTGGGCGAAAACGCATCGCTCTCCATCCAGGTGCTGCCCACAAGCGCTGCCTCTTATGCTGAGCTTGTGCTGACCTCTTCCAACGAAGCGGTCGCCACGGTGAACAACTTTGGCAAAGTGACGGGCATCGCCCCCGGCACGGCCACCATTACCGCGTCCTGCGGCAATGTTTCGGCCAGCGCCAAGATCACCGTGGTGGATGTTTCCGGCGATACGGTGCAAAAGCTGACCCTGAACACCACCTATGTTGTGCTCAAACCCGGTGCAAGCAAGACCTTGCAGGTGTCGGTCTCCCCTTCCAGTGCGTCCAAAAAGTTTACCTTTACCTCCAACGACACCAAGGTGGCCAAAGTCAGCTCCAGCGGTGTGATCACCGCTGTGGGCACCGGCGCAACCTCGGTTCTGGTCAGCAACGGCACGGCCACCGCTTCGGTCACAGTGATCGTCAACCAGACCGCTTCCAGCACGGGCAGCGGCACAGAAGGCAGCCAGGATCCCGGCGCGGAGGAAGAAACCTCTGATCCAGTGCTCGATGCGATCCGGCAGAGTAAGGAGTACACCATCCGCTTTGCGCAGAACGAAGTGCCGGTGGTCACTTCGGAAATGCTGAATGCCCTGCGTCTTTCCGGCAAAACGCTCTGTGTGACAGCAGAAAACTACACCCTGCGCGTCAACGGCACGGATGTGCGCAGCACGACCAATGCCTTTTCCACCAACATCCTCTTTACCCCGGCAGAAAAAGGTCTGGAGCTGAGCTTTGATCAGGAGACTATCCTGCCGGGCAATGTGCAGATCGAGCTGCACGGCGACGCAGAGAGCTATCAGCGGCTGTATCTCTACAACGCATCAAAAGGCCGCTGGCAGTATCTGGACAGCTACCAGAACGGCGTGGTCACGGTAGACAGTGCCGGCCGCTATCTGCTGACCAACGAGACCATCAGCCTGATCGAAGTGAACTGGTATCTGCTGGGTGCGGCAGGCGTTGTGATCGTTGTGATCGCCATCGCATATATTCTGGTCAAAAAGCGGTATTGGTTCTGGTAAACCGCATCAAAAAGGAGCTCCTTCCTGAGGGAAGGGGCTCCTTTTGTTTCCTGTTTTAAGGGTAGGGCCTTACTCGACCGTTACGCTCTTGGCCAGATTGCGGGGTTTATCCACGTCGCAGCCACGCAGAACAGCCATATAATAAGCAAACAGCTGCAGGGGCACGATGAGTTGAAGCGGCATAAAAACGTCCTCATACTCATCCAGACGGATGATATGATCCGCAATGCCCTCCGGTACGACTGCATCGCGGGTGGTGAACAGGATCACCGCAGCGCCGCGGCTCTTGGTCTCCTTGGCGTTGGAAAGGGTCTTTTCATATACCTGTTTCTGGGTAGCCAGAGCGATCACCGGCACGCCTTCGGTGATCAGGCTGATGGTGCCGTGCTTCAGCTCACCGGCTGCATAGGCATCGGAGTGCACATAGCTGATCTCTTTCAGCTTCAGGCTGCCCTCCAGCGAGAGGGAGTAATCGAACCCGCGCCCAATAAAAAAGCAGCTCTGCGTGTTGATAAAGCGGCTGGCAAGGTACTGGATCTCCTCGCAGTCTGCCAGACGCGGGCGGATGATCTCCGGCGCGCGCTGGAGCTGGGCCGTATAGAAGCGGGTCTCCTGCTCGCTCAGCTCGCCGCGGGCGTAGGCCAGACGCAATGCGAACAGATACAGCACACACATCTGCACCATATACGCTTTGGTGGAAGCCACAGCGATCTCCGGCCCTGCATAGGTATACATAACATAATCCGCTGCACGGGCGATGGAACTGCCCACCACGTTGACGATGGCCAGCACCGGGATACCGCGGCTTTTGGCAAGCTTGAGCGCCGCAAGGGTATCACTGGTTTCACCCGACTGACTGATGATGACCACAAGATCATTTTTGTGCAGGATCGGGTCACGATAGCGGAACTCGCTGGCGATATCCACCTGTGCCGGAACACGGGCCAGCCGCTCGATGGCAGCCTTGCCCACCATACCGGCATGCATTGCAGTACCACAGCCTACCAGATGCACCGTCCCGATGCTGCGCAGCAGATCGTCGGTCAGCTCCGGTATCCGCAGATCCGGCAGCCCATTTTCTACACGCGGGCTGACCGTTGCGGTGATCGCCTGCGGCTGTTCGTTGATTTCTTTCAGCATAAAGTGCGGATATCCGCCCTTTTCCGCCGCTTCCAGATCCCAGTCTGCGGTCAGGATCCCGCGCTCCACCGGCATACCGTATTCATTGTAAAAACGCACGCCCTCCGCCGTGCAAACCACCATATCCCCTTCTTCCAGCACGCTGTAGCGCTGGGTATACTTGAGCAGGGCGGGGATATCCGAAGCAACAAAGTTCTCACCCTGGCCATAACCAACGATGAGCGGGCTTTCCCGCCGCACCGCAAAGATGGTATCCGGATGATCCTGGAACAGTACTGCCAGCGCGTAGCTGCCGCGCACCTTGCCCAGTGCAGCGGTCAGCGCAGCAAGCGGATCGCCCTGGTAACAGCTGTCGATCAGCTTGACCAGGACTTCGGTGTCGGTTTCGCTTTCAAAAAAATAGCCCTCGGCGCACAGCAGTTCTTTCAGCGCGCCATAGTTTTCAATGATGCCGTTGTGGACGATGCTGACCCGCGGCGTGGAATGAGGGTGGCTGTTCACATCGCTGGGTTCGCCGTGGGTCGCCCAGCGGGTATGTCCAATGCCGCAGAAGCTCTGGGCCAGCTGTGCAGCCGCCAAACGGCCCCGCAGCGCTTCCAGGCGGCCCTTGCTTTTCACCACATGGATATCGCCGTCCAGCGCCAGCGCAACGCCGGCAGAATCATAGCCGCGGTATTCCAATTTGCTCAGTCCGTCCAGCAGCACCTCCTGCGCGCTGCGTCTGCCTGCATATCCTACAATGCCACACATACAAAACACCTCCATGCCGACAGCCGTGCGCCAAACACAGCGCATGCCGTCAGCTTCTCACTTTAGTTTATGTCGTTGTATGGCTTGCTTTGAAGGGATCTGTTGCGGTATTGCTGCCGTTTTTTGCCCTTCTCTGCGGCTGGTCTAGCCCTCAGCCGGAGGAACACCCGCCGAAACTTTCGATGATCCCTCTCCTCGTCACCCTCACGGCTGTCACCCGCGTGGCCCGGCGCTTAATGTCAACCCAATGTTCCACATTCCCCCTTTCAAGGGCCGGTGTTCAGGACCGGCCCAGCATTTTGTGCAGCCTCGGCTGCCAGAGCAAACGATACAATTGCAGCATATTCTGCAATGCGCGGTCATAAAGCAAAAACGCAACATTCCCCATTGCCAGCGTGACCAGCGTGAGCGTCAACGCTGTAGCGCGCAGCTCCTCCGCGACCGCCCCCGCCGGGAACAGCATCAGCAGCAGGGCATACATCGCCAGCACAGCCACGTTGCACACAAGCAGCTTACAGCCGCCCCGCAGCAGCGCCGGGTGCAGACGGTCAAAACGATGTTTGATCAGCGGATAATAGCCCAACAGCACCGTAAAGATCAGGGCGACCTCCTTATCCGGCACGAACAGCAGCCCCAGCAGGCTGACTGCCGCATAAGCTGTCCAGGCCATCCGGGGGCCGCATTCCACGCAGACGGTCGCGATGAGGAAGCCAGCCACGGCCGGGGCAATGAACATTGCAATGGGGATCACCGCTCCCAGCAGCATCAACGCAACGCTCAGCGCTGCCGCCATACCGCAATACGCGATGCCCCAGCTTTTCTGCCGTCCCTTCATGGCATCTCCCACTTTATCATGTCCTCTGCCTGCTCCAAAGGTTCTACCGCGTGGCGCACGCCCAGAAGCATGATATTATCCAACAGAGATTTGTTCAGCTTGATATCCAGCATACTATATGCCCTTGCCATATCGTTGGCCGCCGCCAGCGCCTGGCGCCGGGCATTTTCCCGGGCGGCACCGCTGCTGAGACCGTTTGCCAAAAACACATTGTAACGTTCTTTTTCTCGATCTTCTTCGCAGCGTTCCGCCTTGTCGATCAGATAAAACATCCGTCCGATGCATCCGCCGATATAGCGCATGCTCTTGCGCTGGGCCGGATCATCGGTCGCCAGGAGCGAATACAGTGCGCCATAGATATTGCTTGTCGGCTCCGCCGCTATCGCATAGTCCTGCCCGCGGAGGTTCATCTGCACCACTGCCTGTTCACGCTCCTGCACAAAAAGGCGTTCCAGCGATGGATTTTCCCGTACCGTCTGCTCATAGGCACGGCGCAGGAAAATGCTGTCCATCAGGCGGCGGATCCGTTTGCGGAAAGGCAGCTCTGTCCATTTTCGATCCTGGAACTTATGCCAGCCAAGCATGACTTCGGCCTGTGCCGCCAGACGGATGCCCTGTGTCTGGCACATGACCAGCTTTCGGAACGGACTGAAGGGCATGCGCATCGGTTTGCAGGTGGCTGGACGCCCTGCCAGGCTGTCGGCCAGCAGCGCAAACAAAACGCCGCTGCTCCGCATCGTCAGGCAGGAGTACAGCCCGTAAGTAGTATACATTTGGCGCAAAACGCCCCGCAGATACCACAGATATGTATTATAATCGCGGATGGTCAGTTCCGGCAGATATGGCTTCATGCGACCATTCATCCCGCTTCTTCCTTTCTCTCATTTGATAGCATCTGCTCTGGCCGTGCGCGGTTTTTGCGCAATCAAACTCTGGCCAGAGGCAGCACTTCCCTGCTGCCATAAGTATAGGCTAAGTATAATCCATTTTTTCCTTGTATGCAACAGCTGATTTTTGCAAACCGGAAATTAGTTTCTGAGTTTGTACTGTCTTTCCTTAAAATTTTTTACTTTAATCGCTTTTTATCGTTATTTTTCAAAAAATCAAAATCAAGTCATTTCTCGCTGACTTTTCCTGCTTTTTACCGCCAAAAATTCCACAATATGGTAAAAAGCTGCGTCAGACCTGAGTCCAGCGCAGCTTTTTTCACAAGATCACAGCTTTTTCGGGGGCGTTCCCGCAGAACGCTTGCCGTCAAAGCCCTTTTGCGGCATAGGCTTGGCCGGGCGCTCCGTTTTGGGGGCATCATAATACATATACAGCTGGCAGGGGATCATGCCGTTGTACATTTTACGGCGCTTATTCGCCCGTTTTCCGTAGTGTGACTCAAAATCCATATCTGCCGTGATCGCGTACAGGCCCGTACAGGGATGTGCCTCCATCTGGCGGCCCAGGATCCGTGCCAGACGAGCAGCGCCATCGATGGTCCCCATACGCTCTCCATAGGGCGGGTTGGTCAGAATGATGGCTTCCGGCCGGGCCTCAAAGCCAGCCACATCCGCCACTTCAAAGCGGCAGCGCTTGTCCACGCCCGCCAGCTTTGCATTGGCGTTGGCCAGGGCGACAGCTGCGGGATCGATATCATAGCCGATCGCTTCAAAGCCGACATCCAGCTTGGCCTCGGCCAGTGCCTTCTGGCGCTGCTCTGCCCAGACCGCTGTGGGAACAAAGCTGTAGCGCTCGGCGGCAAAACGGCGTTTCAGGCCGGGAGCAAGGTTCATGGCCTTTTGTGCGGCTTCGATCAGCAGGGTGCCGCTGCCGCAGAAGGGATCCTCCACCAGGCTGTCGCGGCGCACACGGCCCAAGTCCGCAATGGTCGCTGCCAGCGTTTCCCGGATCGGTGCTTCCATCGCGTTGCGGCGGTAGCCACGCTTGTGCAGGCCCTCGCCCGTGGTGTCCAGCATGATCTCGCACACATCCTTGCGCAGCATAAAGCGGATCTTATATTCCACGCCTGTCTCCGGCAGTACCGAAGTGCGGTGGCCTTTCATCAGGCGCTTGACGATGGCCTTTTTGATGATGCTCTGGCAGGCAGGCACGCTGGAAAGCTGGCTGTTCAGGGAAGAGCCTGTGACCGGGAACGCCGCATCTGCGGGCAGCAGCTCTTCCCAGGGGATGGAGTTCACGCCGTCAAACAGATCGTCAAAGGTAACAGCGCGATAGCTGGCCAGAAGCAGCATCACCCGCTCCACGGTGCGCAGGTTCAGGTTGGCGGCGGCGATCATCTCCGCGCCGCCCCGGAAGGTAAGACGGCCATCCGTCACACGGATATCCTCCGCACCAATACGGCGCAGCTCGAAGCTGGCCGTGGATTCACATCCAAAAAAACAGGGTGCGATCAGTTCAAATTTTGCGGGCATGGTTGGTTTCCTTTCCTGCGCAGGGGCTGCGCATCAAAAAACAGGCCCGCCCCGCTTGGGGGCAGGCCCTGGTCTTGCTTGTAAAAACGTCTGGATCAGCGGCCGCGGCGTCCACGGGGTGCATATCCACCGCCGCGGCGGTTGTTGGTCTCGTGGTCAAGATCCGCCATTTTTTCCTCGCTCTGGCTCTTAAAGCGGCTCATCATGTCCTCAAAGCTCATATTGTCCGACTTCATGGGCGCTTTCGGCTGCCAGACACGGGGTGCACGGTCACGGTCGCCACGACCGCCGCCGCGCGGACCGCCCTCACGAGGGCCGCCCGGACGGGGGCTGCGTCCGCCATCCCGCGGAGCACCGGACATCGGGCCGCGGCCTTCCCGCGCGGGGCGCGGCGGCGGGGGCAGAAGGCGTTTCATGGACAGAGCGATCTTGCCGTCCGGCGCAACGTTGATCACCTTTACCTTGACCGGATCGCCCTCATGCAGCACTGCCGCCAGATCCTGGACGAACTCGTTGGATACCTCAGAAATATGGACCATCCCCACACGGCCCTCCGGCAGCGCCACAAACGCGCCGAACGGCTTTACACCGGTGACACGGCCCTCAAATACGTTACCTACCTCAATTGCCAAAGCTCAATACTCCTCTTGTGTTCTTTGCAGCACAATGTTCCGGGCAGACCGCAAACTTTTCTGCCCAGGCGCTCAATTGCCAGATACATCGATAAAGATCCGTTCGTTGGGCGCTGCATAATTGTACGAATCCCGGGCGACCCACTCGGTCACATCGTCCGCGTCGCCGCTGAGGATGCGCTGCATTTCCTCGTTGGCTGTGCGCTGCTGGTCGATCTGACCATTCAGCGTTTCCAGCTCCGCACGTTTGGAGCTGATCGTGACCTGGTTGGAAACATAGGCTGCCAGCATACTGATCAGCAACAAAACGAACAGCAGCCGGAGCAGAGATTTCCATACCGTTGCTTTTCTGCGTCTTTTGCGGCCAGAATTGGTCATTTTCCCTATTTTCCTCCATGAAATCTCCGGCCTTTAAAGGGCCGTGCTCTGCCGCCTGTCCGCCTGGAACCGGCAGCTCCCTGCAAAGTCTCTTCCCCTTGGGGGCGCTTACAGGTTTCATTTGAATTATACAACAGCCGCGCTTGGTTTTGCAAGTTCTTTTTGGCATTTTTTGCGGCTCTTTTTGCCTTGCGGCGTTCTTTTGCCTGCAACCGGCGGCGGCTGTGTGCCTGGGCCGCAGGACAAAACAGATGGACTGCTAAAAAATGGGCTGGAGCTGCCGCCAGCCAGCCCAAAACGTGCTCAGCTGCCTGCACCGGCGGGCGCAGCAGCGCACAGGCCAGCCCAGCGCCCAGCGCCCCTCCCAGCAGCATATACCAGCGCAGCGCCCCTGCAAAGCTCTGCCCGGCGGCATAGCTTTGCAGCAAAATCAGCAGCAGGCCCACCAGCAAAAAGTCCGGCACAGCCGCACCTCTTCCCCGGGTGGGAAACAGCGCGCGGGCCGCCCCCAGCACAGCCCCCAGCAGCAGACAGAACAACAGCTCCTGCCCGATCTGCTCCGGGCGCAGAACCACCGCCATCAGCGCACCAGGCGGTGCAGCAGTCCGCCGGGAGAGCGGGGTTCGGTATATTCCAAAGCATCGATCCTGCCGGTGAGCTTGGCCTCCCCCGCTTCCAGATCCAGCGAGGTCACGCTCAGCTCCGCCCCGGTAAGATGGAGCGTGCCCTTGGTGGTCTCGATGGCGGCGCTGTCTGCGTCACAGTGCAGCACGCGCTGCACACCGGTCAGGCTCAGGCGGCTGCGCCCTTCCAGGATCAGATCATGGGGCACACCTGCCCCCTGTGTTTCGCCCCGTCGCTCCATGCAGCATCCTCCCTTTTCCGGTATATCCTATGCGGTCCGCAAGCGGGACAGAACGCCGCCCGTTTTCTTATTCCGAAATGATCTCGTACATCTCGCGGGCCACATCCTTTGAGCGCGGCTCCGCGTCCGAAAGCACCCGCACCTTGACCGGGCGGTTGCCAAAAGTGATCTCGATCACATCCCCCACCGAAACCGCGAGGCTGGCCTTTGCCACCTTGCCGTTGACCAGGATGCGGCCCGCGTCCGCCACTTCATTGGCAACCGTGCGGCGCTTGATCAGACGGGAGACCTTCAAATATTTGTCCAGACGCATGTAGTTTTCCTCCTTTTCCACGCAAAAAGCCGCCGGTCTCCACAAAAATGGGAAGGCTCCGGCGGCAGGTGATCACAAGCTGTCCTTCAGGGATTTGCCCGGCTTGAACACGATGTTGCGGGAAGCCGCGATGGTCATCGGCTCACGGGTGCGGGGATTGGTGCCCTGGCGCTCGGCGCGCTCGCGCACCTCAAAGCTGCCAAAACCCGAAATGGTGATCTTTTCGCCTTCTGCCATCGCATGGCTCAGCGCCTCGAAAACAGCGTTGACGGCGCGCTCGGCATCCTTTTTGGTCATCTCCGTATTTGCAGCGACCTGTGCGATCAAGTCTGTTTTGGTCATAGAAAACCCTCCACTGTCATTGTATTTCTTCGTCATTCTGGAATATCAGAACAGGCGGTCAGGCCTGATCTCCGCTTGATCCCTCCGGACTGGCAAGCAGCTGCCCGCAAAAGCGCTGGGAAGCAAAGGTCAGCGCTTCCTCTGCATCCACCCCGGCCAGCCGAAGCAGATCGGCCGCCGCAAACAGCAGCGTGCCCGCCGCTGCCTGGGCTGCCTGCGGTCCCTGCGCGGGATCCAGCGCATCCCAGCCCGCCAGCGCCTGTGTCAGCACCTGGCGCGCCTGTTCCGGCGCACATACGCCCAAGCCGCGGCCCGCAGCCCGCTTTTGCAGCTTCTGCGCCCGCATCAGGGCGGGCAGGGTGGCGGGCACAGTGTCCAGCTCATCCGCAAGCGTAGTGCGGCCCTTTTCCTTATTTTTGAGCGCATCCCAGCCATTTATACCCGCATTTTCCGCCGCCGAGGAGGTGAAAATATTCGGATGGCGGAACACCAGCTTTTCGCATACCTCACGGCAGATCTGCTCAAAATCCAGCCGCCCGCGCTCTTCTTCGATCACGGCATGGAACGCCACCTGCATCAGCACATCGCCCAGCTCTTCCCGCAGCATGTCCGCATCGTCTGCGTCGATGGCTTCCAGCGCTTCGCAGGTCTCCTCCAGAAAATTCTTGCGGATGGAGGCATGGGTCTGCACCTTGTCCCAGGGACATCCCTGCTCCGGGTCTCGCAGGATGCGCAGGATCTCCAGCAGATCCTCTGCTGTATACCGTTCTCTGGGCTGCCAGTCGATCAAAACCGTTTCCTCCCTGTCCGTTGAAATGTGGATTTTTATTGTATCGTATTTCCTGCTGTTTTTCAAGGGAAGGCGCGTCTTTTCGCGAAATTGTTCAGAATTCTGTCATAGAATAAGGGCAGCGCCTATCTGACGCCGCCCTTGACTGAAAGCAGGATGATGCGGGATCACAGCTGCGCGCCGCATTTGTTGCAGAACAGCGCATCCTCCGCCACGGCCGCGCCGCACTGCGGGCAGGTCTTGGGCACGGGGGCAGCGGCAGGCTCTTCTTCGGCCACCGGCTCCACAGGGATCTCCTCGCCTGCGGCGGCGGCCTCGGCGCGCTCCACTTCCTCCACCTCGGCGGGGGTCAGGCTTGCCTTCAGCCGGACGATCTTCTGTTCGATGGAATCCATCATTTCGATATATTTGTTGACCAGCGGCTGGTTTTCCTCGCTGCCCTTGGACAGATTGTATACCAGCGCACCGAGCTGGCGCTGCGCTTTTATCAGCTTTGCCTGTTCGTTGAGGATCTTTGCCTGAGTCTTTCCCTTTTCTGCCAGATCGAGGGCGGCATTCTTGCTCTTTTCCGCGTATTCCAGACCCATTTCCATGATCTTATTCAAATCCATAAAAGACACCTCTCTTATACTCTATTCCTGTTGGAATATGCAGGCGGGGCCGGGACTTTCCCGGCTTCGACAGTTTCATTATAGCGCACATCCCAAGGGAATGCAACGCGCGGCTTCCAGTTTTTACAGATTGGTGCAAGTTTAGAAACAGTTTTTTTGCATTTGGCCAAAGCCTTAATCCACCATTTTGCCGTAGAACTCGCGCAGCATGCTGTCCTCCGGCAGACAATCCAGCTCCAGCGGCACCACATTTTCAAAACGACGGGCGGTCTCGTCCCAAAGCTCGGCACTGTGGCCCTCCAGCGTGAACCTGCGGCGCACCTTTTTCAGCAGCTGGGCGATCAGGCCCAGCTCATAGGTAAAGGAAGTATCCAGCAAAAAGTCCGCGCTGCTCTTGAAACCCTGGATATACCGTGTTTCGCCGTCCAGCACATGGTTCCACATCCTCAGCGTCTTATCCGGGCTGTGGCCCCGGGTGGAGGCATCCCGCAGCGTGCGGCGGCACAGGCGGATGTCCTGGGTGCTGATGATGCGGCGTCCATCCTGGCTGTATTCCTCGCGCAGGCCGGCGTAGATCCGATAGACCTGTTCCGCCGGGACAAGATCGGTCAGGGTAGGATTCAGGGCGTGGATGCCCTCCACCAGGCAGACACCGCCCTGCAGATCAATGGCTTCGGTCTGGCTGGAGCGGCTCTCGGTCACAAAATCATACACCGGCAGGATGGTCTTGCCCGTTTCACTCAGTTCTTTCAGACATTGGTTGATCCGCGGCAGGTCGAGGGTCGCGGGATCCTCATAGTCAATGGTGCCGTCCGGCAGACGGGGATAATGCTCGGTGCCAAGGAAAAAATTGTCCAGACTGATCACCTGGGCCGGAGTGCCCTGACGGGCGATCTCCCGGGCCAAGAAATGGGCCGAGGTGGTCTTGCCGCTGGCCGAAGGGCCGGTGAGCATGACGATATGGCAGCCGGAACCGCGCACCTTTTCCGCCGCATAGGAAATGCGCTTGCGATAGCTGCGCTCACACAGGCCTGCCAGCTGTTCCGGGCTGCGCGCGGCCACATTATACAGTTCTACTTCAACCAGACGTTTGGGTACCCAGATCGTGATCATAAAACTCAGACACTCCTTTTTTGCGCTCCAGAACCTCCGCAAAGCGCTGGATGTATTCGGTGGGATACTTGAAATTGAAGATGCGCTTCATCCGTTTTCCGCCATCGGCCACCAGCTTGGTGCTGCCGCCCGCGCCCGCGGAGAGGATGGTCTGGACTTCCTCCATGATATAGATATTATAATACCCTTCATGGCCCGGCTTGCACCAGCCCACATTTTCAAGATTCTGGAGAGTATTTTTCTGGCGGTAAAGGTAGTAGGGCTGATACCCCGCCTCGGCCAGCAGGCTGCATTTTTGCAGCATAGCGGCCACATCCGCATAATCGTTGTCGGTCTGATCCTCGATCACGATGCGGGAAGCGCGTTTCAGGGTCAGCGTGTGCACCGTGATGTTTTCCGGCTCCAGCGCGATGGCCTGCCGCAGGCTGCGCTCAAAGCCCTCCACTGTATCGCCGGGCAGACCTGCGATCAGGTCCATATTGATATCGGCATGCCCTGCTGCACGGGCCTGTGCATAGCAGTCCAGAATATCCTGTGCAGAGTGGCGGCGGCCAATGTTGGCCAGCACTTCGTCTGAGAAGGTCTGAGGATTGATAGAAATGCGGGTCGCACCGTATTCCTTGATGACCGCCAGCTTTTCAGCATCGGTGCAGTCCGGACGGCCGGCTTCCACCGTGTATTCCACTACGCGGGAAAGATCGAAATTGTCCCGCACTGTGCCCATCAGCTGGCGCAGCTGCCGGGCCGAAAGGCTGGTAGGGGTCCCGCCGCCGATATAGATGCTGCACAGCTCCAGCCCTGCCCGGTCAGCTTCGGCGCGGATGACCTCCACCTCGCGGCACAGACAGTCCACATAGGGCTGCACCAGCTTGCGATCCCGGTCAAGATTGCAGCTGACAAAGCTGCAATAGCTGCACCGGGAAGGGCAGAACGGGATGCCCAGATACAGGCTATAGGCGTTGGGCGCGCTGCCCCGGCGCAGGATCGGTTCCTGCAGATCTGCGATCTGCAGCGCCATGCGGTATTTTTCTTCCGAGCAGTCGAACCGTCCCAGGAAAAAACGGTCGATCTGCGGCTGTGTCCATCCCGCAGCCCGCTTGTCGTGGATCAGGCGCACCGGCCGCACGCCGGTCATCTTTCCCCAGGGCGGGCGCAGTCCGGTCCAGCCGCGCAGAAGGTCATAGGTCAGGCTGGCCAGCGCAAACTCCGCAGTCTCCTCGGTGGGCAGCGGCGCGGCTGCCGTCTGGCTGCGGCCTTTTTCCCGCACCAGCGCATACAGGCCGTCCGGCCTTTTTTCGGACCACACACAGTCCTCGCCCTCTGCGGGCGGGGCAAGCGTGAGCGGCGCCATCGGATAAAACAGCCGGATCAGATGCTCCACCTCGTAGCCAGAGGGCAGACCGGTGATATAAATTTTCATTCTTTAATTTCCGCCTTTGCTTCTGATCGCGTTTTGCATATACCAGTTGTTCTTCAGCTCCCAGCCGAACTGTGAGAAATCGCCGTGGCCGGGCAGCACCTGCGTTTCGGCTGGGATGGGCAGGGCTGCCAGTTTGCGCAGGCTCTCGTCCATCTGGCGTGGATCCCCGCCGGGCAGATCGGTACGGCCCATGCTGCCCTGAAACAGCGTATCGCCGCTGAACAGATACTCTCCGCACAGCAGCACCACACTGCCCCTGGTATGGCCGGGCGTATGCCAGGCCGTAAATGCCAGCTCATCCACCCGGACGGCTTCCCCTTCCGGATAGCCGCTGTCCGCTTCCTTCAACGGATACATCTGGTCTCCCGCCAGATCCGCAGCCTCGCAGTACAGCGGAACCTTCCACTTTTCCCGCAGAGCAGCGGCACTGCCCACATGGTCATAGTGGCCGTGTGTACACAGGATCGCCGCCAGGGTGCCGCCGTTTTCTTCCAAAAGCTTTTCGTATTCCTGCGCGGAGGCTGCCGGATCGATGATGACCGCGCGGCCCGCGTCCGAGATCAGCACAAAGGTGTTGGTATACAGCGGCGCGGGGCCAAGAACATGGAATGCCTGCATGGAGCGTTCTCCTTTTCTTATGATATCGTTATTTCTTCGCCGGGCCAAGCTCAATCCTTCTGCTTCCACTCATCGGTATCCATGATGATGGTGCAGGGGCCTTCGTTCACCAGGGACACCTGCATGTCGGCGCCAAACTCACCATGCTGCACCGACCGCAGGCCCTGCTTTTCCATCTGTGCAAGAAACAGCTCATAGGCATCCACCGACAGCGGGGGCTTTGCCGCACGGATAAAGCTGGGGCGCATCCCCTTTTTGGTATCGCCGTACAAAGTGAACTGGGACACCACCAGGGCCTCATAGCCCAGATCCCGGGCGCTGCGGTTCAGCTTTCCCTCATCGTCCGGGAAAATACGCAGTCCCGCACATTTTTCTGCCAGACGGGGCACGATCTCCAGCGTATCGGTATCTTTGACGCCCAGCAGGATCACCAGCCCCGGCCCGATGGCGCGGGGCTGCCCGCCGTTGACCCGCACGCTGGCGGAGGAAACTGCCTGGATCACTGCTCGCATGATGTTTTAACTCCTTGTCACCTTGAGCACATCCTTGACCTTGGAGAGCCGGGCCACGACCCGGTTGAGGTGCTCGGTATTATTGATGCCGATGGTCAGGCTGACCACGCCCAGATTGTTTTCGGCCTGGCGTGCATTCATGGTATAGATAGGTACCCGCATATCGGACAGCGCGGCCAACACATCCCGCAGCAGATCGATGCGATCCAGCGCCACGATCTCAACGCCCGCCTTGTAGCTGTCCTTCACGCTGTCTGCCCAGTAAGCCTTGACCCAGCGCGGGGCATTGGTGGGATCCTTCATGCTGGCCACAGCGTTGGTGCAGTTCTGCTTGTGGATGGACACGCCAAAGCCGCGGGTGATAAAGCCCACGATGGGGTCGCCGGGCAGCGGGCTGCAGCACTTGGCAAACTTGATGGGCGTATTGTCAAAGCCCTCTACCACCACGCCGTCGGTGGCGTGGACGCGGCTCAGGTCTACCTTGGGCAGTTCGACCGTTTTGTTCTCCAGCTCCTGTGCCGCCTTGAGCTTCTGGTATTCCTCTTTCAGCTTGGGCAGACAGTTGGCGATGGTCATCCCCCCGTAGCCGATGGCGGCATACAGCTCCTCGGCATTGTTCTGCCGCAGACGGCGGCAGCAGCCATTGATGAACTCATCCATCTGGTCATCCGGGATCAGGATCATTTCCCGGCGCAGCTCGCGGGCCAGAGCGTCCCGGCCCTGGGCGATGTTTTCTTCCCGGCGCATCTTTTTGAACCAGTTGCGGATCTTGCTCTTAGCCTCACTGGTGCGCACGATCTTGAGCCAATCGCGGCTGGGCCCCTTGTCCGCCGGGCCAAGGATCACTTCGATGATCTCGCCCGTAGAAACAACATGGTCGATGGGCACCATGCGGTTATTCACCTTGCAGCCCACCATGCGGTTGCCCACCGCCGAGTGGATCGCATACGCAAAGTCGATGCAGGTGGCGCCTGCGGGCAGGTTGATGACATCGCCCTTGGGGGTGAAGGCAAAGACCTCTTCCGGCAGCAGATCGCTCTTGAGGTCGTGCAGCAGGTTGCCGGAATCCTCGCTCAGGCGCTGGTTCTCCAAAAGCTGGCTGACCCAGGCCAGCCGTTCATCCAGCTTATCGTGGCCGTCCAGACCCTCCTTGTACTTCCAGTGCGCTGCCACGCCGTATTCCGCCTGTTCATCCATCTTGCGGGTGCGGATCTGCACCTCAAAGGGGATGGCCTCATGCCCGATGACGGTGGTGTGCAGGCTCTGGTAGCCGTTGGGCTTGGGGGTGGAAATATAGTCCTTGAAACGGTTGGGCAGCGGATGGTACATATCATGGATCAGGCCCAGGGTGCTGTAGCACTCGGCCAGAGTATCCAGAATAATGCGCACCGCATAGATATCATAGATCTCGTCAAAGGACTTGTTCTGCATGATGGTCTTGCGGTAGATGCCGTAGATGCTTTTGACGCGGCGCTTGATGGTGGAGCCTTCGATGCCGTTTGCGACCAGATGGCGCTCGATGACGCTGGAAACACTGGCCAGGAACTCCTCGCCTGCGCGCTCGCTGAGCATGTGGCTGATCTCCTCATAGCCGATGGGATCCAGATAATGCAGGCTGCGATCCTCCAGCTCTTCCTTGACGTTGAGGATCCCCAGACGGTTGGCAATGGGCGCGTAGACCTCCATCGTTTCGCGCGCCTTGTCGCGGCGCTTCTGCTCGGGCCAGGCATCACCGGTGCGCATGTTGTGCAGGCGGTCACACAGCTTGATGATCATCACCCGCACATCCCGGCTCATGGCCAGCAGCATCTTGCGCAGGTTCTCGGCCTGCAGCTCCTCGATGTTGGAGAACTGGATCTTGGTCAGCTTGGTAACGCCGTCCACCAGCTGGGCCACATCCGCGCCAAAGACCGCTGTGATCTGCTCCACCGTGGTGGGGGTGTCCTCCACCACATCATGCAGCAGGGCAGCAGCAATGCTCTCGGTGTCCATGCCAAGATCCAGCACCAGCCGTGCTACCGCCAGCGGGTGGCAGATATACGGCTCGCCGCTGCGCCGGCACACACCTTTGTGTGCGTCATCCGCCATGTGATAAGCCTTTTCGATCAGCTCGATGTTATAGGCCTTGCCGCTGGCCCGGATCGCACCCATGAGTTTATCATAGGTCACGATCTCCGGCCGCAGCTCAGACGGATTGGGGGCATCGGGTGCATGTGCCAGCTGCGCTGTTGCCGCCACGGTGGACAGCTCCTGCACAGGCCGGTGCAGATGCGTTTTAGCGGAATAGATGTCCCCCTTGGGGACAGAGGCTTTGTTGTTCTTTCCCTCAGGCATTTACATTCCCTCCAAACATTTCAGGATCGGAGCGTCGGCAAGATTTTTCTTGTCCTTCGACGGCACCATTTCCCAGCAGCGCGCGCCATCCCGCTCCACTGCCGCAATCAGTCCCACCTGTTCCAGCGCGGTGACAGAGACCAGGATCTTCCCGGTCTGTTCCGCACCAAGCTTTGCAAACAGGGGCTGCAAGTCATCTGCGTGCCAGCGCCGTGACCGCAGCTCCCGGTATACCGTGATAATATCGCTTCGGGTCGGGCAGATGGTTTGCTTCTGCTCGGGCGTCAGCGGTGCGCCGCGGCGCAGCGCCTGCACCAGCGCGGCCTGCTCCGCGGTCTCATTGCCCAGCCCTGCGGGGTGAAGCTCCAAAATGCGTCCGGACAGCTGCGGCCCGCGCACGGCATCGTACACCGAAAGATTCAGCGCCGCGTCCACCGTGTCCCCCACTGCGTAGGGAATCTGTGCCGGATGCATCCCAAACCAGACCGCGTACAGCACAGCGCTGCCCTGACGCAGGCGCAGACGGCTGTGCTTGCCTTCCGACACCGGATAGACGCCTTCCAGGATCGCCTGCTGGAGCAGAAATACCGGGGTGGGATTCTCGACTCCATAGGGAGCCAGGCGTTCCAGCCGGCGGACACTTTCCACCGTGATCCGATCCAGCCGCAGCGAAAGATCACATTGCAGCGGCGGTATGCGCAGCACCGGGCATTCCCGGGCCGCCCATCCGTTCAGACAGCGGCGCAGCGCAGGAAGATTCTCCTCCCGGACCGAAAGGCCCGCCGCCATCGCGTGACCGCCAAAGCGGATCAGCAGGTCAGAACAGGCGGCGATGCAGGAATGCAGATTGAACCCCTGCACGCTGCGGCCGCTGCCCTTTCCCTCGCCGGAGGCATCCACCGAGACCACGATCACCGGGCGGCCGACACGCTCCACCAGGCGGGAGGCTACGATGCCGATCACGCCGGGATGCCAGTCCCGTCCCCAGAGCAGAACAACACGATCCTCCAGCAGCGAGGGATCCTGATCCAGCTGCTCCTGGGCGGCCCTGACGATCTGGGATTCGATCTCCTGCCGCGCCTGGTTGATCTCGCTCAGTTTATGCGCCAGCTCTGCGGCGCGTACCTCGTCCTCACACAAAATCAGCTGCAAAGCGGTAACGGCATTGTCCATGCGCCCCGCCGCATTGATCCGGGGCGCCAGAGCATAGCTGACATTTTCTGCCGTGATGCTCTTGCCGGCAAGCCCCACTTCTTCCAACAATGCCCCGATGCCGGGGCGGTCGGTCTGCTGAAGCTGGCGCAGTCCCGCCTTGACCAGAGTGCGGTTCTCTCCGGTCAGCGGCATCACATCTGCCACGGTGCCCACCGCAGCCAGATCGCCGCAATATTCTATCATTTCTTCCGGAGAACAGCCGTCCAGCGCTGCGCAGAGCTTGAAGGCCACTCCCGCACCGCACAGGCCCTTGAACGGGCTGCCGTCATCGGCGCGGCGGGGATCCACCACGGCTACCGCCCGCGGAAGGATCTCCGGCGGGAGATGGTGATCGGTCACGATCAGGTCGATGCCCAGCGAGGCAGCAAACTCGGCCTCTTCTACGGCGGAAATGCCGTTGTCCACCGTCACGATCAGCTGATAGCCCTTGTTATAGACAGTCTGGATGGCCGCTTTGGACAGGCCATAACCGTCTCCGTCCCGGCTGGGCAGCATGCATTTGACGCTGGCCCCCATGCCCTTGAGATGCTGGTACAGCAGGGCGGTGGCGGTGACGCCGTCCACATCGTAATCTCCAAAGACCACGATCGTTTCCCCATTGTCCACCGCTTTCAAAATGCGCTGACAGGCGGCAGACATATCCGCCATCAGCATGGGATCGCTCAGTTCCTCTTCGCCCGCCAACAAAGTCAGTGCCCTGGTGGGATCGGTCACGCCGCGCGCGGCCAAAATGCCCGCCAGCAGAGCGTTTTCTTTTTGCTCTGCATGATATACGGCTGTGCGCTTGGCATCGGTCCAGGGCGGGGCAGAAGGATCCATTGCCGCTTCCATCTCCCGTGCATCGGTATCCTGCTGTGCAATGGCGCGGCTCAGTTCCCGCACAATGCTGCGATCCACTTCCTTCAAAGTCCATGTCCGGTAGGTCATAAAAATCCCTCCCCGGCCAGGCCGTCGTTGGCCAGCATGCCCTGCAAAGCCGCGATCTCACCGGAAATGTCCATCGCCACGTCGGAAAGCAGATTATTATAAAGGTTCTCATATCCCAGATTCAGTGTATGCAGAATGCCTGCGATATCCTGGCGGATCGCTGCGGCATTTTCTCCCTGCTGGCCCTGCACATCATTGTAGGTATGCAGCAGCTTGAGGGTGGTGGGGATATAATATTCCGCAAAGCGGCGGGCTTTGGGCAGGCTTTCCGGGTGGGCCTCCAGCCAGGCACAGATCGCCCGGGTGGTTTTTTGCATTTTCTCCAGCTCTTCTACGGCCAGATCGTCCTGCATGAGCCGCTTTTCCTGCTCCAACACGGCAGCAAACCGACGTGCAGCTTCCAGATTGGCCGGCACATCGTCCTGTGCCTGTTGGGAGGCATCCGCTTTCTGCCGGGCCGCAGCTTCTTTTTCGTCCTGCTCTGCCCGCGCTGCGGCGGCACGAGCCTGCTGTGCCGCGCGGTAATCCTCTGCGGTCAGGAACAGGCAGTCCGCCTCATCGTCCAGCC
The DNA here is from genome assembly GCA_051882415.1 of Faecalibacterium sp. Taxonomy (GTDB): domain Bacteria; phylum Bacillota; class Clostridia; order Oscillospirales; family Ruminococcaceae; genus Faecalibacterium. The sequence goes on along the minus strand of JBJERU010000028.1, from coordinate 107,494 downwards.
AGGCGGTCAGCCAGCCTTTATGCATATAGCGGCGCAGCTCTCTGCGCAGCTTTTTGGGTCTGCTGTGGGTCAGGTCGGCCAGCATTTTCAGCGGGATCCCCTGTTCCGTTTCCATGCTCTCTGCTGCTTCAGCAAAAAGCTTGAGGCGGCGGGAGGCTTTGATCCGCTTTGCGCCTGTGAGGATCATCCAGAGAAAGGGCAGCGCGGAGGCCGAAAGCGCCCAGCCGGTGATCTCCAGTGCGCTCAAGGCTGCGCCGCCGATCACAGCCGCCGCTTCCAGCCCTGCCTGCACCATTGCATCTCCAACAAGCATCTCCGCAAAAGCCGCGCCCGGCGCAAATGCACCAGCAGCCACCAGGCAGGAGATACCGCCCACACCCAGGCCAAAAGCAAAAATACCGCCCACGATGACCAGAGCCAAGCCCGCGCCAAAACGCTTTCCGGCGCTGGAACGGATTTTTTCCGCAGGAGAAGGTTCCTGTGCGGCAAACACCTGCCGTGCAAAGCTGGCCGCACCCTCCCCCATTTTTGCCGCGCCAGATTGGAATGCCGATGCCATCCCTGCGGCAGCGTTTTCAATATTTGCAGCAGTCCTGGCGGCATATTCTGCATTCTGGCGCTGTTTTTCCTGTTCCTCCCGGATGGTGCGGCCCGCCTCCGAAATGCCGAAGTTGGCTGCATGGATCACAGCACGGCCCACATCCCACGCGCGGTCGCCGATCTCCTGGCCGCGGCCCTCAAAGCCGTGCTGGAGGGCATCGGTCACTGCCCCGCCAAACTGACGGATCTGGCGTTCCAGCTCCTCCTGCACCTGCCGGGCCTCGGCCGAATGCTGTTCCTGTTGTTCCTTCCGGTCCTGTTCGTTCATTTTTCTCATCCCTCCGCCGGGCAGTACCGGCTGATGATCGCACGGGCGACCCGCAAACCGTCTACTGCGGCGCTCATGATACCGCCCGCGTATCCTGCGCCCTCGCCGCAGGGATAAAGTCCCTCCAGCTGGGTACACTCCAGTTCCTCCCCACGCACAAGGCGCACCGGACTGCTGGTGCGGGTCTCCAGACCGGTCAAAACAGCTTCCGGCGCAGTATAACCCGCGATCTTGCGCTCGTAGGCGCGCAGACCCGCCCGCAGTGTCCGGGACAGCTCCTCCGGCAGCAGCGCGCCCAAATCGGCCGCTACCACGCCCCGGTCATAGGTAGGCTCTACCCGTCCGATCTTCAGTGTTCCGCGTCCCTCCAGAAAGCTCTGGATGTTTTCCGCCGGGGCCGCGTACAGGCCTCCGGTCTGCCCGGCCGCATAAGCACGGGCCTCCAGCTCCCGCTGGAAGGCGATGGCACGCCGCGGATCCTGGGCAAAATCCTCTCCGCTGACACTGACCACCACCGCTGCATTCGCATTTTTTCCATCGCGGGCATGGTAGCTCATGCCATTGGTCACTACCCGGCCCTGTTCGCTGGCCGAAGCCACCACCTGTCCGCCGGGACACATACAAAAGGTATAAACGCACCGCTGCCCCACATGCTGGGAAAGCTGATACTCTCCCCTTGGCAGAGCCGGATGCCCGGCAGCTTCATGGTACAGGCTCTTTTCGATCTCGCTTTGCAGATGCTCGGCACGGAAACCGACACTGAACGGTTTGCATTCCAGCGCAAGGCCGCTGTCCATCAGCATCGAAAAGGTATCCCGGGCAGAATGTCCCACCGCAAATACCAGCGCCTGACAGGGAAGCTCTCCGCCCGTGGTACGGACCCCGGTCAACCGGCCATCCTTCTGTACAAAGCCGGTCAGCGCAGTATTGAAATGCACCTCGCCGCCCAAAGCCTCGATCTCCTGCCGGATAGACACGATGATCCCCCGCAGCAGATCGGTGCCCACATGGGGCTTTTGCTGCCAGGCTATTTCCGGCGGCGCACCATGCTCCAGAAAGACCTGGGTGACAAAACCGCACAGCGCATCACCGATGCGGGTAGTCAGCTTTCCGTCCGAAAAAGTACCCGCGCCGCCCTCGCCAAACTGGATATTCGCATTTTCATCCAGTTCGCCAGTAGACGAAAAAAGCTCCACCGCCTGCACACGCTGAGCCAGCTCCGGCCCGCGCTCCAGCACGATGGGACGATATCCCTGCCGCGCCAGCAGCAGCGCCGCAAACAGACCCGCAGGTCCAAGCCCGCAGACGATCGGACGGTGCGCCAGCGGCTCGGTGCCATTGTGCACCGAAAAATCCGTTCTGGCGCGGATGCTGACAGCGGGCGAAACGCCCGCATAGGCCGCTTCCTCCCGTTCGTCCCGCAGCGTCGCCGCTACCGTATACACGAGCTTGGGCTGGCCGTGGCGCGCGTCCACCGACAGCCTGGCCACTCCCAGCCGCTCCACCTTTGCGCGGGGGATGCGCGCTGTGCGCAGCGCCTTATCAAATGCCTGCTGCTCTCCGGCAGAGAGCGGCAGACGGAGATCCCGAACCAAAATCATCGTTTATTCCCATAAAGCTTTCTATAAAATCGCCGCACATCAGTTGCTTTCGATGCGGCACTGAACCACATAGCTGCCCAGAGCAAAGATCTTGCCGTTGGAGGGCACATATAGTCTGCACGCAATGTTCTGCTGACCGATCGCCACCGAGAAATCGTCTGCATCGATCTCGATCACCACCTGCTCCGGTGTCAGCGCATCCAACGCGCCCCGAGGCCCGCACAGGGTCACATTCATCAGGCGTTCGGTCTCCACCGTGAGCTGATAGGTCGAAGGCAGATTGACCACCTGCACACATTCTGCAGGCAGGTTCATCTTTTTGGTCTCCATGCGCGAGCAGTCAAAACTGACCGTAATGGTGCTGAGATTGTCCAGCAGATGGATGTTATCCGGCAGCTGGATGGGCATCTCATAAATTTTGTCCAGCGCAAAGGTAGACAGGTCGATAGCCCCCACCGAGATCTTGTTCAGCGATCGGATGACCCCCTCCGGGCCGGCAACCTTCAGTTTTTTCTGGCTCAGCGAATAGACCAGCACCGAGCTGTCAAAGTTGCGCGGCGTATTGATAAAGCTGATCTCCACCGGCAGAGTGGCGGTCTTGTAGACCTGAAGCGTGACCTCGACGCTGCTGTCCTGAAGGTCGGTATACTGGAACTTCACCTCGCTGCCGCTCTGGGTATAAAAACGCAGCGGCGTGTCCAGGATGACCGTTTCGGTCAGATTGCCCTTATAGACGACCTCCGCCGTGCAGCTGCTCACCTTGCTCAGCTCGCTGCTGGGGCCGGAAAGCGTGACGCTTTCCTTGGAAACGCTGGTGTTATACAAGATATATCCATCCTCAATGGTCAGATAGTTGGTCATCACCTGCACCGGGATGGTCTTTTCCTCCACCACGTCAAACACGACATCCACCGTGTTGTCCGGGCCGTCGATCGAGACGCTGATATCATTGAGCATCGTATTGACGCAGCGCACCCGCAGACGCAGATTTTTTTCTCCGCTGTCCCGCACGCTGGACCAGTCCGGATAAACCACAAAATCCGCCTGTGTCAGGCCGCCGATGGTATAGCCATCGCCCGAAAGCTTCAGCGTGACGGTCCGCTCCGGGGCACTGACGATGCTCAGGCCCTTGGAGGTATAGACCGAGGATTCATAGGTATAATCCACCGGCACATTTGCAATGGTAGTGGTCGTACCCGGCTGGACCACGATCGTCACCGCCATCCAAGCGATGATCGCGCCCAAAATGGAAACCGCCAGGCGGACACGGTGGTCGCTCAGCAGGCTGGGCTTATGGGAAGCAGCGGAATTCCCGCCGCTGTTGTTCCGTTCAGGATTCATCACTCCTCATCCTCCTTCTGCGAGATCCAGGACATCAGCAGTCTGCCCCGGGCTTTCAGGCTATTGGTCGGCGTTTTTTCGGCCGCCGGCTCCTTGGGGATCATCTCGTCCACCAGACGGGTATACAGAGTCTGGCGGTCAAAATGACGGATCAGAACACCGTTTTTAGCCATCGAGATGATGCCGGTCTCCTCGCTGACCACAATGGCGATGGCATCCGAGTTTTCCGCGATGCCAAGGCAGGCCCGGTGACGGGTGCCCATGTCCTTGCCAAGATCCAGATTATTGGACAGCGGCAGCACACAGCCTGCCGCCTTGATGCGGCCGTTTTCGATGATAGCCGCGCCATCGTGCAGCGGGGTACCCTCGTAGAAGATGGTGCCCAGGACTTCCAGGTTGACCTCGCTGTTCACCGGCGTACCAGTGCGCACGATCTCGGACAGATTGGTGTGGCGTTCCAGCACGATCAGCGCGCCGGTTTTCGTTTCCGAAAAACGTTCCGCCGCATCACAGATCGCGATGATCGCGCTGCGCCACGCACCTTTCAGACTGGGGTCGTTGTAGCGTCCCCGCAGGTTGAACAGTTTGGATGCCCATTGGTCGGTCTGGCCCATGCGCTCCAGCGCACGGCGGATCTCCGGCTGGAACAGCACGACCAGCGTCAGCAGGCCGACTTGCAGCAGCGAGTTCAGCAGCCAGCTCACGGTGCGCATATTCAGAGCATTGGCCACCAGGTAAATGGCGATCACCAGCAGAGCACCTTTAGCCAGCTGGCCCGCACGGGTACGGTTGATGATGCCGATCAGCTGATAGACCAAAAATGCGACGATGATGATATCAAAAAGGTCTACCAGCTTGAAGGTTTGAAAGTTTGCAATGATCGTGCTTAAAGTCATGGATGCGTCCTCCCCGTCACAGCGCCTGGATCAGCGCCACCGCATGGGCCGCGATGCCCAGGCCCTCGCCGGTAAAGCCAAGATGTTCTTCGGTCGTTGCCTTTACGCTGACCGCCTGCACCGGCAGCTCAAACGCTGCCGCCAGATTTTTCCGCATGGCGGGGATATGCGGCGCAAGCTTTGGGCGCTGGCAAAGGATGGTGGCATCAATATTTTCCAGCCTCCAGCCCTCTGCATGCAGCAGCTCTGCCACATGGCGGGCCAGCTCCAGGCTGTCTGCGCCCGCATAGGCGGGATCGCTGTCCGGAAAATGCTGGCCGATATCCCCCAGCGCGGCCGCGCCCAGGACCGCATCCATGACCGCATGGGTCAGCACATCGGCGTCCGAATGGCCCAGCAGACCCTTTTCAAAGGGGATCTCCACCCCGCCCAGGATCAGCCTTCGGCCTTCCACCAGGCGATGTACATCATATCCATGTCCAATCCGCATTTGTTTTTCCTCTTGTTGTTCCGGGCGGGGCAGATCGTCCCGCGTGGTGATCTTGCGGTTTTCATAATCGCCCTGTGTCAGCCGAACGGGGAAACCCGCCAGCTCGAACAGACTGCAATCATCCGTCACAAAACGCGCCTGTTCTGCATCCAGGGCATCCAGCGCCTGCAAATAGCGCACACGATCAAAGCATTGCGGCGTCTGTACCGCATACAGGGTGCTGCGATCCGGCGTGGCTGACACGGTGCATCCCTCCGGGACTGTTTTGCCGTCTCCGTGCTTTGCCTGCTTGATGGTATCCTTGACCGGAACCGCCGGGGCCGCTGCGCCCCATTCCTCTGCGGCCTGCAATGCGGCTTCGATGACTGCCCGGCTCACAAAGGGACGGGCTGCGTCGTGGACGGCTACCAGCCCGCACCGGGCAGCCAGAACGCCATTTTTGGCACTTTCCGCCCGCGTTGCGCCGCCTTGCACGATCTGCACGGGCTTTTGACAGCCCTGTGCCTCCCGCTCCACAAATTCCCGGTTTTTTCCCGCTACCAGAACGATCTCATCCACCAGCGGGCACTGGTCAAAGGCGCGGATGCTGCGCCGCAGCACAGTTTGCCCGCCCAGGTCAAAACTGAGCTTATCAAATCCCATCCGGGTGGAAGATCCCGCGGCCACCAGCACCGCCGAAACGCTTTTTTTCACTTGCTGCACCTGCCCTGTTTTTGATCCTTTTAAAAGCCAAGCATACGCCTATAATAATTCATTCTTTATTATAACGTATCCATCCTCAAACTGCAACCCGCTTTCTTGGGCGCAAAAAAGCCCCTCTGGGCAGCCTTGCGGCAGCGCAGAGGGGCAAAACACAGGGATAAAAAGCGGATCAGGCCAGGATGGGCTTGATGGCAGCGGCCAGCGCATCCTTCTGCGCCTGTGCCTCGGCCAGATCCTTGCCCAGGGTGGTGAAGTAGGTCTTGATCTTCGGCTCGGTGCCGGAAGGACGAACCACGACAGTTGCACCGCCCTCCAGCTGATAGATCAGAACGTTGGCGGCCGGCAGACCGGTCTCCTCGGGCTTCTTGTAGTCGGTAGCCTTGACGACCTTGTAGCCAGCGAACTCGGTGGGCGGGTTATCACGCAGACCCTGCATGATGCCGTTCATCTTGTCCATACCGCTCAGGCCGGGGAACTCGTAGCTATCCACCTTGTTCAGGTAGCGGCCATACTGCTGATACAGCTCTTCCAGGCGCTGCTTGATGGAGGAACCAATGCTGCGGTAGTAAGCAGCCATCTCGCAGATGAGCATGGAGCCGATAACAGCATCCTTATCGCGGACATACGGGCCAGCCAGATAACCGTAGCTCTCCTCAAAGCCGAAGATGAAGCGATCGACCTCACCAGCGGCCTCCAGGCCTGCGATCTGGTCGCCGATCCACTTGAAGCCGGTCAGAACGTTGCGCATCTCAACGCCATAGTGAGCGGCAACAGCATCTGCCAGCGGGGTGGAAACGATGGACTTGACGGCCACGGGATCCTTGGGCATGGTGCCCTTTTCGATGCGGCCAGCGCAGATGTAGTCCAGCAGCAGAACGCCCATCTCGTTGCCGGAAACCAGCTCATAGCTGCCGTCCGGACACTTCATGGCGATGCCCACGCGATCCGCGTCGGGGTCGGTGGCCAGCATCAGGTCTGCGCCGGTGGAGGTAGCCAGCTCCAGGCCCAGCTTCAGGGCCTCAAAAATTTCGGGGTTGGGATAGGAGCAGGTGGTGAAGTAGCCGTTGGGGTACTCCTGCTCGGGCACGATGGTGATATCGGTGATGCCCATATCGTTCAGGACATGGGTGACAGGCACCAGGCCGGAACCATTCAGCGGGCTGTACACCAGCTTCAGGCCAGCAGTCTTGCACAGGCCGGGACGCACCTGACGGGCCTCGATCGCCTCGTACAGAGCAGCCTTGCAGTCATCGCCCACAAAGCGGATCAGGCCCTGCTCCACGCCCTCGGCGAAGGAGATGTACTTTGCGCCGGTGATCACATCGGTCTTTTGGATCTCATCGTACACGATGGCGGCGGCGTCATCGGTCATCTGGCAGCCGTCCGGACCATAGGCCTTGTAGCCGTTGTACTTGGCCGGGTTGTGGGAAGCCGTGACCATGATGCCTGCGTTGCAGTTATAGTAACGGGTGGCAAAGCTCAGTGCGGGGACAGGCATCAGCGCATCATAGATGCGGACCTTGATGCCGTTGGCAGCCAGAACGCCTGCGGCGGTCTTGGCAAAGACATCGCTCTTCAGACGGCTGTCGTAGCTGATCGCCACCGTCTGGGTGCCGCCCTGGGTCTTGACCCAGTTGGCCAGGCCCTGGGTGGCCTGACGCACAACGTAAATGTTCATGCGGTTGGTGCCAGCGCCCAGAACGCCGCGCAGACCGGCGGTACCGAACTTCAGTGCGACCGCAAAGCGATCCTTGATCTCCTCATCGTTGCCCTCGATCTTAGCCAGCTCGGGCTTCAGATCCGCGTCCTCAAGATCCGCTGCCAGCCAGCGCTTGTATTCATCCAGATACATGTTGCACACCTTACCTTTGTATTTTTTGCAAAACGCTGTATCCGCTTGCGTGGTACAAAATCCCCGCTCATGGATACAAACCTATTTATTTATAATATAAACGCTGTGCGGCTTTGTGTCAATTCTGTATTCTGCAACAAGTTTGTGGGGTCAAAACTGTCAAATACCACAAAAAACGCCGCTTTTTCCCAGGATCTCCGGCTCGATGCATTCCAGCTGGGATTCCGACAGCGGGATGTACGCCTGCCCTATGTCGTCCAAAACGTCCAGCCAGCTTTCCAGCCCCACGCTGTTTTCACTCAGATACCGCAGGATATCCATCACTCTTCCAAAGCTTACATCCGTGCACAGCACCGCACTGCGGCGCACGCTTTCCCTCTGGTGCAGTTCCAGACCCATCACAACACCCTGCTTCCACGCACTGGCGGTGTACAGCAGGGTGTGTTCCTCTTGCAGCCCTTCAAGGGCCGAATAGCTGCGTTTGAAAGAGCAGTATTCTCGAACTCTCATTCTGGTCATCCTCCCTTGTTCGTCACATTGACTTCTTTTTCTTCCTCCATTATAATGGATTTGGACGAAAAACGTTGTCGAAACATGGAATCTATGTAAAAAATTTCCATTTTTTCCGGTGATAGGGAATGAGGACGCTTTATGTATGCAGTTTTGAACAGTTTTGGCCTGAACGGACTGAACGGCTTTGCGGTCAAAGTGGAAGCCGATGTTTCCGGCGGGATGCCAGCCTTTTCCATCGTGGGGCTGCCGGATTCCGCCGTGCGCGAAAGCGGCAACCGTGTACACTCGGCCATCAAAAACATCGGTTTCCGCTGGCCGGATCGCCGGATCACAGTGAACCTTGCGCCCGCAGATGTGCGCAAGACCGGCCCTGTTTATGACCTGCCCATCCTGCTGGCGGTGCTGACTGCCGCGGGAGAGCTGAACGCGCCGTCCAAAGATACCGCCTTTCTGGGCGAGCTGGCTCTGGACGGTGCACTGCGTCCGGTATCGGGCGTTCTGCCCATGGCGCTGGCCGCAGCGGAAAATGGGATCCGCTCCCTGTACGTTCCGCTGGAAAATGCTGCCGAGGCCGCAGAAGCAGCCTGTGAAACGATGCAGGTCTACCCTGCCCGCACTGCCCTCGAGATCATCCACGCCTTGCAGGGCAAGGCTCCGCTTGCCCCGCAGAGCCAGCTCTCTTTTGACCCTCTGGAGGGCTGGGAGCACATCCCCGATTTTGCGGACGTGATGGGCCAGCCGCTGGCTCGCCGCGCGATGGTGATCGCGGCGGCGGGCGGGCACAATGTGCTGCTGATCGGCGCACCGGGCACCGGAAAATCCATGCTGGCCAGACGCCTGCCCGGTATCCTTCCGCCCCTGACCCGGGAAGAAGCGGTAGAGGCCACAAAGATCTATTCGATCTCCGGCCAGCTGCCTCAGGGCCATGGGCTGATCACGGCCCGGCCATTCCGCAGCCCGCACCATTCCGCCAGCCCAGCGGCTCTGGCAGGCGGCGGCTCACAGTTCCGGCCGGGCGAATGCAGCCTTGCCGACTGCGGCGTGCTCTTTCTGGACGAGCTGCCCGAGTTCCCGCGGGAAAGCCTGGAGGTCTTGCGCCAGCCGCTGGAGGATGGGCAGATCACCATCAGCCGGGCGGCCGGCAGTGCGACCTATCCCAGCCGCTTCCAGCTGGTGGCGGCTATGAATCCCTGCAAGTGCGGCTATTATGGGCATCCCACCCGGCCTTGTACCTGCTCCCCCGCCGCTGTGCGGCAGTATCGCAGCCGGGTGTCCGGGCCGTTGCTGGACCGTATCGATCTTTGTGTGGAGATGGATCCGGTCGCCTTTGATGAACTGCACTGCTCTTCTCCTGCCGAGAGCAGCGCCGAGCTGCGCAGGCAAGTGCTGGCCGCGCGCAAGCTCCAGGCGCAGCGCTATTCTGTCCCGGCCTTTGCGGGCGTGCGGTGCAATGCCCAGCTCTCCGCGGCGCAGGTGCGCCGCCTGTGCCGCCTGACCCCCGCCGCCGAACGCCTGCTGCGGCTTTCCTATGACAGGCTGGGCCTTTCGGCCCGCGCTCATGACCGCCTGCTGCGGGTGGCCCGCACCATCGCCGATCTTGCGGGCAAGCAGCTCCTGGACGAGGATTGCCTGCTGGAAGCTTTGCAATACCGTGCGCAGGAAAAGATCGAAGTGTAAGCGTTCATGTTTTTTCCCTCTTTTCCCGCTTTTTGAAAAAAGCGGGGCAAAAACTTTTCCATCGGCCCATGCATACGCATGGGCCAGATTTTTTCTGACAATCCAAGAGGCTACAGGCAAAAACATTGTTGCAAAAAAACCAGAGCACTTTGCCTGAACGCAGCGCTCTGGTTTTGTAATCAGTCAAAAATCATCTGGCCGGCGCGGATGCGGCGGCCGTTTGAAACGTTCTTTGCCCCACTTTCTTTCAAGAAAGTGGGAACCCCCCCGTAAGACCTTAAAACTTCTGCCAGGTATCGCGAGAGAACAGCACCAGCATCGGGAAAATCTCCAAACGTCCGGCCAGCATATCAAAAATGAGCACGAGCTTTGCCGGAACTGAGAACACACTGAAGTTTGACATGGGGCCGACCAGCTCCAGACCGGGGCCGATATTGTTCAGCGTTGCTGCCACAGCGGTGAAATTCGTGACCAGATCCAGGCCATCCAGCGTGATGAACAGCAGAGAAAAGACGAAGATCAGGATATAGGCTGCCATAAACACGTTGGTAGAACGGATAGTCTCATGGTTGAGCAGCTTGCCATCCATACGCACCGGCGCCACCACCTGCGGATGCAGGGCCTGTTTCAGCTCTTTGCCCAGCGTTTTGCGCAGGATCAGGATGCGGCTGACCTTGATGCCGCCGCCCGTACTGCCTGCACAAGCACCAATAAACATCAAAATGACCAGGATCTGTTTGGAAAGCACCGGCCAGAGATTAAAATCGCAGCTGGAAAAGCCGGTCGTTGTGATGATCGAACCTACCTGGAACGCCGCATGCCGCACAGCCTCGCCCAGCGTATCATACATTCCGGAGATGTTCCAGCTGATCAGCACGACAGCCGCCGTGATGATGATGAAATACCAGCGCACTTCCTCGCTGGCCGCCGCGCGGCGGAATTTTCGCATCAGCATCAAAAAATAGAAGTTGAAATTGACGCCAAACAGGATCATGAACACGGTCACGACCCCCTGCAAATAAGGCGAATAGCTGCCAAAGCTATCATTTCGGATGCCAAAGCCGCCGGTGCCCGCCGTGCCAAAGGCTGTAAGCAGCGAATCAAACACCGGCATACCGCCCAGCATCAAAAACACCATTTCCAGAACCGTGAGGGCCATATAGATCCCATAAAGGATCTTGGCCGTGGACTGCACTTTCGGCACCAGCTTATCCACCTGAGGGCCGGGGCTTTCCGCCTTCATCAGGTTGACGTGGGAGCCGCCGGTCAGCGGCAGCAATGTAAGCAAGAATACCAGAACACCCATGCCGCCGACCCAGTGGGTAAAGCTGCGCCAGAACAAAATGCCCTGGGGCAGGCCCTCTACGGCAGGCAGGATACTTGCGCCGGTGGTGGTAAAGCCGGACACCGTTTCAAACAGCGCATCCACCGGGTCGGGGATCGCGCCGCTGAGCACAAACGGGAGCGCACCCATCACCGAAATGATGATCCAGCTCAACGCAGTGGTGACAAAGCCTTCCCGCATATAAAAGATCTGGCTGGAGGGGCGGACAAGATGCAGCAGACCGCCCAGCACCGCACATAGCGCCGCTGTGAACAGAAAGACCCACACGACCGTCCACTCTGCATAAAGAGCGCTGGCCAGCGCCGGCAGCAGCATCAACGCTCCCTCGCACATCAGGATATAGCTCAGCAGGCGGAACACGATTGCATAATTCATTTGCCGCGCCTCCCGTCCGTATCCGCCACGATATCCCGCAGGTCGTGCAGACCATGTTCCAGCGTGACCACGATCACGTGATCTCCCACCTGGATCTGGTCGCCGCCGCGCGGGATCTTGATCTCGCTGCCGCGGGTGATGCAGCACAAAAGCAGGTTCTTTTTCAGGTTCAGACGGCTCAGCGGAACGCCAGTCACCCGGCTTTCTTCATGCACCGTGAACTCCAGCGCTTCCACACGGTCATCCAGGATGCGGTACAGGGTCTTGATGTTGCTGCCCGCCTCATTTTGCAATGCGCGGACATACTGCACGATATAATCGCAGGTCATGTACTTGGGATAGACCACGCTGCCCAGCTCCAGCCCGCCAAGGATATCGTCAAATTCCAGGCGATTGATCTTTGTGATCAGCTTTCCGTGAGAGTGCTTTTTGGCAAACAGCGTCAAAAGCACATTTTCCTCGTCCATGTTGGTCAAGGCAACAAAGGCTTCGGTGGATTCCAGCCCTTCCGAAAGCAGGAACTCCCGGTTGGAGCCGTCCTCGTTCAGGATCTGGGCCTCGGGCAGATCCTCCGCCAGCACCATACAGCGGGCAGGGTCGCGCTCTACGATGCGGACACGCACATGGTTTTCCAACAGTTCCTGGCTGAGATAATATGCGATGGCACCGCCGCCCACGATCATCACGCTGCGCACCGGGCGCACTGGAAGCTGGATGCTTTTGAAAAAGGCCTGCGCCTTTTCCTGCGTGGCCAAAAATGTGATCTGATCCCCGTTCTGCACCACAAAATTGCCGTTTGGGATGATCACATCACCGCCGCGCTCTACTGCACAGATCAGGATATCGCTTTTGAGGCGGGTGGGGATCTCACGGATGGCCACGCCGTCCAACCCCTGCTTGGCCGTAAGCGGGAACTTGATCAGCCGCACCCGGCCATCTGCAAAGGTATCGATCTTGCTGGCGCCGGGAAAACGCAGCAAATGAGAGATCTCCCGCGCCGCGGCCATTTCCGGATTGATGATGGCCGAAATGCCGATCTGCTGCTTGATAAAATCCAGCTCATGGCTATAGGACGGGTTGCGCACACGGGCGATGGCGTGGCAGTGGCCCGCTTTTTTGGCAAACATGCAGCACAGCAGGTTCAGCTCGTCCGAGCCAGTGACCGCAATGAACACATCCGTTTCTTCAATGCCTGCTTCCGACAGCGTTGTGATGGACGAGCCGTTGCCCACAATGCCCATGACATCGTAGCTTTCGCTGATATGCTCCACACGGGATTTGTTGGTGTCGATCATGGTCACATTATGGCCTTCTTCACTGAGCTGGCGGGCCAGCGCTGTGCCGACCTTGCCCGCACCTACCAGAATGATCTTCATTGCAGTTCTCCTCGTTCCGTCCTCCGATCCCCGGAGCGGCTTTAATGGGATTTTTATGGAATTTTAACGAAATTTTTATACCGTTAATATATCACATCTTGCTGCAAAGTTCCACCTCTGGATCAAACTTTCTGACGAAAAAAGGGGCCAGCCCCGGCACAAACGCAAAAGATGCTGCCCGGACGAACCGCTCGTCCGGGCAGCGTGAACGGGTGATGGAAACAGATTTTTCGCTCAGTAGCGCTGGACTCCATCCTTTGTGACCAGCGCATAGACCAGCGGCTGCTCCTGCGGCGGCTGTGCGCCATAGACCAGGCCGCTGCGGTACTCCTCGGCAGCGGCGGCAAAGCGCTCCGGCGCACCATAGAAAGTGGCAAGGCTTTCGCCTTTGCGCACATAGTCACCGCGCTTTTTATGCAGGGTGATGCCCGCCGCAAAATCGATGGCATCGCTCTTTTTCTGTCGTCCTGCTCCCAGCAGCACGCTGGCGCTTCCGATCTTTTCCGCGTCGTTCTGTACGATATAGCCATCCTGCTCTGCCAGCAGCTCAAACGAAGCGGCGGGCTTTTCAAACAGGCTGTAATCCTCCAGAACGCGGACATCTCCTCCCTGCGCAGCAAACATCTGCTTGCACTTTTCAAAAGCGGAGCCATCCGCAATGACAGCCCCAGCCATTGCGCGGCATTCTTCCGGCGTGCCCTTGCCCGCCAGCACCAGCATATTGGCAGCCAACTGCAAACAGACCTCGGTCAGGTCTGCCGGGCCGCAGCCCTTGAGCACATCCATGCTTTCCATCACTTCCAGGCTGTTGCCGATATTACGTCCCAGCGGCGTGTCCATATCTGTGATCATCGCAGCCACCCGCCGTCCGTGATGGGTGCCGATGGACACCATCAGCCGGGCCAGCGCAATGCTGTCCTCTACCGTTTTCATAAAAGCACCGGTGCCGGTGGTCACGTCCAACAGAATGGCATCCGAACCGGAAGCCAGCTTTTTGGACATGATGCTGGACGCAATGAGCGGGATGCAGCTCACGGTGGCGGTAACGTCCCGCAGGGAATACATTTTTTTATCCGCTACCGCGATGCCCTCGCTCTGGCCAATCACCGAAATCCCGATCCGGTTGACCTGAGCAAAAAATTCCTCCTGGGTCAGGGCGGTACGGGTGCCGGGCACGCTCTCCATTTTATCGATGGTGCCGCCTGTATGTCCCAGACCGCGGCCGCTCATTTTGGCGATCTTGACCCCGCAGGCCGCCGCGATCGGCGCAATGACAAGGGTGGTCTTATCGCCGACACCGCCAGTGGAATGCTTATCCACCTTAATGCCGGGAATCGGGGAAAGATCCACCATTTCGCCGCTGTGCGCCATGATATCCGTCAAGACAGCCGTTTCCTCGTCCTTCATGCCGCGCAGACATACAGCCATCATCCAGGCCGCCATCTGATAGTCTGCTACCTCGCCGCTGACAAAGCCATTGACGATCTGTTCCAGTTCCGCCCGGGTATGGGTGCCGCCATCCCGTTTTTTGGCGATCAGGTCATAAATTCGCATGGGATCACTCCTTTTCCAAAAGCATTTCTTTGTTTCAAAGTATAACAAAAAGCGCTGTGGCTGCAAGCAATTTTTTCAATCATTCTGTTTTGGGGAACGCGGGAACGGTTTTATATCCACCAAAAAACAATGGGGCGGAACAGCCCGCGCTGTTCCACCCCAAAATGCTGTTTTACTCTGCCACGCTTACGGGAACCGCATCAAAACGCACTGTTGCCAGCACATTGCTGATCGCATCGGTCACAAAAATCTGAAGCGCATGCTCCTTCTTCTGGAAATCCACGTTAAGAGGGAAGCACAGGCTGTATTCTTCCACGACCTGATACTGATAAATCGCGCCGTCCTGGGTGCGCAGCTGCACCACATCGCCCTTTTTCAGGCTGGTCAGCAACGCAGTCATCTCATCCGACTGGCGCACCGTGATGGTCACGTTGTTCACACCGGCTGTACCGTTAAAATAGGCGGTATCCTTTTTGCGGTAGATGATATCCCTGTACTCCGTCACGCACATCTCTTCGGCGCCGGGCAGGGTCAGATACATATCCTCCTGCGGAAGTGCGGGGATCCTTACCGTTTCCACGGTGCCGCAGCGCAGGCAGGTGTGCTGTGCCTGTCCATCGATGCCGGGCTGCGCAGCAGACAGCACGACCGACGTGCCCCACTTATGTCCAAGCGGATCCACCACGATCTCACTCGTCTCTCCACAACGCAAACAAGTAACCTGATCCAGGCCCTCCCAGATGCAGGTAGGGTCTTCCAAACGCTCGGTAGTGATCCAGTAGTGGCCTTTTTCGTCACATTCCGTGTTTCCAGTCTGCGCTGCAAACGCGGAGACCGAAAGCATCGTGGCTGTCAAAAATACAACGCACCCTACCAGCAGTTTGCGAATTTTTTTGTTGTTCATCGTTTTTCCTCCTTGATGGATGCCAAACAGCTTCCATATTTTCCAATTGGAAATAATATGGATATATTATAAGCTTTTCTATTTTCCGTTGTCAACCTTTCCCGCTTCTTTCCATAATTTTACACAATTTAAGAAGTTGTTTTCATAAGCAGAGTGTGCCGGATGGACGAGGCGCTTTTCCATAAAGGCAGACCATGCAGCATACTGGCCAAAAGGCCGTCCGGACGGTGTGCAATGGGGATGAAAACAGGGGCCTACCCTTCTCTGCGGCATTTGGGGACACAAGGATGCAAAAAGGGCCTGTACAGGCACAGCCCATACAGACCCTTTGACCAATATTTCAGCGGGATCCCTTATCGTAGGGGATGCCTTCCGCCTTGGGAGCCTGGCTGTTCTTGGAGGTGAACGCCAGGATGATCATGGACGCCACAAACGGCATCATGTTGTAGATGTTGCTGGACCAGCCCAGCTGTGCCAAAAAGGTAGAGTCGGCGATATTGGCCAGGCTTTTGAACACAGCAAAGAACATCGCCGCGCCGCAGATATGGAAAGGCTTCCACTGGCCAAAGATCATAACTGCCAGCGCCAGAAAGCCAGCGCCGGCCACGCCGACCTCAAAGTTCCAGGTCTGCACGGGGGGCACGATATAAGCCAGGCCGCCGATGGCACCCAGCGCACCGGAGATCATTACGCCCGCATAGCGCATCTTGTATACGTTGATGCCCACCGAGTCCGCTGCCTGGGGGTGCTCACCGCAGGCACGCAGGCGCAGACCAAAGCGGGTCTTATACAGCACAACGTAGCTGACGATGAGCAGCACCAGGCCCAGCGGCACAAACACGCTCATCTCCACGCCGCAGAAGCTGAATAGAAAGGGTTTATTGGAGTAGTTCAGCTTGGCGCTGCCGCTGGTGCTGAAATATTTGGCCAGAATGACCGCCACCGCAGTGGCCAGCAGGTTCAGTGCCGTGCCGCCAATGGTCTGGTCGGCCTGCAGATTGATCGAGGCATACGCCAACAGCAGGCTGTATACCATACCGGCCAGCGCCGCAACCAGAATGGAAAGCACTACCACCACAAAGGGCGGCAGGCCCGATGGAAGCATCGTCAGGGTAAGCACACCCGCAACGCCGCCAACGACCATGATGCCTTCCAGCGCAATGTTGATGATGCCGGAGTGCTCGCTGAACATGCCGCCCAGCGCCACAAGCATCAGCACGATGCCATACAGCAGGGTATATTTGATCAGAAGCAGCATATCACTTGCCCTCCTTCTTCTTGTCCGCAGAAGCAGGCTCTGCGTTCACGTTGGTCTTGTCCTTGTTTTTGAACAGCAGACCGTGGATCTTGCCGCGGAACAGCATCGAGAACGCGCACAGATAGATGATGATGCCGCTGATCAGGTCAGCCACTTCGGTGGGATAATATTTGGTGGAAAGGAAGGAGCCGCCCACCGAGATATGGGAAATGAACAGGGCAGAAAATACGGTGCCGATGGGGTTGGAGCTGGCCAGCAGAGCCACCGAGATGCCGTTAAAGCCCATTGCCGGCAGACTGGTGGAGTTTAGCGGGTTCCACTCCGACACGCCGGACAGATAATATAGGCCCGCGCCAAAGCCGGCCAGCGCACCCGCGATGGTCATGGAGAGGATGATGTTCTTCTTTTCGTTGATGCCGGCATAGCGCGCAGCATTTTTGTTCAGACCCACTGCCTTCAGCTCATAGCCGAAGGTGGTCTTGTTGAGGACGACCCAGATCAGGATGGCCACCGCTGCCGCCAGGAAAATGGCGATGGTGGTGCTGTTGGTCTGGAACAGCTTGTTCATGCCAAAGTCCGGGATGATGCTGCCAGCGTAATCCAGGTTCTTGCGCAGATTGAAGGTGCGGGTATTGCGCACATCGTACATCGGGCCATGGCCGTTCTGATAGATCAGCTCATTGACCAGGTACAGGCCGATCCAGTTGAACATAATAGAGGTGATGACCTCATTGATGTTGAAATAAGCCTTGAAGAAGCCCGGGATCGCACCCCACAGCGCGCCCATCAGGGTAGCCGCCAGCAGGCAGATGAACCAGGGCAGCTTGAGCATGATGGCGCAGTACAGCGCACCAAAAGCGCCCAGCGTATACTGGCCCGCCGCGCCGATGTTGAACAGGCCGGTCTTGAACGCAAAGGCCACCGAAAGGCCGGTCATGATCAGCGGGGCTGCGTTGGCCAGCATCTTGCCCACGCCATAAGGAGCATCATAAAAGCCGCCTTTCAGGATACGCACAAAGCCATCGTTCCATGCATGGGCGGGATTGATGGCCAGCAGCACCAAAAAGCCGCAGGCCAAACCGATCAGGATGCACAGCAGAGCGGCCATCACACTGGTGATCGAGCTTTGCATCCCGCTGTTCTGGGAAAGCTTGTTCTTTTTCATGTTGCGTTATTCCCCTTTCCCCTGCTTGCGGGCGCCTGCCATATAAAGGCCCAGCTCCTGGACGGTGGTCTTTTTGGGGTCGAACTCGCCCACGATCTCACCCTCATACATAACAAGGATGCGGTCGGACAGGTTCATCACCTCGTCCAGCTCCAGGCTGACCAGCAGCACGGCCTTGCCTTTGTCACGCTCGGCCACGATCTGGCGATGGATATATTCGATCGCGCCAACGTCCAGGCCGCGGGTGGGCTGCACCGCCACCAACAGGCGGGGGTCGCGGTCGATCTCGCGGGCGATGATCGCCTTCTGCTGGTTGCCGCCAGACATGCTGCGCGCAATGGTGGAGCTGCCCTGACCGCTGCGCACGTCATACTGCTCGATGAGGCGGTCAGAGTATTCCCGCACCTTATCATGCTTGATGAATCCGTTCTTCTGGAACTCCGGCTGCCAATAGCGCTGCAGCACGATGTTGTTTTCCAGGCTGTAGTCCAGCACCAGGCCATGCTTGTGGCGGTCCTCCGGGATATGGCTCATGCCATCCTTGGAGCGCTGGCGGATGGACGCACCGGTGATGTCCTTGCCGTCCAGGGTCAGCTTTCCGGCAGTGACCTTATCCAGGCCGGTCAGACCATAAACAAACTCGGTCTGGCCGTTGCCCTCGATACCTGCCAGGCAGACGATCTCGCCCTCGCGCACCTGGAAGGAAACGTTTTTGACCGAATCCTTCTTGTGCTGGGCATTGTGCATGGTCATGCCCTGCACGTCCAGAACCACCTTGCCGGGCTTGGAAGGAGTTTTATCCACCTGAAGCTGCACATCGCGGCCCACCATCATGCGGGAAAGCTCTTCCTTGGTGGTATCCTTGATCTCGACCGTGCCCATATATCTGCCCTTGCGCAGCACAGTGCAACGATCTGCCACCGCCATGATCTCGTTGAGCTTATGGGTAATGAACAGGATGGATTTGCCTTCCTTTTTGAACCCGCGCATGATCTCCATCAGCTCGTCGATCTCCTGCGGGGTCAGAACAGCGGTCGGCTCGTCAAAAATCAGGATCTCATTGTCGCGGTAGAGCATCTTCAGGATCTCCACACGCTGCTGCATGCCTACCGAGATATCGCTGATCAAAGCGTCCGGATCCACACGCAGGCCGTATTTTTCGCTCAGATCCTTGACCTTTTTGCGGGCCTCTGCCTTCTGCAAAAAGCCCATTTTGTTCGGCTCGGCGCCCAGAATGATGTTATCCAGCACGCTGAAGCATTCCACCAGCTTGAAGTGCTGGTGGACCATGCCGATGCCAAGAGCGTTAGCGTCGTTGGGGTCGCGGATCTGCACCTCTTTGCCGTCCTTCAAAATCTTGCCAGCTTCCGGCTGATACAGGCCAAACAGAACGCTCATCAGCGTACTTTTGCCCGCACCGTTCTCGCCTAACAGAGCGTGGACCTCACCTCTGCGCAGTTGGAGGGTAATATCATCGTTTGCCTTGATGCCAGGGAATTCCTTGGTGATATGGAGCATCTCGATCACATAATCCTCTGCCAATCTGCTCACTCTCCTTTCGTGCCGCGGGGCACCTTTACTTTACTGACTTTCATTATAACTGATTTTCGACGCTTTGCACACTTCTTTTTTGTTTTTTTGGGGAGAAGTCGATTATAAAGTATTACTTTTATGTAATCTGTGCAATGCTATCCCCTATTTTTCCGCTTTTCAAGCAATAGACAGGCTTTTGCCGAACAAAGAAAAAGCCGCAGACCCAAACAGGTCTGTGGCTTTTTTGCCTTGATCGTCCTGCGCAGAACGCGCCGGATAAGATTTACTGGATGTAGTTGACAGTGACCAGATCGCTGACGGCGGGCTTGACGGTATCGTCAGAGCTGTCGTCCACAACGATCTCACCGGAAGCGATCTTGGCCTTGACAGCCTCGTACTCATCGGTGGTAAAGGTCTTGAAGTTCCAGCTGTCCGCCTCCGTGGGCAGGCCGACAAACTCGCCCTCTTCCAGACCGAACTTGCCGGCGGTAGCAGCGATGGAGCTCCACTCGCCTGCATCGATATCGCTCAGGGCAGCGCCGACAGAAGCGGACAGGCCCTTCATAGCGGAGGTGATGAACGGATTGTAGCTGTAAGAGCCATCTGCAACGCCGTTGACGCCCAGATAGTTCTGGTCAACGTCAACACCGATGACGTAGCCATTGTTCTTCAGAGCAGCCTCGACCGCAGAGGTGTAGATGCCGCCGCCGCAGGCAAAGACCACCTGCGTGCCGTTGGAGTACCAGCCCTCCATACGGGAGGTGATGTTGGCATCGCCATAGAACTGGCCGCCGTAGAAGTAGTTGACCTCGACCTTGTTGCCAGTCTCCTGTGCAGCAGCATCGATGCCCTGGATGTAGCCGTAGCCGTAGCGGATAACAGCGGGAACCGCCATGCCGCCCAGGAAGCCAAGCTTGGTCCAGCCGTCCTTAGCGATGGCGTAGCCTGCCAGGTAGCCGGCCTGCTCTTCCTTGAAGGCGATGCAGTAGCAGTTGGCAGGCATCGTCTCGGTGCCGATATCGCCCAGGGTGACGTCGATGGCGATGAACTTGATATCAGGGTACTGGTCAGCAGCCCAGGCCAGGGAAGCGCCGTACAGGAAGCCAACGCAGATGACCACGTCGGCGCCGTCGTTGACGGCCTGGCGGATCATGGTCTCGCGATCCTCATCGGAAGCGTCAGACTCGGGGATGTAGTACTGAGAGTTATCGCCCATGTAGGACTCGACAGCCTCCCAGCAGGCCTGGTTGAAGCTCTCGTCATCGATGGTGCCGGTATCGCAGCACAGAGCGACCTTAGAAACACCAGTGGGAGCAGCAGCCTCAGAAGAAGCAGCGCCGGAAGCAGCCGTAGAAGAAGCGGTGCTGGAGGAAGAACCGCCGCAGGCAGTCAAGGCAGCAGCAGCTGCTGCTGCGCCGGCCACAGCCAGAAAGTTACGACGAGAAATCATCTGCATAGTAAATCTCTCCTTTATATTGATCCTGAAATACATACTTTAAAATGCACAGACTTGCACATTTACAGTCCAAGTATACTGGCAAGGTGTGAAGGATGCAAGACCATTCCGATTACAAAATCTTTACAATCTTTTTTGGTCTATTCTATGTCTCCCGCCACGTTGACCGATCCAAATCCAAAGGGAAGCAGCTCGCCCAGGCTCCGCTCGATATAATCCTCCGGCGTTTTGGCCATGATCACATTCAGCTCCGGCCCGCAAAATTCATACAGCGCCTGGCGGCACACCCCGCACGGCCCAGTGACCAGCGTATTGATCTCGCCGCGGCGGGAGCCCACGACCGCGATATCCGTAAAACGCGTCACGCCCTCACTTACTGCTTTGAACAGTGCGGTGCGCTCGGCGCAGCTGGTGGGGGTAAAGGCAGCGTTTTCAATGTTGCAGCCGGTGTAGACCGTCCCGTTTTCCGCTAAAAGCGCCGCACCCACCAAAAAATTGCTGTAGGGTGCCACAGCCTTTTCCCGCGCAGCCTGTGCCGTGCGGATCAGCTCCTGTTTTTGTTCCGTTGTCAGTTTGGTCATTTTCAGGCAGCCTCCTTTTTGGTCTTTTTCATAAACGCAGCGCGGCTTTGTCCCGCCGGGAAATCAAGAGTTGTTTTTGTAAAGCAGAGAGGTACAATGCTTTATGGAAACAGCTTCTCAGTATTCTGCTCCCAGGGCGACCTTCATCATGTCGGTAAAGCTCTTCTGACGTTGCTCTGCGGTGGTGATCTCCGGCGAAACAAAGCTGTCCGAGATGGTCAGCAGGCAGGCCGCATGCTTGCCCAGCACCTTTGCGTTGGCAAACAGGGCAAAGCTCTCCATCTCCACGCACAGACAGCCGCGCTCGTCCCGCAGCTTTTCCCAGTAGGTGGGCTTTGCATCCGAAGGCTCGCGGTAGAACACATCCGAAGAATGGGTGTTGCCTTCGATCAGAGCAATGCCCTGCTTTTGGGCCGAAGCGCGCAGCTTATCGTTCAGCTCGCTGCTAGGCAGGGTGGTATCGCCCTCAAATCCGCTCTGTACACGGGCATAGTTGGACTCGCTCACCGCGCCAGTGACCAGCACTACATCAAACAGCCTGGCCTTATCGGTATAGCTGCCCGCAGAACCGATGCGGATGATGTTTTCCACCCCATAGAACTTGAACAGCTCATAGGAATAGATGCCGATGGACGGCATCCCCATGCCGCTGCCCATCACGCTGATGGGGCGGCCCTGGTAGGTGCCGGTAAAGCCCAGCATGCCGCGCACACCGGTGACTTTGCGGACGTTTTCCAGAAAGTTGTTGGCAATGAACTCGGCGCGCAGAGGGTCGCCCGGCATCAGGACGGTTTTGGCAAAATCGCCCGGCTGTGCGTTGTTGTGGGGGGTGGACATGTCACATCGCTCCTTTTTGTTTCATTTTGTTATCAGCGGTATTGGCTGCGATTAAAAACATTCTGCGGTGGGATATAGCTTCCGTTGCGGCGGATCTCAAAGTGCAGATGATTGCCGAACGAGCGGCCCGTATTGCCCACATATCCGATGAGCTGGCCCTGCTTGACGGTCTGGCCGGTGCGGACCACCAGCGAAACACAGTGCGCATACACGGTCTGATACCCGCCCGAATGGTTCAGGATGATGGAATATCCATAGCCTGTGCCGGCACCTGCCCGCTCGTAGCCGGCCTTATAGACCGTGCCGCCCGCAGAAGCATAGATCGGCGTACCCTCGGGGGCACAGATATCCACACCATGATGGCTGCCCGCGTACCAGCGCGAACAATAGCGGTACTGCGGCACAGGCCAGATGAACTGTCCGTTGCCCGTGATCTGCGTGGTGCTGGAGGTGATCTTCCGGCTGCCCACCACCACTTTTTTGTTCACCGGCTCGCTCAGGACCTCGGTGCTGAGGATGGTCTGTTCCAGCAGCATGCCGTCTGTATCGTAGACATTTTCTGCTGTGACAAGGCGGACACCGGGCACACCCTCCTGAAGCGTCCGGGTAGTGCCCACCGTGTATTCGTTGGATCTGGTCGTTTCGGTGGCAAAGGGGATCTCCTCCTCCCAGCTCACCGTTTTGGTCAGGCGCACCTCCAGCAGCGCCTCCTCCTTGGTGACGATCAGCTCGTCCCCGGGGAAGATGGCAGAATCTGCCGAAAGGCCGATCTCCGCGTTCAGGGCACAAAGTTCTTTCAAGGTCAGGCCATTCTTGGAGGCGATCAGGCTGATGCTGTCCCCCGCCTGCACCGTGTAGATCTTCTGCGCGGTCTGTACACCGGCAAGCATCTGCTCCACTTCCCCTTCCGACCGGAAGCTCTCGTTGAAGTAGATACCGTTTTCCAGTGTGACTTCTTTATTGAAGCCTACCCGAAGCTCCGGGTCATCCGGGTCGACATAAGGATCCAGCATCGCATCCAGATAGCGGGACAGGACATCGCCGCTTGCACAGACGGCTACCAGCTCGTCATCCAGATACAGGGCCGTGCCCTCGCTGATCTCATCGCTGGCCGTGCGCAGAATCGCGTTGGCCATCTCATTTTCGTCCATGATCTGGTTGGAAACAGCGACTGCATAAGAGGGTTCCACCGTCCAGTCGGTCTTATCCGTTCCGGCGTAGCTGATACGGGTCTGTACCGCCTCGCGAGCGGAATCAAAAACCGTTTCGTTGGCCACATAGCCCACGACCTCGCCGTTTACCCGGACACCCAGCACATAGTTCTGGCCGACTGTGAACCGAACTACCGACACCAGGATGCCCGCCGCGCACAGCGGCATCAGATATGTGATCAGGCGCGGCAGCACGGAAAGATTGCTTCCCACACCTTTTATAATGTAACTTATGCTCTCCCTGCAAGCGGCAGAAAGACCTTCCTTCCGATAGACCTGCTTTGCCCGAACAAGCAGATTGATCGTGCCGCGCACCGCCAGCACGACCGGGCCGAACAGATCTTTGAATACCTGCGCCGCACCGGGAAACGCCATGTCCGCCATGTCTTGCAGAGTTTTGCGGCACCAATGCATGGCCGCCAGCGCAGCATACCAGAGCGCACGCCCGATCCGGACAAAGACATATTCGGCCGAAAAGCCCAGCGCATACAACAGCTCTCCCAGCTGATAGGTCAGCGGATTTTCGCCCAGCAGCCGGAACAGCATTTCCAGGCGATCCTGAATCCCGCGGCGCATCCGGTGCCGCTTGAGCAGAGCCATGCACTGCATCTGTGCCCGGAAAGAGCGCAGCCGTTCTCTGTGCCCGGGGGCACGCTGCGGTACGGTCGGCTCCTGCTGCGGCTGTTTGGTTTTCTCGTCGATCAAAAGGGGGATTCTCCTTCCTGGCTGCCGCGCCGTATCCAGCGCATCGGGTCGGCCCGCGCCTGTAAAAGCGCAGGGCTGACCCCAGCCAAATTCCAAAACAGGCCTGCGGTCCATCCGGCGCCGAGGCCCAAAGTCTCACTTTTGCATTTCGGTTGCTTTTTTATTATACACCCTGCCCGCAACGAAACAAGCTCTGTCACAGAATTTGGACGGAGCTTTCACGCACTTTTCACGAAAAGAGGATCTGCATATCGGGTGGAAGCGGGCTTTCCACCGTCACACTTCGCAGCTGCACCGGCACCGGGATGCACACGCCGTCCTCCCGGGGCAGCGCCTCCGGCAGCAAAAAAGTCTGGCGCGCACAGTGCAGCGCCTGCCGCCCGATCCGCTCCCGGCTGCCGCCGTACAGGTCATCCCCCGCCAGAGGATGGCCGACAGACGCAAAATGCACCCGGATCTGGTGGGTGCGTCCTGTCACCGGCACACAGGCAGCCAGACTCAGGCCATCCCGCACGCTCTCCACCGTGTATTCTGTGCGGCTGGGCTTGCCGTCCGGTATAACGCAGCGGCCGATGATGCTGTCTCCCCGGCGGCCAATGGGTGCGTCGATCACGCCCGGCCCCAGCGCAAGCTCCCCTTCTGCCGCGGCATAGTAGAGCTTTTGGACATGCTGCGCCAGCAGCGGGGCGGCATAAGCATTCTTTGCGGCCAAAACCAGGCCGCTGGTGTCCTTGTCGATGCGGTTCACCGGGCGAAATACCGGGCTGTATCCCCGCGCGGCTGCCCATGCAGCATAGCCGTTGGCCAGCGTCCTGCCGGGGTGATTCAAAGTGGGATGCACCGCCAGATGCGGCGGCTTGTCCAGCACCACCGCAAAGGCATCCTCATATACCACCCGGATCGGGATCTCCGGCTGGGGGCACACGCCCGCCTCCTCCGGCACAAGCGAAAAGGACACCGTTTGCCCGGGAAATACCCTCTGATTTGCCAGCACCGCCTGTCCATCCGCAAAAAAGCCTCCGCCGTGGAATTTGACCGCGCGGGAAAGCTCGGTGGAGACAAGGCACTGGCGCAGGAAGCTGCGCAGCAAAACACCATTTTGTGTATGCGGAAGATCCGGCACCGGAAAATACAGCCGCATACGGCGCTCCTTTCCCAGAGGCCCGGCGGACCATCTGCCAAAATCCAAAATAAAGAAAAATACAGTTTTAGTATACCAAAATTTCATCACGCTTGCAAATCTTGTTTTTTTATGCTATCATGAGCAATGGAAAACGAGTGGAACATACGGCGGCGGGGCGGCTTGACCGCCCTGAGGAAAGTCCGGGCCTCACAGAGCACGGTAACTGCTAACGGCAGCCGGGGGCGACCCCAGGGAAAGTGCAACAGAAAGCAAACCGCCGCAGCGATGCGGTAAGGATGAAACGGCGAGGTAAGAGCTCACCAGCGCATGGGTGACTATGCGGCTTTGTAAACCCTACCGGAAGCAACGCCTATATGGGACGTACAGCGCTGCTCGCGTGTCCCGATGGCGGCATGAGCCTGTCAGCAATGGCAGGCCTAGACAGATCGTCGTTTAATACAGAACCCGGCTTACGGTCTATCTCGTTTTCCTTTTTTGGCACGGCCCGCGCCGTCTGCCCTGCGGCAGACGGCGTTTTTGTTGGCTTTTTAGCGCAGATTCCACAAATTTTCCTTTTCGTTTTTGTCAGCCTGTGCTATACTATCAGAGAGCGGAGGACTTCTCCGCCCGTTTCACCTCTGATTTGATGGAACAACACGGGAGTTTTTGCATGAAAGACGGTTTTTTGAAAGCAGCCGCCCTTTCGCCCGCGCTGCGGGTGGCGGACTGCGCCTATAATACACATCAGATCCTCAGCGAAATGCACGCGTGTGCTGCCCGCGGCGTCAAGCTGGCGGTTTTTCCCGAATTCTGCCTGACAGGATACACCTGCGGCGACCTGTTTTTGCAGCGGGCGCTCCAGCAGGGTGCACTGGACGGTCTTGCCGCCATTCTGGATGCCAGCCGGAAACTGGACATGGTGGTGCTGGTCGGTCTGCCGGTACTGGTGCGGGGCAAGCTGTACAACTGCGCCGCTGTGGTCTGCGGCGGGCAGCTGCTGGGCCTTGTGCCCAAGACCTACCTGCCCAATTACGGCGAATTTTACGAAAAGCGCCAGTTTGCCCCCGGCAGCACCGATGTGGAGATGGTGAATCTCTGCGGCCAGCAGGTGCCTTTTGGCACCTCCCTGCTGTTCCGCTGCCGTCAGATGCCCAGCTTTGTGCTGGGCGTGGAGCTGTGTGAGGATCTGTGGAGCGCGCTGCCGCCCTCCACCTTCCACGCGCTGGCCGGTGCCACCGTGATCGCCAACCTTTCGGCCAGCGATGAAACGGTCGGCAAGGCGGAATACCGCCGGGAACTGGTGAAAAATCAGTCCGCACGCCTGCTGTGCGGGTATCTGTACGCCTCCGCCGGGCATGGCGAGAGCACCCAGGACATGGTGTTCGCCGGGCACAATCTGATTGCCGAGGACGGCACCCTGCTGGCCGAAACCGCACCCTTTGCGGGCGGCGCAGCAGAAACCGAGCTGGACTGCCAGCGCATGGAGCTGGAACGCGCCCACAACACCAGCTTTGAGCCTTGCACCGAGGGCTATGTGACGGTAGACTTTGATCTGGCTCTGACCGAAACCGTTCTGACCCGCTGGGTCGATCCCGCTCCTTTTGTGCCGGGCGACCCCAAACGCCGCGCCGAGCGCTGCGAGCTGATCCTGCAGATGCAGGCCGACGGCCTGGCCAAGCGGATGGAGCACGCCCATGCAAAAACAGCCGTCATCGGCATTTCCGGCGGTCTGGACAGCTGTCTGGCCCTGCTGGTGGCAGTGCGTGCCATGAAACAGCTGGGCCGCCCTGCCAGCGATGTGCTGGCTGTGACTATGCCCTGCTTTGGCACCACCCGCCGCACCCGCAGCAACGCGGAGATCCTGTGCAGCCAGCTGGCCGTCTCCTTCCAGGAGATCAACATTGCCAACACCGTACACAGTCATTTTGCGGACATCGGCCAGGATGAGAGCGTGCTGGATGTGACCTACGAAAACGGTCAGGCCCGTGTGCGCACGCTGGAGCTGATGGATACCGCCAACCGCACCGGCGGTCTGGTGGTGGGCACCGGCGATCTGTCCGAGCTGGCCCTGGGCTGGGCCACCTACAACGGCGACCACATGAGCATGTACGGCGTGAACGCCGGCGTTCCCAAAACGCTGGTGCGGCATCTGGTTCGGTATGAAGCAGATATCGCCCCCACCGATGCTTTGCGTGAAGTGCTGCTGGACATCCTGGACACGCCCGTTTCTCCGGAGCTGCTGCCCGCCCGCGAAAACGGGGAGATCGCCCAGCGGACCGAGGATCTGGTCGGCCCTTATGAGCTGCACGACTTCTATCTTTATCAGGTGCTGCGCTTTGGCTTTGGCCCCGCAAAGATCTTCCGTCTGGCAAAAACCGCCTTTGCGGGCCGGGCGGAATATCCGGACGCCGTGCTGTATAAGTGGCTGCGCAACTTCTACTGGCGCTTTTTTGCCCAGCAGTTCAAGCGCAGCTGCCTGCCCGACGGCCCCAAGATCGGCAGCGTGACCCTCTCGCCCCGCGGCGACTGGCGTATGCCCAGCGATGCCTGCGCCACCGTCTGGCTGGCAGAGCTGGAACAACTCCCTCATGAAGGATAAGTTGATGAAACACAAAAATTTATTTGTCAATCTGATCTTTGCCGCTGTGATCCTTGCAGCAGCAGGCATTCTGTTTGCGCTGCGTGGCTCCCGTTCCAGCGGCAGCGCCCTGTCCGCCCAGCTGATCTACGGCAGCAGCAACACCGTGCTGGAGCTTCCTCTGAATAAGGACGCCAGCTACGACATCGACACCGGATACTACACCGTGCATATTGAGATCAAGGACGGCGCTGCCCGTTTTGTGGATTCCCCCTGTCCGGATCACATCTGCGAATCCTTTGGCTGGCTTTCCGCAGAAGATCAAACCGCAACTTGCCTGCCCGCGCGCGCGGTGCTGACCATCGTTCCCGCTGGTTGAACACCCGGAAAGGAGCGCTTCCATGAAGGATCCGAACGATCGTTTTCACGCGTCCCCGCTCTCCGGCAAGGATGCCCATCATCCGCAGCATATCCGCCGCACAAAAGCGGGAAAAGGCTCCAGGCCGGAGGAAGTGGACAGTTCCTTTTTCTTTTCCTCCGCACCGCCGGAACCGCCGCACGGCTCCAGACCGCAGACGGAGCATCCTTTCCATAAAGGGGGAACTTTTTTGCTGATCTTACAGGCTATCCTGAGTGTTCTCGCGCTGGTACAGCTTTGGCGCACCCAGATGCTGCCCGCATGGTATCTGTTTTTGTTTGCCGCGCTGCTGGTATTGTGCTGGTTCATCGTGCGGCGGCTGTTTGTCCTCCACAACAAAGGCGGCCGCATTGCCGCGGGGGTCTTTTCGGCAGTGTTCTGCGCAGCAATGGCTCTGGGCTGTGTCTGGGCACAGCAGGGCCTGACCGCGCTGGACAGCGTCACCTCCGGCATCCTGCGCGGTGCCAAGGCCAACGCCATCACCAAAAAGTCTTTTGTGATCTATCTCAGCGGCGTGGACACCCGCGGCGAGCTGACCGAAAACGCGCGCAGCGATGTCAATATCCTGGCCGTTGTCAATCCTGTCACCAAGCGGGTGGCGCTGATCAACACACCCCGCGATTATTATGTGGATCTGGCAGGCACCAACAGCAAGGACAAGCTGACCCATGCCGGACTGTACGGCGTGGAGACATCCATGCAGACACTGGGCAATTTATATGGCATCGAAGTGGAACACTACATCCGCATCAATTTTGCGGGCTTTATGAGCATCGTGGATGCTCTGGGCGGCGTAGACGTCTATTCGGACTATGCTTTCACCTCGGTGGGCAGCCCGGGCTACTACGACCCCACGACCTTTGTTGAGGGCTGGAACCATCTGGACGGCAAAGCTGCTCTTGCCTTTGCCCGCGAACGCCACGCCTTTGCCACCGGCGACATCCAGCGCGGCATCCATCAGATGAAGGTCATCGACGCGATGCTGAACAAGATCAAGTCCCCCGCCCTGCTGCTCAATTTTTCCAAGCTGATGGACGCGGCGGCCGACTGCTTTGTGACCAGCTTTTCTTCCGATCAGATCTCCGCTCTGGTACGCATGCAGCTGGGCGATTTTGCTTCCTGGGAGATCCAGAGCTGCACCGTGACTGGCTCCAGCAGCACCAGCACCAAATGCTACTCTGCGCAGGGGCAGAAGCTGTATGTGATGAAGCCGGATGAGGCTTCGGTCAACGAAGCCATCGCTCTGATCCAGTCGGTGCTGGGCGGCGAGGCTTCCGGCACGGGCAGCTCCAATCCGAGCTACGGCGGCCAGAACGCCCACAGCGCCACCGCAGACCCCAACGCAGGCGCGCCTGCTTCCAGCGCTGTTGAGGAAACCGTGCCGGAAGAACAGCCCGTGGAAGAACTGCCCGCAGAAAGCGATGCCGCCGAGCTGCCTGCGGACAACGAAGCCGTCGGCCCGGAGCAGCCGCCCGCCGAAGAGGATACGCAAGCTCCCGGCGCTGCTTCCGAAGCGGAAGATGGTTCCGATCCCTCCGGAAACGTAGGCACCCTCCCGGATCCCTCCCAGATCCTTGGCGGCCTGTTCGACACCCTGACCGGCATGATGGAGGATCTTTCGGACGCGGCTTCTCAGGCTTCGGCATCTGCCGGACAAGCCGCATAAACTTGTTTTCAAAACACAGCAAAGCCCCCGGCTTCCGGAATGCCCGGAACCGGGGGCTTTGCTGTGTTTTTAAAAAATTTTTCCGATCACTCGGCCTTGATCTCGTTCCATACGCTGGCGCCGTCCAAGCTGGAGGCATCCACGTCCAGATACTCGCAGATGGTCTTTGCAATGGTGCCAAAGCACAGCCGGGTGCCAAGATCGACGCCCGGACGCACACCCTTGCCGCAGATGAGATACGGCACATACTCGCGGGTATGGTCGGTCGTTTTGGTATAAGAAGGATCACAGCCGTGGTCAGCGGTGATCATCAGCAGGTCTCCCTCCCGCATGCCGGGGAGGAAATCCCCCAGGAAGCGGTCAAACTCGCTGGCGGCGGCGGCATAGCCCGCCACATCCCGGCGGTGGCCATACAGCATGTCGAAATCCACCAGGTTGATAAAGGCCAGGCCCTCGAAATCGCGGGTCTGCAATGCCTTTGTAAAGGCGATGCCGTTGGTATTGCCGGTGGTCTTGATCTTTTCTGTGACGCCCTCACCGTCAAAGATATCATAGATCTTTCCCACCGCGATGACATCCCTGCCCGCGGCCTTGAGCAGGTCAAGCATCGTTGCCCGGGGCGGTTTCAGGCTCAGGTCATGGCGGTTGGTGGTGCGGTAGAAGGTATCCGCCGTGCGGCCCAGATAGGGCCGGGCAATCACGCGGCCCACGCCATATTCCCCTTTGAGCATCTCGCGGGCGATCTCGCAGTAACGATACAGCTCGGCCACCGGCACCTGTTCTTCATTGGCCGCAACCTGGAACACGCTGTCCGCGCTGGTGTACACGATCAGCGCATCCTCCGCCAGAGCCTGTTCGCCGTAATCCTTCAGCACCTGCGTGCCGGAATAGGGTTTGTTGCACAGCACCTTGTGGCCGGTCTTCTGCTCATATTCCTGGATCAGGCTTTCCGGAAAGCCCTGCGGGAAGGTGGGCAGCGGCTGCGGGCTGACCACGCCCGCGATCTCCCAGTGGCCGATGGTGGTATCCTTGCCCATGCTCTGCTCCTGCAGGCGGGCAAAGGCGGCCTCCGGCGCGGCAGACTTTTCTCCGGCGGTCACACCATCGATGTTGAAAAAGCCCAGCCGCTGCAAATTGGGGCACTGAAAATCCGGATGCTGCGCAATGGCCCCCAGGGTGTTGGTTCCCTCGTCGCCAAAAGCCGCCGCGTCCGGCTCTGCGCCAATGCCAAAACTATCCAGAACGATCAAAAAAACGCGTTTTTCCATACTGTTTATCACTCCGTTTCAAGAAGAATGACTTCTGTTTTTATTATACTGTCCGCATCGAAAAAGTGCAATCACCTTTTAAAATTCGATCCGCTTTTCGCTTTGCAAAAATTTTTCTTGCTCTATTGTATCCAAGCGGGTATAATAGAATCGGATGTACAGCTCCTTGCGTTCATCCCGCCGACGGGAGCGTTTGCCCGCACCAGAATGGAACCGCATGCGTCCCATTTACGGGACGCATTCTGTACGCAAGCAAAGCAACCCGGAACCGAATGTTGTCAGGAGGAATTCTATGAGAAAAACCAAGATCATCTGCTCGCTGGGACCGTCCACCGATAAGGAAGGTGTGCTGCGGGAGCTTGTGGCCAACGGTATGAACGTTGCCCGCTTCAACTTTTCCCATGGCTCCCACGAGGAGCACAAAGCCCGTCTGGATGCCCTGAAAGCGATCCGCGAGGAGCTGAACATGCCCGTGGCCGCCCTGCTGGACACCAAAGGCCCTGAGATCCGCCTGAAGGACTTTAAAAACGGCGTGGAGCATCTGGAGATCGGCCAGACCTTTACCCTGACCACGCGCGAAGTAGAGGGCACCAACGAGATCGTTTCCATCACCTATAAGGATCTGCCCCATGATGTGGCCGCAGGCGGCTATATCATGCTGGACGACGGCCTGATCAAGCTGGCCATCCGCTCGGTCAACGACACCGATATCGTCTGTGAGGTTCTGAACAGCGGTAAGATCAAGAACAAAAAGGGCGTCAATGTGCCGGGCGTGCACTTCTCCATGCCTTATATGAGCCAGCGCGACCGCGACGACATCATCTTCGGCATCGAGAACGGCTTTGACTTTATCGCCGCTTCCTTTGTGCGCACTGCGCAGGACGTGTATGATATCCGCAACCTGCTCAACGAGTACAACTCCAACATCCGCATCATCGCCAAGATCGAGAACCGCGAAGGCGTGGAGAACATCGACAGCATTCTGGCCGCAGCCGACGCCGTGATGGTGGCCCGCGGCGACCTGGGCGTTGAGATCGACTTTACCGAGCTGCCCGGCATCCAGAAGAACATCATCGACCGTTCCTTCTCCTTTGGCAAGCCCATCGTCACTGCTACCCAGATGCTGGACAGCATGATGGTCAACCCCCGTCCCACCCGCGCCGAGATCTCTGACGTTGCCAACGCGATCTATGACGGCACCTCTGCCATCATGCTGTCGGGCGAGACCGCCGCAGGCGCATACCCGGTGGAGGCTTTAAAGACGATGGCTGCCATCGCCGAGCGCACCGAGAACGAAGAACACTATCGTGACCGCATCAGCGCCCATCTGAATGCAGGCGGCAAGATCAGCGTCAGCGATGCAACCGCTCACGCCGCCTGCCTGACTGCCCAGGATGTCAACGCCAGCGCGATCGTCACCGTGTCCGAGTCTGGCAGCACCGCCCGTCTGCTGAGCAAATATCGCCCGGTGCAGCCCATCATCGCCTGCGTCATGCGTCCGCAGGTGCAGCGTCAGCTGGCGCTGTCCTGGGGCATCACCCCGCTGCTGATGTCGCTGGCACACAGCACCGATGAACTGATCGAAATGTCCACTTCTCTGGCCGAGGAGCATGGCTATCTGCACAACGGCGAACTGGCAGTCGTGACCGCAGGCGTGCCCGTGGGCGTCAGCGGCACCACCAACATGGTCAAGATCCATATGGTGGGCAACTGTCTGGCCACCGGCGTCGGCCTGGGCCGCGAAGGTTCCGACATCACCAGTGCCACCGGCAAGGCCTGCGTCTGCCGCTCTCTGGAAGAAGTCCGCGCCAAATTCAAGCCCGGTATGGTTCTGGTCGTTCCTTCCACGACCAACGAGATGCTGGCCTATGTGCGTGATGCCGCCGCTCTGGTAGTGGAGGAGCCGGGCCTGAACAGCCATGCCGCGATCGCGGGCAAGGCACTGCTCAAGCCCACCATCGTGGGCGCATCCGGAGCTACCGCCCACATCCGCGATGGTCTGGATATCGCAGTAGACTGCGCACACGGCAACGTGCAGAGCCTGCAGGCCTGAGACGGGAGGCGTGCCAAAGCCATGGAACGCATTGCCAGCTTCTGTGTGGATCACACTGTGCTTGACCGCGGCATGTACCTGAGCCGTCAGGACGGCGACGTGCTGACCTGGGACATCCGCATGAAGCGCCCAAATCAGGGCGATTACCTCTCGACCGCTGCGGCCCACACGCTGGAGCATCTGTTTGCCACCTATGCCCGCAACAGTGCACATAAAGATGGCGTGATCTATGTCGGCCCCATGGGTTGCCGCACAGGTTTTTACCTGCTGACCCGCGGCCTGGCTCCCGCCGAAGCGTTGGCGCTGACTGTGGATTCCTTCCGGTTCATGGCTGCGTTTGAAGGCCCGGTGCCCGGCGCCAGCGAGGTGGAATGCGGAAATTACCGCGATATGGATCTGCCCGCCGCCAAAGCCGAAGCCGCCGCCATGCTGCCTGTGCTGGAAGCGCTGAACGCGGAGCAGCTGCACTACTGACCAAAAAGGAACGCACCCCCTGTTCCAGGAACAGAGGGTGCGTTTTTTTATTTTCTTTTTATTACTTATAGTATTCTCTCTTTGAAGCCTTCAATTTTACTCCGCACAGTAGATTTCCAGCACTTTCTGCACAAATGCGCCGGTGCCTTTGCCGCCCGCCGCATCGATGTTGGCGGTCATCTCCCCGCCTGCGGCATACATCTGCCCCAAACCGTTCAGGATGTCTTTTGTACAGGTGTAGTAGTGGGCGGTAAGATACTCCTGAAGCTTTTTTGCCTGAGCCTGTGCTTCTTTGCTCTGCGGCGGCAGGGTGCGCAGCGCGCCAAACTCCACAAACAGCTGCATCAGGCCGCTGTCACGCTGGGTCTGCTGATCTTTACTTTGCGTTTTTGTCCGCTGTTCATACTCCTGATAGGCTTCTGTCTGTCCCCACCGGTGCCTTGCCTCCTCAGCATATTCCTGAAGCTTCGTTTCGTTCAAACGTTGAAAACTCATCTCGGTCACTCCTTTTTTCTGGATCTGACGGGCTTCTGCGATCAGGGCATCCAGCTGCTGGCGCTTCAGCTCCAAAAGGTCGATCTGTTGTTCCAGCGCCTGTGCCGGGTCAAATCGGGGCGCATCCAGGATCGCCTTGATCTGGCGCAGCGGGAACTGCAGCTTGCGGAACAGCAAAATCGTAAACAATCTTTGCAGCGCCTTCTCATCGTACAGCCGATAACCTGCCGCCGTCACCCGGGTAGGCGGCAGCAGGCCGATCTCATCGTAATAATGCAGCGTGCGCACGCTGACCCCGCTGAGGGCGCTGATCTCCTTGACTGTTTTCATCCCTGATCCCTCCCGTC
The DNA here is from genome assembly GCA_051882415.1 of Faecalibacterium sp. Classification (GTDB taxonomy): domain Bacteria; phylum Bacillota; class Clostridia; order Oscillospirales; family Ruminococcaceae; genus Faecalibacterium. The sequence goes on along the minus strand of JBJERU010000028.1, from coordinate 72,832 downwards.
TGACCCTATCCTACACCATCACGCACCGTCAGAGTCAAGCGCTTTTTGAAAAAAGAAAGGCCGCCCTGTTTTTAGAGCAGCCTTTCCGTGATTTGGTTTAAATGAGTCCCAGCTCTGCAAATGCTTTGGCAATACCATCCTCCTGCACAGAGGGGCAGATATGGGTACAGATCTCGCGCAGGCGCTCGGAGCCATTGGCCATGCAGACGCTCACCGCCACGGTCTCGGCCATTTGCAGGTCATTGTCGCTGTCGCCAAAGCCAATCGTATCCTCCAGAGAGACCCCCAGCTCCTGGCAGATCGCACGGATACCACTGCCCTTGCTGAAACGGCGGTTGATCAGTTCCCCGTTGACAAATCCGCCGGAAAGCGCATCGATATGGCTTTCGCAGAATACAAACTGATCCTCATATTTTGCGCGGGCCTCGTCCAAGTCCTGCACATGCTCCGCGATGTAAACGATTTTGTAAATGGGCTGGCCGCTGTATTCGTTCAAGGGACGGATGGTCATCCCTTCCGCCATCGCCTTACGCCAGCGCTGGGCCTCGCTGTTCAGAGCCGTTTCTGTCACTTTTGCCAGCGGCGCAAAGCGCTCGATCATTTTCATGCCGCCAAATGTATCGTCTTTCGCTTCCAGGGTGCACTCCACGCCGTGGGCCTGCATCGCCTTGCACAGGCCCTGCACCTGCTCCGGCTGCATGGGGATATCCGCCAGGATCTTGTCTCCGCAGCAGACATAGCCGCCTGCGCTGCAAATAAATCCATCGAATCCATAGGCCAGCAGCGGCTCGGTCATGCGATAATTGCGGCCCGTACAGACGAACAGCTTGTGTCCATTGGCGCGGGCGCGGCGCATAGCATCCACTGCGCTGGCCGGGATCGCCATATCGCCTGGAGCCAGCAGGGTGCCATCCACATCCAGAAAAACCAGTTTCTGCGTCATGATTCAGCTTCCTTCCTTTCTTTCCGTCTGATCTTCTCAAATCGAGCCGCGTTCGATCACGGTATATCCCATGGAGATCTGACGCACCGGGTGTTTTTCCCCGCCGCGCTCCCCAATGATCTGCAGCAGCATCCGGGCGGCTTCGGAGCCGACCTGATTCTGATAAAAATGCACCGTCGTCAGCCCCGGCTCCGCCACCGTATCCGCCCAGCTGTCGCCGATTCCGGCCAGACTCACATCTTCCCCTACATGGCGGCCGGCATCCCGCAGGGCGCTCAACGCACCCAGCGCCACTGTATCCGTGACGCAGACCACGCCATCCAGATCCGGACAGCGGGCCAGCAGCGCCTGCATGCACTCATAACCACGCCGCGCCTCAAAGCGCTCACAGCAGATGCGGGGCAGATCTTCTCCGTCCAGACCCCCTGCTTTCAAGGCAGACTGTACGCCGATGCGCCGCTCCATTCCAATGGCGATATCCTTTTCCGGCCCGCCGATATAAACGATTTTACGCCGGCCGCGCTCCAGCATCCGACGGGTCAGATCCCGCGTGGCGCTGCGGTCATCGTTGTACACGCAGGGCACATCCGGAAAGCGCTGGCCCGTGACCACCAGCGGCACACGGCAGTCCCGAAACGCCTGAGCATGGGCCGGGGTATACGCGGTGCCCATCAGGATAATGCCCGCCACATGATTGCGCTGCATGATGCTTAAATAACTCAGTTCCCGTTTTTCCTGCCAGGCGGTATTGCCCAGCAGAACCATATAATCGCTGGCTTCCAGCTCATCCGAGATGCCCGCCGTGATCAGGGCCACCGACTGGGAGCTGATGCTGGGCATGATCACGCCCACCTGATTGAGGTGTCCGGTGCGCAGCGTCTGAGCCGCCGTATCAGGACGGTAGCCAGTGCGCTCCACTGCCTCGCGGATCGCCTCCCGCTTTTCAGCGCTGAGCGGACCGCCGTTGAGATAGCGGCTGACCGCAGCGTTGGAAACGCCTGCCATTTTTGCAATATCACTGATGGTCATTCCGGGGGCCTCCTGGTGTCCAAATCCATGATTGAAAACAAGATGTAATCCTTTTCATGTCTATTATAATCCGGCTTCATCTTTCCCGCAAGAGGTCTTATTCCCGGTTTTTTTCAGGGCGATCCTTCGTATTTTTATGGATCTTGCACAGTAGTTCTTCCAAAAAAAGGTTCATTCTCACAAAACGACCGATACGATCCTGTCGTATGGGTTCAGCGGTTCAAAATGCCCATACGCAATGCCCGCAGCAACAGCCCGGCGGCCGCCACCAGCAGTATCAGGATCCAAAACCCGTGGTCTGCCCTGCGGGTCTCCTTTTTCTTTGTGCGCCCAGCTGCGGGCCGCTTTTTGCTTTGCGGGGCAGAAGTTCTTTTTCTGTTCGCTGTTGTTGCAGAGGTTTTCTGCGTTTTGGAACGATCGTTTTTCGGGGATCCTTTTTTGCCGCGGGCCGCTGTGCCCGAGACAGCGGCAGAAGTTTTTGCTGTATTTTTTCGCGGCCGTTTCTGTGCGGCGGGGCCGGCGGCATTCGCCTGGTTCCCCTTTGAGCTGTTCTCCGGGGCATTTTCCGGGACGCTCTGCGCGCTTTTTTCCGCGCCGGCTCCTCCATCCGTTTTTCCGCAGCGGGCCAGAAAACCTTCGGCCTGGCGGTAATATTGGCTCAGTTCCGTTTCCCGCAGCGCTGTCCCGCTGTAGGCATCCTCCAGGCATTCCACCGCTTCGTTGAACAGGATCGCAGCCTGGGCGCTTCCAGCACGATCTCCCGCATGAGCCGCTTCGTTGCGGGCGGTACGCACTGCGTTGCAGGCCCGACGTGCCGCGGCAGGACGGGCCACGCTGCCCAGCAGATCCAGCGGATGGGCAGCATCTTTTTCCGGATCCAGCAGAATACGCATGCAAAGGGTGGTATCCAACTGCTGCCAGCTGGTTTTTGTGTTTAGGTCAGGCAGACGGTCATAGTAGACCGGGCTTTCCTGACGGCGTGTTTCCAGGTGTTCGATCAAAGACTCCAGGCTGTGCGCACCCGGTTTCTGCTCCCAGTGCCAGCGCAGCAGGCGGCGGCTGATCTCATCGCAGGCCGCTTTGATCTCAAACGCGGTTTGCAGATATTCTTCCGGCATACATTCTCCTTCTTATCTCGAAAGCAACAAAACGGAGGAAGCTTTCGCCTCCTCCGCCGCAGATTCCTTACAAGAAAAACTGATAATAGACAAAGCCGCTCAGCGCAATCCCTGCACAAAGGATCGCAGTAAGGGGCGGCACCCAGCGGATCAATGCTTCTGCTGCGGTGTCTCGGCTGTCCTCTTCCTCGTCATAGGCATCCTCATAGCGCTCATCCCGCGGTTCCTGGCGCGGCACAGAGGGCGCCGCACGGGTGCTGCTGCCCGGCTGAGGATCGGACGCGCTGCCCGCAAACTCCGCTCGGACACTGGAATCCAGCACCCGGGTATGCTCTGCGGAGCCTTCCTCCTGGAACGACCGCATCGCCGGGGCAGAACCGGACGAAAGACCAAAGCCATCCGACTGAGGTGGGATGACGCGGGTATCCTCCTCATCGATCTGGGGACGGACCACACGGGTATCCTCCTCCGACAGCGGGCGATCTGTACGGACAGCCTTCTGCATTGGGGAAGGTACGGCACCCACCACACGGGTAGAGCCATCCGCAGGCTGCGGGACAGCAGGTGCTTCCTGTGCCGGAACGGGATCCGGTTCCTTAGGCTGCAACAGCGTGTTCAGCGCATTTTGCAGCAAAATCCGGTCGCTTCCGCACTCCGAACAATAAACGGTGTCCTCTTCCTTGGGATGGAACGCACCACAGGCGCAGTACCAGCCATTGTCCAGCACCTGGGGCAGATACTTGAGACCCTGGCGATCCATGCGGGCTTCCAGTGCAGTTTGAAGCTCCGGGCTGAGGCGCTTGGGTGCGGGCAGGCGCACCCGCCTGATGCTTTCCAGGTGGACGACGCGCTTGCCATTGTAGACATTTTTCAGCGAAACATCCACGCTGGTGATGGACTTGGGCGTGACGAACACCGCATCATCCATGCCGAAGCTTTCGCCCGGCTGAATGTTCAGGCCGCGATATTCAAAGTTGTCCTCACAGAGGATGACCCCATCCACTCCTTTGCATTTAAAATGGATCTCCAAAGCGGTCAGGGTGACGCGGGAGATATTTTTAAAGGTCAGACAGACAGCGTGTTCCCCGCTGACATCTCCCCGCAGCAGTTCCACACAGACAAACTGCACCGGGCTGCCGGGGGTGTAGTAGTTGGCCCGCGTCTGGGCAACCGGATTAAAATTTTCCTCCACAGGCACTGGTTCCTTTCCAAATCATTTGCGCGCTCAGGTCTCTTCCGTGCCGGGCTGCGTCGGCTGGGAAGGCGCGGCATCCTCTGCCTGCTCCGCAGGCTCGGCCGTCTCCGCCTGCTCCACAGGCTGCACCGATACCGGCGGCTGGGCCGGCTCTTCACCGGGGAGCGGGGCCAAAGCGCCGCCCTCCATGATCGTGTTGAATTCCTGCTCGTTGAGCTTTTCGCGCTCCATCAACGCCTTGGCCAGCGCATGCAGCTGATCGATGTGCTCGGTCAGCGTGCGGCGGCAGGTCTCATAGGCTTCGTCGATGATATCCCGCATTTCGCCGTCGATCTCCGAAGCAGTTTCCTCGCTGTAGCCGCGGCCCTGGGCAAAATCACGGCCCAGGAATGTCTCCTCCTGGGAGGTGCCGTACACCACAGGGCCAAGCCGCTCGGAAAAGCCATACTTGGTGATCATCTGGCGGGCAATGTTGGTGGCCTGCTGCAGATCGTTGGATGCGCCGGTCGAGATGTCCTCCAGGATCAGCTGCTCGGCCACGCGACCGCCCAGGCTGGAAACGATGTCCTCAAACATCTCGCTCTTGGTCACATAGCTGCGATCCTTTTCGGGCAGATACATGGTATAGCCGCCCGCCTGACCGCGCGGAATGATGGTGATCTCATGCACACGGGGATGATGCTTGCAGTAGAAGCCTGCCACCGCATGGCCCGCCTCATGATAGGCGGTAAGCTTTTTTTCTTCGGGGGTCACAACGCGGCTCTTCTTTTCGGGGCCGGCCATCACCTTCATGGATGCTTCCTCGATGTCCTCCATCGTGATGGCCTTGCGGCTGCGGCGGGCTGCCAGCAGAGCGGCCTCGTTGACCAGGTTCTCCAGATCCGCGCCTGCAAAGCCGGCGGTGCGCTGGGCGATCACCTTGAGCGACACATCCGGCGCCAGGGGCTTGTTCCGGGTATGGACCTTCAGGATCTCTTCGCGGCCCTTGACATCCGGCAGGCCCACATAGACCTGACGGTCAAAGCGGCCCGGACGCAGCAGCGCCTTGTCCAGGATATCGGCACGGTTGGTGGCCGCCATGACGATGATACCGTCATTGGCCTCAAAGCCGTCCATCTCGACCAGCAGCTGGTTCAGGGTCTGCTCGCGCTCATCGTGGCCGCCGCCCAGACCTGCGCCGCGCTGACGGCCCACAGCGTCGATCTCATCGATGAAGATGATGCAGGGCATCGTCTTTTTTGCCTTGTCAAACAAATCGCGCACACGGGATGCGCCCACGCCGACGTACATTTCCACAAAGTCGGAACCGGAAATGGAATAGAAAGGCACGCCTGCCTCGCCTGCACAGGCACGGGCCAGCAGGGTCTTGCCGGTACCCGGAGGGCCTACCAGCAGCACACCATGCGGAATGCGCGCACCCAGCGAATTGAACTTTTCGGGACTTTTGAGGAATTCGACGACCTCTTTCAGTTCTTCTTTTTCCTCGTCCTCACCCGCAACATCGGCAAAGGTCGCGGTCTTTTTGTTTTCGCGCTCGTCCTTGACCTTGGCACGGCCCACATTCATGATGTTGCCGCCTGCGCCGCCGCCGCGCATCATGGAGAACAGCAGGAAGCCTGTGCAGCCCAGCATCGCCAGGTAGAACAGGATCTCCACCCAGGGAATGGTCTCCTTGAGGGCGGTGTAATCATACTCCATCGGAGCGTCGGGGTTTGCGGCGTCATACGCCTTGATATAATCCGACACATCGTTGATGAACAACGCCGCGTAGGGCAGCTTGTAGCGCACGGTCACAGTGCCGTCCTCATTTTTGACCGTCGCATCCGAGCTGGAGGACGAAGAGGAGAACATACCGGTCAGCAGTCCGCCGGAGTTCTGCACGGTGGACGGGGCAGTGGTCTCCGGCAGAGGGAGATCGCCCTCCTTCAGGTTCATGGTGATCACGCCGGTGTTGCGATCCACCTCAAAAGCAGTGACCTGCAGATGTTCAAAGTAGTGCACCACGGTGGAATAGCTCATGGTGGACCCGCCCGAACTTCTGCCGGTGCCGCCGCTCAGGACAGACCAGATCATCAGCACAGCCGCCAGCGCAAGCGCCAATATCAGCGGATTGACGCGGGGTTTCTTTGGTTGCAAAAAAATCAACTCCCGTTCTGGTTAAAATTTCGGGCGTCAGGCTTTTTCGTAGACGCTCGGCTTGAGCACGCCCACATAGGGCAGATTGCGGTATTTTTCATCGTAATCCAGGCCATAACCCACCACGAACTCGTCCGGCACCTGGAAGCCCTCGTAATCGGGCTGGATGGGGGCACGGCGGCGGCTGGGCTTATCCAGGATGGCGCAGATCCTGACCGAGTTGGGATTGCGCAGCTGGAGCATGGGCACCAGATTGGAAAGGGTAACGCCCGTGTCCAGGATATCCTCTACGATCAGCACATCACGGCCGGACAGATCCTGATCCAGATCCTTGACGATCTTGACCAGGCCGCTGGTCGTGGTGCCGCTGCCATAGCTGGACACCACCATAAAGTCAATGGCACAGGGAATGGTCACAGCCCGCATCAGATCGGCCATGAACACCACCGCACCTTTTAAAATAGAGACCAGCAGCAGGTTTTTGCCTGCATAATCCCTGCTGATCTGCGCACCCAGCTCCGCTACCTTGGCCTTGAGCTGTTCTTCCGAAACCAGGACGGTCTGGATATCGTCGTTCATATTCATGCTCATGATTCAACATCCTCCTTTATTTGCGCGTCGATCCGCAGGATCCACACACTGTCTGCATCCGGCGCAAGTCCATCGGCAAAGCCCTCGCCGCAGACCCAAAGCACCTGCGATCCCGCCGCCAGCAGCGGCAGACTGCCGCGCAGCAGCGGCGGAACGCCCGCCTCATTCATCCATTTCCGCAGCTCCTTGCTGATGCCCCGCCCCGCCGGGCGGAACCGATCGCCGGGCTTCCGGCTGCGCAGCTGCAGATCAGAATGTAATGTAGTTATTCTAGCATAATCCGCTACATTTTTTAAGTCTTTTTTGTGAACGGCATGTGTTTTTTCTGGAAACCAGGCCGGAAACAGCTCCATTTTGATCCGCCAGCCTCCCGGCAGATGATATTCTGCCGTTTGTCCGGGCCGAAAAACGGGCAGATTGACGGATAGCGGCGGCACAGGTGCCTGCTCTTCCGGCGGGATCTCCCGCCACAAAACACCGCGGCCCGCACGCCAGAGCACCTGCCGCCGCAGCTGGGCCGCGCCGTTTCCCCGGACAGCCAGCGCGCACAGACGCTGTACATCGGCCTCATCCTCGTTTGGCAAAGAGGATGCCAGCAGATGCATGGCCGACTCCAAAATCAGCGGATCGGCCGCCTGCAAAGGCGCCAGCGCAAAAACCTCCCGTCCCATCACCAGCGCATAGCGTGCCCCCGAAGGCAGAGCGGCCGTCCGCGCATCCCGGCGGGCCGTTTCCAGCAGCTGCCGGGCCTGCCGTGCAAAATAGGCATCGGCGCGGGCGGCTTTTTCGCAAAAGCGCGCCAGATTGCGCTCGGCCTCCGTATTCGCGCTGCGCAGCGCGGGCAAGGCCCCATGACGCAGGCGATTGCGGGCATAGGCATCCGAGCGGTTGGTCTCGTCCGTGACCCAAGGCTGACCCAGCGCCCGGCAGCAGGCTTCGGTCTGCGCCCGTGTCAGGCAGAGCAGCGGCCGGATAAAGCCCTCCCGCATGGGACGGATGCCCCCTGCCCCATGCAGGCCGGTGCCCCGCGCCAGGCGGAACAGCAGCGTTTCCGCCTGATCAGTAGCAGTATGGGCTGTCGCGATGCGGTCTATCCCCTCTGTCCGCAGCCGGGCAAAGCAATGATAGCGCAAGCGGCGCGCCCAATCCTCCCCGGCATGGGATGGTACAGAGCCAAGCGCTGCGGCATGAAAGACCCGAAGCGGCACGCCCAGCTCCGCGCAGACAGAACGGACAAAAAATTCGTCCCGGTCGGCGCTTTCTCCCCGCAGGCCGTGGTTGACATGGCAGGCAGAAAGCCGAAGCAGGCCGGGATCCTGCTGTTCCATCGCCCAAAGCAGATACAGCAGAGCGATACTATCCGCTCCGCCGGACACCGCAGCGGCGATCTGCAGCGGTCCGCCCGGCCGATGCGGGGTCAGCAGATCCTCCTGGGCGCAGAAGTCGCTTACCAAATCAAGGATCGCCTTAAAATCGTTCCGTGCTTCCATCAGCGCTTGAAATCCACATCCATAAAGCGGGTATGCGTACCATCCCAGCCCAGCGGCACCGTGCTGGTTTCGCCGTGGCGGTTTTTGGCCACGATGCATTCGGCGGTGTCCGCATCCACCTCCGCGCCATCCGGGTTCTGGCTGGCATAGTAGGAATCGCGGTAAAGGAACAACACGCAGTCTGCGTCCTGCTCGATAGAGCCTGAGTCTCGCAGGTCGGACAGCTGGGGCCGATGGCTGGAATTGTTGCCCTGTTTTTCCACCGCACGGGACAGCTGGCTGAGCGCGATGATGGGAACATTCATTTCCTTTGCCATGATCTTCAGGTTCCGGGTGATGGAGCTGATCTCCTGCACACGGTTCTCGGTGCGCTGGCCAGAGGTCATCAGCTGCAAATAGTCGATGACGATCAGGCCGATATTGGGCCGGGCCGGATCCTGGTTGATCCGGCGGATCTTGGCCTTCATCTCGGTGATGGTGATGCCGGAGGTGTCGTCCATATAAATGGGCGCGTCATGCAGCTTTTCGGTGGCAAGGGCCAGATACTCCCAGTCCTCGGCCCGCAGCGCACCGGTGCGGAAGGCCTGGCTGTCAATGCCCGCTTCGGCCGACAGGATGCGGTTGGTCAGCTGTTCTTTGGTCATTTCCAGGCTGAAAATGGCCACCGGAACCTTTTGCTGCATCGCCACACGGGTGGCGATATTCAGCGCAAAGCTGGTCTTGCCCATACCGGGGCGGGCGGCCAGAATGATCAGGTCGCCGCGGCCAAGGCCCGTAAGCACCGTATCCAGCAGACGGAAGCCGGTGGGGATGCCCTTGTACTTATCGGCATCCGGGCCGCTGATCTTTTGCAGATTGGACAATGTTTCCACCATGCTGGAAGAAAGCGGAGTCAGCGCGCTGGAATCCCGGCCGGAGCGGATCTCATAGATGCGCTGCTCGGCGTTTTCCAGCAGCAGGTCTGCGTCCGGCTCATCGCCCGCGTCCTGCAGGATATCCTTTGCCACACCCATCAGCTGGCGGACCAGATACTTTTCCTGCACGATCTGCGCATAGGCTTTGATATTGGACAGGCTGGGCACTGTTTCGGCCAGGCCGGTCAGGTAGACTTTGGCCTCGTCTGCGCTGGAGAATGCTCCGTCTGAGATCACCGCGTCCAGCAAGGTGACAAAGTCGATGGTCTGATCGCTGGTGAACAGGCGCAGCATTTCGGTATAGATCTGCCCGTTCTGGCGGGTATAGAACATCTCCGGCCGGATCGTCTCCACCAGATCGGTGAGCAGCTCCGGCTTGAGCAGCACTGCGCCCAGCACGCTTTGCTCTGCCTGCATGCTGTAGGGCAGGCTGATGCCCACACTTTCAAGATTCAGTTCATTGGAATAGCGTCGTTCGGCGGGCATAGTCACCCTCCTTTTAAATTCGATGATAATACGTTAAAAAGCGCCTCCTGCAGCCAGGAGGCGCGAAAAAATCCGTTAGACCTGTTCCACTTCCACGTTGACCTTAAAGGAAGCCGTAACACCTGTATACAGCCGAACCTTGCCGTTGAACACGCCGGCGTCCTTGATGTCCCGGGTCTCCAGTTCGATCTTTTTCTTGTCGATGGGGCTGCCGGACATCTGGGACAGGGCCTCGGCCACTTCTTTGCCGGTGACTTTGCCGTGCAGACGGCCGGATGCGCCGCCCTTGGCCTTGATAGTCACAGCCTTACCTTCGATCTTTGCAGCCAGTGCCTTGGCAGCGGCCACGTTCTCCGCCTCATGGAAATCGGCGGCAGCCTCCTTGCTGCGGGCGATATTCACCGCGCTTGCATCCGCTACAGCGGCCAGCTTGCGCGGGAAAAGGAAGTTGCGGGCATAACCGTCCGAGACCTCATGAATCTCGTCCTTCTTGCCAATGCCCTTGACGTCCTGCTTGAGAATGACCTTCATATGCTATCCCTCACTTTTCGCAATTGTTGCAGCCCCAGTATACCGCATCCGGACGAATTCGGCAAGAGGGCCGCTCCTTTATGCCAGCTCCCGGGCCGCAGCATCCAGCGCGGCCTCGATAACTTTATCCATGTCGTAATACTTGTATTCGCCCAGACGACCGCCGAACAGCACTCCGTTCTGTGCATCTGCAAGCTCTTTATACTTTTTGTAGAGATCTCCGTTTTTCGCATCGTTGACCGGATAATACGGTTCATCGCCCTTTTTCCACTCGGCGCTGTATTCCCGGCTGATGACAGTCTTGGGCTGGGTGCCAAACTCAAAGTGTTTGTGTTCGATAATGCGGGTATAAGGCGTTTCGGCGTCGGTATAGTTGACCACCGCATTGCCCTGATAGTTGTCGGTGTCCAGCACCTCCGTTTCAAAGCGGACGCTGCGGTATTCCAGCTCGCCCAGCGCATAGCCAAAGTATGCGTCCACCGGGCCGGTGTAGACCACACGATCTGCCAGAGCGTCCAAAGCGTCCTTGTCGGCCAGATAGTCCACGTTCAGGCGCACCTCAGTGCCCTCCAGCATCCGCTCCACCATCGCCGTATATCCGCCGTTGGGGATGCCCTGATACAGGGCGTTGAAATAGTTGTTATCGTAGGTAAAGCGCACCGGCAGGCGCTGGATGATAAAGGCGGGCAGCTCGGTGCAGGGGCGGCCCCACTGCTTTCCGGTATAGCCTTTGATCAGCTTTTCGTAGATATCCGTACCCACCAGACTGACAGCCTGTTCTTCCAGATTCTTTGGCTCGGTGATGCCGGCTTCCGCCTTCTGCTGCTCGATCTTGGCCCGGGCCTGCTCCGGCGTGACCACGCCCCACATTTTATTAAAAGTGTTCATATTAAAGGGCAGGTTATAGATCTCGCCGTGATAATTGGCCACCGGGCTGTTGGTGTAGCGGTTGAACTCTGCAAACTGGTTCACATACTGCCACACTTCCTTGTTGTTGGTATGGAAGATATGCGCGCCATAACGGTGGACATTGATGCCCTCCACCGGCTCGGTGTAGATATTGCCCGCGATGTGCTCACGCTTGTCGATCACAAGACAGCGTCTGCCTGCTTTGCGGGCTTCGTGGGCAAAAACCGCGCCGTACAGACCAGCGCCGACGATCAGATAATCATATTGTTTCATGAACAAACATCCCTTCTGCGTATTATGCCTTGGTGCCGGGCATGGAAGCGCCCCGCTGCTGTGTGTCGCGGTACTGATCGATGGCTGTCTGGATGCGCGCCCGGGCAGCCTCGGGGGTGATATGCTTGAGCTGGGCTGCCGCCATCGTCTGATGGCCGCCTCCGCCCAGAGATTCCATGATGACCTGCACATTGACCGCCCCAAGGCTGCGGGCCGAAATATTTACACCGCTGCCCGCCTGGACAGCGACAAAGCTGGCCTGCACATCCCGGATGGTAAGCAGCTCGTTGGCCGCCTGCGCCACCGCCACACGCGCTTCCGGAGCGATCTCTCCGCTGATAGAAATGGCGCAGTTTTTGTACATCTGCGCGGCTTCCACCAGCTCTGCCTTGGCGCGGTATTCGGTCATCGACACGCCAAACAGCGTGCGCACACGCTCGGTCTCGGCGCCATAACGCCGCAGAGCGGCAGCGGCTTCAAAGGTGCGTACGCCCGTGTGCAGCGTAAAGTCCCGGGTATCCAGCATGATGCCCGCCAGCAGGCCTTCTGCCTCAATGCGGTTGGGCTTGTCCCCGCGCTCGCCCACATACTGGAGCAGCTCAGTGACCAGCTCGCTGGCCGAGGAAGCATAGGGTTCGTGGCAGACCAGGGTCGGGTTTTCGATAAAGCCCACACCCTTGCGATGGTGGTCGATCACCGCCACCTTGCCGCATTTTTCCAAGATCTCGCGGCTCTCCACAAGATTGAGCTGGTATGTATCCACAACGATGCACAGGGTCGTCTTGCTGATGATGGGCAGCGCGCCCTTGGGGTCGATAAAGTCATCCTCCTGCCCGGCCTTGACCAGTGCATCGATCAGGCTGGAAGCAAGAGTGGCATCCCGCCGCACCGCGATCACCGCGGGCACATCACAGATCTTGCAGATGCGAAGCACGCCTTCCGCCGCGCCGATGGCGTCCAGATCGCTCATACGATGACCCATGATGACCACATGATCGGCCTCTTTGATCAGGGCCACCAGCTGGTCGGCCACCAGACGGCTGCGGACCTTGCTGCGCTTTTCCACGCCGTGGCTCACGCCGCCGTAAAAGGTAAAACCATCCGGCGTCATCTCGGCGGCCTGATCCCCACCGCGGCCCTGGGCCATATCCAGCGCACGCACCGCCATATCCTGGGCCTCGTGCAGAGTATGTGCGCCGCGGCCGATGCCGATGGAGATGGAGAGGTTCACGCTGGGATCCAGCGCACGGATCTTGTCCAGCACGTCATAGCCGCGCTGGGAGAACTGTTCCAGATGGCGTTCCTCCACCACGGCGATATACCGGCCGCTGGCTACCCGGCGCAAAAAGCCGGTGCTGCGGCCGATCATGTCCTCCAGCGTGCGGTTGATGCCCTCCAGCAGGCGGGCACGCTCGCTATCCAGCATATCGCCGAACACATCGTCATAGCCGTCCACCGAAAGCACCATATAACCCGGCCGGCTGGCCTTGTACTCCGCCGCAATGCGCCGAAGCTCGGTCTGCTCGTTGAACACCAGCAGACTGATGCTCTCGGCTCCGCCGGGCACAGTGGAACTGTGGATGCACCAAAGCCGGTCGCCCAGGACCAACAGCTGGCCATCCGCCGTACGGCACTGCTGCAGCTCCAGGCCGGGCAGCACCTTGTTGACACGGCTGACCAGCAGATCCGCACCCTTGAGCAGGATCGTGCGGAACTGCTCGTTGTACCACAGCACCGTATCACCGGACAGCAGGGCCGCCGGCTGGGAAAGCGGTTCCAGGCTGTACTGCGTCTTGGATTTTTCAAAGCTGCCGCCGCAGATCCACCGGGCGATCCAGTCCCGCAGGCGGAAGCGGAATGCCATAAAAAGGCAGCCCCATATGATAAGCAGCGCCGCCGGCAGCGGCCAGGCCGCAGGATAGACAAGCACGATCAGCAGCGCCATCAGCACGCACAGCACCGCCAAATAGATCGTCAGCATTTCCAGCGTCCATCTTGGTTTTTGTTTCATTCCATCTGCCTCCCGGCGCACAGGTTCTTTTGCAGCGAATCCATGTTTATACTTCCATCAAAATAGGAAGGATCATCGGGCTGCGCTTGGTGCGGCGGTAGATATAGCTGCTCAGCGCTTCCCTCACACGGGTCTTGACGCTGTTCCAGTCGCGGACATGCTCATCCACACAGCGGTCCAGCGCCGCCTCGACAATGCTCTGTGCGCCGTCCATCAGCCCTTCGTTTTCGCGCACATACACAAAACCCCGGCTGACCAGATCCGGCCCGGCCAAAACCTTTCCGGTCTTGCTGTCCACGGTGGCCACGATGATCACCAGGCCGTCCTCGGACAGATGTTTGCGATCCCGCAGCACCACATTGCCCACATCGCCCACGCCCAGGCCGTCTACCATCACGGCGCCGGCCGTCACCGGCTCACCCAGCTTGATCTCATCCTGCGAGAGGATCACATTGGAACCGTTTTCCGCAATGAGGATGTTGGTGATGGGGATGCCCAGACTGGCCGCAGTGATCGCATGCTTTTTCAGCTGCTTATACTCGCCGTGCACCGGCAGGAAATATTTGGGCCGGGTCAGGGTGAGCATCAGCTTCTGCTCCTCCTGGCAGGCGTGGCCGGAAACATGAACGTCATACATGCTCTCGTAGATGACCTCCGCGCCCAGCAGAAGCAGACCGTTGACGATCTTGGTCACGCTCTTCTCGTTGCCGGGGATCGGATTGGCCGAAATGATGATAAAGTCGCCGGGACCTACCCGCACCTGACGGTGGCTGCACGAGGCCATGCGGCTCAGCGCGCTCAGCGGCTCGCCCTGGCTGCCGGTGGTGATCAACACCACCTGCTCGGGCGGGTACTGGTTCAGCTCGTCCACGCTGATCAGGGTGCCCTCCGGGATGTGCATATAGCCCAGCTCCTGCGCCATCGCCGTATTGTTCACCATGCTGCGGCCGCTGAAGGCCACCTTGCGGCCATCTTCCACGGCCAGATCAATGATCTGCTGCACACGGTAGATATTGGAGGCAAAGGTCGCAATGATGATGCGTTTGTTGCGCGCACGGGCAAACAGATTGCGCACACCGGCGGCCACCTTCTGCTCGGTGGCGGTAAAACCGGGGCGCTCCGCATTGGTGGAGTCGCTCAACAGGGCCAGCACGCCCTTTTGACCATACTCTGCCAGGGTGGAAAGATCGGTAACGCCGCAGGCCAGCGGGGTATAATCGATCTTAAAATCGCCGGTCTGGATCACCACACCTGCCGGGCTGTCGATGGCGTAGGCCACCGAATCCGGGATGGAGTGGTTGACGTGGATGGGTTCCACCGTAAAACAGCCCAGCTTCAGCTTCTGGCGGGGGGTGATCTCCACAAATCGGGTCTTGCCCGCCAGACCAAACTCCTCCAGCTTGTTTTTGATCAGGCCGCAGGTCAGCCGGGTGCCATAGATGGGCAGATCGAATTTTTGCAGCAGATACGGGATACTGCCGATATGATCCTCGTGGCCGTGGGTGATCAGCAGGCCCTTGATCTTTTCTCTGTTCTGCGCCACAAAGGTAAAGTCCGGGATGACCAGATCCACGCCGTACATATCGCTGTCCGGGAACACCAGGCCGCAGTCCACAATGATCATATCGCCGCAGCACTCATAGACAGTCATATTTTTGCCCACTTCGCCCAGACCGCCCAGCGGATAAATATGGATGGGCGTGGCAGCCTCTTTGGGCTGCTGGGGACGGCGGGGACGCCGGGAATAATAGGGACGGCGGGATGCCGTGCGGGGACGCTTTTCACCAGCGTCTGCTGTATAAGGCGCACGCGCTGCCTGTTCTTTTGCCTGTGCCATTCTAACCTCCAAAAATGAAAACCAAAACACAGGCCTGCCCATCCCTGGGCATAGCCTGCGCTGCATGGGAAACGCAGGAAAGGCCTGTGCTTCCATCGGATGCATCGTATTAAAATTGTTTCGTTGTGCCCATTTGGGACGCTGCCGGCCGTTCCAGTCCATCTGTTCGATGCGACCGCGGCCTGTCCTTCCGGGGCCTTGGGCATGTTCTCAAACCTGCCTCTATACGCATTTTGTTGCAACCAGTATAGTATTTCTCGCCCTTTTTGTCAATTCCAAGGTTTGTCAGCGGAGAAGCAAAATATACAGCTCCCTCTTGACAGACGGAGAAAAACAGTTCTAAATAGTAGTATTACGGCGTACAGCCGACCAAGGGAGAGCAAGATGAAACAGGTTGAAGTATACACCGACGGGGCATGCAGCGGAAATCCCGGTCCCGGCGGCTGGGGTGCGATCCTGCGCTACCGCTTTGGCGGAAAGGTCTATGAAAAAGAGCTGAGCGGGGGCGAAGCCAGCACCACCAACAACCGCATGGAGCTGACTGCCTTTATCGAGGCGCTGCGCCAGCTGAAAGAGCCTTGTGAGGTGCGGCTGTGTTCCGACAGCCAGTATGTCATCAATGGGCTGGAAAAGGGCTGGGCCAAAGGCTGGAAGCGCCGCGGCTGGAAAAAAGCGGACGGTTCCCCCGCGCTGAACCCGGATCTGTGGGCACAGGCGCTGGAACAGGAAGCACGGCATCAGATCACCTATGTCTGGATCAAAGGTCACGCTGGCCATCCGGAGAACGAGCGCTGCGACCAGCTGGCCGTAGCACAAAGCAAAGCACATGGCGGGAGGCAAGGAACATGAGCGAAGCATTTTTGCCCGGCAACGGGTTCGATACCTATGAAAGCCAGGACAAAGTCCTGGTCGGCATGAGCGGCGGAGTAGACTCCAGCGTCACGGTGCGCATCCTGCAGCAGCAGGGCTTTGCGGTGGCAGGCGCGGTGATCCGCTTCTCCCCCGCCCACGATCCGGCAGTACAGGCGGCAAAACGCGCTGCCGAACAGCTTGGCGTGGAATGCGCTGTGCTGGACGCGCAGGAGCTGTTTGAGCAGGAAGTGATCACCCCCTTCTGCGAAGCCTACTGCACAGGCCGCACCCCCAACCCCTGCGTAGCCTGCAACCCGGCGGTCAAATTCACCGCTCTGCTGGCCGCAGCCGATCGGCTGGGCATCCAGTATATCGCCACCGGCCACTATGCCCGGGTGGAGCTGGGCGCGGACGGCGTCAGCCGCATCGCTCAGCCCGAATGCGCAGCGCGGGATCAGAGCTATATGCTCAGCCGCCTGCCGCAGGAAGTGCTGTCCCGGCTGATCCTGCCGCTGGGCGAGTTTGACAAAGAGGACGTGCGGGCTATGGCGCAGGAGTTCAAGCTGGACTGCGCCGATGCACCGGACAGCATGGAAATTTGTTTCATTCCGGATGGAGACTATGCGGGATTTATCGCCCAGCGGGGCCTGGAAAGCCGTCAGGGGCACTTCTTTGGTCCGGATGGCCAAGATCTTGGCCCCCATCAAGGTGTGATGCACTACACGGTGGGCCAGCGCAAAGGCCTGGGTCTGGCGCTGGGAGAGCCGGTGTTCGTCCGGGCCATACAGGACAACGGCGATGTGCTGCTGGGCCGCGCAGGGGAGGAGTTTGCCCGCACGGTCACGGTGACGCAACTGGTCACACCGGATGGTTCCGCCCTGCCCGCCGAAGAATATCGGGTGCGGGTACGCAGCGCTGCGCAGCCCGCCGCCGCCTACTTTGACGGCAGCAGCCTGCTGACCTTTGTGGATCCCGTGCGTGCACCGGCTCCCGGCCAGGCTGCGGTGTTCTACCGCGAAGGCGTTGTGATGGGAAGCGGATATATCCAGAGCGCTGAATGATTTTTTTTGATTTTCCCGCTTTTTGCTGCTTTTCCCGCTTTTTGAAAAAAGCGGGGCAAAAACTTTTCGATCGGCCTGTGCATACGCACAGGCCAGGTTTTTATGCGCATCGGGCAGGCTCTATCCTGTTTGCAAGGCCCGGGCGGGCTTCAGCGGCAGATTTTTTGTATTTACAGCCAAAAAGCGGCAGCCGCACCGGGAAGATCCCGGTGCAGCTGCCGCTTGTGTATTTTTATAGTTTTATTGCGGGTCAGTTTTGAGGGTTGACGATATCGCGCCAATCCAGATCGCCCCGTTCCAGGCCGTGGATCAGCACCTCTGCCGTGGCGATATTCGTGGCCATCGGGATATTGTGCACATCGCACAGGCGCAGCAAAGTCATCTCATTCGGCTCGCTGGGCTTGGCATTGATAGGATCCCGAAAAAACAGCAGCAGGTCGATCTCATTACAGGCGATACGCGCCGCGATCTGCTGGCTGCCTCCCTGCACCCCCGCCAGAAAACGCTGCACCTGCAGGCCGGTGGCCTCGGAGATAAGCTTTCCCGTGGTGCCGGTGGCCACCAATTTGTGCTGGCTCAGGATACGGCAATACGCCGTACAGAACTGCACCATCAGTTCTTTTTTGGAGTCATGCGCAATCAGTGCAATCGTCATCGGTCAACCTCTCCTTTGCTCCGATCCATCTCAGAAACCCGTATAATTCATATTATCACAAATTTTAGATTTTTACAACTGCTTTTTAGGTAAAACATTCAAATTTTGTGGAAATGGTTTACAATTTTCTCATCCCGCGGTCCCACTCTCGATCTGTCCGGGTGCAGCCTCCTGCATCTGGCTGTCTGCGGAAACAGTTTCCTTCAGCTCCAGAGTGCCATCCTGCAAGGCAAAGTATGCATTAAAGATATCCGCCACCAGATTGCCTGCGCGTGCGCCGCCGCCGCCATACTCGATCACGATGCCAATGGCGATCTGGGGATCTTCCACCGGGCCATAAGCTACCATCATCGTATTGGTATAGTGCTTGACGCTGCCGCCCACCTCATACGTTTCGCTGCGCTGGGGGGTTCCGGTCTTACAGGCAATGGTATAGGGGTACTTCGACAGGCCCGAGACCGTTTCGGACACACCGATCATGCCCTGCTCCACAATATCAAAGGCCCCAATGTTGTCCTCGATGATATCCATGACCTCCGGGGCCGTGGTCTTGAGCACCTCACCGGTGTTGGTATCCAGAACGGCCTTGACGAAATGGGTGCGGTAACGCACACCCTTGTTGGCCAGAGTCGCCGCATAGGTAGCCAGCTGCACCGGCGTGACCACCGTATTGCCCTGGCCAATGGCCGCCTGGATCTCCAGCGAGGGCACATAGTTGGAGTCGTTCTTGGTGGTCAGACGGCCCAGCGCCTCATTTACCTCCACGCCGGTGCGCACGCCCAGACCAAGCTTATAGGCATAAGCATCGTATACATCGCTGGTGGTACGCCGGCCCACATCATAGAAGAAGATGTTGCAGCTCCACTTGATGGCATCCACCACATCGATATAACCGCTGTGTCCATGACGGGTGCATTTGGGGCGGTAGTTCGGGTAATAGGTGTAGGTTCCGGTACAGTTCACCTTGGAATTGCGGTCAATGGTACCGCTGAGCAGCGCCGCCGTCGCGACCGCCGGCTTAAAGGTAGAGCCAGGGGTATACAGGCCCTGCAAAGAGCGGTTGAACAACGGCAGACCGGGATCCGAGCTGTACTCGCCGTACTGGGTCGCGTAGAGGTTCTGGTCAAAGCTGGGATAGTTGGCTGCCGCCATCACGCTGCCATCCTTGACGTTTATAACTACCGCTGCACCGGCGGAAGCCGTTGCGCCGCTGGTGTTATAGGTGTTATTGATCATTTCGATGTTTTGGGCCAGCGCTTCGTCCACCGCCTGCTGGAAAGCGCTGTCCACTGTCAGCATGATGGTATGGCCCGGTTCGGGCACCTTGGTCATGGTGGTGCTGATGATCACGCCGTCCGAATTGCGGGTGATGGTCTCCACACCGTCCTTGCCGCGCAGCTCATCCTCATACACCGATTCCAGGCCGGAGATGCCGATGACATCGTTCATATTATAGCCCTTGTCCCGCAGGGGATAGGTCACAACACCGTTTTCATCGGTCACTTTCCACTTTTCGGCGGTGATCTTTCCCACGCGGCCCAGCACATGGGGCAGGGTCATCCCCTGCTCATAACTGCGGGTGCTGGTCTGCACGATCTCCACGCCCGGAAGCGAAAGGCTGCGTTCCTTGATGGCCGCTACCACCGCGTCACTGACATTCTCCGCCAGAGTGAAGTTGTTCACGTTGGAAAAGGCTTCCTGCTGCATCTGGTAGTGGATACCGCCCAGAATGCGCTGCCACTCGCGCGAATAGTCCTCCAGTCCGTAGTCCTCCACCAGCTTTTCCATCACATCGTTCGCGGTGGCATACTGCTGCAAACCCAGATTCTCCTTGGCGGTGGCCAGGGCTTTTTGATCCTTTTCGCTCTCCGGATCTGCCGTAAAGGAATAGTTGCCGTTTTCATCCGGCGCGCTGACCAGCAGGGTATCCCGCCAGCTTTGGCCGTTCTGGTTCAGCAGGATCACAACATCCTGCAAGGTTTCGTCCAGGTCGTGATCTCCCATCAGCAGGCGGCTGAACACCACATTATAGCTGGTCGTGCTGGCCGCGATGCGCCGCCCCTGGCAGTCCACGATGTCGCCGCGGGCCGCCGTGACCGTAAATTTATAGTCGGTGGTGCTGGTGGCCTTGGCTTTAAAGTCATCGCCATGCACCAGCTGCAGCGAGATCATGCGCAGCACATACAGGCAGATCAGCACACTGGAGATGGCGATCAGCATCACAAGGCGGCGCATGACGATTTTTCGCTCGTCCAAATTCATCCGTTTGTCCTCCCGGCGGGGTCAGACCACGCCATTGTCGATCCAGAATTCCTGGTGGATCCGCCGCACTGCCCAGAACAGCGGCAGCGAGACGGGGACTGTCAGCGCTGCGCAGGGCAGCACAAAGGTCATGTACCGCCACGCCGCGCCGCTGTAGCCCGGCATCCAATAAAAGAACATAAAATCGCAGGAAAGGATCAGCAGGGCTGCCGCGCCGCACAGCAGCGCAAAGTTGGCCGGCGCGCTTTTGAGGTAGAGCTGCACCGCCACCGAAATGACAAAGCACAGGATCAGCAGCTCCAGCGCCAGCATGCCCACCGTGCGCCCGGCGGTGTAATCCCACATCAGGCCGCACACCGCGCCAAACAGCGCCCCGGCAAATTCGCCCTCCTTCACTG
This sequence comes from Faecalibacterium sp., assembly GCA_051882415.1. GTDB lineage: Bacteria > Bacillota > Clostridia > Oscillospirales > Ruminococcaceae > Faecalibacterium. Next base: position 52,141 of record JBJERU010000028.1, on the reverse strand, counting down.
CCACGGCAAGACAGAGCGGAAGCAGGAACAGCGGCTTTGCCTGCCCGAACTGGAGCAGGCCCGGCGTCGTTTGCAGCACCGTGCACAGCAGCAGCAGCAGCGCGTAACAGCCCCATTTTAAAAATTGGGTGCGGTTGCGTTTGCGGCGAGATTCCATAGCGGCCCTCCCTTAGTATGCTGTGATGATAAAGGCGTGCTTTGCAATGCGGGGATCCCCGCCCGGCTTTACCACCGCGATGGTAGACTTTCCGCTGGCTTCCGGCACCAGCTCCTGCACCACGCCCACCAGGATATCCGGCGGGAACACTCCGCCCAGACCGGTGGTGATCACCAGATCCCCCTTGATCGCCCTGGTGCCGCGGTCAAGGTTGGACAGCACACACAGCCCCTGAGCGGCATACTCCGAGCTGCCGGTCAGGATGCCATTATCGCGGGTGCGGGACACCACGGCTGCCGCATTAAAGCTGGGATGGAGCAGGGTCATCACCTTGCAGCTGGTCAGGTCAGCCTCAATCACCGTGCCCAGCAGATAGCCTTCGTCACTGAGGACAGTATCCCCTGTTTTGACGCCGGCAAGCGTACCCTGATCCAATGTAAAGCCCCCGAATTCGTCCAGCGGGTCACGCCCGATGACGAAGGAGGAAACATAGGTGCGTTCCGGATTGTTCTGCTGGATGTTGGTCAGCGCTTTGTAGGCTTCATTTTCGGCCTTGAGGCGGTCATAATCCACCATTTGACTGCGCAGAGCTGCGTTTTCTTCCCGGAGGGAGTCGTTTTCCTCCAAAATAGCGTTGAGATTGGTGTATTTGTCCCAGACCGAGGACACACCGCCGCTGACAGCGGCAGCCACCCGCTGGAACGGGGCCACCGCCACGCTCAGCAGCTCCTGGGGGGCGGCGGTCAGGCGGCCGTTTGCGCCTGCATAGGCCATCACGCCCACCAGGAATACCGCCACGGCGATCAGGATCTTGAATTTCCAGGTATCAAAAAAATCTTTCACGGGGTTGCCTCCTGTGGCTGCGGTTTATCTGGTATAAAAAAGCGCGGACAGCCGGTGCCATCCGCGCCTGTATTCAAGAACAGGTCCTCATCTCCTGCGGTGGAAACAGCAGACAGGGCCTTCCCCCGCCCGGCCGCCGCATGGCGCACAGCAAAGGATCACATATGGCCGCCATCGGTATCCAGAACGTCGTGCAGCACATCCACATGATCCAGCACTGCGCCTGCGCCCTTGGCCACGCAGTCCAGCGGATCTTCCGCAATGTGTACGTCAATGCCGGTCTCACTCTGGATCAGCTGATCCAGACCGCGCAGCAGCGCGCCGCCGCCGGTCAGGGTGATGCCGCGGTCGATGATATCGGCGCTCAGCTCCGGCGGAGTGCGCTCCAGCGTTTCTTTGATGGCGCTGGTGATCTTGACCAGGCATTCCAGCAGAGCTTCGCGCACATCCTCGGAATAGACGACAATGTTTTTGGGCAGGCCGTCCACCAGATTGCGGCCCTTGATCTCCATCGTCATTTCGGGATCCAGAACATATGCCGAACCGATGTCGATCTTGATCTGCTCGGCGGTGCGCTCGCCGATGAGCAGGTTGTATTTGCGCTTGATAAAGGCGATGATGGCCTGATCGAACATATCGCCTGCCATGCGCACGCTGCGGGAAGCTACGATGCCGCCCAGAGAGATGACCGCGATCTCTGCGGTGCCGCCGCCGATGTCCACGATCATGCTGCCGGTAGGCTCGCTGATGGGCAGGCCCGCGCCGATGGCCGCCGCCATCGGCTCCTCGATCACCGACACCTGACGCGCACCCGCCTTGAGCGTTGCCTCACGCACAGCGCGGCGCTCCACCTCGGTGACGCCGGACGGGATGCAGATGACCACGCGGGGGCGGGCAAACATGCTGTTGCCGCAGGCCTTTTTCAAAAAATTCTCCAGCATATTGGCGGTGATATCAAAATCCGCAATGACGCCGTCCTTCAGCGGGCGCACCGCCACGATGCTGCCGGGGGTGCGGCCGATGACCGCCTTTGCCTCGGCACCCACGCAGCGCACCTCGTCGGTCTTGGTGTCCACCGCCACGACCGACGGCTCCCGCATGATGATTCCCTTGCCCTTCATGTAGACCAGGGTATTTGCGGTACCCAGGTCAATCCCGACGTCCTTGGATAAAAAACTCATAACTGCTGTTCTCCTTAACTAGCTCCAGGTCTATTGCAACGCGCTGCGATCCCCCATCGGGGCCGCCTGCGCAAAATCACACGGTATTATTATAGCCGCCCGCGTCGGATTTCACAAGCACTTCGGCAAGTTTTTCCGCTTTTTTCATTTTTCTGCGCGTTTTTCGCTCAGAACTGTTCAAGCAGCCGAGCTGTCCGGCTGACCGGAAGGCCCATGATGGTGTAATAATCGCCTTCCAGATGATCCAGCCAGAGGGCCGCCCGGCCCTGGATGCCATAGGCCCCGGCCTTGTCATAAGGCTCCTTTGTTGCGGCATAGCGGGCGATCTCCTGCTCCGAAATAGGGAAAAAGGTGACATTGCAGCTATCCACAAAGCTTTTGGTGCGCACACTGTCCGACACGCATACGCCGGTGTGGACCTGATGCGTGGAGCCGGACAGCGCCCGAAGCATCCGCGCGGCATCGGCAGCATCCTGCGGCTTGCCGAACACCTCACCGTTCACATCCACCACCGTATCGCAGCCCAGCACGACACAGCCCGGATGCCGTGCCGCCACGGAAAGGCACTTGCCCCGGGCCAGCTTTTCCACCAGCTGCGCGGGGGTCGCGGCCTGCACGCCGCTTTCCTCAAAATCGCTGACCGAAACGGTAAAATCGGTCGTATACAGGCTCAGCAGCTCCCGGCGGCGGGGGCTGGCAGAGGCCAGGATCAGGGGTCTGGTCATCATGTTTTGATCCTTTGCTTTCAAAAAACGTTGTATCGGATATTTTTTTGTAAAAAGTTTATAAAAGGCAAAAAAGCCGCCTTGTCAGCCTGTGGAGCCAAAGCCGCCCTCGCCCCGGGCGGTGTCTCCCAGCTGCTGCACCGGAACAAACTGTGCCATGTCCACCGGCGCAATGCACAGCTGCGCGACCCGATCGCCGGGCTGGATGGTATAGGACTGCTGGCCCAGATTGATCATCGGAACCTTCAATTCGCCCCGATAGTCGCTGTCGACCACGCCCACGCCATTGGCCATACACAGGCCGTGCTTGATCGAAAGGCCGCTGCGAGCATACACCAGCGCCACTACATAGGGGCCGGGCAGCTCGATGGCAAGGCCTGTGGGCACCAGCGCCCGCTGCATGGGTGCCAGCGTCATCGGCTCATCCAGAACGGCACACAGGTCAGCCGCGGCCGCGCCTGCGGTGGCATAGACGGGCACCTTGGCCCGCGGATCCAGCACTTTATACTTTACAGTGATCGGTTCCATTTTATCCCTCGTATTTTCGTTTTTTATGCGGTGGTACCCTTGAAGTACAGCCCGCGGGTAAATTCGCCATCAAACGGTGCGCGCTGCCGGATCAGCTCCAGCACAGCGGCAGCCTCTTCCCGGCTTTCCAGCGTGAAGTAGGCCACGCCATAATCCACTGCCAGCGCACCGGGCTTATCGCCCAGATAGATGGGCACCGGATTATACACCGTGCGCACTCCCAGCCCGCAGCGCACCGGGAACTTACGGGCCTTGCGGTCAGTCAGCTCACCGCTGCGGGTGCAGCGGGCACAGTCGTGCAGGTTCTGCATCGGGCAGGCACGGGTCAGCATCAGGGGCATGTGTCCATAGATCAGCGCACCGGTAGGCACCGGCTTTCCTGCGTGCATGGGCGCGATGGTCTGGATCTCGGTGTCCCTGACTTCCGGCAGGATCAGCATGGAGTTCAGGCCCTGATCCGCATAAAACTGGGCCGAAAGCTGATTTGTGATGTTCAGGCCGAACCCGCCCGAAACCGGCAGGCCCCGGCACATCCGCAGATGGGCGATATTGCCAGCCTCATAACCTGCAAACCCCTGATCCTGCGTTGCCGCAATGCGGCGGGCGGTGTCCTGTTCCAGTGCGCCGAACATCGCGCGGGGCAGCTCCAGAATGGTCTTTTCACGCCATTCACGGGGGATCAGATCCGCCTGCGCAATGGGCAGGATCAGGTATTCGATGCCGCCAAGCGCCTTTTCCGGCACCTGTTCCCAGCGCTCGAACCGTGCGCGGAGCACACGGCGGGCAGGGCCGGGGTGATACGGAAGGGCAGGCTGCTCCACCTCCTGCGTCGGCCAGGGGCGCAGAGTCTGACGCTTTTGCAGCAGGCTGTCCAGAGCCTGACGGCGCATCTCATTCACCACGCTGCCCGGCACAAACCACGGCCCGCCATCCATCTCTACTTCAATGGACTCCGGCACAAAGGGCGTGCCGCCGGTCTTGGCCAGACTGCGGCGCAGGCTCTCGGTGGGGTCGGCACGGGCAGGCTGCGGCTCGGTATCGCCATAGGCAAAGGCGCGGTTGCCGTCCGCGTCGCTCACGGTCAGCTTTTCGCCGCCCTCTTCCAGCTCCAGCTTCATGCGCACTGGCACGCGGGGACGCTCCCGCCGGTACAGCTCCCGCAGAGCAGGCAGCGTTTTTTTGGTCAGCTCGGCATCCGCCTCGCTGCGCACACCGAACATCGAACCGTCGATCCTGCCGTCCAGATAGCCGGAGGTGAACCCGGAGCGACTGAATGCATTTTTCAGCAGATCGCGGTCATAAGCACGCCCCTCGCGGCCCGCAAGACAGGCACTGACTGCGGCCGCCACATATTCCGGCGTGCGCAGGCGGCCTTCGATCTTGGCCGAAGCCACGCCCACCGCCTGAAGCTTGTCCAGCTGGTCGATCACCGAGTTGTCCTTCAGCGACAGGTGATGCAGACGTCCGGGCCTGCCTTCCGGCAGAGGAGTGGCATCAAAAGGCAGGCGGCACGGACCTGCGCAGGAACCGCGGTTGCCGCTGCGCCCGCCCAGGAAGGCGGACATATAGCACTGGCCGCTCATGCTCATGCACAGCGCGCCATGAACGAAGCACTCGGTTTCAATGCCGCAGTGCCGGGTGATGTGTTCGATCTCCGGCAGGCTCAGCTCGCGCGCCAGGATCACACGGGAAAAGCCCTGCTCCGCCAGCTCCAGCGCCCCCTGCAAGGTGTGGACGCTCATCTGGGTGGATCCGTGGCGGGGCAGCTCCGGGGCGATCTGCCCCGCCAGCCGCGCTGCCGCCAGATCCTGACAGATCACCGCGTCCGCACCGCTGGCAGCCACCGCCCGCACCGCATCGGCCAGGCCCGCCAGCTCGCTGCCATAAACAGTGGTGTTCATCGCTACATGCACCCGCACGCCCCGGGCGTGGCAAAAGCGGACGGCTTCTTTCAGGCTGTCCGCGTCAAAATTGCCCGCGCCGGTGCGGGCGTTGAAGCCCGAAAAGCCCAGGTAGACTGCATCCGCGCCGCTGAATACCGCCGCGCGAAGCATTTCTTCACTGCCCACGGGGGCAAGGATCTCGATCTGTGCCATAGTTCTCCCTTTTTCGACTGTCGCTATTTAATAAGGTATATCAGCCCTGTTCCGGTGCGGCTTCTGCCCTGGCTGCGGCTGCACGGTCGGCCCTGCTGCGCATCCGGGCAAGCTGTTCGCGCAGAGCCGTCACCTCCCGCCGAAGCTGCTCGTTTTCTGCCTTGGCCTTGTCCTCTGCCAGCTTTGCACGGGCTGCGTCCGCGATATAGTCCTGGATCTGGCCGCGCATGTTTTCCGCGCTGCCCGCACTCTTTTTGTACTCGTCCAGATAGTCCATTGCGCAGAACACCGCCGCCTTCGTCACCGAAAGGTTCCCATTGTCCGACATCAGCCGGGTGATGTCCTCATCCAGGCGCTTGGCCAGGGTCATGATGTATTTTTCGGAATCCGTCGTCGCGATGGCATACGGTGCGCCCGCGATGGTCACTCTCACCTTGTTTACCATAGTATCCTCGCTTTTGCAGTCGGCCGGGCCAGTCAGCGCCCGCCGCCGCTCCATTTTTGGCGTCACTCCCGGCATGTTGCCGGAAATGGCGCTCATTTTCAGCATTTTCCGCGTTCTGTTTCTGCCGCGCTGTGCGATCCACTGCATTTCTCCCCGAATTTCTCCGGCATCGAAAGCCCTTGGGCCGCTGTCATCCAGCTTCTATTATAATATAAATGCCGCGCAAGAAAAAGTGTATTTTTTGAATTTTCGTCAGATTTGGCAGAAAGTACTTCTAAAAAATGGGTGTAACGGAAAAATTCAACGCTTTTCCTTGCATTTAGCGCCCGAACTGATTATAATTGTAGTGTTGTGTGAAAGGCGTATGTGATAGAGGGCACATGCCTTATTACCGCCCAAATTCCCCTGTGTCTCCGCCCGCCGAAGCGTTTTTTCCACCCGGGCAGACACAAATCCACTTTGATCGCAAATTGCGGATAGGAGTTCACTTATGACAACAAAGGAATTTGCAAAAATTCTTCAGGACAAGCTCACCAGCGAGTATGGTGTGGATCTGAGCGTTGCTTCCAACCAGCAGATCTACCGCGCTCTGGCCCTGATCTGCCGCCAGATGATGAGCGAGAACCACAAAAAGTTCCAGTCCAAGGCCGTTGGCACCGGCACCAAGCAGGTATATTATCTGTGCATGGAGTTCCTGATGGGCCGCAGCCTGAAGATGAGCCTGTTCAACCTGGGCCTGGATCAGGTCGCGCAGGAGGCTCTGGCCGCTGCGGATATCAGCCTGGATACCATTTTTGAGGAAGAGCCGGACGCAGGTCTGGGCAACGGCGGTCTGGGCCGCCTGGCTGCCTGCTATCTGGACGGCATGGCTACCACCGGCGTGTGCGGCACCGGCTACTCCATCCTGTATGAGTACGGCATCTTCAAGCAGAAGATCGTGGACGGCTGGCAGCAGGAGCGCGCCGACAACTGGCTGCCCGGCGGCCAGGTCTGGCTCAAGAGCCACCCGGATCAGGCCGTGGAGGTCCGCTTTGACGGCGAGATCCACGAGAACTGGGATCACGACTTCCACTATATCCAGCACACCAACTACAACAGCGTGATGGCTGTTCCTTCCGATATGTATGTTCAGGGCTATGATGGACAGGGTGTTGCCAAGCTGCGCCTGTGGCAGGCCAAGGCCCCGGACTTCGATATGTCCAGCTTCTCTTTGGGCAACTACAACACCGCGATGAGCAAAAACGCCAACGCGGAGCTGATCTCCAAAGTCCTGTACCCCAACGACAACCACGTTGAGGGCAAGATCCTGCGCCTGCGCCAGCAGTATTTCCTGTCGGCCGCTTCCATCGGCGACATCGTGCAGAACCACCTGGCCACCTACGGCACGCTGGAGAACCTGCCCGACAAGGTCGCCATCCAGCTGAACGATACCCATCCCACTCTGGCCATCCCCGAGATGATGCGCATCCTGCTGGACGAGTGCGGCTTTGGCTGGGATCAGAGCTTCGACATCTGCCAGCGCGTGTTCTCCTACACCAACCACACCGTTATGGCGGAGGCTCTGGAGAAGTGGAACATCGACATCTTCCGCATGACCCTGCCCCGCATCTACCAGATCGTAGTCGAGATGAACCGCCGCTGCCGTATGGAGCTGGAGTATGCCTTCCCCGGCGACAAGGGCAAGATCGACTACATGGCCCTGATCGGCGACAATCAGGTGCGCATGGCCAATATCTGCGCCTACACCGCCAACAGCATCAACGGCGTGTCCAAGCTGCACAGCGAGATCATCAAGGACAGCGTGTTCCATGATTACTATCTGTTCAAGCCCCAGGCCTTTAAGAACGTGACCAACGGCATCGCTTACCGCCGCTGGCTGCTGGCTTCCAACCCCGGCCTGTGCAATCTGCTGGATGAGACCATCGGCGAGGACTACAAGCAGAACGCTTCTGAGCTGTCCAAGCTGAACAAGTATGCAGACGACAAGACCGTTCTGACCCGCCTGAACGAGATCAAGCTGGAAAACAAAAAGGATTTTGCCAACTACCTCGCCAAGAGCACCGGCCAGATCATCGATCCCAACTCGATCTTTGACTGCCAGGTCAAGCGCATGCACGAGTACAAGCGCCAGCACCTGAACGCGCTGAACATCGCTGCCCAGTACCTGTACCTGAAGGAGAATCCCAACGCCGACTTTATCCCCAAGACCTATATCTTTGGCGCAAAGGCTGCTCCCGGCTACTACATGGCCAAGCAGATGATCCGCATGATCTGCAAGCTGGGCGACCTGATCAACTCTGATCCCGCTGTGCGCGACAAACTGCGCGTGGTCTATCTGGAGGAGTACTGCGTTTCTCTGAGCGAGCACCTGATGCCCGCTTCTGAGGTGTCCGAGCAGATCTCTCTGGCCGGCACCGAGGCTTCCGGCACCGGCAACATGAAGTTCATGCTGAACGGCGCGATCACTCTGGGCACTCTGGACGGCGCCAACGTCGAGATCGCCGATGCCGCGGGCAAGGAGAACGAGATCATCTTTGGTATGCTGACCCCCGAGGTGAACAACCTGAAGAACATCGGCTACCACCCCAATGCCTTCATCATGGGCGACGATGTGGCCAACGCTGCCCTGAACTTCCTGGAGCGCGGCTGGAACGGCGAGAACTTCCACGAAGTCACCTCCAACCTGCGCACCAGCGATCCCTACATGGTCATGGCGGACTTCAAGGATTACCGCCGTGCCCAGGCCGATCTGCAGCGTCTGTACGCAGACCGCGAGAAGTGGGCGCGCATGAGCCTGAAGAACATCGCCAACAGCGGCATCTTCAGCGCTGACCGTTCTGTGCTGGATTATGCCCGTGATATCTGGTACGCTGACACCGTGAAGTAAGCTTTATCTCCTCGTTAAAAAATTGCAGGCCCCGGTGCATGAGATTGCCCGGGGCTTTTTTCGGAAAGGAACGACCTCGCTTGTCTTGTCTGTTCAATAGCTATGATCCCGAATTCAAACGGCCGTTCGGTGCGCTGCGTGCCGGGCAGACCGTCCATCTCTCCCTCTGCCTGCCAGAGGAGCTGGGCTATGTGGATCCGCATCTTGTTCTGCGCAAGGAAGGCCCCCGCGATGTGCCGGTACACTATCGCATGAACTTTGAGGGGCAGACCCCGCTGCAAAACCACTTTTCGGTGGATGTGCAGCTGAACGATCCCGGCCTGTACTTTTATTACTTTGATCTATACACCGATTTCCGCCGCATTTTCCGCGGGCCGGACAACTGCGGCGTTGTAAGCTGGCAGGATGGCGAATGCTGGCAGATCACCGTTTATGAGCCGGACTTTGAAACGCCGGAGTGCGTCAAAGGCAAGGTATTCTATCAGATCTTCCCCGACCGCTTTTGCGAAGGTGTGGAAAACAAGCCCATGCCCTTCCCCGACCGTATTTATCAGGCGGACAAGCACGCGGAACCGTTCTGGCAGCCCAACGAGACCGGCGGGCATCTGAATCAGGATTACTTCGGCGGCGATCTCAAGGGCATCCAGTGCAAGCTGCCCTATCTGCGGAGCATGGGGGTGGATTTCCTCTACCTGAACCCTATCTTTGAGGCCCACGCCAATCACCGTTACAATGTGGCGGACTATCTCAATGTGGATCCGCTGCTGGGCACCAATCAGGACTTTGAAGAGTTGTGCCGCGAGGCCAAACGCTATGGCATCGGCATCGTGCTGGACGGCGTGTTCAGTCACACCGGCTCGGACAGCCGCTATTTCAACCGCGAAGGCCGCTATGGTTGGGATGGTGCTTACCGCAATCCCAACTCGCCTTATCGCTCCTGGTATGACTTTTCCCCCGTTTACAAGTGCGGCTACCGCAGCTGGTGGGGGTTTGAGACCCTGCCGGAGGTCAACGAGGAAAATCCATCCTATGTGGAATTCATCACCGGTGAGGGCGGCGTCATCGACACCTGGCTGCGCCGGGGCGCGGCGGGCTTCCGGCTGGATGTGGCCGATGAACTGCCGGACAGCTTTATCGAAAAGATCCGCGCCGCCGTCAAGCGGTGCGGCCGGGATAAATTCCTGCTGGGCGAGGTCTGGGAGGATGCCACCACCAAGTTCGGCTTTGGCCACCGGCGCACCTATCTGCTGGGCAAGGGGCTGGACAGCGTGATGAATTATCCTTTCAAAAACGCAGTGCTGGATTTCGTCAAAGGCAAGCCCGCAGAACAGGCCGCAGAGGAGATCCTTTCCATCTGCGAGCACTACCCTGCCCCCGCAATGGACACCGCGCTGAATTTTCTTTCCACCCACGACACCGAACGCGCGCTGACCGTCATCGCCGATGAACCGGCAAACGGACGCGGCCGGGAGTGGCAGAGCGGCCGCTGCGTGACCGGCGAGGAATACGAGGACGGCATGCTTCTGCTGCGCATGGCGTACGCCATCATCTACACGCTGCCCGGCGTTCCCTGCCTGTATTATGGCGACGAGATCGGCATGCAGGGTTATCGCGATCCCTTTAACCGGGCTTTTTACCGCTGGGATACCCACGAGAACCGCCTTCGCCCCGTTCTGGCCCAGCTGTCTGAGCTGCGCCACACCTGCGAGGCCTTCCACTCCGGTGCGCTTCGGGTGCTGCGCGCCGAGGACGGTTTGCTGCACTACCAGCGCATCGGTGAGTTTGAAACGGCGGAGATCATCGTCAACCGCTCCGAGCACCTTATCGTGGAAACGCTGGCCAGCGGCAAGAGCACCGAGGTGAACCCGATGGGCTTTACCATCGTGGTGGAGGAAAACGGCCACAATCCCAACCACAGTTACTATGATATGAAGTGATCCTTCTGCCCCGGCTCCAAAAAAGCCGGGGTATTTTTATACATTGCTCCAATTTTTGTGGGCTGTGCAACCTTCCAGTGAAAAACGCTTGACCTTCCCCCAAGGGGAGGGATTATAATAAGGGTATCCAAGGCGGCACTTCCGTCCTGGATACCCTGAACCAAAGGAGGCATCAAGGAATGTCCTGGCAACCGTTTCTCTGGCTGGCCGCCGCAGTCGGCTTTTTGATCCTGGAGGGCATGACGGCCAGCATGACCTCGGTCTGGTTTGCCATCGGCGGCGCGGCTGCTCTGCTGAGCTGCCTGGTGGTAGACTCTTTCCGGGTGCAGGCGGTGCTTTTCATTCTGGTCAGCACCGTGTGCCTGCTGGCGTTCCGGCCGCTGGCCCAGCGACTGCGCAAAGCGCCAACGGCCACCAACGGCGACCGAAATCTTGGCCGCACCGCCACCGTGCTCACCCCGGTATCCGCCGAAACGATGGGACGCGTGCGGCTGGACGGTGTGGACTGGAACGCCCGCTGCGCTACCCCGGGGGACTCTCTGGCCCCTGGCGACACCTGCCGTGTGACCGAGATCCACAGCACCCTGCTCATCATCGAGCCGATCCTGACCGAAACGCATCCGGTCTGACCCGTTTATCCACCCAATTTCCATAGAAGAGGAGTGTTTTTATGATGGTCTTTCTGATCCTTGCTCTGATCCTGGTGATCCTGGTGATCGTTGTCACCAACATCGTGATCGTCCCCCAGTCGATGGTGTTCGTTATCGAGCGGCTGGGCAGCTATTCCGACACCTGGACGGCCGGCCTGCATGTCAAGATCCCGTTTGTAGAGCGAGTGGCCAAAAAAGTCAGCCTGAAAGAGCAGGTGGCGGATTTCCCCCCTCAGCCGGTCATCACCCGTGACAATGTCACCATGCAGATCGATACGGTGGTGTTCTTTCAGGTCATGGATGCAAAGCTCTATACCTATGGTGTCAACCAGCCTATCGCAGCCATCGAGAGCCTGTCTGCCACCACCCTGCGCAATATCATCGGCGAGATGGAGCTGGACCATACCCTGACCAGCCGTGATATCATCAACGGCAAGATCACCGCCATTCTGGACGAAGCCACCGACAAATGGGGCATCAAGGTCAACCGTGTGGAGGTCAAGAACATCATTCCCCCGCGCGAGATCCAGGACGCAATGGAAAAGCAGATGAAGGCCGAGCGCGAAAAGCGCGCTGTGATCCTGAAAGCGGACGGCGAAAAGCAGGCCGCCATCACCGCCGCCGAGGGCGAGAAGGCCGCCGCCATCCTGCGCGCGGACGCTGTCAAGCAGCAGCGCATTCTGGAGGCCGAGGGCGAGGCCCAGGCTATCCTTGCCGTGCAGAAGGCCAACGCCGATGCCATCCGTCTGCTGAATGAGGCCATGCCCACGGACAAGGTGCTGGCTCTGCGCAGCCTGGAAGCGCTGGCCAAGGTAGCCAACGGCAAGGCGACCAAGATCATTATCCCTTCTGAGCTGCAAAATCTGGGCGGCGTGGTGCCCAGTATCAAGGAACTGCTCACTGACCCCGAAAAAACCGCAGAATAACACAAAAACCGCTAAGGATCCCATATTCTTTGGCAAAATGCAACCGAAAGCTCGCGGCCGCGCAGAGCTTTCGGTTCTTTTCTTGCAATGCCCTCTCCGATATGATAGGATACTCTCAGAAAACACAGGATAGGAGCGTACCGCGATGATCTACGATACCCTGAACAATCTCCCCAATTATCTGGGCATGAGCGACAATCTGGATGCTGTGATCGAGTATATCATGGCGCGGGACATCACCACTCTGCCCGCCGGACGCACCCGCCTTGCCGAAGGCAAAGCGGTGGTCACTGTTGCCCCGCTCACGCCGCAGCCCGGCGAAAAGGTGCTGTTTGTCCAGCACGAAAACCACCTGACTCTGGAGACCGACCTGGAAGGCAGCGATTTGTTTGAAGTTTCGCTGGGCGAATTGGCCGTCAAAAAACCGTATGACCCCGAAACCGACACTGCCGCAGGCAGCGCGGGAACCAGCACTGCCGGGATGCTGTGCGAAGGCCGCTTTGCTCTGTTCCTGGCCGGAGAGCCGTATCGCACCGGCCTGAAAGCACAGGGCTGCGGAAAAGTGAAAAAAGCGGTGTTCTCCATCGAGCTGGACGAAGATCCGGAAAACGACGGGGAGGATCGCGTATGACAAACGAACAAGTCTACTCCATGCCTTTTACCAAGGTCTACTACCTGCTGGTCAAAAAGGCCGTCCGCAAAGGCCGCACAGAAGCAGAAGTGCAGCAGATCGTCTGCTGGCTGACCGGCTGCACGCAGGCGCAGATCGCCCACGCCATCGAATCCGGGACGCTTTATGGTGATTTCTTCCGCAATGCGCCCCACATCAATCCCTGCTGTCTGCTGGTCAAAGGCAGCGTTTGCGGCGTGCGTGTGGAACAGATCGAGGAGCTTCCCATGCGGTATATCCGGATCCTGGACAAACTGGTGGACGAGCTGGCCAAGGGACGGCCGATGGAAAAGATCCTGCGCAAGGCTTGAGCCTTCCTGTCCACGGAGCGTAGGTTGCATAGGCATCGTGCCGGTGGTATCATCCTGATAACGAAGAACGAACCGTTACCGAAAGGAGCATCCTATGGATACCTATGTGACCGGCAGCGCCATCCGGCGTTTGCGGGAAGAAAAGCACCTCACCCAAACCGAACTGGCCCAGCTGCTGACGGTCAGCAGCAAGACCGTCTCCAAGTGGGAGACCGGCCGCGGTCTGCCAGACATTTCCCTGCTGGAGCCGCTGGCCGCCGCGCTGGGGGTCAGCGTGCTGGAGCTGATGCGCGGGGAGCCGGTGGTCAACCGCAACCGGTCGTCTAACCTGCTGCGTTCCCGGCTGTACGTCTGCCCGGTGTGCGGCAATGTGCTGCACGCCACCGGGCAGGCCGTGGTCAGCTGCTGCGGCATCGCTCTGCCCGCCCAGAGCATGCAGGAAACCGAGGAGGCAGACGAACATCACCAGCTCACCATCGAACGGGTGGAGGATGAGATTTTTGTCACCATTCACCATCCCATGGAAAAGGAGCACTTTATTTCCTTTATCGCCTGCGTGACCGGCGATCACTTGCAGCTGGTCAAGCTGTACCCAGAAGGCCCTTCCTCCTGCCGGTTTCCGATCCGGGGCGCAGGGGTGCTGTATTTTTACTGCAACCGCCACGGCCTGATGAAAGCGCAGGGCTACTCTGCCGCCGCGCGGCAGGCCACTCCGCCCCGGCTGCACCTGCGGGAACCAAATGAAAGCGACCGGGAACAGGTGATGGCTTACCGGGAAGAATTTCTGGCCATCGGCTCCCGTCTGGACGGTACCTCAGCGCTGGCGGATTACGCGGACTTTGACGTCTGGCTGGCCCATACCCGGCGGATGCACAGCGAAGATACGGTGCCCCCGGGCTGGGTGCCCGGCACCGTCTATCTGGCGCTGGATGAAAATGGCCGCTTGATCGGCATGACCGATATCCGCCACCGGCTCAACGACAACCTGCTGCAATATGCCGGGCACATCGGGTACAGTGTGCGCCCCAGCGAGCGCAAGCGGGGCTGTGCCACCGAGATCCTGCGCCTTGCACTGGAGCAGTGCCGCATCCGGAGCATCGACCGGGTGCGCATCGCCTGCGACCAGTACAACGCAGCTTCCGCCCGCGTTATCCGCGCCAATGGCGGCGTGTCGGATGGTACGCTGTTCGATCCCGCCAACGGAACTCTCGTCCAGCGGTTCTGGATCGATAACTCTCTGTAAATAGTAGAAAGGCCCGCCCTGTGCATCCGGTGGATGCAACGAGGCGGGCCTTGTAATTTGCTGAAAAATGTGATATTCTGTTTTTGCCGCGTTTGCGGCAGGGCGCTGCACAATACGGCAGGCGGTCAGCCCCATTTCCCCGAAAGGGGGTGAGGCAATGCGAATCACGCTTCATATCGGTGATTTCACCATCACCATTGTTGTGAAAAAACGCAAGAACCGCCACCCTGGCCGGTGACGGTTCTAAGTTCACTTAGTTCCTGATCCAAAAGGGCTGACCGCTTGTCGCAGCGCTCTTTCTGATTTCAGTATAGCTTTTTTCTTTTATTTTGTCAAGGCGAAGCCCGCTCTGTGCATCCGGTGGATGCAACGAGGCGGGCTTTTTGTTTTTATCATTTCCAATGCAGCAACATGGAGGAGGCAGCGGTATCGGTACTTTTTGTTGAACCAGCGGATCCGGAACACCGGTTTTCCCCGGCATACCAGGTAACGGACAACCGCCAAGACAGCGCATAAAGCACCGCAGCAACCACTGCCATCGCCACCAGCAGCAGATTGGTCTGCACGGTAGGCATCCGGAACTTTTCCAGCACACCGGAACGTACCAGGACCATCCCCGCAGCGGTGAATGCACCGATAAATATCATGTAGACCATCCGAGCCTTCTCTGCCCCAAAGCGATAGACCAACGGCAGCATTACCATCGTCCCCATCAGGGAGGCCAGCGCCACCTGCACCAGAACCGAAAGCATTTCCGCCCGGCTGACGATCCCCGGAAGAACGCCCATCGCCAAAGTATCGACCGCTGCCAGAGCAACCGATATCCCGCAGACGATCAGCCCGATCAGATATTTGCTTCCCACCAGCTGTTCCCGTGTCACAGGCAGACTGCCTGCGTATTCATTCCAGCCAGTGGTCTGGTCGTAGCTGAGCAGGGTCATGGGCAGCATGCCAAGAAGCATACCGCCATACAGCAGGAAAAAGTTATTTCCCTCCTTTAGAGAGACGCCGCCGATCAGCATGATCAGCACCGAAATGCCCAGAATGTTCTTGCTGTATGCCAGCATCTGATACCAATCCTTCCAAAGCAGTCCCTTCATACAGTTTTTTCTCCTTTCACCATCATCACAAACAGCTCCTCGATGCTCACCGGCACGATCGGGCTGTTGGCACAAAGATCGCTTCGGTGGATCAGCGCTTCCACGCCATAGGGCGTGACGCGGGATCCCAGCACCGCCGCAGGCTCCAGCTGGCTGTACTGCTGCTGCGTCCCGTGCCAGAGAGCGTATTCCTCCCGCAGGGTGTCCTTATCCTCACAGAGCAGCAGCCTGCCCTTGTGCAGAAAGGCAATGGTATCACACAGTTTTTCCAGATCGCTGACGATGTGGGAGGAAATCAGGATCGAATGTTCTTCATCCCGTGCAAAATCCAGCAAAAGCTCTGCTACCTCGTCCCTTACCACCGGATCCAAGCCGTTGGTAGCCTCGTCCAAAAGCAGCAGCTTGGGGTGATGGGACAACGCCACCGCAAGGTTCTGCTTCATCTTCATACCGCGGGAATATTTTTTGAACGCCTTGTCCTTTGGCAGTTCAAATTTCCGGCACAGCCGCGCATACTGCACTGCATCCCAGTTGGAATAGATGCCTTCCATCACCTTTCCGATCTGGATCGCGTTCAGACAGCCAGGCAGACCCGCCTCATCCAGCACCACGCCCAGTTCCTCTTTGGTGCGTACCAGATCCTGGCGGTTGTCCCGGCCCAAAATGCGCACTGTGCCGTTATCCCGCACCAAAGTGTTCAGGATCAGGCGCATGGTCGTGCTTTTTCCTGCTCCATTCTCGCCGATCAAACCGCAGATCGTCCCGCCGGGGATGGTCAGATCCAGCGGGCCAAGCGTGAAATCCCCGTAGTGTTTTTCCAGTCCGTGCAATTCCAGTGCGTTCATAGGGTCAATCCTCCCATAACAGCTTCAGCATCTCCCGCAGTTCGTCCCAGCTCAGGCCGCAGCTGGCCGCCAGCTGCACCGCCTGCGTAAGATGCCCTTCGATTTGCTTCAGATGTTCTTCCCGCAGCAATTCGGTGTTCTTCGGCGCTATAAAAAAGCCCTTTGCCGGTACAGCATACAAAAAACCCTCTTTTTCCAGTTCCTCATATGCACGCTTGGTGGTGATGACACTGATGCGCAGATCCCGCGCAAGCCCCCGGATGGAGGGCAGGGGCGCGTCCGTTTCCAGCTCTCCGCTGATGATCTGGTTCTTGATCTGGGTATAGATCTGGTCGTAGATGGGCACGCCGCTCTTGTTGTCGATAAACAGATTCATGTCGTTTCCTCCAGATGCGCAATCTGTATATTCACAGTATATACAGTAGATACAGTATTGTCAAGGGCCTCCTTCAAAAAAACCTCCGCGTTTTGAACGTTTTCCATAAGCCGGCATTCCGGCCCATAGAAGCAGCGGGATCCCCGTCCCGCCCCCGTCAGTCCGCCCGGGCGTTTCAAAGGCAGACAGGCCTGCCCCATGCATAAAAAATAACAGGCCAACGCATTTTGAACTGCGTTGGCCCGTTTGAAAAGCTTTTTCGCTTCCTTTTTCTCGAAAAAGGAAGAAATCCCCCGTATAAACCTTACAGCGCCTTGATCGCTTCCTTCATACGCGCCGCTGCCACCCTGGTCTTTTCAGCATCACCAAAGGCAGTCAGACGGAAATAGCCTTCGCCGCACGCGCCAAAGCCCACGCCGGGGGTGCCGACCACGCCGCAGTTTTCCAGCAGCCAGTCAAAGAACTCCCAGCTCTTCATATTGCCGGGGCAGCGCAGCCACAGATAAGGGCTGTTTTTGCCGCCGCAGTACCACACGCCGCATTCATCCAGCATATCGGCCAGAACCTTGGCGTTCTGGCGGTAATAATCCAGATTTGCCTGAATCTCTGCCATGCCGCTCTCGGTGAACACCGCCGCAGCCGCACGCTGCACGATATAGGGCACACCATTGAACTTGGTGGTCTGGCGGCGCAGCCACAGCTTGTTCAGGCTCATGCCCTCACGCTCCAGCTCCTTGGGCACCACCGTATAGCCGCAGCGGGTACCGGTGAAGCCTGCGATCTTGGAAAAAGAGCAGATCTCGATCGCGCACTCACGCGCACCCTCCACCTCAAAGATGCTGCGAGCCAGGCTGTCCTCCGCAATAAAGCACTCATAAGCGGCATCATACAGGATCACAGCGTTGTTCTTTTTGGCATAAGCCACCCACTCCTTGAGCTGTTCGCGGGTATAGGCCGCGCCGGTGGGGTTGTTGGGGCTGCAAATGTAGATGATATCCGCCTTCACGTTCTCATCCGGCATCGCCAGAAAACCATTCTCCTGGCTGGTACGGGCATACAGGATGCGGCGGCCATCGGTCACGTTGTCATCCACATAGGTGGGATAGACAGGATCCGGCACCAGCACGGTATTGTCCACATCAAACAGGCCCAGCACATTGGCCAGGTCGCTCTTTGCGCCGTCCGAGATAAAGATCTCGTCCGAGTCGATCTTCGTCCCGCGGGAAGCATAGTAACCCTGGATGGCATCCTTGAGGAAGCCATAGCCCTGTTCCGGGCCATAGCCGTGGAAGCCGCCCTTGGTGCCCATCTCAGCAGCAGCATCCTGCATGGCGTCCACCACGCACTTTGCCAGCGGCTGGGTCACATCGCCGATGCCCAGACGGATGATCTCCTTGTCCGGGTTTGCCTGCTGATAGGCTGCCACTTTATGGTTGATATCCACAAACAGATAGCTGGCCTTCAGCTCATTGTAATGCTGATTCATTTTCATGGTCGTTTTCCCTCTTTTATAGTTGATTTCTTTCCCTTGCGCTTTCCCCATCCTGCGGGGGAGCCAGCGCATAGCGGCAGCAGGTGCGCCGCTCCACTTTTTCAGACATCTGCCACGCCCTCACAAACGGTCTGGGTAGGGCCGGTCATCCGGATCTGTCCATCCGGCAGGACATGGATGATCAATTCCCCGCCCCGCAGCTCGATATGAATCGGCTGATCCGCCGGGCAGACCCCCAGTTCGGTCAGAGCGGCCGCCGAAGCACAGGCTCCGGTGCCGCAGGCCCAGGTCTCGCCGCTGCCACGCTCCCAAACCCGCATTTTCAGATGAGTGGGATCCACCACCTGGATAAACTCGGTATTGATCTGCTCCGGGAAATTGGGATGTTTTTCAAATGCCGGGCCGATCTCCTCCAGTTTGAGGGCATCCACATCCGGCACAAGGGTCACACAGTGGGGGTTGCCTACGCTGATGCATGTCACCTGCCAGGTACGGCCCGCCGCCTCCAGCGGCTGGCCTACCAGCGGGCCTTTGCCCATATCCACGGCGGGCAGATCTGCCGCCATTGCGCTGTAACGGCCCATCTCGACCTGCCAGGCTCCGCCGCCCATGGAACGAAGCGTTTTCAGCCCGCTGCGGGTATCGATGCGCAGCTCTTTTTTCTCCGCGCATTCCGGCGCGTGATCCGTCAGCCACTGGGCCACACAGCGGATACCGTTGCCGCACATTTTTCCTTCGCTTCCGTCTGCATTGAACATCCGCATCGTGCCGTCCGCACCGGGCGTTTCGGGTGCGCAGACGCAGATGATGCCATCCGCACCCACGGAAAAATGACGCGCCGACAGCTTGCGCGCCCATGCTGCGATCTCCTGCGGCACACCGTTCTTGCGGCAGTCCAGATAGATATAATCGTTGGCGCAGCCCTGCATTTTGGTAAAGGCAAGCTTCATTTCCCTGTCCCCTCTCTATGTGTAGTCTCTTTTTATGATAGGTGTCAAACCGGATTCTGTCAAGCGGAAAAGCACGTTTGAAGCAATTTTTCCATCCGCCGGAGAATTGTTTGCAAAACAGGGCTTGACAAGGTGCAGACCTTGGGATATAAAAAAAGAGAGCATTCTGTGCGGCGTGCAGAACCGGGATCTGGCAGCAAGCGCGCTACAGCGTTTTCTGTCCCGGCAGTCCGCGCAGAGTTCCTGAAAACAGATTCAAAGCAAAAAGGAGACCGTGACAATGGATACGTTTGAGAAGATCCGTGCACTGCTGGCGGAACAGCTGGACATCGAGCCTTCCCGCATTACGATGGAGAGCGACATCATGAGCGATTTTGAGGCCGACAGCCTGGACATCGTGGACATGGTAATGACGCTGGAGGACGAGTTCGGCATTGAGGTCCCGGACGATGCCATCGAAAACCTGCGCACCGTGGGCGACGTGGTCAGCTTTGTGGACAGCCACAAGGCATAAACTTTTTGGAAAAAGCCCCGTTCCCGCGCCGTACAAGGCGGCGCTGCGGCGGGGCTTTTATTCTGGTTCGTGCGGAACGCGCCGCGTTTGGCGCACGGCCAAGAGGAGGACAAGACAACAATATGGCAAAAGACAACAAAAAACTCGTGCAGGCTATCACCAGCCAGGAGGAGAACTTTGCGCAGTGGTACACCGACATCTGCCTTAAGGCAGAGCTGGTGGAGTATTCCAGCGTAAAAGGCTTTATGATCCTGCGTCCCTACGGCCAGGCCATCTGGGAAAACATCCAGCACAATCTGGACACCCGCTTCAAGGCATCCGGCCACGAAAATGTGGCGATGCCGGTGCTGATCCCCGAAAGCCTGCTGAAAAAGGAGGGCGAGCTGGTCAATGGCTTCGCGCCGGAGGTGGCGTGGGTCACGATGGGCGGCAGCGAGCCGCTGGAGGAGCGCCTGGCTGTGCGCCCCACCAGCGAAACCATGTTCTGCGATCACTGGTCCCGTGTGCTGCACAGCTACCGCGAGCTGCCCATGAAGTACAACCAGTGGTGCAGCGTCATCCGCTGGGAAAAGACCACCCGCCCCTTCCTGCGCAGCCGCGAATTCTGGTGGCAGGAGGGCCATACCATCCATGAAACTGCCGCCGAAGCCGAAGCTGAGACCCAGGGCCAGCTGAACTGCTACGCAGATTTCTGCGAGAGCGATCTGGCCATCCCCGTGGTCAAGGGCCGCAAGACTGACAAGGAAAAATTTGCCGGCGCAGAAGCCACCTACACCATCGAGGCGATGATGAAGGACGGCAAAGCTTTGCAGAGCGGCACCAGCCATTACTTTGGCGATAAATTCAGCCGCGCATATGACGTGACCTTTACCGGCCGCGATAATCAGCTGCACTATCCGTTCCAGACCAGCTGGGGCGTGTCCACCCGCCTGGTGGGTGCCATCATTATGGCCCACGGCGATGACGACGGCTTGATCCTGCCCCCGGCCATCGCGCCGTTCCAGGTCGTGGTGGTGCCCATCGCCGCCCACAAGCCCGGCGTTTCCGAAAAGGCCGCTGAACTGGCCGCCCGCATCAGCAGGTTTGCCCGCGTGAAGCTGGACGACAGCGACAACGCGCCCGGCTGGAAGTTCAGCCAGTGGGAAATGAAGGGCGTGCCCCTGCGCCTGGAGATCGGCCCCAAGGATCTGGAAAAGAACCAGTGCGTGCTGGTGCGCCGCGATACCCGCGAAAAGGTGTTCGTTTCTCTGGACGAGCTGGAGACCGCCATTCCCGCCCAGCTGGAGGCGCTGCGCAAGGATCTGTACGACCGTGCTCTGGCCAACCGCGAACAGCGCACCTGGGCCGCCGCCACGATGGACGAGGTCAAGGCGCTGGCCAAGGCCAACACCGGTTATATCAAGACCATGTGGTGCGGCGATCTGGACTGCGAGCTGAAGATGAAGGAAGAAGCGGGTCTGTCCAGCCGCTGCATGCCCTTTGAACAGGAGCAGATCAGCGATGTGTGCCCCTGCTGCGGCAAGCCCGCCAAGACCATGGTCTACTGGGGCGTGGCGTACTAACGCCGCCGGCAGCGCTTTTCTCCGCAGCAAGATTCTTCCAACACAAGATCCATTCCGCATTTTGAAGATGATTTCAGCACCCTTCTGCTGACAAAAAGCCGCGCACATCAGTTTTGATGTGCGCGGCTTGCTTTTGGGGAAAGATCAGCGGTCAAAGGTGGTGCTCAGGGTCGTTTCATAGGCTTCGCCGGGGGTCAGGCAGGCGGTGGCGGCATGCTCGTTCCATTCCTGCGGGTCAGACTCTGCACCGGGCAGGCTCTGCCACGGCTCAATGCACACAAAACGCAGGGGCCGGGTATCCTTGCTCCAGATCAACGTATAGGGGAAATCCGAGATATCGCACACGATGCTGCGGCCGGTGTCCTTTTCATAAATGCCCAGTGTGCCGGAGCGCAGGCCTGCCATGCAGAAGCTGTCGTTGGCAAACAGGTCATCCTTCAGCGGGATGCGGTCGGCGTTCTTCCACTGATAATAGTTTTTGCCGGACAGCAGGCCCGCCGGACGCGCATCGATGATGACCGGGCTTTCGGGACGGTCAAAACGGAACTCATAATCCTCGGTGGTATGCCGGGCGTCAAAAGGCACATTGAAGGCCGGATGATAACCCACGCCAAAGCGCAGCTCCTGTGCTCCGGTGTTTTCCACCGTCAGGGTGTGGTGGATGGTCTTGCCCTCCAGACGGAAGGTGCTTACCAGCACAAAGTCAAACGGGAACACCGCGCGGGTCGCCTCGTCCGAAGCCAGCGCCATCTGGATGGTATCCCCCTCGGCGCGCAGCAGGGTGTGCTCCATATCGCGCGCAAAACCGTGCTGGCCTGCGGGGTACGCCTTGCCCTCGTGTGTGAACTGTCCGCCCGGCAGCTTGCCCGTCCAGGGGAACAGAATGGGCGCGTGGCGTGCCCAGACAGCGGGGTCGGCCTGCCAGAGCATTTCCTGTCCGGCGGCGTTCTTCACGCTGATCGGTTCCGCACCATGGGTATCAACGGTCAGGGTCAGATATTCGTTGTGAATGGTTGCCTGCATTGCTGTTTTCTCCTTTGCTCTTGTTCCTGGCCGCCCACACAAGGCGGCTGTGTTCTGTCTTTCAGTATACACTTTTTGCACCTCAAATCCAAGGCCCAGAGCAGGATTCACGCCCTGCGGCACAAACGAATAAAGTATGGGAGAACCTATTCTTTCAGCAAAGGAGCAATACAGCTATGGCAACCGGAATCTTACGCATCCAGACCTTTGCCGCGCGTCAGTCCTCTCCCGAGGAGGGCGTGACCGTGACCATCCAGGGCGATGGCTTTTCCGCCGTCCGCCTGACCGACGCCGAAGGCATGGCCGCTGACCTGACCATCGAAACCCCCGAATGCCGCTGGTCGCTGGAGGAAAGCAACAGCACCGTCCTTCCCTATGCGGTGTGCACCCTCACCGCCGAGAAGGAAGGCTTTCGCCCGGTCGTGATCGAAGGCGTGCAGATCTTTCCCGGCCAGGTAACGCTGGCCCAGCCCGAGATGATCCCCGAGACCAGCGGCGCACGCAGCATCGAGGACGACCCCATCAAGATCCCCGTCCACGTCCTGTTTGCGGGCGGCGGCGGCAGCGGCCCCGCTCCACAGGATCAATGCACCGACCCGGAAGTTCTGGGCGACGTCGTCATCCCCAAAAACATCACTGTCCATCTGGGCAAACCGGCAGCCTCGGCCCAAAACGTGACCGTTTCTTTCCGCAACTACATCGCAAACGTGGCATCCAGTGAGGTCTACCCCACCTGGGCGGGGCCTACCAACCCCACACAAGCCGCTCACACCTGCCAGAACAATTCCAGACGTCGTATGCCATCCCCGTCCGGAGGATACACCACCAGACGCTCCACAAAGCTTCCGGCCAGTCCGCGGGTCAGCTTTTGCGGGCAGGCTGCACGCTGGGCCACGGAACTTTTTTCTGCCTGCGGGGACGCGGCAGAAGGCTGCTCCAGCGCGGCGATACGGGCCTGGCAGCGTTCCAGCTGGGCCTGATAAGCACCGTTCAGCATGCGGAACTGTTCTTCGCTGACGAGGCCGCTGCACTTATCCAGATACAGCATTTCCAGCGCGTCCTGTCTCCGCCGGGCCTGCATACGCAGGGCGGAAAGGGTTTCCGTCTCATCCCGCACCTGAAAGCGGGTGGGCGCCGGGATGGAATCCGGGTCAAAATACTGTTCCAGGATCCGCCTCAGACGCTCCAGCACCAGGCGCTCGGCATCTGCCGCAGGCAGATAGGGCTGGCCGGGACACAGTTGTGGACAGCGCCGGGCGCTGCGGCAGCGATAATAGCGCCGGAGGCTGCTGCCGGTCTGCTCCATGATCCCGCCGCACAGTCCGCAGACCACCCGGCGGGCCAACGGGTGTACCCGGCCCTCTTTTCCGCTGCGGGCACGCTGAGCCGCCAGCTGCTGCGCCGTTTCAAATACTTCCGGCGCAACAATGGCTTCATGGGTACCCTGTACCACCATCCACTGATCCGGCGGCAGGCGCAGCGTCTTTCGGCTCTTATAGCTCAGACGCCTGCGTCTGCCCTGCACCAGATCCCCGGTATAAGTGCGGTTGTGCAGGATCTGGCCGACTACCGCCTTGCTCCAAAGCGGCATGCCGGGCAAAGCAGCAGGAGCGGGCAGACCTTTCTGGCTGCGGTAAAGCGCCGGGCTTGGCACGCCCTCCTGATTGAGTCTTCGTGCAATGCGCCCCATCCCCTCTCCGGACAGATACAGCGCAAATATCTGCCGCACCACGGCGGCAGCTTCCGGATCGATCCGAAGCTGGTGTTTGTCCCGCAGATCTTTGCGGTAGCCGTACAGGGCAAAGGCCGCGATGTACTGCCCCCGGCGGCGCTTGGAATCCAGCACAGCCCGGACGTTGTGGGACAGATCCTCCAGATACCACTCATTGACCAGGCCATTGATCTGACGGCTCTTTTTTCCGGCAGGATCGGCAGTGTCCACATGATCCACCGTGGCCACAAAGCGCACCCCCCACCGGGCAAACTCACCGTGAAGATACCGTTCCACAAGCTCCATGTCCCGGGTAAAGCGTGACTGCGTTTTTGCCAGAACCAGCTCAAATTTCCCCTGCTTTGCGTCTTTCAGCAGCCGGTTGAAGGCCGGGCGGCTGCGATCCATGCCAGAATAATCCTCGTCGCAGTAGATGCCCGCCACCTCCCAGCCCTGTTCCGCCGCATAGCGGGTCAGCATGGCTTTCTGGTTCTGGATACTTTCCGAAGGGCGGCCGCAGGCCGCATCTGCGTCCTCATCCTCCCGGCTCAGACGACAGTAGAGCGCCGCCCTCATGCTTCTGCCTCCGGGATGGTGTCCGCCGTGCGCAGCAGCGTTTCCATACGGGACTGCACCGCTGCCCGCCGGCTCTCCTCGTTTTTGTTTTGGAATCGTTCTTCCACACGGTATTCTACCTGTTTCATGGCTGATCCCCTCCTTTTCTGATGCATCTATATGAAAGTGCATTTCTGAAAAGTTCCATTTTATATACGGCTTCTTTCCGTTTTTGGGGATCTTTTTTCATTTTCCTCTTGACAACGGCAGTTTGTTGCAGTAAACTTCTTATCGCAGTCGGAAGTTAGTTATTTCTAATCTCCGCTGTACAGCGATTTGTATCCCGGCGCTTCCCGTTTGGCAGGGACGCGCCTGTATCAAGCAGGAAAAGTTAGCAACCCCTAACTTTTTCGGAAGGGGAATGAGCGTATGATGCCGTTATCGATGGCCTCAGCAGGCGAACAGCTGACCATCCGCAAGATCACCGGCAAGGATGAGGTGCGCCAGCATCTGGCCGAGCTGGGCTTTGTGGTGGATAACACCGTCACCGTGGTCAACGAGATCGCGGGGAACCTGATCTTACAGGTCAAATCCAGCCGTATCGCGCTGGACAAAACAATGGCAAACCGCATTCTGGTGGACTGAAACAGCAAGGAGGGATCCGTATGAAAACACTGAAAGACGCAAAGGTCGGCGAAACCGTCACCGTGGCGCGGCTGCACGGCGAAGGCCCGGTCAAGCGGCGCATCATGGACATGGGCATCACCAAAGGCGTGCAGATTTTTGTGCGCAAGGTGGCCCCGCTGGGCGACCCTATGGAACTGAACGTACGCGGTTATGAGCTGAGCGTGCGCAAGGCGGACGCGGAAATGATCGAACTGGTTTAAGGATCTGTTTTTTGGCCCAAAAGTTAGTAATTGCTAACTTTTTTAAAGGAGGAAATGCAATGGAGCTGAAGATCGCACTGGCCGGAAATCCAAACTGCGGCAAAACCACCTTATTCAACGCGCTGACCGGTTCCAATCAGTACGTCGGCAACTGGCCCGGCGTGACGGTGGAAAAAAAGGAAGGCCGTCTCAAAGGTGAAAAAGAAGTGATCATCCAAGATCTGCCCGGCATTTATTCCCTTTCTCCCTATACGCTGGAGGAAGTGGTGGCCCGCAGCTATCTGGTGGGAGAAAAGCCGGACGCTATCCTGAACATCATCGATGGCACCAACATCGAGCGCAATCTCTACCTGACCACCCAGCTCATCGAGCTGGGCCTGCCGGTGGTGATGGCTGTGAACATGATCGACCTGGTGCGCAAAAACGGCGACCAGATCGACCTGAAAAAGCTCAGCCGGGAGCTGGGCTGCGAAGCGCTGGAGATCAGCGCCTTGAAAGGCGAGGGCAGCGAGCAGGCCGCCCAAGCTGCTGTTGCCGCCGCCAGAGCCTGTCGCACCGGCGAGCTTCCCCATGTGTTCACCGGCAGCGTAGAGCATGCGCTGGCGCATATCGAAGAGAGCATCGAAGGCAGGGTGGACGGACGTTTTCTGCGCTGGTACGCAGTGAAGCTGTTTGAGCGGGACGAAAAGGTGCAGCAGGAGCTGGCGCTGGATGCCGCTATTCTGGCGCATATCGATGCCCACATCGCCGACTGTGAAAAAGAGCTGGACGATGACGCGGAAAGCATCATCACCAACCAGCGCTATGCCTACATCAACAAGGTGGTGGAAAAAGCGGTCAAAAAGAAGTCCCAGCCCGGCCACCTGACTATTTCGGACAAGATCGACCAGATCGTGACCAACCGCATCCTGGCCCTGCCCCTGTTTGCATTTATCATGTGGGCGGTGTATACTATCGCTATGGGGCCGCTGGGCAGCTTCCTCACCGATTGGACCAACGATGTGTTCGTGGGCGAGATCGTCCAGGGCAATGTCAGCGCCTGGCTGGAAGCCATCGGCTGTGCGGACTGGCTCACCGGTCTGGTAGTGGATGGCATCATCGGCGGCGCGGGCGCAGTGATCGGCTTTGTGCCCCAGATGCTGGTGTTGTTCCTGATGCTGTCCATCCTGGAGGATATCGGCTATATGGCCCGCGTTGCCTTTATCATGGATCGCATCTTCCGCCGCTTTGGTCTTTCGGGAAAAAGCTTTATCCCCATGCTGATCTCCTCCGGCTGCGGTGTGCCGGGCATTATGGCCTCCCGCACCATCGAAAATGAGCGTGACCGCCGCATGACCATTATGACCACCACCTTTATCCCCTGCGGCGCTAAAATGCCCATCATCGGCCTGATCGCGGGCGCGCTGTTCGGCGGCTCCGGCCTGATCGCTGTCTCCGCCTATTTCATCGGCGTGGCCGCAGTGGTCGCTTCGGGCATCATCCTCAAAAAGACCCGTCCCTTCTCCGGTGAGCCGGCTCCCTTTGTCATGGAGCTGCCCTCTTACCATGTTCCTGCCTGGAACAACGTTCTGCGCGCCACCTGGGAGCGAGGCTGGTCCTTTATCAAGCGCGCCGGAACGGTCATCGTTGTTTCCAGCATCATCCTGTGGTTCCTGCAGGGCTTTGGCTTTGAGGGCGGCGCTTTTGGCATGGTGGAGGATCAGGACAACTCTATCCTCGCCGCCGTTGCTTCGGCCATCTGCTTCCTTTTTGCCCCGCTCGGCTTTGGCAGCTGGAAAGCCACCGTTGCCACCATCACCGGCCTGATCGCCAAGGAAAACGTCGTTTCCACCTTTGCCGTGCTGTACCACTTTGGCGGCGAGCTGGCCGAAAACGGCGACGAGATCTGGAGCCTGGTGGCTGCGGACTTCACCCAGCTTTCGGCGTACAGCTTCATGCTGTTCAACCTGCTGTGCGCCCCCTGTTTTGCCGCAATGGGCGCCATTAAGCGCGAGATGAACAGCCCCAAGTGGACCATGGCCGCCATCGGCTACATGTGCGGCTTTGCATATCTCATCTCTCTGATCGTCTATCAGGTGGGCGGCCTGCTGCTGGGCGAAGTACCCTTCGGCTTCGGCACGGTGCTGGGCTTTGCCGCGCTGGTATTCCTGATCTATATGCTGGTGCGCAAGAACAAGTGCGCGTCCCGCGTCTGACGATTCCCCGTTCTGTACCACATAAAAACCTGGCCCATGCGGATGCATGGGCCGATCGAAAAGCTTTTTCGGTTCCTTTTTCTCGAAAAAGGAACAAAAATCCCAGAAAGGACCTCCGTTATGCTCACATTTCTCACCGCAAACCTTTCCACCATTCTGGTTGCCGCCGTTGTTGCGGCCCTGTTCCTTGGCGTCTGTTACAAGATGTACCGCGACCACCGCGCAGGCCGGCACAGCTGCTCCTGCGGTGGAAGCTGCTCCTGCTGTCCCAACGACAGTCTGTGCGGTTCCAAGAGCGAAACCACCCAAAAATAACATTCCCTGAATCTCCAAGATTCTTCCTCCCGGCGGCGGGGCGCAGGCACTTTCCTGCGTCCCGCCGTCTTTTTGTGTGTTTCGTCGGCCCCGCCTGGCCGGAGCAGGCCCTGCGCGCCAACATCCACTGCCAGATCTCTTTGGCCCTGAACCGTGTCTGGACCGAATGGTATCCCAGCAAGGGCTACACCTTCAACATCACCAACTCCACCAGCTATGACCAATATTACGTCCACGGACGCACCGTCTTTGACGTGATGGTACGGCTGACCAACGATATCTTCAACACCTATATCCGCAAGACCGGCACCGTGAATCCCTTCTACTCCGAATACTGCGACGGCAAAAGCGTCACCTGTCCCGGCCTGAAGCAATGGGGCACGGTCACGCTGGCCAACCAGGGCAAAAACGCGCTGGAGATCCTGAAATACTACTACGGCAACAACATCGAGATCGTGCGCACCAACAACATCGCCTCCATCCCCGAAAGCTATCCCGGTTCGCCTCTGCGCGAGGGCGACCGCGGGCCGAACGTCTTTACCTTACAGCGTCAGCTCAACCGCATCACCAAAGACTATCCTTTCTTTGGCCTGCTGACGGTGGACGGCATCTTCGGCCCGGCCATGACTTCCACGGTCAAAGCCTTCCAGAAGCAGTTCGGCCTGACCGCCGACGGCGTGGTGGGCCGCCAGACCTGGTACAAGATCAGCTATATCTATGTGTCGGTCAAGGATCTGGCGGAGCTGACCAGCGAAGGCGAGACCTCCAGCGGCACCCTGTCGGACGGCACCTGGGGCGGCGTCGTGCTGCGCCAGGGTTCTACCGGCAGCTCGGTGGAACAGCTGCAATTCTGGCTGAACACCCTGTCCCAGTACGATTCTTCCATCCCATCGGTGACGGTGGACGGCGTGTATGGCAGCGGCACCACCGCCGCGGTGCGGGCTTTCCAACGCAAATACGGTCTGGACGTGGACGGCATCGTGGGCCAGCAGACCTGGACGAGGCTGTACAACGAATTTCGCAGCATCCAGTCCGACAACGGCACCCCCAACGCTTACCCCGGCACACCCTTGCAGCAAGGCTCCAGCGGTCAGAACGTGCGTCTGATCCAGTTCTGGCTCAAGATCGCCCGGTCGATGTATTCTTCTCTGAACAATGTGACGGTGGACGGCATTTTTGGCCCCAACACGGCGGCGGCTGTCCGGGTATTCCAGAGCTATTTTGGCCTGACCAGCGACGGCATCGTAGGCCGCACCACCTGGAACAAGCTGTATGAGGTATACAACGATATCGCCAACCAGCTGTTGACCCCCAGTCTGCGCCCCGGCGAATATCCCGGTGTGCTGCGTCTTGGCTCTACCGGCACCGCTGTGCGCGAATTGCAGTTCTATCTTTACCTGATGAGCGCCTACGAGAGCAGCATCCCCTCGGTAAGCATCGATGGACAGTTTGGCCCCGCCACGGAAGCCGCCGTCCGAGCCTATCAGAGCTTTGCCGGGCTGACGGTGGACGGCGTGGTAGGCCGCGCCACCTGGGATTCCCTCTATGGCAGAGCCTCCGTGCTGCGCACTTCCGGGCCGGTGGTCACTATCACCCGGCTGCCCTACCCCGGCACACCGCTGGACATCGGCACCGACAGCAGCGCTGTGCTCTACTATTCCATTTTGCTGGCACGCATCGCCTATTATTATGACTCCGTGCTGACCCCGCCCATCGACACGTTGTACACCGATCCCATGGCCAACGCCACCCGCAGCTTCCAGGAGCTGGTGAACCTGCCCGTGACCGGCATCGTAGATGCCAATACCTGGGCCGCCGCCGAAGCCCTGAGCCTTCAGCTCATGGCCTACACCCCGAACCCCGACCGCGATGCGGAGCAGGGCATGAGCTACCCGGGCCGGGCCATGTCGGAGGGCAGCATCGGGCCGGACGTGGACCGCATCCAGGATCTGCTCAACCAGCGGGCCACCCAGTATTGCAGCGAACCCTATGTGGATCAGAACGGTTCCTTTGACAGCACCACCACCACCGCAGTTCTGGCTGCACAGCAGCGCGCCGGGCTGTTGGAGACCGGCACAGTCAACAGCGAAACCTGGGATGCGCTGCGGCTTCAGGCCCAAAGACTTTCCTGAAAGGAGAGCTGACTTATGCCCAAGGTACTGATCTATGACGCCTATGAAAATAAGGTATACACCTACTCCAGCCTGCGGGAAAGCGACCCCATGCCCTACAGCTACGGCACTACCCTGACCGTGCGGGAGTTCCGGGGCAAATCCGGCAGCCCCACCCTCTGGACCACCATCGCGGCCATGGAAGCCTGGAACCTGACCCGCCGCAAATACGGCAGCGGCATCCCGGTGGGCTATGCTTTCCGCCGCATCTGGGAGGGCGGCCACGGCACCCGCAGCCAGCACTATGCGGGCGTGGCCTTTGATGTGGGCCAGAGCCTGACCAGCGCACAGCGCACCCAGATCTATAACGTGGCCCGCTCCACCGGGGCCTGGGGCTATGTGGAGCCGCTTTCCATGACCCCTACCTGGGTGCACTTTGACCGCCGGTATGGAACTCCGGCGTGCAGCGGCACCACAGCAGGCTACCCCACTCTGCGGCGCGGCAGCCGCGGGTGCTATGTGATGATCTTGCAGGACGCCCTTTCTACCCTGGGCTACCAGACCGGGACCCGCATCGATGGCATCTTTGGCAGCAAAACCGAGGAGGCCCTGCGGGGCTATCAGCGCCGTACCAGCCTGGCGGTGGATGGCGTGTGCGGGTGCAACTCCTGGAAAAAGATCTCCTCCGCCGTGCTGGGCGTGGGACGCACCGCCACCACCATCGACTGAACCGGTTTTCTGTTCCCGTATGATTGAAAAGGCTGGCAAATCGTGCTAGAATAACAAAATATGGGGAAACAGGCCGCTTTGGGGCGGCAGGAAAGTATGGACGTAAGGAGTAACACATCATGGAATTTTCCAAACGACTGGATCTGTTCGGCGATGAGATCTTTGCCGCACTGAACGAACGCAAGGTGGTTCTGGAGGCACAGGGCCGCACCATCTACAACCTGAGCGTGGGAACGCCGGACTTTGCTCCTGCGCAGCACATCCGCAAGGCGCTGATGGACGCGGCTGCCCAGCCCGAAAGCTGGCGCTACAGCCTGCGGGATCTGCCCGAACTGCTGGATGCGGTGTGCGGCTATTACCAGCGGCGTTTTGGTGTGACCATTACCCCCGACCAGGTGGCAAGCTGCAACGGCAGTCAGGAAGGCTGCGGCCACATCGGTCTGGTCCTGTGCAACGAGGGCGACACCGTGCTTCTGCCCACCCCCTGCTATCCGGTGTTCATCGCGGGCAGTCTGCTGGGCGGGGCAAAGCCCTGGTACTATCCGCTGACTCAGGAAAACGGATTTTTGCCCAGCGTCAGGGATATCCCCGAGGATGTTGCACGCAGGGCCAAGTATATGATCGTTTCTCTGCCCGCTAACCCCGTGGGCAGCGTGGGCAGCCCGGAGCTGTACGAGGAGCTGGTGGCCTTTGCCAAAAAGTACGATGTGCTCATCATCCATGACAACGCTTACAGCGACATCATCTTTGACGGAGCCGAAGGACACAGCTTTTTCAACACGCCGGGGGCTATGGATGTGGGCGTGGAGTTTTTCAGCCTGTCCAAAAGCTTCAACGTGACCGGCGCGCGCATCAGCTTTCTGGTGGGGCGGCGGGATGTCGTGGCCGCCTTCAAAAAGCTGCGCAGCCAGATCGATTTTGGCATGTTCATCCCGGTGCAAAAGGCGGCTGTCGCGGCGCTGACCGGCCCGCTGGACGAGGTGAAGGCACAGTGCGCCCTGTACCAGCAGCGGCGCGACGCCCTGTGCGGCGGCCTGCGGGCACTTGGCTGGCCTGTGCCGGACAGCCACGGCAGCATGTTCGTCTGGGCACCCATCCCCTCCCACTACCAAAAGAGCATGGATTTCTGCCTCGACCTTGTGGAGCGCAGCGGCGTGCTGTGCACCCCCGGTTCCAGCTTTGGCCCTCTGGGAGAGGGCTATGTCCGCTTTGCGCTGACCCTGCCGCCGGAGCGCATCGCCGAGGCGGTGGAATCCATCCGGGAAAGCGGCATCCTGAACGCATAACTCCTCATCCGCACAGGGCTTTCCCGTGCGGATGTTTTCTTTTCCTCCAAAATTTTCAAAATCTCCAAAACATTTTTCTCTCGCCGTTCGTCTACCAGACAGAACCTCGAAAGAAAGGAGATACCCCCATGTGGGAACAACTCTATGACGCGTTCTGGGACAAGCTGGAGCACTTCTGCTTCCGTCTGTGCCGGGACGACGAGCAGGCTGAGGATCTGGCGCAGGAGGTCTTTCTGCGGGCGCTGCAAAACCGCGCGCTGTTTGAAACCCTGTCCCCCGGGCAGGCCAGGGCCTGGCTGTTTGCCGCGGCGCGGAACCTCTGGTGCGACCAGGTGCGGCGCAGCGCCAAAGAGGAGGAGCTTCTGGCAGAGTTTCTGCCCGGGGAGGACGCCCCGGACGAAACCGCTGCCGCCGCCCTGGGGGAAGCCGAGCTGGACACCCTGCTGGCGCGGCTGGCCCCGGAGGAGCGTACCCTGCTGGTGCTGCGCTACGAGGAGGGCTATACCGCCGCCGAACTGGGCACGCTGTTCCGCCTGCCGCCCGGAACCGTCCGCACCCGCCTGATGAAAGCCCGCAACAAACTCAAACAACAATTATCGGAGGAATGAAGCATGGCAAAAAAACTCATCGTCAATACCGTCGTCTGTGACCTGCGCCGGGTGCAGGAGGAGACCTTGGACTCCTACGACAGCATCCGCATCAACGCCGCGGTGCTGATCCAGAACGACCGCTCCCGGGTACTGCTGGCCGGCCGGCCGGTGGATCTGAACTGCGACACCACCCTTCAGTGCGAGGACGACGTGCGCATCAGCATCATCAACGGCAAGACCACCCTCACCGGCCGCAACACCCCCAACGGCAAGCAGTATCTTGTCATCAACGGCAAGCTGACCGTAGCCCCGGACGCGGGCGATGCCCTGCGCCAGTATATGGGCATGACCGTCAACGGCAAGGTCTACTGCCCCGAATCCCTGGCCACTGTGGTGGCAGGGCTTTCCACCATCAACGGCAAGCTGTGCGCCTACCCCAGCGACGCCGTGGTGCTGTCCGGCTCGGGCCATATCGACCGCACCTTTTTGCTGCGTGCACAGCCGCATCTTTACTGGAGCGACCGCACCCTGATCGCAACAGACAGCCGTCTGGATGGCGAAGCGCTGGCCGAGACCGGAGCACGGTTTGCCGCACCCAAAGCTGTTTTGAGCGAAGCGCTGGCCGAAAGCCTTGCCCCGCTGTTCACTCCGGACACCGAGCTGGTCGTGCTGCCGGACGAAGCCTGCCTTGTGGAAGACGACCTGACCCTGACCCCCGCCGCCCTGCGCCGCTATGGAAGCTGCATCTATGTGCTGGGAGACGTGACGATTTCGGACGAGTGCGCCGGCGCGCTGGAGGAGCTGGAAGCCCTGGTGTCCTCGGGCACCATCACCCTGCCCGAAGCGCTGGCAGAGGAATTTTATGATATCCCCCAGCTTGAGGCCAGAAGCATCCGTGTGCTGCGGGGGCATCTGCTGCAGGGCCTGCCCCGGCTGCAGGTGGACAAGGATCTGCTGGATCGGTTCCCGGAGGGGGTCGCCTGCGCGGACTGCGTCAAGGTCCTGCTTTCGCCCGAGCTGGAACCGGATACCATCGCCAAAAAGCTGACGCTCTGCGACTGTGTCGAGGTCAGCTGCACCCGGCTTCAGCAAAACGCCGTAAACGCCGTTGCCCAGGACGTGGTGCACATCGCGCTCACCGATGCCCCCCATGAAGAGGACGAGGAGGACGCCGAGACGGTGCGGGTCAACGCGACGGAATACGTCCTGTAATTTCCCAGCCATTCTCTCTGTAAATAAAAACGCCAGAAAACGCCGGAAGGCCCTTCCCCCAAAACAAAGGGAAGGGCCTTCCGGCATTTTGGATGCTTTTTTAAGCGTTGACGATGTTGTCGCCTTTCCCAGCCAGGAAGGTGCGCAGATTCTGGGTGGTGATGTCCATCAGCTTCTGCAATGCTTCCGCTGTCGTCCAAGCGATATGCGGCGTGAACAGCACATTGGGCGCGCTGCGCAGCGGGCTGTCCGCAGGCAGGGGTTCGGTACAAAAAGCATCTGCCCCGTAAAATCCCAGCTTTCCGCTTTCCAGCGCCTGCGCAACGGCAGACTCGTCCACCAACGCTCCGCGGGCGGTGTTCAGCAGGATACAGCCGGGTCTGACCTGTTCCAGCGCCGCCGCATCGATCATGCCGCGGGTCTGGGGCGTGGCCGGGCAGTGCAGGCTGAGCACATCGCTGCGGGCCAGCAGCTGCTCAAAGGAAACGAACTCCACCCCATCCCCCGCATATTCCGGCCGGACGGTGCGGGTGCAGACCAACACCCGCATCCCAAATGCCCGGGCAATGCGGGCGGTCTGGCGGCCGATGCTGCCATATCCATACACGCCAAAGGTCTTGCCGTACAGCTCTCGCTGGGGCAGCAAGCCATAGCTCTGGGGCACACCCAGCTGCCAGAAGCCGTCTGACACCGCACGGTTGTAGCGCTCGGCGCATTGGCAGATGGCCAGCAGCAGGCTGAAGGTCATCTGCGCCACACTATAAGTAGAATATCCCGGCACGTTGGCCACCTTGACACCGTGGCGGCGGCAGGCCTCCAGATCCAGGTTGTCCGTACCGGTGGCGATGATGCCCACCCATTTCAGGTTCGGGCAGCGGGACAAGATCTTCTCATCCATGCGGCACTTGTTCAGCAGCACAAGCTCCGCATCCCCGATGCGTGGGGCGATCTCCTCGTAGGCAGTGCGCACATAGCTGGTCGTGTCCGGCACCAGCGCACGCACGCCAGACCAGTCCAGATCATTTTCCTGCATAACATAGCTTTCCAGAATCACTGCTTTCATCCTGTTTCCCCTCTCGTTTTACATCCCGGTCATTTTCCGGTCTACACCGGGCACAGTCCCAGCGCAAGTCCCTGCGGCGAGGGACGGCTGTCCACTGCCGCCCAGCCCCGCGCCAGCAGCCGGGCTACCCGGCCGCAGTCCGCCATGGGCACCCAGACCGGTTCCGGGCGCTCTGCCGGGCCTGCCGCCGCAAACAGACAGCAGGGTGCAAGGCTTTCCAGCGGACGCATGGCCCGCAGCGCCAGCCCCTTTTGCAGATACAGCTCCATCAGCGGCTCGGACTGGGAGGTGCATTCCAACACGGCCCATACCGGCCCGCCCCGGGCCAGATGTTTTGCACGCTGGGCCGCCGTTTCCACCAGCTGCGCCAGCTGGCCCGGCTCCCGCACCATAGGCGGGGTCAAAAAGCAGCCGCCCCGCACGGCATCCCAGCCGGTACATTCCCGCAGCGCCGCTGCCGCCGCGGTATCTGCATTGAGCGGCAGCACCAGCAGAGCCGCCTCCGGCTCCGAGCGCGGGCCGCATGCGCCCCAGATCTCCCCGGCGGTCATCATCCGCCGCACCTCGCTCTGCGGGCGGTAAAAGCTGCTGGCCTCCCGGCGCACCAATGGATAAAATTCTTCGACGGAAACCCGCCGTACCTGCCGCCGGATCGCCGGCGGCTGACAAACCTGGATCATCCCTGTTCCCCCATTCTGATAGGATACAGACATCCTACCGCACCCCGGGGGAAAATATGCGCGAAATGCGGCGAGGTGCTGCCAGATTATTCCAGCATCACATCCTCGCTGAGCACCTGGCCGATAGGCTTTGTGATGCACAGGTCTGCTTCCTGATCCGCGCTGGTGGGCTGCATATTGATGACCACCAGATGATTTCCGTGGAAATAACGGATCAGCCCTGCCGCCGGATAGACCACCAGACTGGTGCCGCCGATGATGAGCGTATCCGCCCGGCGGATGGCCGATACTGCCCCGGAGATCACCTGCTCATCCAGGCCTTCCTCATACAGCACCACGTCCGGCTTGACGATGCCGCCGCAGGCCGGGCAGCGGGGCACGCCGGTGCTGTTTGCAAGGAACTCTGCATCATAGAATGCACCGCAGCGGATGCAGTAATTGCGCAGGGTGCTGCCGTGCAGCTCATACACCGTTTTGGAGCCTGCCGCCTGGTGCAGGCCGTCGATGTTCTGAGTGACCACCGCTTTCAGTCGGCCCTCCCGCTCCAGCTTTGCCAGCCGCAGGTGCGCCGCGTTGGGTTTTGCGTTCCGGACGATCATCTTATCCCGGTAAAAGCGGTAAAATTCTTCCGGTTTTCTCTCCCAGAAGGTATGGCTCAGGATCGTTTCGGGCGGATAGTCATATTTTTGATGATACAGACCATCCACGCTGCGGAAATCCGGGATGCCGCTCTCCGTGGACACGCCTGCCCCGCCAAAAAACACAATGTTCTTGCTCTTTTCAAGGATCTTTTCCAGTGCCGGTACCATACCGTAAACCACTCCTTTCCATGTGAGGACAAAACGCCTGTTTTTCCAAGCCCAGTATAGCACATTTTGCCCGGAAAGGAAGAGAAAAGACGGGACGCCTGCGCGCCCCGTCCGGATGTTCTGGGTCGTTTTTCCGTTTTATCTCCCGTTCTCCGCAAACATCGCCCCCAGCTGGGCAAAGAGATCCTGCGGGAGCATGCCATACTCGCCCCTCTTTGCGGCGGCACGATCGGCGGCAGCACCATGCAGCCATACGCCGCAGGCCGCCGCGTCAAAAGCGGACGCCACGCCACAGGCCAGCAGCGCAGCCAGAATGCCCGCCAGCGCGTCCCCGCTGCCCCCGCGGGACAAGCCGGGATTTCCGGTGGGATTGACCAGGCATTTGCCGTCCGGAGATGCCACCACGGTATGCGCCCCTTTGAGAACCACCACAGCCTTCCACCTGGCTGCAAAACGCAGGGCTGCGCCCTCCCGGTCGGCGGCGATCTGTGCCGAAGAAAGGCCGGTCATCCGGGCCATCTCGCCGGGATGCGGGGTCAGGATCAGCTCACCCTTGGGGTGCGGCAGGGGCTTGTCCGCTGCCAACAGCATGGCCGCCGCATTCAGGCCGTCGGCATCCAGCACCGCACTGCCGGAAAAGGCGGGCAGGATGTGCTCCACCAGCTCCCGCGTTTCGGCGGCGCGGGCCGCGCTCTGGGCGCTGAAGCCCAGCCCCGGCCCCAGCAGCAGGGTACTGGCCTTCTGCTGCTGGATAAGGGGAATGCTCCGGGGCGAAATGCCATCTTCCGCCCCCATTTCACAGGGCAGCAGACAGCATTCCGGAAGGCGGGCCGCCACCGCCGCCAGCACCGGTTCCACACTGGCCAGCGTGACAATGCCTGCTCCGGCCCGCAGCGCACCTTCGACCGCCAGCGATGCCGCGCCGCGGTAGCGCGCGCTGCCTGCTACGGCCAGAACCTGGCCAAAGGTTCCCTTATGGCTGTCCCGCGGACGGCGCGGGATGCAGCTCCAGACATATTTTTCCTGAATCTCTGCGGGCATAGGCCTCCTCCTTTACTGCTCCTGCTGCAAAAAGCTTCGGATCTCCCGCTCGGCCTCGTCTACTTCCTGGCGGAGCATCCGGGCCGAGATGCGCAGCGCACCATGCCCCAGGATAATGATCTGCTCCATGCCGTCCGAGGTAGCCACACGCACCCGGCGCTGCTTGCCGATCTCGTGGGTCACACGCTCGATGTACATATCCGCCGTTTCCGCCTCACGGGTATAAACAACGTGGATGTTGTGGTATTGCTCCACCACACCCAGGCTGCCCGGCACACGATAGGCATCGAATACCAGGATCAGAACACACTTTTTATAGCCCTGGAAATTGCACAAAATGTCCATCAGACGGCGGCGGGCAGATTCCAGACTGTCCTTGGCCAGGGCGCTCAGCTCGTCCCACGCAAAGATGATGTTGTAGCCGTCCACCAGCAGGTATTCGGGCGAGATGGTCCACTGCTGGGCCTCAAAGTCCGGACGCTCGGCCTTTTTGACCGGACGAAAGGCCGCCAGCGGATCCCGCTTGATGGGACCGTAAGTGCGCTCAAAGATCTTCATCAGCTCGGCGTCCTCCTCCAGCGTGGCGCGGTAGGCGGCCATACGGCGGGGCTGCGGGGAAGAGGTCTGCTGCTGGGCAGGGCGGGACTTGCCCCATCCGCTATCCACATGCATATGGCTGCGCACCTGATCCCATGGCACCACAAAGCCCGCACCGTGGGAACAGAACACGGAATCCGCCGGATTCTCCAAGTCATGCTCCGGCTGATAGCCGGAAGCCGCGATCACCTCGGCGGCGTTGTGGCAGGGACGGTAGCCGTCCAGGGTCAGGCTCAGACGGCCCCGGCCCCGTGTGTAGCCCGTTACCTCCATCGGATAGCTGCGCATGGCAGACACCGGAGCCGTTCCGGTCAGCACCGCTGTTTCTTCCCCGCTCTCCGGCGGGTCAAAGCTGCCCTCCATGCGCTGGATATCGCTCATCGCACGGCCCAGATTTTCCACCGGAAGTTCCAGCCGGAAGGAATACCACGGTTCCAGCAGCTGGCACTTGGCCATCATCAGTCCCTGACGCACCGCGCGATAGGTGGACTGGCGGAAGTCGCCGCCCTCGGTATGCTTGAGGTGGGCACGGCCCGCGATCAGAGTGATCTTCATATCGGTCAGCGGTGCGCCGGTCAGCACGCCGCAGTGCTGCTTTTCTTCCAGATGAGTCAGCACCAGGCGCTGCCAATTTTTATCCAGCACTTCTTCTCGGCAATCCGCTGCAAACTG
Organism: Faecalibacterium sp.; assembly: GCA_051882415.1. Taxonomy (GTDB): domain Bacteria; phylum Bacillota; class Clostridia; order Oscillospirales; family Ruminococcaceae; genus Faecalibacterium. Next base: position 13,227 of record JBJERU010000028.1, on the reverse strand, counting down.
CATGCCGCTGCCGCGGGGAAGCGGTTCCAGCTTGAGGTGTACCTCCGCATAGTGGCGCAGCGGCTCGTAATGGCCCACACCCTCCATCGGCTCGGTGATGGTCTCCTTATATAATATCCCTCCGGGGCCGAACCCCACTTCCAGTCCATACCGCTCTGCCAGCAGGCTGCGCAGCACCTCCAGCTGGATCTCGCCCATCAGCTGGACGTGGATCTCCCCCAGCGTTTCGTTCCACACCACATGGAGCTGAGGTTCCTCCTCTTCCAGACGATGGAGCCTGCCCAGCGCGGTGTGCACATCCGTCCCTTCCGGCAGAAGCACCTGATAACTCAGCACCGGCTCCAGCATGGGCAGATCGCTGTCACGCTGTGCCCCCAGACCCTCGCCGGGGCGGGTATGGGTCAGACCTGTGACCGCGCACACCTGTCCGGGGCCGATCTCTTCGGCCAGAGTATATTTTGCACCCGAATACAGCCGCAGCTGATTGGCCTTTTCCGTCCAGGAATCTTCGCCCGATCCGCCGGTGAAGGCCGCTTTCACTTTCAGCGTGCCGCCCGTCACCCGCAGCCAGGTCAGCCTTGCGCCCTGCTCATCCTGCGAAATTTTGAACACCTTTGCACCAAAGGACTCCAGTGCCGGAGCCGGGCGGGTGTACTCTGCCAGTCCTTGCAGCAGGGCATCCACGCCATCCAGACGCAGCGCCGCGCCAAACCAGCAGGGAAACACATGCCGCCGGGCCACCGCCGGGATGATCTGCTGCGCCGTCAGCTCCCCTGCTTCCAGATAGTGCTCCATCAGCCGCTCGTCACAGACGGCCAGCGCCTCGTCCCGGGCAGACCGCTCCGCCCCAAAATCCACAAAGCCTTCGCCCAGACGCCGGTTCAGCTGGGTAAGCAGCGCCTGGCGCCCAGGGCCGGGCAGATCCATCTTATTGATGAATACAAACACCGGCACATGATACCGGCGCAGCAGCCGCCAAAGCGTTTCGGTGTGGCTCTGCACACCATCGGTTCCGCTGATGACCAGCACCGCATAATCCAATACCTGCAGCGTCCGTTCCGTTTCGGTGGAAAAATCCACATGGCCGGGAGTATCCAGCAAAGCAATGGCTGTGTTCCCCACTTCAAACAGCGCCTGCTTGGAAAAGATCGTGATCCCGCGCTCCTTTTCCAACGCATCGGTATCCAGAAAGGCGTCCCGGTGATCCACACGACCCAGCTTTCGGATAGCTCCCGCACGGTAGAGCATCGCTTCCGACAGGGTCGTCTTGCCGGAGTCCACATGGGCCAGCACGCCCACACAGAGATATTTTTTATTGGCTTGCTGTTTTTGTCCGTCCATCGAAACCTTTCCTCCCGCAGCAGGGTCTTTTTTCCGCCGCACAAAGATCCAGCGGCAGGCATACCAGCATCACACTGCCCCGGCGATCAGCGCAATAAACACCAGCGCCCCGCCCAGCAGCAGATTGGAGAGCATGCTGCAATAGATGCGCTGCTCCGGTTCCAGCTCTTCAAACGAGACGATATGCTCGTCCGCATAGTCCACGATGGAGCGGGTGGCATGACGGAAGCGCTTTTTGTCCGGCTTGGCCTTATCTTCCATCAAGTAGTGGATCTTCATCCCGTCCAGACGCAGATAATTGACCCACGCCCAGGACAGCAGCACCACGCCGCACAAAAAGCCGGGAGCTTCCCACATCGTGAAATGTCCATCGCTGACAAAGCGATCCCACAACAGCATCAGCACCGCCACGATGGATACACGGGTGACGCTTTTATAAAGGATCGGCCTCAGCATATACGGCTTGTACATCGAAATCAGTTTTTTCATCGTTTGTATTCCTTCAAACAGTATCTTTCAGCGCAAAAACGCCCCATTTTCCTTTTGCAGATCCGAATTATTTTATTGTACCATAACAGGGCCGGAAAAACCAGAGCAGGGTTTGGTCTTTGAACTGTCCCCCGCCTTTTGAAAGGAATCGTGCAGATGGACGCATAAAAAGCGCCGTTCCCGGCTTTTGGGCCAGAGAGCGGCGCTTTGGAACTCAAATCAAAAAAATCTGCCTCAGATCTGTCTTATTCCGGCAGATCCTCCTCGTTCTCCAGGCTGTGCCAGACGTTCTGCACGTCGTCGTTGTCCTCCAGAGCATCCAGCAGCTTGCCCATCAAACAAGCTAAAAACACAACTTTTTATCTTATTATTTTGCAGAAATTACAGCAAATATTCGGATATCTTACTGTCAAAAAACCTGCTGTATGTCACAGTTATTTTACCTATAAAAAGTATACCAGATTTTATCCAGCTTTGCAAGTAAGCCCTTTGGCGAGAAAATACGGGCATTACATCATTCTAAACTGTACAGTTTACAGCTTTCGTGGAATCGGAAAACGAGCCGTAAGCTCCCCCTCTAGCATCTGTTCCCAGTTGTTCCATGTAGAGAGTCAAAATATCACAAATGCGCGAAGCAGCGCTTCGCGTCATTTGCCTGTTGCATTTTTGGGAGCGCAGCGAGCAAATATGCGACGGGGGAGCGTCGCAGACAAGAGAAAGGCTCTTTGGTATTGCTTGAAAAAGTACAAAATACGGGGTATCCTTATTATAGATATCCCGCGAATTGTACCTGTATATGATTACGCAGCGTACTGTCTGTGAATAATATAACCTCTCTGGTTGTTTTTCTTGACCTTGCTCACAGCAATTCCGTCTTTTTCCAGCATCTCACGGATGGAGGGCCATTTCAAGGCGTGTCCCTTTTCATCTGTCAGTGCCATTGTCTGGACGATTTCAGAGATTTCTTTGTGGGTCAGGAAGCGGTCATAGTAGCCCGACGGGAAGTAGTGGGAAATATGGGAGTGATCGGGGTCGTAAAGGTAGAGGTTGTCAATGTCATGGCTCAATCTGCCACGAACTTGAACCTGTGTATCAGGGTTGCCGTTATGTACGATAATGGTCTGGTATTCTTCGTTTTCGATGTTGATGGAGGTCTCGTATGCGGCATTGATGATTAGAGCATCCAGTTCCGCCGGGATTTTTCGGGTTTTGATAATGTGCTCCCGAACTTGCAGTTGTTCGGGTTTCATAGCAGGATCGGATGTATTGACGCTCCAGAGACAGCATACGTTCCAATTCTGGTTTTTGAGCTGCTTTTCGCATTCCTGCATCTGATTGATGGTTCCGCAATAGATCAGCAGCTTCTGGTCTCTTGTAAACGACGAAAGCAGGTTTTTAAGGTCGCTGTAATAGCAAACGTTCTTGGTTTTGTCCTCGGTCACTTTTCCCCGGAAGTCAAAATATTCTGTCGGGATCTGCAATTCATCCAAAACGGTAGAAACAGAGGAGACCGTTGCCGTCATGATAAAGACATACGGGTAGTTCTTATCGGCAGACGCTCTTGCAATCTCTTTCAAGGCGATATCACAAACAGGGGCATCTGGCTCAACTCCGTTTTTTATGGCGGCTTTCCGCTTGCCGCTCTCAATTCCGCGATATTTTATCAGGTTATGCATTTCGTCGCAGATAAGAACATCCATGGATTCCAGCAGTTTCGGCTTGCGCTGGAGCACACTGCCCAACTTGTGATAGGTCATTACGCGGATTCCAGTTGGAAAGGGCGGCTCACCCCAATACTCTCCATCGGGCAGTTTCTCCACAAGGCATCTCGAATTGATTTCTCTCGCCCAGTCCCAGGAAAAACTAGTGGTTCCATCTTCGTTGAGCAGAGCATCTTTTCCTACACAGGTGTCAATCAGCAGCAGGACATTTTCTGGTCTCCTTGCGAGAGTGGGTAATTTTTTGAGGGCAGCAAACGTCTTTCCTGCATGGCAGGGCGCAATGATGATGTTGGCTTGATCCAGTTTAAAGTCGTTGAGGTCAATAACGCTGGACAGTCGGATGGGGGTTTTAGAGTCGGTTTTGGTCATAGGCAGTCCTCCTTGTGTGGGGTGAATTGTGTCGGAACGCCAGTATACCATAACCCTATATCGTTGTCAAGATGCCTTAAAATGCAAACATATTGTTGAAAGAAATATAATAACAGTCAAATAATATGCCGGTTTTAGCACTCTTTGGGCTTTTGAGGGGTTGACTTGAAAAGTGCACTTCAAGGATACCAAAAAGGCGGCGCGAAAGTCAAGGCGTGACAGTTTGAGCGTGCATGCAGGATGTTATAGAATGTACTTTTAGTTATTTCTTCAAAGTGAAAATAACAAGGCACATCCCCCCAAAAAGATGTGCCTTGTTATATAACCTCACGTGAGAGATAGTATCAGGACAACGTAACACCAACGACAAATGTATATCGATCTTCTTGGTAGAAAAGATATTCTATCCCATTCTTTGTTACTTCGGAGTTGGAAAGCAGATTTATTGCAACCTCTTTCGCCTCATTAAATGTAAGCGACGGGTCACAAGAAAGAATCAGAGAAAGTAAAGATGGAACAAAACCATCTGTGTCATAAATTCTTCCCAGAATGCTTTGAAAACTATTCTCCTTTGATTTATCTCTTGACGTTAAAAATTCTCCATCCAAACCAACAAAGCCGAAAGCTGCATGTGTAGTACTAGAATCTCGGATTCCCGCAACTAAGGTGTTATTGTTTCCGATTGTTCCGGCTTGAGCTTCGTAGGTGCTTCCTTCCATAGAGCGCAGTTCTGCTTTCATACGAATTATCAGGTCGTCAGGCGATATGAAAAATTTGGACCCATCGTGCAAACGTGTGATGGGTACAGTTTTGCTTTCCATAGTTCCACAGAGAGTGCATTTACGAGTGCTGATTTTTTGAGCAAGCGAATAAAATACGTCCGCATCGCTCCATGGCCCAAAAACATGTGTAAGCTTTCTTCCTTCTGTAGTTCCACATACCGTACAGGTTTTTGGGGATGTACAGGTCGCTTCTGTCCACGAATGCCCTACTGCTTCGCCACGTGTTTTCCCACATTTAGAGCAGGTTTCGGGGGCAGTACAAGTAGCAGCTATCCAATCATGTTGAATGCAACATCCACAAAGGCATATTGTACAGAGGATTATAAGCACAACAGATAATGCAGACCGCTTCATTTGGAAAACCTCCATCACTTTTTTCTTTATTATAGGCTATTTTTTTGCATATGTCAACAAAACTATACATATAATGATAATTTATTGTCACTTGTGATATAGTATTCTAATATGCGGTGATGCTATGATTTCGGAAAAAATAAAGGAACTACGGGAAAAAGCAGGGCTTTCGCAGGCACAGCTTGCCAAAAAGCTGGATGTGACCCGCAGTTCGGTAAATGCGTGGGAGATGGGGCTTTCAACTCCTACAACGCAGTACGTTGTAGATATGGCACGGCTGTTCCATGTGTCCACTGACCACATTTTAGGGATGGAATCAGAAATGACCCTTTCTTTGCGGGGGTACACGGATGAGGAAGTGTCCATTATTATGGCGTTGTTACGGTATATGGACAGCAACCATTGATGTTGTGCCCTACCCGTAAGAACCATATTGCTTCCTCTTGGGGGATATTTCCCTGCACAACAAAAGCACCGCAGAATCAGCCCGGTGCAGGGGCCAATTCTACGGTGTTTGGGGGAAAATTTGACCTTTTAATAGGAAATTTTGAAAATCCCCCCATTTTGAAACCTACACTTCAATCATTTGCTGCTGGCAGTCCATACAGGCAATATGGACGCATCTGGTTGCGCGAACGCTCATGCCGCAACAGGGACAGCGGTATTTTCGGGTGCTGCTGGGCTTGCTTATTGTCGTGGGTGCGGGTGCTCCGCTGTGTGTACCTGTGCCGCCGATTTGAAAGCCTGAAAGCTCGTTGCGGTTTATCAGGATATCCGTCAGGCCATTTTCCAGAACAAAATCCAGCAGGCTTTCGGCAGGGCTTGTGATCGTCCAGCCGTATTTCTCGTGATGCTGGACAATCAGACCGTGGCTTTCTGCGCTCTCCTTGAAACGCTGGTTGTGGTAGGTTCCGCCCCGGCTGCAATCCTTGATGCCGTTCACATAATTGTAGTAGTGGCACATCTCATGCAGCAAGGTGGCGCATACTTCCTCAATCGGTCTTGCCAGCGTACCGGCTCCGATGTTGATTTCATGGGTGGGGCCATTCTTGGATACCCATGTATTATCCCGCAGGGAGAAATGCCCGTAGGCTTTGGGTGTGGATTGGATGGTAATGGTGGGTCTTGAAAGTGCACTTTCAAAAAAGGTCTGGTTCAGCAGGTCAAATACTTTGTTGAGATAGCCTGCCGCGCGGTTATAGCTTGTCAGCTCTTTCATAAAAATACTCCTTGATTTCAAGAGGCGGGCAAGCTATAATAGACTTGCCCGCTTTATTGTCGGGGGTTCAGCTTCTTGCCTGTTGCTTTGGACGGCGTTCAGGCAAGGGGCTTTTCTTATGCAATGGTAAAGCGGCGGCTGCTGATTTGCTTGGTGTACGCCTTGTAAACGTCCTGCATGACCTTTTTGAATGCCGTGGTATCAAAGCGCTGGGAAAGAACGGAAGTCCAGCGCACAATGTACTGGCCTGCTTGGAGTTCCTCTGTATCGCGTTTCAGCATCTCCTGTTTGATTTCGTCCCGGAGGGCCTCAGCTTCGGTTTTTGCTTCGTCGATGAGTTCTTCCAGACTTTTCAGTTCTTCAATCTTGGATGTGATTTCGTTGACAGACATTTTCTTGCTCCTTTTTTGTTTGTGGGTTTTGGAGGTGTTCCCCTCCTGTAATTATAGTATAGCACTAGTTTTAAGTGGTGTCTATTCGCATAACCACTAAAAATAAGTGTTTATTTTTTGTGAAAAATAACACTTGATTATAGTGTTATTTGACGTATAATAAAAAGAAAAAGGAGGAATCCGATGCCATTTCAATATAAAAAGAATATTATGGAGGAACTTAAAAAAGCCGGGTATAGCTCTACCCGACTTCGCAGAGAAAAATTGCTGGGTGAATCCTACATGAGTCAACTTCGACATGGAGAAATGATTTCGTGGGCTGCATTGGATGTTGTCTGCACAATCCTAAATTGTCAGCCAGGCGATTTGATCGAGCACACTTGCCCAGAGGGGGTATATAAAACAGACAAACCCTCTTGATTTCCCACAGCACCAGTAGGGTGAACCATTTTCATACTGATTTGGAGTATTCGATTTCCCGACTCCTAAAATGTAAAATTTGACAGTCAATCCGTTCCACTTTACGATTCCAGTCCGATTCCAGATATTCAAAAACCGGATAACCACAAAGTCGTTCTTCTGCGACTTAGATGGTTATCCGGTTTTCTTGAAAGACTATGCCTTTTCAGATGCTCTGAATCACACTCCGATTCTTTGTCATCTGTACAACGTCTTTATCTTGCAGGCTGTTCAGATACGTCTGTGTGATTCCGATGTTTTCATGCCCCAGAAGTCGACTGATCGTATACAAGTCTGTCCCCATTTTAACATGCTGCTGGGCAAAGAAATGCCGACATGTATGCGGCGAAACACGAACTCCACAAATCCCCTCCCCGCATTGTTTCAGGATTCGCTCTACCGCACTATTGGTCAAACGCTTTCCGTGACAGGACAGGAAATAGGTTTTGTCGGTCATCCTCAATTCAAAGTTTGCATCTCTGGCAACTTGATACTTGGCCATTGTCTTGCGAAGAATTGGTGTGATGGGAACCACACGCTGTTTATGGTTCTTGCCCTTGATGATGATGTAATCCTCATGGATATCCTCATCTGTAATCGAGCACAGCTCCAAACACCGGATTCCGGTCTCGAAGAGCATGGTAAGAATTGTTCTGTTCCTTACCGAAAGATAATCGTTACCCCGACAGCTTTCCAACAGCTTCTTCACATCTGAACCGGAGAATGTCGTAATAATCGGCTTCTCCTCTTTGCACCATTTGAACGACCGGCGGGTATTGAATCCTCCGTATTCTTCCTGATAGCAATATTGGATAAATACTTTTACGCATTTCAGGACTCCGTTGATATACGTCCCTTTCTTTCCCCTCTGATTCATGTACATTGTAAATTTACGAACTGTTCCAAGGGTCAGTTCCTCGGTATCGTGCACATCTGCTTTTTCCTCACAAAAACGCAAAAAGAGATTGAGGTTATTCCGGTAACTCCGAATCGTCCTCGGAGTATACTTCTGAACCTCAATCTCTATCAGATACTCTTTCAACGCTTTCTGGATATCCATCTGTTTTACCTCCCATGTTTGTCACAGCAGGAGTTCAACTGTATGTCATCCTATGATTGCGTTTTTTCTGCAAAAAGGGTTGCGATTATGCCGTCTCCGGAGAAAAATCCATCGGAGAATCGGAGTTTTCCGCCTTATTCCGGCAGATCCTCCTCGTTCTCCAGGCTGTGCCAGACGTTCTGCACGTCGTCGTTGTCCTCCAGAGCATCCAGCAGCTTGCCCATCAGCTTCAGCTGATCGGGATCGGTCAGGCGGGTGGTGGTCATGGGCACCATCGCCAGATCTGCGCTCAGCAGCTCATAGCCCTTGTCCTCCAGAGCCTTGGTAACGGCAGAGAAGTTTTCGGGATCCGTCGTGACCTCAGCGGCATCCTCGCCAGCATCAAAGTCCTCAGCACCTGCATCCAGCGCGTCCATCATGGCCTCATCTGCGTCCTTGTCCTCCAGGGACAGGTCGATAACACCCTTCTGGGTGAACAGGAAGCCCACACAGCCCATAGCGCCCAGGTTGCCGCCGTTCTTGTCGAAGTAGTGGCGCAGGTCGGCAGCGGTACGGTTGCGGTTGTCGGTCAGCGTCTCGACCATAACAGCCACGCCGCCGGGACCATAGCCCTCGTAGGTGATCGCTTCGTACTCGGTCTTGTCGCCGCCCTCAGCCTTCTTGATGATGCGCTGAATGTTATCGTTGGGCACGCTCATGCGCTTTGCCTTGGAAATCAGATCCGCCAGCTTGCTGTTGGATGCCGGGTTAGGGCCGCCCATACGCACGGCAACGCTGATCTCGCGGCCGATCTTGGTAAACACCTTGGCGCGGGCGCCATCGGTCTTTTCCTTCTTGCGCTTGATATTGTTCCATTTGCTATGTCCAGACATGGAAAAAAGCCTCCTAAGATCTATCAATATACTCCGCCTGCGGGCAGGCGGTCTGTGGCCGCCCGCTTGTGGCAGTACACAATACTTAACTATATAATTTTAACACAAGTATTCCTTCCGTTCAAGGCTTCCATAGCACCTTTTCGTCTGAATGGTGTCAAAAACCGAAAGCTTACAGCAGACGCAGCGCCTTGGGATAGTGATTTTTCACCCGTCCGCCGGATACTTTGCCCCCGCCCAGCGGCCAGCCATCCACTGTTACGCAGCACCAGCCGTCGGCAGCAGCGGACGCTTCGATCTCCCGGCCGGAAAGGTATTCCACACAGCGGGGATCGGCCAAAGACAGATCTTCGCGGTTTGCGCACTGGGCACCGAACGCCGTGAACAGATGATGTTCCGGCACAAAACGGCCTTTCTGCACGCTGCCCACAAAAACGCCCGCCCGCAGCACATGCAGACCCGTCTGCGGAAAAGGCACCGGCAGCAGCACGCTGCCGCCGTGGAGCACTGCGGGACGCTGCGCCAACGCAGGAAAATATGCCGCGGCAAACTCCTGCCAGGCGGCCAAACTTTGGGCGGCTGTAACCTCTCCTTCTCCGGCAGGGCGGCTGTGCAGATTCCGGCCCTGTACGGCATCCCGGCAGGCACGGGCGTTTTCCCGCCGGGCGCTGCGGGCATTCTCCCGCACAGGTGCAGCTTTTTTGCCGGACTTCCCTTTTCGGGACGCTTCTCCTGCCGCAGCCAGCCAGAGCTGTTCTTCGGCAGTGTGCGCCCCCGCCGGGGGCAGGGCGCGCGGCGTGCCCGCCTTGACCAGACGGGCCATGAAATGCCCCTCGCCGCCCTGACAGGGCCAGATCCGCCGCACTTTGCTCACGTCCAGCGGCAGGCCGCCGGTCCGATTTTCTTCGCCCGGACTGCCAAAGGAATAGTCCACATTGCCCAGCGCATCTACCAGAGTGAACTCCGGATGCCGAACCAGAAAGGCCGCTACCTGGCCCTCGTCCTCTTCGGGCGCAAACGTGCAGGTAGAGTAGACCATCTGCCCGCCGGGGGCCAGCGCCGCCGCCGCATGATCCAGGATCTCCGCGCCCAGATCCGCGCATTGATGCACCAACCCCTCACAATGCTGGGCCAGCGCCGCAGGCTCTTTGCGGAACATCCCCTCGCCAGAACAGGGCGCGTCTACCAGGATACGGTCAAAAAATTCCGGCAGTGCGTCCGCAATGCGCGCAGGCGTTTCGTTGAGTATCACCGCGTTGGGCACACCCATCCGTTCCAGATTGCTTTTCAGGATCTCTGCACGGGCGGCCACATATTCGTTGCTGACCAGCACCCCCCGGCCCTGCAAAGCAGCGGCCAGCTGGCTGCTTTTTCCGCCGGGGGCCGCGCAAAGATCCAGCACCCGCATGCCAGGCCGAACCCCCAGCAGCGGAGCCGCTGAAGAAGCCGAAGGTTCCTGCGAGTAAAACACACCCGCATGGTAGTAGGGATGCCGCCCGGGGCGGAATTCTGCCTGCGGCACCGCAAATCCCGCCCGGCAAAACGGGGACGGTTCCAGCGCAAAATCCGCCAGCTGTGCAAAGCGTTCCGGCGTTGTGCGCAGAGCCGAAACGGTCACGCCCCGCGCCGCCTGCGCAGAGGGGGCTTCGTACAGCAAAGCGTATCGCCCGCCCAGCAAAGCCCGCTCCCGCGACTCAAAATATTCCGTTCCCATTCCCATGCCTCCCATGTATATTGCCGCGCCGGGCGGCCAAACTATCCCCTGTGAGGACAAGACCGTCCCCACGGCAAATCGGAAAGGAGTTTATCCGCTATGGAAAACCGCACCAACAATTGCAGAAACAGCAACCAGTCCTCCAACAATTCCCAGAACCAGAGTTCGAACCGCGCCAGCAACAACACTGCCTCCAACGAGCACAAGCATCCCAACCAGTACACCAAGGGTGCCGATGACGAGGGCGGCAAGAACAGCAAGAACAGCTCCAGCAATTCCCGCAACTGCCGCTAAACGGCCCTGCCGCGTCTGACCGGACCGCCTGACGCGCGCAGAACAGAAAGCCCGCCGCTTCCCGCGCACGGTATCTCCCGTGCGGAAAGCAGCGGGCTTTCGCGTTGTTTTATTGCGCCGCATTGGGGTCAAAGGACTGCCACAGTACTTCGAACAGTTCCTGGATGCGGGGCATCTGTCCTTGCAGATACAGCCATCCCAACAGACATTCAAAGCCCGTGGAAGCGCGGTACTCCTCCGGAGAAGCATGCTTGGATACAGTGGCTTTGCTGGCGTTGCGGCCACGCTTGAACACAGCCAGCTCATCCTCGGTGAACAGCGGTTCCAGCAGCTGTTCTTCCCGGAACTGCGCCCGCGCCGAAACGTATTTGACTTTCTCGGTGTTCAGGCGGCCCGGAGAGAGCCGATGATGTGCCACCAGGCGCTGGCGTACCAGAAGTTCCAGCACGCTGTCGCCCACAAAAGCCAGCGCCAAAGGACTTAGCTCCCGCGGGTCGATGGGTCGGGGATCGGTCATGGGTGCAGCCTCCCTTTAGAAGATATAATCGAACTGATACTCGCCGATCAGGATGGTATCGTTCTCCTGCACGCCCTTTTCCACCAGGGCATCCAGCAGGCCGCTTTCGCCCAGCTGACGCTGGAAATATTGCAGGCTCTCGTAGTCGTCCACATTGCTGCCCGCCAGAATGCGCTCCAGCCAGGGTGCTTCCACCGACCAGACATGTGCTTCCATACGCTGGATCGTAAACGTGCGGCCGCCAGCCTTGACCTCCGGCTTTTTGTACTCGGCCGCAAACACCGGGATGGGCGGGATGTCCTTGAGATGCTCGAACACCAGACCCGGCAGAGCTTTGACGCCCTGCATGGTGGCCGCAGAGATGGGCACAAAGGTCAGGCCTTTGCTCTCCACATAGGTGCGGAAGGCCTCGATTTGTTCCGGGGTGGCCAGGTCGCATTTGTTCCCCACCACCATCTGGGGGCGCTTGGCCAGCTCGGGGCTGAACTTTTCCAGTTCTTCGTTGATTTTTTCAAAGTCCTCGATCGGCTCACGGCATTCGCTGCCCGAAACGTCCACCACATGCAGCAGCAGGCGGCAGCGCTCTACATGGCGCAGGAAATCGTGGCCCAGGCCAATGCCTTCGCTGGCACCCTCGATCAGTCCGGGGATGTCGGCGCAGACAAAGCTTGCGCCTTCGCCCACCGATACGACACCCAGCGTGGGAACCAGCGTGGTAAAGTGGTAGTTGGCGATTTTGGGACGCGCCGCGCTGATGGTGGAAATCAAAGTGGACTTGCCCACGTTGGGAAAACCGATCAGGCCCACGTCTGCGATCAGCTTCAGCTCCAGCGTTACCTGGATGTCCTCGCCGGGCATGCCGGGCTTGGCAAACTTGGGGATCTGGCGGGTGGGCGTGGCAAAGTGAGAGTTGCCGTAACCGCCGCGGCCGCCTTTGGCGATCGTGACCGGAGTGTGATCCGACAGATCTGCAATGACAAGGCCGCTCTCGGCGTCCTTGATGACAGTGCCCAGGGGAACTTTGATGATGAGGTTTTCGGCGTTTGCACCGTGGCACTGCCGGGAGCCGCCTTTGCCGCCGTCCTCCGCCGTGTATTTGCGCTTGTAGCGGAAATCCATCAGCGTGGTCAGATGGTCGTCTACGACAAAGATGATGTCGCCGCCTTTGCCGCCGTCGCCGCCGTCCGGACCGCCCGCCGCAACGAACTTTTCACGGTGGAAACTCACTGCACCGTCGCCGCCTTTGCCTGCGTGGAGCCAGATGGTGGCAATATCAATAAAGTTGGTTTGTGCTGCCATACAGGTCCTCCTGTAGTTGATGGATGATTTTTTTCTTTTTTTGTTCCTTTTTTGAAAAAAAGGAACCGAAAAAACTTTTCAATCGGCCTGTGCATACGCACAGGCCAAAGTTTTTATTCGCATAGGGCAGGCTTCGTCGCACTTTGTACGCGCGATACGGGCCATGGGGCGCTGGTGTAACTGTGCCTAAAAGTAGAGCCTCTCACTGTTTGAACGTTACGCAAGCTCTGCTTCATCTTTTACGCTTCTGCTGACAGCTCTACCCTGCGTTTGAGGCTTCCGTTGCGCTGTTTCGTCCGCGCCTGCCGCGGACGTATTCCCAAATCAGCGATGAGGAAGAAATCC